>NZ_JBIMMV010000001.1:0-610786 GCF_044628475.1 Arthrobacter sp. BPSS-3
CGTCGCCCAGGAACTCAACGGCCGCCCACGCAAAACGCTCGGCTGGGATACCCCGGCCGAGCGTCTGCGTGATTTACTACTAGCTACCTAGCCACCAGCAGTGTTGCAACGACCACTAGAAACCGCCGGGTGGGGTGCGGGCCGCCGTCGTGGGTGGGTG
This sequence comes from Arthrobacter sp. BPSS-3, assembly GCF_044628475.1. Taxonomy (NCBI): domain Bacteria; kingdom Bacillati; phylum Actinomycetota; class Actinomycetes; order Micrococcales; family Micrococcaceae; genus Arthrobacter; species Arthrobacter sp. BPSS-3. The sequence goes on from NZ_JBIMMV010000001.1 coordinate 161, forward strand.
CTAGTCCCGGACCGCCGCCATCAGCTCGGCGACGTCCAGGGCATCCCCGAGCCCGAGGGCCAGCGCGGCCACCTGGCCCGTGTCTTCCGAAGTGCGCCGGCCGCCGACGTTGAGGCGGAACTTCTCGGCCAGCTCGTCATCGCTCAGCGGGTTTCTCGGGCCGCCGCGGTTGAACTCCACCCGCGCCTCATGCCATTCGCCGTCCCGGGTGTTGACGCGCAACACCGCCGGGAACTGGTGCGGGTAGATCTCACTGCTGCGCTCATCGGCGTGGCAGCGGACCAGCCCGGCCAGCCGCAGGGTTTCCGGATCCTTCGCCATCGCGTCGGTGAAGTCGTGATGCCCGACGCCCAGGCCGGAGCCGCCCAGGAGGGCCCGGGCGACGGTGAAGGGGCCGGAGAAGGCGGCGTGGTAGCCCGATTCCGGTTTGGCCTTGGACTCGGCGGGCTCGGCGATGGTCCGCAGCACGGGCGCCGGAACGCCCAGTTCGATGCCGACGATGTCCTCCGGCCGGACGCCGCGGTCGCGGAGCTCGCGGGCGGCGTCGATGCCGGCGTGGGTGAAGTGGTTGCACGGGTAGGGCTTGAAGAAGATGCCCGGGAGTTCCCATTGCTCGCCGAGACCTTCGACCACCTTGGCGGCATCGGCACGGTCCCCGCAGAAGGCGTGCAGGAAACCGAACCTGCCCTCGATGACCGTAGGCGGCCCGGTGAGCCCGTGCCGGGCCAGTTCGGCGGCCGTGATCCCGGAGTGCGCCGCCCAGCCGCAGTGCGTTCGCTTGACGCTCCCGCCGGTCCGGTTTGCCTCGAGCAGGCCCGCCCCGAAGCTGGCGGCGATGCCCATCGCGTCGGCGATGCCCTCGGCGTCGAGCCCGTAGAGCATCGCGGCGGCGGCAGCCGATCCAATAGCGCCGCAGATGGAGGTGGCATGCTGGCCGCGCTCGAAAAACTCCGAGTTTCCCAGGGCCTCGTCATAGCCGCCCATGCCCAGCCGTACCGTGATTTCGATGCCGACGCCGGCCGCGTCCAGGAGTGCCGCCCCGCTGGCGCCGGTGGCTTCCGCCACCGCCAAGGCCGCCGGGATGACGGAGGCGGAAGGGTGCAGGACCGAGGGCAGGTGCGTGTCGTCCGAGTCCATCGAGTGGGCCAGGGTGCCGTTCACCAGGGCCGCCGTCGCCGCGGGGAAACGGCGGCCGGTGCCGATGGCAGTGGCATCCTCGTTTCCGCCCCAGCCGGTGGCGACGCCGATCACGGCGGCCGCGGAGGGCTGGCTGTGGGCGGCCAGCGAGTTGCCCAGCAGGTCAAGCACCCGGCGGGCCACGTCCTTGCGCAGGTCCGGGGCAAGGCCGTCTTTTCGGGTATGGTCCGCCAGGGCGGCGAGCCGGCCGACGACGGTGCCGGTGAAATCGTGCCGGCTCATCGGGTCACCACCGCGACCGGGCGGATCGGGGAGCCGGTGCCGCCGACGATCCGCAGCGGGGCCATGACGAAGGTGAATTCGGTCAGCCCGTGCCGGGAGGCGTCCTCAAGGTTCAGGTGCTCGATGATGTGGATGCCGTTCTCCACCAGCATGATCCGGTGCACCGGCAGCACGCTGTGGCCCTTGCCGGCGGGGATGTGTTCGAAGGCGGTGGTGTCCGCGCCCGCGGCGACAATCCCGGCCGAAGCGAGCCAGCGGGCCGCTTCCACATCGGGACCCGGGACGCCGTCCGTCTGGCCGAGATACCGTGCGGGGTCCCCGAAGTGCCGCGCCCAGCCGGTCCGGATCAGGACCACGTCGCCGGAGCGGGGCGAGACCCCGGCGGCGTCGGCGGCATCCTGCAAATCCTTCGCGGTGATTGCCTGGCCCGCCTCCAGGGCCTCCACCCCGTGCAGTGCGGCGATGTCCAGGAGCAGGCCGCGGCGAAGCAGGAACGGGATCTGGTCCGCCCCGAGCTGGGAGAACTTCCCGCCGCGCTGGGCGTCCGCCGCGTCCACGCCGCCGTGCAGCATGCCCTCGTGGCTGACGTGGGAGAGGGCGTCGACGTGTGTTCCCACGTGTCCGCCGGTGACGATGATTTCGTTGGAGGCGGACCCTCCGTCGGGCCGGACCATGTCACCGTGCCGGCGGATCAGGGTCATCCGGAACCCGGGGTGGTTGGGGGAGCAGGGCATGCCGGTGAAGTGCGGGTGGCCGAGTTCGACCACTTCCTGGGTGCTGCCCGTGACGGCGCTGAGCAGGGCATCGGTGGTGGACGTGGTCGCGTTATGCATGGAACTCCTCGTAGGGGACTAGTCGCGGATGGCGAGGTCGAGGACCAGCCGGGCGTTCTCCACGACGGCGGGGTCAATGAAGCGCCCGTCGGAATCGAGAACGGCCGTCTCTCCGGCCTCGGCGGACGATTGGGCGAGGGCAACGACGCCCTCGGCGCGCGCCACTTCCTCCGGAGTGGGAGTGAACGCGGTGTTGACGACGTCGATCTGGCGGGGGTGGATCACGGTGCGGCCGAAGAATCCCTGCCTCCGGCCCTGCAGGCTGCTGCGGCGCAGGCCCTCAAGGTCGGCGACGTTGGTGTAGACACTTTGGACCGGGGAAGCGAGGCCGTGGGAGCGGCTGGCGGTGACAATCCAGCCGCGCGCCCACTCCAGGCCTTCCGGCGAAACCCGCAGATCAGCGGCGAGGTCGGCCTCGCCGAGGGCCAGTCCGGTGACCCGGGGATGGGTGCCGGCCAGCAGCGGGGCGTCGCGGAGTGCGGCCGCCGTCTCAACCAGGAGATGAAGCTGGCAGCCCAGGGCATCGCCGGCCCGGCGGATCGCGGCGGGATCCTCGGCCTTGGCGATTCGGACGCCCGCCGGTTTGCGCTCCGCCCGGCCCAGCGTCTCAAGCTCCTGCGCGGACCACGGCGTGTCCAGCGGGTTGATCCGGATCCAGACCTGGCGCCCGGCCCCGGCCGTTTCGAGGGCACCGACTGCATTCGCCAGGGCCATGTCCTTGGCCGTGGACGGCACTGCGTCCTCGAGGTCGATGATGACGGCGTCGGCGGCCGAATCCAGCGCCTTGGCGATCCGGTCCTCCCGGTGGCCCGGGACGTAGAGCCAGCTGCGCGGAATCATGAGGCGGCCTCCCGGCCGGCGGCCTGGGGGTTGTAACCAAGGTTGCGGGAGACCTTGGCGGCCGCTTCCAGCAACGCTTCCTCGTACCGGGAGCGCTTTTCCTCGGACATCCGGTAGCTCGGCCCGCAGACGGAGATGGAGCCAACCACCTGTGCGTCGTCGGAGAAGACGGGGGCGGCCAGCGACGCCGCACCCTCCTGGCGTTCACCCTCGGAATGGCACACGCCCCTCGCCCGTGCGTCCCGGAGGGAAGCGCGCAGCGCCTCGGGGTCGGTCACCGTCGCCGCGGTCTGCCGGGGCAGCGGCCTGGAGAGGATGTCCTCCTGCTCGTCCTCGGACAGGAATGCCAGGATGGCGCGGCCGGAACTGCCGCTGTGCAGGTCGAAGCAGCGGCCGATCTCCACGGTCATCTTGATTTCCTGGGTGCTCTCCACCTGGTCGAGGTAGACCCGGCCGCCCGGGATCCGGGCCGACACCGTTGCGGTTTCGCCGGTCTGCCGCTGGAGTTCCACCAGGGCTTCCCGGGCGCCCCGACGCAGCGGCGAGGTGTCCAGCGCCCGCGCCCCAAGGGTGACGGCGGCTGGCCCCAGCCGGTACCGGCGGCTGCTTGCCTCATAAGTGAGGAGGCCGCGTTCGACGAACGTGGACACGATGCGGTGCACCACAGCCTTGGACAATCCGGTGGAGCGGGCGATCTCGGAGATCCCGAGGGCACTGTTCCGGCGGCCGAAGGCCACGAGGACGTCGGCCGCACGGGCCGCGGAGGTGGTCCCGCTGGACGTGGTTTCCATAGTTGGCTCCCTGGATGACTGACGAAGTCCGGATTGACGACTTTTACCATTTGTACCGCCTAACGGAACGCTTGTCGAGACTTCCGCCCGAGAGAAACCCGCGAATTATCGGAAGTTTCTGAAAAATAACCCTTGCGCACTGGAATGTGATCGGGCAAAGTGTTCCACGACACAGACCAAATATGTTCCGCCAAGCGGAACAGGTAGGGAGGTGAGAATGCCCGAGTACGATTTCGATCTGGCCGTGGCAGGTGCGGGCGGTGGTTTGATCGCCGCGCTGCGTGCCGCGGATCTGGGCCACGACGTCGTCGTCATCGACGCGGATGACCAGTTCCAGCGCGGAAACAACACCTCGATGTGCACCGCCATGATCCCCGCGGCCGGCACCCGCTGGCAGGAAGCCGCCGGAATCGACGACAGCCCCGGCCGTTTCCTCGGAGACATCGACCGAAAGACCGGCGGCAGCGCCGACCGACGGCTCGCGGAGGCCCTGACCGCGGCGAGCGCACCCATGGTGACATGGATGGCCGACGAACTCGGGCTGCCCCTTGAACTGGTGACCGACTTCCACTACCCCGGACACAGCGCCGACCGGTGCCACACCATCTCCGGCCGGCACGGATCCACCCTCTTGGCCCACCTCGTGGACCGCGCCCGCCGCCACGAGCGGATCGAACTCATTACCCCCATGACCCTGGAAGAGGTCGAGGTCAGCGGCGGAGCGGTCTCCGGCATCGTCGCCTCCACCCCGGACGGTTCCACGGACCGGCTGTCCGTCCCGGCCGTGCTGCTGGCCACCAACGGATACGGCGGCGCGCCGGAACTGGTGGAGCGGTGGATCCCGGAAATGGCGGGCGTCCACTACCACGGCGGGTTCTACAGCCGCGGGGATGCCCTGCGGATCGGCGCCGGCCTTGGCGCGGACTCGGCCTACCTTGACGCCTACCAGGGGCACGCCGCCCTCTCCGCCTCCAGCCAGACCCTCGTGGGCTGGGCCACCGTCCTGCACGGCGGCCTGATCGTGAACACCGAAGGACGGCGCTTCGCGGACGAGACGACCGGCTACTCGGAGTTTGCGGCGATCCTGGCCGCCCAGCCCGGACAAACCGGCTGGATCATCATCGACCAGCACATCGAACAACAATGCCTGGCCTTCACGGACTTCCAGCAGGTCGCCGACAGCGGGGCGCTGGTGCGGGCCGAGACCGTGGCCGATCTGGCGGAGCGCCTCAAGGTTCCCGCGGACGCGCTCGCCGACGACGTCGACGCTGCCGCGAGGGCAGCCCGGGGTGAGGAGCCCGACCGGCAGGGCCGCAGCGACGAGCGTCACGCCTTGACCGGCCCCCTCGCCGCCGTCCGCATCGTTCCCGCACTCTTCCACACCCAGGGCGGCCTGGTGGTCGATCACCACGCCCGCGTGCTGACCCGGGTGGACCAGTCGCCCATCCCCGGCCTCTACGCCTCGGGCGGGGCCGCCACCGGAATCTCCGGCCACGGCGCCGCCGGTTACCTGGCCGGCAACGGCCTGCTCACCGCCTTCGGCCTGGCCTGGCTGGCCGCCGAAGACCTGGGCGCACGCACCTGACCGCGTTCCGCGCGGTCCCACCTTTCCATCACCAGAGCATCAGGAGTTTCACGTGAGTACCTTCCTCATCAAGAACGGCACCGTTGTGCGGCCCGAGGAGAACGCCCCCGACGACGGCGAATTCTTGGACATCCTCGTCACCGACGGCAAGATCACCGCGATCGGGCCGAACCTTTCCGCCGACGGCGCCGAGATCGTCGACGCCGCGGGCAAGCTGGTCTTTCCCGGCGTTGTGGACGCCCACCAGCACTGGGGTATCTACAACCCGCTGGGCGAGGACACCGTCTCCGAGTCCCGGGCAAGCGCCCAGGGCGGCGTGACCTCCGCGATCACCTACATGCGGACCGGTCAGTACTACCTGAACAAGGGCGGCCCCTACAAGGAGTTCTACCCCGAGGTGCTGGCCACCTCCGAGGGCAAGGCCTACATTGACTACGCCTTCCACCTTGCCCCGATGTCCAAGCAGCACATCGAGGAAATCCCGTCGCTGGTCGAGGACCACGGCGTCACGTCCTTCAAGATCTTCATGTTCTACGGCAGCCACGGCCTGCACGGACGCTCCACCTCGCAGAGCGAATTCCTCATGATCCCCGAAGACGAGAACTACAACCTGGCGCACTTCGAATTCGTCATGCGCGGCATCCAGGCCGCCCGGGAGAAGCTGCCCGAGTTGGCCCCGCACATCTCCCTCTCCCTGCACTGCGAGACCGCCGAGATCATGAGCGCCTACACCAAGCTCGTGGAGGAGGAAGGCACCCTCACCGGTCTCGCGGCCTACAGCGCGTCCCGGCCCCAGCACTCCGAGGGCCTGGCCGTGACCATCGCCTCCTTCCTGGCTGACGAGACCGGCCTGCCCAACATCAACCTCCTGCACCTGAGCTCGGCCAAGGCGCTGAAGGCCGCGATGAAGATGGCTGAGGCGTTCCCCCACGTGGACTTCCGCCGCGAGGTAACCATCGGGCACCTGCTGGCCGACATCGACACCGCCCACGGCCTGGGCGGCAAGGTCAACCCGCCGCTGCGCCCCCGCGACGACGTCGAGGCCCTCTGGGAGCACATGCTCGCTGGCAACATCGACTGGGTGGTCTCCGACCACGCGTGCTGCAAGGACGAGCAGAAGTTCGGTGACGACCGCGACGACATCTTCGCCGCAAAGTCCGGCTTCGGCGGCACCGAGTACCTGCTGCCCGGCCTGATCACCGAGGGCCGCAAGCGCGGGCTGTCCCTCCGCCGCATTGCCGAGCTGACCTCCTCGAACCCGGCGTCCCGCTACGGCCTGCCCGGCAAAGGCCGGCTGGTGGAAGGCGCCGACGCCGACATCGCGATCGTGGACCCCGACGCCGTCTGGACCGTACGCGCCGAGGACTCCGAATCCACCCAGGAGTACACGCCGTTCGAGGGCTTCGAACTCGGCGCCAAGGTCACGGACACGTTCGTCCGCGGCCACCGCGTGCTGACCGACGGCGTCATCACCGGCGAACCCGTCGGCCGCTACCTGCAGCGCCCGTACCTGTGAGCGCCAACGCCTTCGGCGCCGTCGCCGAGACCAACCACGGACCGCTCCGCGGCCTGAAGGTCCTGGATGCCTCGACCATCCTGGCGGGTCCGCTGGCGGCCCAGATCCTCGGTGATTTCGGCGCCAACGTCATCAAGATCGAGCACCCCACCAAGCCGGACGGCATGCGGGGCCACGGGCTGGATAAGGACGGGATCCCGTTGTGGTGGAAAATGGTCAGCCGCAACAAGCAGACCGTGACCCTTCACCTCGGAACCCCGGAGGGCCAGGAGATCTTCCGGGAGCTCGCCGCCACCGCGGACGTCGTCGTCGAGAACTTCCGGCCCGGAACCTTCGAGCGCTGGGGCCTCGGCTATGACGTGCTGTCCAAGGACAACCCCGGCCTGGTGATGCTGCGCGTCAGCGGCTTCGGCCAGCGCGGCCCGTACTCGTCCCGGCCCGCGTTCGGGACCCTGGTCGAGTCGATGAGCGGGTTCGCGCACCTCACCGGCGAACCCGACGGGCCGCCCACCCTGCCCGCGTTCGGGCTCGCGGATTCGATCGCCGGCGTCGCCGGGTCTTCCGCCGTCGCCATGGCCCTGCTGGAACGGGACCGCAACGGCGGTGAGGGCCAGGTGATCGACCTGGACCTGCTCAGCCCGATCATGACCGCCGTCGGACCCGCCGTGATCTACGCGGACCAGCTGGGACTGGACCAGGACCGCACCGGCAACCGCTCCCAGAACAACTCTCCGCGCAACCTGTACCGGACCAAGGACGACCACTGGGTGGCCGTCTCGACCAGTGCGCAGGCGATCGCCGAGCGGGTGCTGCGCCTGGTGGGCCACCCCGAGGTCATCGACGAGCCCTGGTTCGCCACCGGCAGGCAGCGCGCCCAGCACGCCGAGCTGCTCGACGGCTACGTCGGCAGCTGGGTCGAACAGCGCACCCGGGACGAGGTGGTGCAGGAGTTCGAGGCCGCCGGCGCGGCCGTGGCACCGGTCTACCGTCCCAGCGAGCTGCTCGTTGACGAACAAATTGTGGCCACGGAGATGATCACCCGAGTCCCCGACCCAGATCTTGGATCGGTCCGCATGCAGAACGTGATGTGGCGGATGACCAAATCCCCCGGCTCCATTCGGCATACCGGGCGCCCGCTCGGTGCCGACACCGACGAGGTCCTCACCGCCCTCGGACACGATCCCTCCGAACTCCGCGATCTCCGTGAACGCGGCGTCATCTGACCCCTAGGAACCCTATGAAATCGCGTTGGTTTACGCTCTGCATTGTCCTTGGACTGGTGCTGGTCAACTACATCGACCGCAGCGCCATCTCGTTCGCTGCGACGCCGATCCGGGAGCATTTCGGTATCTCCGCCGCCGAATACGGCATTATCAGCTCGGCCTTCTCCGTCGGGTACATGGTCTTCGCACTGCTCTCCGGACCCCTGGTGGACCGGTTCGGCTCCCGCAAGATCCTCATCTGGGGCATGATCGTGTGGGCCGTGTCCTCGGCGCTGACCCCGGCCGCCGGCGGCTTCCTCGGCCTGATCCTGGTCCGGATCGTGCTCGGCGCCGGTGAGGCTCCCTGCTTCCCGGCCGCTACCCGCATCGCCAGCCGGTGGCTCCCGGCCCAGGAGCGCGGCAAGGCACTGGCCCTGGTGGGCGGCGTGGCCGTCTCCGGCAGCCTGCTGATCGGCGGTCCCATCCTCACCCAGCTGGTGAGCCTCACCGGGTGGATGGGCATGTTCTGGATCCTCGCCGCCGCGGGCGTCCTGTGGGTCCTCATCGCGGTTCCGTACCTGAAGAACTCCCCAGCCGAGGCGGCTTTCTGCTCCGAGGAGGAGCGCGCCTACATCAAGAGCGGCCAGACCGAGGGCGAAGCCTCCGGCCGGGAAGAAAAGATGGAGTGGGGACCCATCCTGCGGAACCGCAACCTCTGGATCGTGGGGCTGGGCTACTTCGCCTGGGGCTTCATGTTCTGGGCCTTCATGTACTGGCTGCCGCAGTACCTCCAGGCAGGATTCGGGCTCTCCCTCAAGGCCGTCGGTGCGTTCTCGGTGGCACCGTGGGCTGCCGGCGTCGTCGGCGCCCTGGTCGGCGGCGTGCTGGTGGACCGCATCTACAAGCGCACCCAGCAGGTCCGCTCCCGCTTCACCATCATCGGTGTGGCGCTGCTGCTGGCCGGCGCCTCGCTGGTTCCGCTCCTGGTGATGCCGGTGACCCTGACGCTCGCCCTGGTCTGTATCTCCCTGGGCGTGGGCTTCGGCTTCATCACGGGCGGTATCTGGTGGGTTGCCTCTATTGACGCCGCTCCCAAGCAGCCCGGCACCGCCGCCGGGTTCGCCGATGCGTGCTTCGCGCTCTCCGGCATCATCGCCCCGAGCGTCATGGGCTTCATCGTCTCCGAGTCCGGCAGCTACACCGGCGGCTTCGTGATCATGGCCGTGCTCTGCGTCATCGCCGCCGCAGCGCTCCTGTTCTTCACGAAGGAACCGGCCCGCGTCACGGCCGAGCAGGAGGCGGCTCCGGTGCGGGGATAGTTCCCGGAGGCACCACGAGGGGCCGGGCAGCCGAGCGGCTGTCCGGCCTTTCTGTTGGCTACCTTTCTGTTGGCTTCCGGGTACCGCGGGAGGCATGATCGGTGCAGGGCGCCCGCCCGCAGGCGCCGTTTCCAAGCGACAGGAAGTCTCCATGAGCAGCCAGCAGCCTGAATCCACAGCACAAACCGTCCTGATTACCGGAACTTCCTCCGGCATCGGACTGGCCACCGCCGTCGCCGCCGCGCAGGCCGGCTGGACCGTCGTCGCCACGATGCGCAACCTGACGAAGGCGGACGCCCTGCGCTCGGCGGCCGCGGAGGCGGGGGCGGAGCTGGACATCCGTGAGTTGGACGTCACCGACCAGGCAGCCATCGACCGCGAGATCACCTACTGCTCGGAGCGCTACGGCCGGCTTGACGCGGTGGTGAACAATGCCGGAAGCGCCACCCTCGGGACCGTGGAAACCCTCACTGTGGAGGACATCCGCGTGGCCATGGAGGTCAACTTCTTCGGCGTCGTCGCGCTGACCCGGGCCGCGATGCCCCTCCTGCGGGCCAGCGGCGGCCGGCTCATCACCATCAGCTCGGTGGGCGGCGTGGTGGGCCAGCCGTTCAACGAGGCCTACTGCGCGGCCAAGTTTGCCGTCGAGGGCTTCCTGGAGAGCCTCCAGCCGCTGGCGGCATCGGTGGGGGTGGGCGTCCACGTGATCGAACCCGGCCCGGTCTCCAGCGAGTTCGTCGCCAACGCCGGCATCGACCCGAAGACCATGCTCGCCGACGCGGGACCCTACGCGCCGGCCCTCACCGCCTACCTGAACCGGACCACCCAGCAGTTCGGCAGCTCCAATGCTCAGACCCCCGATGAGGTGGCCCAGGTGATTCTCGCCAGCCTCCGCGACGAGGGGACGCCGTTCCGGGTGCAGACATCCGACTGGGCCCGGGGCTTCGTGGGCACCAAACTCAAGGACCTCGACGGGAGCCTGGTCACGGGGATGACCGCGGGGTGGGTGACCGACTGAAAACAGGGGCGGCTGCTCCTTGCGCACCGCCGGTGCATCCACGAGGATAAAGCCCTCCCCGCCGCGACAGAGGAGTCAGCGCCATGACCAAGTACCTGATCTCGTTTCCGAGCGCCGCCATGGACGTCCCGCTTGAGGAACTTCCCGCCGTCGCCGACGCCGCGCACGCCGTCGTCCGCGAGGCCCAGGCCGCCGGGGTGTGGGTGTTTGGCGGCGGCATCGACGAAAGCGTCCCGCCGGTGGTGGTCGACAGCGGCGGCGAGGCGCGGCAGGGCACCTACCCGCAGACCGCGCATCTGGAGGGCGGCTACTCGATCCTGGACCTGCCCTCCCACGAAGCGGCCGTGGAATGGGGCGCCAAATTCGCCAGGGCGTGCCGCTGCCCGCAGGAAATCCGCGCCTTCGGCGACGACGCGGAAGCCTGACCACCGGCCATGGCGGCCATGGACTGCCTGGTGATCTACGTGCCCGCGGCCGACGCCGATGCGGTCCGCCGGGCGCTCGGTGACGCCGGCGCGGGTCGGTTGGGCAACTACTCGCGCTGCTCGTTCAGCACCGCGGGCACGGGCCGGTTCACCCCGCTGCCCCGGGCCGCGCCCGCCGTCGGCGCCGTGGGCACGCCGGAGGAAGTCGCCGAGGTCAGGATCGAGGCCCTCTACCCGCGGGACCGCCGCGACGCCGTCGTCGCAGCGGCGCTGGCCGTGCACCCGTACGAGACGCCGGCCTTCATGACGTTTCCGGTGGACATCACCCGGCCCGAGGCTCCCTAGCGGCTGCTGACCTTTCCGGACAGCCGGGCCAGCGGCGCCAGCACCAGCGGCCGCGCCGCGAACCAGGCGCCCGCCGTGATGGCCAGGCCCGCCGCGAAGAGCCAGAAGCCCACCCAGTTCACCTCGTCCGTGCCGGCGAACATGTGGTTCAGGTTCCGCAGGGCCCCGGTGGCGAACACCAGGAATACGTGAACCAGGATGAACAGCACGAAGAACAGCATGGTGGGGAAGTGCAGCGCGCGGGCCACCTCCACGGGATAGACCCGGTTCAGGGTGGTGGCGTTCTTGGGCCAGAGTTCGCTCATCCGCACGCCGGTAACCACGGCAAGCGGCGCCGCAATGAATACCACCACGAAGTACATCAGCTGCTGCAGGCTGTTGTAGTTCACCCAGCCGTCCTCCACCGGCCAGTCGAGGGTCAGGTACTGCAGCAGGGCCGACGCCGCGTTGGGGAACACCTCCCAGCTGGTGGGTACGATCCGCAGCCAGTGCCCGGAAGCGAACAGCAGCACCACAAAGATCAGCCCGTTGGCCAGCCACAGGATGTCCAGCGACTGGTGCAGCCAGAGCGTAATGCTGATCTTCTTCCCGCCCCGCGCCGGCGTCCAGTAGGCGGGAGGCTTCTGCTGGGTCCGCACCTGGTAGCCGGAGCGGATGATCAGCACCATCAGGAAGAAGTTCAGGAAGTGCTGCCACTGGGCCCACCAAGGGAAACCGGCCTGCGCGGTGTCCGGCAGCTCGTAAGCGCCGGGGTAGCGGCGGAGGAACTCCGGGACGCCCGGCAGCGTGGTGACGCCGCGGGCGGCGAGAATCAGGATGCCGGCGGCGACGACGGCGCTCACGGCGATGAGCACCACCCGACGGATCCAGCCGGCCAGGGTCCGCGACCCGTAACGGCGGGGTTCGGGCTTCGGCGCGGCGGGCTTCTCCTTGGCGGGTGCAACCGGGGCAGCGACCGGTGCGGGCGCCTCGGCGGCCGCCGGGGCAGGAGCCTGAACAGGGGCCGCCGCGGGAGCCTGGGCCTCGGGCGCCGAGTCGACGACGGGTTCCGGGACCACGGGTTCCGGGACCACGGGTTCCGGGGCCACGGGAACCGAAACCGGTGCCGCTGAAGTGGCATACCGGGCCGGGGCGGTGCCTGCCGGGGGCCACGGCTCGCCACCGGCAACCCGCGGGAGGCCACGGCGCAGGGGAGTGGTACCGGCCTGAGCGGGGGCCGGAGCCGCGGCGGCGGGTGCCGTTGCCGCGGGAGCAGGAGCCGGGACGGGTGCGGATGTGGCCGCTGCCGGGGCGACCGCTGCGGGGGCCGATGCCTCGGCCGGCGCGCTAGCAGCCGCTGACAGCGGCGTCATTCCGGCGGGTGGCCAGGGCTCACCGCCCGGGACGCGGGGGAGGCCTCGCCGAAGCGGCCGGCCACCGCCGGACACAGGGGCAGTTGCCGATGCGGGAACGGGCTCGGCCACGGGAGCAGCCGCGGGCGCCGAAACTTCCGGAGCGGACGCGGGCGCCGAGACAGCCGCCGAAGCGAAGCGCTCAGGAGCCTCGCCCGCGGGAGGCCAGGGCTCGCCGCCCGGAACCCGGGGGAGTCCCCGGCGGAGCGGTCGTGAGGGGGCCGCCACCGCTACTTCTTCCGCGCTTCGAGGGCGCTGATCAGCTGGGGGACCACCGTGAAGACGTCGCCCACCACGCCGAAGTCGGCGATCTCGAAGATCGGCGCGTCGGCGTCCTTGTTCACGGCCACGATCGTCTTCGCTGTCTGCATGCCCGCCCGGTGCTGGATGGCCCCGGAGATACCGAGCGCCACGTACAGCTGCGCGGACACGGACACCCCGGTCTGGCCCACCTGCTGCGACTGCGCGACGTAGCCGGCGTCCACCGCGGCGCGGGAAGCTCCGACGGCCGCGCCCAGGGTGTCGGCGAGCTCCTCCACCAGGGCGAACTGTTCCTTGGAAGCGAGGCCCCGGCCGCCGGCCACCACCTTGGCGGCCCCGCGGAGTTCGGGGCGGGTTGAGGCTGCCGCGGCGCCCTCGAAGGACTCGATCCTTGCCGCGGGCTTCCCGGAGGCGGTCACCGTGAGGGTCTCCGGGGCCGCGGTCCGGCCCTCGGCCCGGGCCTCGATGGAGCCCTGCCGGATGGTGATGACGGGCGGCCCGAAGGTGGCCGTGGCAGTGACGTTGTAGGCGCCGCCGTACACGGAATGGTGCGCCACCACGCCCTCCTCGTCGCGGGAGACCCCCACGGCGTCGACGCAGACGGCGGAGCGGGTCCGGGCTGCGAAGCGGCCGGCCAGGTCGCGGCCGTTGAGGGAATGCGAGATCAGCACGGCGTCCGGCCGGACCAGCTCCACGGCGGCGGCCAGGGCGTCCACGGCCGGGACGCCGAGGGCCTCCCGGTCCGGAGTCTCCGCGACCAGCACATGGGCGGCGCCGAGGGCCGCGGCCTCCGCGGCGGGATCACCGGACGGAGAACCATCGCCGGGGGTGCTCCCGGCCTGCGGGGCAGGGATGACCAGCGCCACGGGGGTGCCCACGGCGGCAGCGGCGCCGAGCAGCCCGGCGGCGGCCTTCTCCAGCTCCCCGGCGGCGGTGGTTTCGAGCGCCACCAGGATGGCGTCAGTGGGAAAATCAGTCATGTCGTTGCTCCCTACGCCAGGCGGTTTTCGATCAGGAATGCGGCGATCTTTTCGCCCGCGTCGCCGTCGTCGACGATCTTCACGCCGGCCGCGCGCGGCGGCCGTTCCGCGACGGAGAGCATGATGGACCGCGCTGCCTCCGGATCGTCGGCCGTGACGCCCAGGTCCGCGAGGGCGATGACCTCCAGCGGCTTCTTCTTGGCCGCCATGATGCCCTTGAAGTTGGGGAACCGCGGCCCGGGCAGCGCCTCGGTGATGGAGATGACCGCCGGCAGTTGCGCGGAGACCTGCTGCACGCCGTCGTCCACCGGGCGGGTGCCGGATACGCTGCCGTCCCCGATCGAGACGGAGCTCAGGCCGGTGGCGTGCGGGACGTCGAGGAGTTCGGCGAGCATCGCGGGGATCATGCCGCCGGTGCCGTCGGTGGAGAGGTTGCCGGTGACCACCAGGTCGAAGCCGGTGCGGCGGATGGCGGCGGCGAGGGTCTCGGCGGTGAGTCCCAGGTCCGCGCCGCGGAGGGCCTCGTCGCAGACGTGCACGGCGCTGCCGGCCCCCATCGCCAGGCCCTTGCGGAGGGTGGCGGTGGCGGATTCGGGGGCGAGGGAGAGGACGACGATGTCGGTTCCCTCGTGCGCGTCGGCGTAGCTCAGCGCCAGCTCCAGGGCGCGCTCGCCGATCTCGTCGATCACCGCCTCGTTGGCCGCGCGGTCCGCGAGGCCGGTCTCGAGGCTTAGTTTCCGGTCCCCGTAGGTGTCCGGAACTTCCTTGACTAGGACGACAATCTTCATTGATGGCTCTTCCTGTGGCGGGCATGCCGCCGGGAGGCGGCACGCCGAATCTCCCTAGAGTCTACGAAACCTGCCGCTCTCCTCAGCGCGCCGAGGCCAGCGCGTCCCAGGCAAAGCTGGCCAGCCAATGGCTGGACATGAATTCGTCCGTGCTCACCGCGGCCAGGCCGGCCTCCAGCAGCGGTGCCGCGGCGCCGTCGAGCACGCCGCACAGCTCCTCCGTCGAGGACCCGGATGCGGACCCGGACGCGGAGAGGGCGGCGCTGATCCGGATCAGCTGCCCGGCCCGGCTGAGGTTCAGGCCGTTCAGATGCGCCAGGTAGCCGTCGGTTTCGTCGGTGACCGTGAACGGCGCCAGGATCCGGAACCCGGGCGCCAGGTCCGGCAGGAAGCGGGTGAACCAGGCGGCGAAGTCCCCGCCGTCGAGCACACGCGCCATCAGGTCCGCCTCGCTCAACCCGGCGGAGAGGAAGTCCTGGCCGCTGAGCTCCCACTCTCCGGGCCAGCCGGCGTCGTCCTTGAACCAGCGCAGCGCCGCCTCCTCGCACACGGCGGCGGCCCGGTCCCGTCCCAGCGCGCGGAAGGCGTCCAGCATCAGCCCCAGGCCGAAGGCGGCATTGGTGTGCAGCCCGTGCCGGACCGGGAACTCGGCCTTGGCGGTCCAGTCCGCCACCAGCGACGCCACGATGTCCACCAGCGGTTCCAGCGCCGCGCCCCATTCCCGCACCTGCGCGTCCTCCGCCGTGATGGCGGTGGCGGCGAGCCGCACCAGCCAGGCCCAGCCGTAGGGGCGCTCCCAGCTGGGGTTGGCCTGCAGGTAGGCGCCCTCCACGGCGAGGTTCTCCGGGGTGAGGTTGGCTGCCAGCACCCGGCGCAGCGCCGCGTCGCGGTCCGGGCTGACGCCGTGTTCCAGCAGGGACACGCCCAGCCAAGTCATGTGCACGCAGGAATGCCAGTCGAACGAGGTGTAAAACGCCGGGTGGAGCTCGCGGGGGCTTGGGCGGTCCTCAAGCGACGTCTCCACGTGGTGCGACGCGTAGGGGTACGGCCGGCCCAGGTTCTCCAGCACGATGTCCGCGTAGGTGTCGGCCAGCCGGTCCATCTCTTCGGTTCCGGCGGTGACTACGGTGACGGCGGACGGTGCGGCGGAGTGGCTCATGGTGCCCCTAACGGGTGGTGGCGGACGGGATCAGTTGAAGGCCAGGAAGTACATCAGGCCGATGTTGGCGGCCAGCAGCGGCACGGCGGTGGCGACCTGCGCCTTGATGACGCCGTACTTGTTCTTCATCTCCAGGAGCGCCGAGGGCACCAGATTGAAGTTGGCCGCCATGGGGGTACAGAGCGTGCCGCAGAAGCCGGCCAGCATGCCGATCGCGAAGATGATGGCCGGGGTGCCGTGGAAGCCCTGGACCAGCACCGGCCAGCCGATGGCAGCCGTCATGATCGGGAACGCGGCGAACGCGTTGCCCATCAGCACCGTGAAGAGGAACATGCCCACGGAGTAGACGATCACGGCGGCGATCAGCGAACCCTCCGGCAGGACGCCGGTGGCCAGGGTGCCCACGGCCTTGCCCACGCCGGCCTTGGTGAACAGGATGCCCAGGGTGGAGAGCATCTGCGGCAGCAGCGCGGCCCAGCCGATGGATTCGAGGATCCGGCGGCCCTCGAAGATGGGGGTCAGCTTGTTCTTGGGCTTGAGCAGCACGACGGCGACGACGGCGGCCGCGATGGCGCCGACGGCCAAGGCCAGGAGCGTGGTGTTGGCCGGGTCGAACAGCGGCTGGCCGCCGATCTTCAGGACCGGGGCGAGCAGGACGATGATCACGGTGACCACCGGCAGGGTCAGTGCCGGGATGAAGAGCTTGTTGCCGAAGCGGGCGGCGAAGGCGGTGCGCTCGGCCTCGCTGGTGGTGCGGGACTTGCCGTCACCCAGGGGCCCGGTGCTGGCCAGGACCACCAGGACCAGGACGGCCACGCCCAGGATCCATGCCGGGGCGGTGTTCGCCTGCACCCAGGAGCCGTAGAAGAAGCAGAGGCCCAGCAGGCCCCAGAAGGCCGAGCTGCCCCAGCGCTTGGGGTGGCTGGTGTCCCGGGAAATCAGGAACGCCCAGGCGATGAACAGAATGCCAATCAGCCAGAAGACGGCTTCAACCTTGATCATGCGGTCTCTCCTACGGTGACTGCGGACTTCTCTTCCTCGACGGCGGCGCGGACGTCCTTGTCCAGCTGGCGGTCCAGCCGCAGCAGCCGGAAGCCGTGGATGAGGAAGGCGATGATGGCGGTGGGGATGGCCCAGACGGCCAGCTCCAGGGGTTCGAGGTGCAGCTTGTAGGTGGTGTCCACGAACGAGGTGATCAGCAGGATGGAGCCGACCGCCACGAAGATGTCTTCACCGAAGAAGACGCCCACGTTGTCCGCCGCGGCGGAGTGGCCCTTGATCTTTTCCCTGACCTTGTCGGGGACGTGGCCGTAGCGGCGCAGCGCGGCGCCCTCGGCCATGGGGAACACCAGCGGCCGCACGGTCTGGGCGTGGCCGCCGATGCCGGTGAGGCCGACGGCGGCGGTGGCCTGGCGGACCAGCAGGTATCCCAGGAGCACGCGGCCGGCGGTCAGCCTGGCCAGCTTCGCGATCAGCGTCTTGGCCTGCTCCTGCAGCCCGAAACGTTCGATGATGCCGATGACCGGCAGGACCACCACGAAGATCGTCACGGACCGGCTGCTGGCAAAGCCGGAGCCGAACGCGTTGAGGATCTCCAGCGGGGAGAGGCCGCCCAACAACGCCGTAACGATGCCGGAAACGGTGACAACAATGAGTGGGTTGAGGCGGACGGCGAAGCCGACGATGACCAGCAAGACCCCGATGAGTACGAGCATATCCATCCATCCCCGCAGGACGCAGCAGTGTTCCGCGGACGAGAGTAGTTAGGGGCATGGCCGGCCCGGCCGAGCTGAAAGGGGTGACTTCCGCAAAGTGATGCCCATCACTGTGATCCACAGCTTATGGTTTTGTTGAACAATGCGCAAGAGGGGTGGCGGACCGTGCCGTCCGGGCCCCGGCGGCCGCCCCGCTTCCGGTGGGAATCAGGCTTAGTGCAGCTCGTGCGCCATCGCGGCCAGCAGCTGCGCCTCGGCCCGGTTGAGGTAGTCCCGCATCAGCTCCGCCGCCTCGGCGTTGTGGCCGGCGGCAATCAGCTCCAGGACCCGGGCGTTGTCCGCGACATAGGGTTCGTGGAAGGCGGGGTCCGAGCCCATCGAGTGGAACACCAGGCGCATCTCGGCCAGTACCTGCTTCATCAGTGAGTCCAGGCGCTCGCTGCCGGCGCGGGCCACCAGGGCGCGGTGGAACTCCTGGTTGGCGCCCGCCATCCCGGCGATGTCGCCGCGGGCGCGGGCATACTGGGCATCGGCGACGACGGCGCGCAGCTCATCCACCGGCGCGGCCTCGTGCCAGAGGACGGCGGCGGGTTCGACGAAGCGGCGGACCCGGTAGATTTCGCGGATGTCCTCGGCGGCGGGCCGGGCCACAAACACCCCGCGGTTGGGGATTCGGGTCACGATGTGCTCGGCATGCAGGGCGGTGAAGGCCTCGCGGAGGGTATTGCGGCTGACGCCGAGGGCCTCGCCGAGGGCCTCCTCGGAGAGCTTGGTGCCCGGGGTGAGGTCGCCAGCGGCGATCCGCTGCCGCAGCTGGTCCGAGACCCACAGTCCGGTGTGCGAGTGGGTAGACCCCTTCGCCACGCCGCGCAGGGACTCCAGGACCGCTTCAAATGTCATGGCGCCAAGCCTAGTGGAGCGGCCAGGCTGCCCCTTACGGCAGGCGTGACGGGCGCAGGACCGACGCCTCGCCCGCCCGCGACGGGTCCAGTGGCACCGGGCTGACCAGTACCGCCGGACCCCGGTGCAGCACGCCTTCGGACACCACCCGGCACCGCACGCCACCACGCCCGCGCATCGCCTTGTGGGCGCCGGGGGCCAGCATCGAATCCATCCAGGCGCAGGGGTGGGCGGGTCGTCCGGCCTTGAGTCGGACCGTGTCCCCGCCGGACTCCAGCATGAACTCGTGGCCCAGCAGTGGCGCCAGCTCGGCGCCGCGGATAATCACGTTGCGACGGGTCAGCAGCGGGTCCAGGGGCGGCGTGCCGAGCTCCGCGGCGATCGCTTCCAGGCCCTCGACGGCGAACAGGGTGGCGGCGGCGTCCATGTGCGCGGCCTTGCCGAAGAACCGGTCCCCGGCGATCCCCTTGCCCGCAACGAACTGCGCCTTTTCGGCGTCGTGGGTCGGGACGTCGGCCGCGCCCTCCCTGGCCCGGCCGAAGTAGGCGTGGGCGGGGGAGACCAGCAGGTGCAGGATCTCGATGTCGTAGCGGTAAGCCTCGCTCATGCCTCCACGCTACCGCCGGCGCCGCCGGTCCGGGCGAGCTTCATTATCTTGACGATAACTTCACTATGGCGGAGCATCGAGGCATGGACAATCTTGGCGGCCACCCCGGCCTGACGCTGGAGTCTCCCGGGGTCGAAGACCAGGCCGAGCGGGCGATGACCGCCGTCGGCGCCCTGGTGCTGCACCTGCGCCGCGAGGCCGGCTTCAGCATCGGAGGGCTCGCCGCCGCGGCCGGGTTGAGCCCGGGCCTACTGAGCCAGATCGAGCGCGGCCAGGGCAACCCCTCGCTGACCACCCTGATCAAGCTCTCCCAGGCGCTCAAGGTGCCGGTGGGGCGCTTCTTCGACACCGGGGACCAGGGCGGCGCGCTGGTCCGCCGCGACGAGCGCCGCCGGCTGGAAGTGGCCGAAGACAACCTGATCTACGAGCTGCTGACCCCGCACATGAACGGGCAGCTGGGCATGCTGCGCGCCCAGATCGCCGCCGGCTGGGACAACAAGGACGCCCCGTTCAAGCATGCCGGCGAAGAGTGTGTGACCGTGGTGCAGGGGCGGCTCTACGTTTGCGTCAACGGCGTGGGGTATGAGCTGGAGGAGGGTGATTCGCTGACCTACGACTCCTCCCTGCCGCACTGGTACCGCAACCCCACCGACCAGGATGCAGTGCTGATCGGGGCGATGACGCCGCCATCGTTCTGAGGGGGCACGCCCCCGGTTTCGTTCAATAAAATGAATAAATACGGCTCAAAGTGTTGACAGGGGTCGTCCAGGGGCCAAATACTGGGGACAGCGGGGCCGTTCGGCCGCCGCCGCGCCGGGCCGGAGACCGCAACCGGACCCCCATGGCGCAACACTCCAACACCGTTCCGGGGGAATCCACCCATGACGCCTGCCACCTCACCGGCTGCCACGACTTCGCCTGCCACCTCTCTGCCTGCCACCTCCGGGGCCGTTGCGCCCAGCGCCGCCGCCGTTGACTGGTCCGCTACGCTGATCGGCTTCGACACCACCAGCCGCAACTCCAACCTCGAGCTCATCCGGTTCATGGCGGACGAACTCTCCGCCCGCGGCATCACACCGCTGGTGGTCCCCAGCCCCGACGGCCGCAAGGCCAACCTCTTCGGCACCATCCCGGCCGCCGACGGCACCGTCACCGGAGGCATCATGCTCGCCGGGCACACCGACGTCGTCCCCGTCGACGGCCAGGACTGGCACAGCGACCCCTTCGCTGCCGAGATCCGCGAGGGCCGCCTCTACGGCCGCGGCGCCACCGACATGAAGGCTTTCAGCGGCGCCATCCTGGGGTTCCTGCCCGAGTTCCAGTCCCGGCCCCTCGCCGAGCCGCTCCACTTCGCCTGGACCTACGACGAGGAAGTTGGCTGCCACGGCGCCGTCGTCCTGCTCGCCGAACTGGAAGCCCGCGGCATCCGGCCCCGGCTCGGCTTCGTGGGGGAGCCCACCAGCATGCGGCCGGTCTCCGCGCACAAGAGCAGCCAGCTCTTCCGCGTCACCGTCTCCGGCATCGCCGCGCACTCCTCGATGACCTCCACCGGCGTCAACGCGATCGAATACGCCGCCCGGGCGATCGCCGCCATCCGGTCCCACGCCGACGAGCACCGGCTCTCCGGCCCCTTCGACCCGACCTTCGTGGTGCCCTACACCACCGCCAACGTCGGCGTCGTCAGCGGCGGCGCGGCCGTCAACACCGTCGCCGAGCACTGCGCCTTCGAATTCGAATTCCGGACCATCCCCGGCGTCGACCCGGAGGGCGTCATCGCCCGGATCCGGGAAGCCCTCGAGGGGCTCCGGACCGAGATCCAGGCCGAGAAACCCGGCACGGACATCGTCATGGAACAGCTGGGCGCCGTCCCCGGCCTCAGCCCCGAGGGCCCGCGCGCTGCCCTGGACCTCGCCCAGCGGCTGACCGGCAACGCCGTCGAAGAGACAGTTGTCTACGCCACCGAGGCCGGCCTGTTCCAGCGCGCCGGCATCGACACCGTGGTCTGCGGACCCGGGTCCATGGACCAGGGCCACACCGCCAACGAATACATCGAATTGAGCCAGATCGCCGCCTGCGAGGACTTCCTCCGCGCGCTGGCCGACCACCTGACCTCCACCGAGCCCACCGAAGGGACCCCGCAGCCATGAGCCATCCCACCACCACCGGCACGGCCGCCGCGGGAAGCGCAGCCGACGCGGACAGCCAGGCCGCCCCGCGCACCCTCAACGCCGTCGAACGCAGCAACGCCCGTAAGGCCGTCGTCGCCGCCTCGATCGGCAACGGACTCGAATGGTTCGACCTGATCGTCTACGGCACGTTCGCCGTCACCATCTCCAAGCTCTTCTTCCCCACCACCAGCGACGCCGCGTCCCTGTTGCTGACCTTCGCCTCGTTCGGTGTCTCCTTCATCATGCGGCCCCTTGGCGGCATCCTTATCGGACGATACGCGGACAAGGCCGGCAGGAAGGCAGGCATGCTGGTCTCCATCCTGGTGATGTTCGTGGGCACCCTGCTGATCGTCGTCGCTCCCACCGCGTCCATGATCGGCGTGACGGCCAGCATCATCGTCCTGGTGGCACGGCTGCTGCAGGGCTTCGCCACCGGCGGCGAATTCGGCACCGCCACGGCCTACCTGATCGAATACGCCCCCACCCGGAAGGCGTTCTACGGCAGCTGGCAGGTAGCCACCCAGGGCGGCGGCATCCTGCTGGCCGGCGTCTTCGGGTTCGTCCTGAACAGCTACCTCAGCACCCAGTCGCTGGAGTCCTGGGGCTGGCGGCTGCCCTTCATCTTCGCCCTCGCGATCGGCCCCGTGGGCTGGTACATCCGCTCCAAGATGGAGGAGACCCCGGAGTTCCTCGCCACGGAGACCTCGACGGCGCCGCTGCGGGAAACCTTCGTCGGCAACGGCGGGCGCCTCTGGGCGATCGTCGGCGTCGTCTCCCTGGGCTCCGTGGGCGTGTACATCGCCCTCTTCATGCCCACCTACGCGATCGTGAACCTGAACATGCCCAAGGCGGTCGCGTTCCTCTCCACCCTGATCTTCGGCATCGTGATGAGCGCAGGCTCCCCGTTCATCGGCATGCTCTCGGACAAGGTGGGCCCGGCCCGGGTGATGACCTGGGCCGCGGGCGGCACGATCGTCGTCGGCATCCCGGCGTTCCTGGCGCTCATCGCCGCCCCGGAGCTGCCCACCATGATCGTGGTGGAACTGGTGCTCTCGGTCCTGGCCACCGCCTACTTCGCCCCGCTGCCGGCGATCATGTCCTCGATGTTCCCGGCCCGGATCCGCTCCACCGGCCTCTCGCTGGGCTACAACATCGGCGTGACCGTCTTCGGCGGCTTCGCCCCGTTCATCCTCACCGCGCTGATCGGCAGCACGGGATCCTTGCTGGTGCCCGGCTACTACCTGGTGGCCATCGCCATCATCGCCGCGGCCAGCCTGACCGTCGCCCGCAAGGTCTACCGGCAGGCGTAACGTCATTCCATCGCTGAGGGAGCCCGTCCCGGCCGAGTGCCGGGGCGGGCTTCCTTGCTGCGGGGGCATTGTTGTTCAGCGTCCTGGCGCCTCACGCCGCCGGGACCGGCTTGACCCGCAGCGGGGCAAGGAACAGCACGATCACCACGGCCGTGATGGCACCCGCGGCCATGATCGAGGCCAGCACCACCACCTGGAACACCCCCGCAGACAGCGGGGAGATACCGCCGAAGATGGCGCCCACGAAGGCGCCGGGCAGGGTGACGAGGCCGGTGGTCTTGCTCTGGTCGGTGGTGGGGAGCAGCCCCGCGTGCACCGCCTCGCGGGCCAGCTCGGTGGTGGCCTGGCGCGGCCGGGCGCCCAGGGCCAGCCACCCCTCCACCTCCTCCCACCGGGCCGCGGCAGTCTGTTGGAAGTGCCGGCCGGCCAGGGTGGTGATGGACATGGCGTTGCCGATGACGATGCCGCCGATCGCCAGGGCATAGCGCGGCGAGAACTCGATGGCGCCGGTGGCGAAGACGACGGCGAGGGTGACGGCCACCCCGGCACCCATCGCGGCGCTGACCCGGCCGAACATCCGCCGGTCCCGGCCCAGCCGGCGGGTGGCCGTCCACGTGGCCACAGTGAACATCACCAGCAGCGCCAGGGCCACTAGGTAGCCGTTGGTGATGACGCCGCTGAGGATCAGGCTGATCGCCGCCAGCTGCAGGGCGCCGCGAAGGATCGCCCACGCCGGCGCGAACCGGGCGGGGACGCGGTAGGCCGTGAGCACCGCGAGGGTCACCGCCACCAGCACGGCGACACCGGCCAGCGCCGGCAGCAGATCTGCGGGAGGGGTCATGCGGCCAGCCTATCCGGGGGCAAAGAAAGCGCCGCCCGGCATCAGCTGGGCGGCGCATTCCTCAGGGACGGGGCAGGCGGCGGCCTGCTCCGGAGGGGCTACTTGCCTGAGTTCTCTCCCTTGGAGGTCTCTCCCTGCGCGTCCCCGTCCTGGCCGTCATCCTTCGGGCCGCTGACGGAGGCCACGGCCCCGGTCTGCTCGTCCAGCAGCACCTTGCCGGGACGCTTGTGCTCGAAGTTGAACATCGCCTTCAGGGAACCCGCCCCGGCGTCCGCGGAGGCGTCGCCGACCTGGCCGGTGTGCCAGTTGTCCTCGATGAAGCGCAGGATCGAGGCCTGGTCCGTCTGGGTGTGGTCCACGAAGTTTTTCTTCGCGTACGGGGAGATGACCACCAGCGGCTGGCGCGGGCCGGGTCCGCAGCGGTCGGCGTAGCCGCCGGCCATCGGGACACCGGCGGCCGCGCCGTTCTGGCACCACGCGGCGTCGTCGGCAGTGTTGGAGGAGTTCTTCACCTTCGCGGCGGCGTGGTCGTACCAGCCGTCCGAATCGTCGTAGGCCAGAACCACGGCGGTGTTCTCCCAGTTCTTGGACTTCTGGATCTGGTTGACCGTGGCGGTGATGAACCTCTGCTCATCGATCGGGTCGGAGTAGGCGGCGTGCCCGTCCTGGAACATGCCCGCCTTCAGGAAGGAAACGGCCGGCATGTTGTCCGTGTTCACCACCTTGCCGAAGTCGGTCAGGTCGTACTGGTGGTTGGCCTGGCCGTCGTGGCCGATTTCCGCGTCCGAGGCCGGGGCCAGGTGGTGCGGGTTGGCCGTGGACTTGTAGTACTGGAACGGCTGGTGGTGCGGGGAGTAGTCCACCACGGAGGCGCCGGCGGCGTTGGTGTGGCTGGTCAGGCACGACGCCGGGGCCGTGGCCGTCGCGGGGGTGCTGGGGGTGAAGCCGCCCTGGAACCAGCCCCAGGAGGTGCCCTTGGCGCTGAGCAGGTCACCGATGTTCTTGCCGGTCATGCCCGCCAGGTTGTTGGTCTTGGCGTGGCTATTGTTGGAGCAGTCGTCGTAGACCGGGTCCGGGTCGTTGATGACCGTGCCCACGCCGTTGGCGTCGGGCTGGCGGACGGTGTAGCTGCCGGCGGCGGGCGTGACCACGGGCCTGCCGTCCGCGGTGAACTCGGTGGCGCCGTGGGTCTGGCCGGAGACCAGGTTCAGCGCGCCCGGGGTGGAGGGACCGAAGACGGTGCTGTAGTGGTTGTCGCTCATGGCGTAGTTCTGGGCGTAGTTCCAGATGCCGGTGACGGTGTTGCCGTCGTAGTAGTCCATGGTCAGCCCGTCGCGGCCGTACTGGTTGGGGCCGCACGCGTCCCGGCTGGTGTACTCGACGAACTTATCCATCAGCCCGCCGTTGTAGGCCTTCTGCTCGGCACCGTAGTTGTGGTCCTGGTCGCAGGTGACGGCCTGCTGCGGGGTGAGCCGCTCGGGCTGCTTGGCGTTGGGGTTGTTCGGCGCCAGCAGCCCGGCGGAGGCCAGCGTGTCGATCTTCTTGGGCGTGTTCTTCGCGGCCGTGAAGGTGGCCGCCGGGGCGCCCGAACCCTGCTGGGTCTCGCCGGGGATGTTCGCGGCCTTCGGGTAGGTGGCGAAGTAGTGGTCGAAGGAAACGTTTTCCTGGAAGATCACGACGACGTGCTGGATGGGCGTCGCCGTGCCGCGGTGGTCATCGCCGCCGGCGGAGGCGGGGCCGGCGCCGACGCCGACCAGGCCTGCCGTGAGGGCCGTGGCGGCCAGGGCGGTGGCACCGGTGGCGGCGGCGATGCGCCGTCGGGTGGAGCGGGGGGCTGGGGGGATCATGACTATCCGATCGGTTCGGGCCTGCATTGGGGCTGGTGCCGCTAGTTGGCGGCTTTGACTGTTGCTTCGTAGGTGAGGATTTCGGTGCCGTTGCCTTCGTCGCCGCTATCCGGAGCCACCTTCAGGGTCAGGTGGTCGCCGTCGGCGGTCATTTTGAACGGGTTGCGGGTGGCCACGTGGCCGGCGGTGGACCACTGCTGGAACGGCACATCGCGGGTCACGGCGTGGGACTTCAGGTCGATCATCGCCATCCCGCCGAGTTCGTAGGTTCCGGCGGTCCCGCCGGCGGCGGGCGTCTGCGGGAGGTTGGTGATGCCGCCGCAGAGCATCTTGGAGGACGGGACGTACTGGCAGTCCTGGTAGTCGATGAAGTAGTTCGGGTTCTGCCAGGTGGCGAGCTGCTTACCCTGCAGGTCCCATTCTGCGAAGCGCCGCGATCCCCAAGTGTTTCCCACCAGGTGGCCGGTCTGCTTGTCCATGACGATGCCGCCGAAGTGGTCCTTGACCTCGAACTGCTTGTGCACGTCCAGGGTTTTGGCATCCACCCGGTAGATGATCGCGCTGCTGTCCGGGCGGTACTGCGCCACCGGCACCCAGACGTTGGTTCCGTCAAAGTCGATGCCGCCCGGGTGGTACATGTCGCCCTCACCCAGGGTGATGTCCTTCTGCAGGTTCCCGGCCTTGTCCATGACGAACAGGTGCCCGATGCCCTTGCCGGGGGTCCGGTCGAAGCCGTTCTGCGGGGTGGCGAACTTGGTGGTTGGCTCGGTGATCTGGACGGCCGAGAGGAAGATGTGGTCCCCGCTGAACGCGATGCCCTCCGTGTGGTACGTCGGGAAGTTGAGCTTCAGCTTGGAGGTCTGCTGCCAGGCCGTTCCGCGGTCCACGCGGTTGAACGCGTCCCTCAGGGCACTGTCACGGCCGTCCTGGGCGTGGGAGCCGGGGTCCGATCCACCGCGGTGGTCGTTGTCCGCGGCCTGGGCGACGGCGGTGCCGCCGATCGCGGATGCGGCCAGGACGATGGCTGCGGCGGCGGTAAGGATGCCTCGGGTACGAGTCGCGCTCATGGCGAGCCTCTCAGGGTTGGATCTCCGGCTGACCCGGCCAAGCTACCCGCAGGTAATGAACCGGGCGTGGAGCCAAGATGAACGCCCGGGGGCCGGTTCCGGCCCGCTCCTGACTGCGCACCAGACTGTGATGCAGCTCACGTGAAGTCGACCGTGAGGATTCCCGTGCCCGCCCCGTCTTCCTAGTGACGGCGCATCAGTGCGCCTCCCTCAACGAACAGGAGTGATAGCAATGACCAACCAGACGCACACCCCCGCAGACGTTCCGGCCAAGACCACGTCCACCGCGGTCGCCACCACCAACCAGCACACCAAGAACGACGGCCGCGGCAACACCACGGTGGCCGACGGCGTCGTCGCCAAGATCGCCGGCATCGCCATCCAGGAGATCGAGGGCGTCCACGCCCTCGGCGGCGGCGCGGCCCGGGCCCTCGGCACCCTGCGCGAGAAGGTTGGCCAGAAGGACCTCACCCAGGGTGTCAGCGTCGAGGTCGGCCAGACCCAGGTTGCCGTCGACGTGACCCTCGTCGTCGAGTACCCCTACCCGCTCCAGCAGGTGGCCGATAACGCCCGCGACGCCGTGTACAACGCCGTCGAGGACCTGGTCGGCATGGAGGTCACCGAGGTCAACATCACCATCACCGACATTCACGTCCCCTCGGATGACCAGGATGACGACGACACCAACGAGCCGAGGGTCGCATGAGCCCGACGGTAGCCGGCGTCGCCGCCGGCGCCGTCCTGGCGGTCGTCGCCTTGGCGTTCGGCTTCTGGGGACTGGTCCTGACCGCCCTGTTCATGGGCATCGGTGCCATCCTCGGCCGCAGCGCCGAGGGGCGGCTGGACCTGGCCGGAGTGCTGGACGCCCTGCGCGGCAAGCGCTCATCGTCATGACCCGCACCGGCCACACCCGGATCACCGGGACGGCCCTGCGGCACACCATCGAAGCGGTCACAGCAGAAGCCTTCGGGGTTCCCCGGGGCAACGTCTCCGCCCAGATGGACGACGACGCCGGCCAGCTGGCCGCCGCGGTGACCGTGCAGCTGGCCGTGCCGCCGCTGCTCGGCCCCCGGTCGGACCAGCCGGTCAGCCTCTTCGACCAATCCCGCGCAGCGCGGCAGGCCATCCTTGATCGCGCCCCGCAGCTGACCGGGATGCAGCTGGGCCGAGTGGACATCCGGCTGAGCGGCGCCAAGACCCCACGCGAGCACCAGGAAAGGAGAGTGGCGTGAACCAGAACCAGGCAACCCGGCGGATTCTCCGGCGGGAAACCCACTCCTCCCGAGCGACAGTCTCGGCCGTGACCGCGATCCTGCTGGCCGTCCTCTTCCTCTGGCTGGCGCTGGAGACCGTGCTGGGACTGCTCGGCGAACCCGCCCTGCTGGCCGCTCCGGGACAGCTGTGGCGCTGGCTGACCGGACTGCCCCAGGCCACCATCCCGGCCGGGCTGGCCGCGGCCGGCGCGGGCGTGGCGCTGCTGGGCCTGGCCCTGCTCCTCACCGCGCTCGCGGGCGGCCGCCGCTCCCGGCGGGCCCTCGAAAGCGACCGCACCGCCGTCGTGGTGGACGACGAGGTTATAGCCGCCGCCGTCTCCCGGCGGGCACGGCTGGCCGCCGGGCTCACTCCCGGCCAGGTGACCTCCACGGTTTCCTCCCGGTCGGTCACGGTCCAGGTCCGCCCCACCTCCGGTGTGCCCGCGGACCGGGATGCCATCCACGCGGCGGTGGGCGGCGAACTCGCCGCCTACCGCCTGGACCGCCGGCTCGCGCCCTCGGTCCGGATCCTCAAGGAAGGAGTGCTGGGACAGTGAGCAACACGAACAGGGCACTGAACCGCATCCTGCTGGCGCTGGCCGGGCTGGTCCTGCTGGCCGCCGGCGCCGTGACGGCCGCGGCCGGCCTGGTCCCGGACATCGCTGCCGGCTGGACCGCCACCGGCACGTTCCTGGCGGACCAGGCCCGGTCCGCACTGGGCTCGGCGCCCCTGCCGGGACGGCCCGGGAGCTGGTGGTCGGTGGCCGCGGTGGCCGTCTTCCTCATCGCAGCCGCGCTTTCCGTGGCCTGGCTCGCCTCCCAGGGCGGCGGCCGGACTCCCCGGCTGGCCAGCGACGACGACGGCGACCGGGGAGCCACCACCATCGACGCCGGTCTCATCGGCACCGCCGTCGGCGAGGCGCTGGACGGCAACCGCCTGGTGGTCGGCAGCAACGTCTCCGCTTGGGAAAACCGGCGCGGCACCGGACTGCGGCTCCGGCTGGAGGCCCGGAAGGGCGCCTCACCGCGGGAACTCGCGGACACCGCCGAGGAACTGGTCCGCGGCATCGACGCGCTGATCGGGCATCCGGTCCCGGTCCTGGTACGAATCACCACCGGAGTACGGTCCCGGGTGGCCGGCGCAGACCGCGCCCGCTGACCGGTACCGGAACAGAGCACCACCCCTCACACGAGCACGACCGATAGGAAAGGAACACGATCATGGGGATCGATGACAAGGCCAACAACGCCGTGACCAACCACCTCGGCGCCGCCAAGGAGGGTGCCGGCAAGCTGACCGGCAACGAACAGCTGGAACGCGAGGGCCAGCAGGACCAGGCCAAAGCCCAGCTGCAGGACGCCGGCGAGAAGATCAAGGACGCCGCGGCCGACGTCGGTGGCAACCTCCGGGAAGCCGCGCGCAAGATCAAAGAAGGCTTCAGCAAGAACTAGTTCCACCGGCCGCACCCGGCCCGGGCCGCCCCCTACGGGTACCCGGGCCGGTGCCCGGCCCACTTTTATGGCCCGCTCTCTACGGCCCGCGATGAAAGCGACAGACACGTGACTGGTTCACCCCCGGCGCCGCACCACCTGGACGCCGTCCCGGATGCGCTGCTTGCCGGCCGCGCCGCCGACGGCGACACCGCGGCCTTCGAAACCCTCGCCCGGCGTCACGGGCCCGTGATGCGGGCCGCCGCACGCCGCCTGACCGGCTCCCTCGCCGACGCCGATGACGTCGTGCAGGAGGCGCTGATGCAGGCCTGGCGCCAGATCGACACTTTGCGGGAACCCGCGGCGGTCAGGGGCTGGCTGCTCCGCATCACCGGCAG
Organism: Arthrobacter sp. BPSS-3; assembly: GCF_044628475.1. Classification (NCBI taxonomy): domain Bacteria; kingdom Bacillati; phylum Actinomycetota; class Actinomycetes; order Micrococcales; family Micrococcaceae; genus Arthrobacter; species Arthrobacter sp. BPSS-3. The sequence continues at coordinate 29,570 of NZ_JBIMMV010000001.1, forward strand.
CCGCAGCATCGACCACCTGCGCCGCCGCCGCTTCCATACCGACGTCGACTCGGTCGAGGAGGCCCTCGACGCGGGCATGGCCGGCCGGCCCGCCAGCCCGGACCCGGAATCTTCGGCTGTCAGCGGCTCGCGGATCGAAGCACTCAAGCGGGCGCTGGCCGCACTGCCGGAGGAACAGCGCCGCTGCTGGGTGCTCAAGGAATTCAACGACCAAAGCTACGAGGACATCGCGCAGACCCTGAACATCAGCACCGCGAGCGTCCGCGGCAGGCTGGCACGGGCGCGGGTCACCCTGGCGCGCGAAATGGAGGAATGGCGATGAGTACACCCAACGACACCCTCGACTGCGGACATACCCTGGCCGAACTCAGCACGTATCTGGACACCGGCGAGTTCGCCGACCCCGGACACCTCAATCAGTGCCCGGAATGCCAGGCGGGACTTGCGGCGCTGGGCAGCATCTCGGCGCTCGGCACCGACCTGCGCGACGCCGACATCGCGGCGGCGGGATCCGGGACCGACGACTGGATGCAGTCCATCCTGGACAACCTGCGGCTGGAACTCAGGCCCGGGCGGAGCATTCCCGTCCGCGGCGGCCATGCAGACGACATCCTGTCCGAGACGGAAGGCGCCATTTCAGCGGTGATCCGTTCCGTGGCGGATGCGTTGCCCGGGACCGCGGCGGGAAAATGCCGGCTGCACGGGGACGTAGGAACCCCGGGGGCGCCGGTGACCGTCTCCGTGGACCTGGCCGTGGTGTACGGCCACCCGTTGGAACAACGGGCGGCCGAGCTCCGCAGCCAGCTGGCGGAAACGCTGTCACAGCAAACCGAATTGAACATCACGTCGATCGACGTCACCATTACCGACATCCTGGCCCCGCCCCCATCGGCGGACCGGACCCAGACCACACCGGAGGAGAAGCCATGACCGAGCCCCTGCGCCCGAGCGCCAGCGCTTCGGACCACGCCCCGGCCGTCGCACCGGACACTGCTGTCAACGGCGTGCCGGACAGTGCCGTGGCACGCGAATTGCACCGGGCCCTCGAACAGGTCGACGGCGTCCAGACGCTCTACCCGGCCCACCCGGTGTGGCAGAACATTGCCGGCGCCGCCCACGCCGCGGTCACCGGCGAGGCTCCCAACCCGGTGGCTGTGGACGCCTCCGGCGACGTCGTCACGGTCAAGGCCCGCATCGGCGTGGCCACCGGACACCGCGCCCCCGACGTCGCACGCGCAGCGGCAGCCGCGGTCCGCGCACACCTGGAACCCCGCCGCTGTGCGGTGGAGGTTGCCGTCGTCCACATCGCCGGATGAGCGCCCGGCCGGCATTACCGGTCGATGCGCTTCAGGGCGCGAGCGACGGCCGCGGCTGTGGGCCGGCGGGAGGGTTCCGGATCGGTCATCGCATGCAGCAGCACGGACCAGCGTCGCCCGACCGTCGACGGGAGCCGCGGCAGCCGCAGCGTCCGGGCCACCATCGATTCCAGCGCCGGACCAGGGAAAGCCTTGATGCCGGTGAGGCATTCGAAGATCACCAGGCCCAGGGCATAGATGTCGCTGGCGCTGCTGGTCCCGGTGCCGTGGACCGCCTCGGGGCTGAGGTAGTGGGGCGTGCCGGACGTGGCGCTGTTGGCCCGGTGCCGGGCGCTCGTGGCGATGCCGAAGTCTGTCAGCATGGCCCGGCCTCCTGTGCCGGTGTCCCCGGATGTGAGGCCGGCCAGGATGATGTTGGCCGGCTTCACGTCGTTGTGCACGATGCCGCGGCGGTGAAGGTGGGCCAGTGCCCCGGCAATGTCGGCCGACCATACGGTCACCTGCCGGGCGCTGAGGGTGTTGCCGTGCAGGTGGGAGCGCAGGTCGGGGCCGTCAACCAGCTCGGTGACGACGTAGCCGCGGCCGGCCTCCGTTGCGGCGTCGTCGGCCGCCCGGCCGTGGCCCAGCACCCGAACGATCGCGCGGTGCCGCAGGGGGCCGTGGAGGTCCCTTTCGCGGATAAACGGCGAGGCGGCGTCTACGGTCCCGGCGCGGAAGATTTTGACTGCCAGCTCGGGGGCGGAACCCCGCGCTGCCAGGTCGGTGGCCCGGTAGACGTCCGCCTCGGAACCGCGGCCCAACAGGTCCCCGAGGCGGTAGCGGCCGTCCAGGAGGCGTTCGCCGGCGCCGGTGCCCGTGGCGGCGGGGGTGCCCGCCGGCCGGCTGACGATGCCGGGGGTAGCCGCCGGGCAGGTCCCGGGCTTGGCGGGGAGCGGCGTGTGTGTGGCCGGAGCTTGGCCGGGCGTCCGACGGTGCAGGGGGCGGGCCGCACGGTGTTGGTCGCCGAGAACTTGGGCGAAGGTCACAGCAGGAGCCGGGCGAACTCGTCGTCGGGCAGTCCGGCAGCCTCGATGAGCTCGGTGCTGGTCGAACCGTTAGCGGCCGCGGCGCGCAGGGCGGACAGCAGTTCGTCCTTCGCAGCGTCCAGCTCCCATTGCAGGCTCTCGACCCGGGCCGCGGCGGTGCGGACGGCGTGCAGCGGTTCTCCGGCGGCGGCCGCGTCCTGCCGGAAGCCGCAGGGGCAGATCCACTCCGCGGAGCCCGGCAGCTGGAAGCCCCAGAGCAGGGAATCCAGCGACGCTTTCCGTTTCACCATGGCCCCACCGCAGTGCTGCGGGGCGGCGTCGACGGGCACTGATGAGGCGGCGGGGGCCGCCTGCTGGGGTTCGAGGACTGCCGTCATGGGATCACCGATCTATTAGCTAGGAGACAACGTAGCTAGTCTAACTAGTATTATTGTCTTGTCCAGCCCGGCTCCGAGGCCGGGGGCAGGCCGGGGCTAGGATGGTACGACTCATCCGCCGTTTCCAGGCCGGCCGGCAGGGGCAGCAACGAGACCGACGAGGGTCGGTGAGAAGGCGGGATGATCACGTGGTAACCGATGTGCTGGTCCGCAACAACGTCCGGACCCTGGGTCCTGAGGACGGCCCGGCGCTGGTCTTCGCGCACGGCTTCGGAACGGATCAATCGATCTGGCGCCGGATCCTTCCCGCCTTCAAGGACCGGTACCGCGTGGTGCTGCTGGACCACGTCGGCTCGGGCGGCTCGGACAAGGCGTCCTACGATTCCGGCCGCTACGCCTCGCTGGAGGCCTACGTGGACGACCTGCTGGAGGTCTGTGCCCGGCTCGAGCTGCGGGACGCGACGCTGGTGGGACACAGCGTGGGGTCCATGATGGCGGTCAGCGCCGCGGCACGCGACGGCGCGGACCGCTTCGGGCGCCTGATCCTGTTGACCGCCTCGCCCTGCTACCTGGACCACCCGGACCAGGGCTACGAGGGCGGGTTCAGCCGCGGCGACCTTGACGATCTTTTCCGGTCCCTGGATTCGAACTATCTGGTGTGGGCAGAGTCCATGGCGCCGGTCTATATGAACGTCCCCGACGCCCCCGAGCTGGACCGTGAGGTCCAGGGCAGCTTCGGCCGCATCGGGCCGCGCGTGGCCCGGGACTTCGCCCGGGTGGCCTTCCTCTCCGACACCCGCCACCTGCTTTCCGGGGTTCTGGTTCCGACCCTGGTGCTGCAGGCGACGGACGACGTCGTCACCCCCGATTCGGTAGGCGCCTACCTTCAGGAGAACCTGGCCCACGGCACGCTGGTCCGCCTCGCCGCCACCGGCCACTTCCCGCAGTCCAGTGCGCCCGAGGAGACCGCGGCCGCCATGCTCGACTTCCTGGCAGCGTCGTGACCGGGCCCGCGCCGCTGGACTACGGCGAACTCTTCCACGCCGCGCCGGCCGGATACGCCGTCGCCGGGACCGACGGCGTGATCGAGGCCGCGAACGCCACCCTCACCCGCTGGGCCGGGGCGTTGCCGGGCGCCCTGGCGGGGACGCGGCTGCTTGACCTTTTCCCCGCCGGGGACCGGCTGATGTTCCGGACCCACGCCGGCCCGGTCCTGGACCGGGAAGGCCAGCTGTCCGAGCTGGCGGTCTCGCTGCTGGGGCCGGATGGGGAGCGGCGGCCAGTCTTGCTCACGGTGACGCGGACCGAAATCGGGGGAGCGATGCGGGACCTGGCGATTTTCTACGCCGCACCGGAACGGCGGCGTTACGAATGCGAGCTGGCCGCCGCCCATCGGCAGCTGGAGGACGCCGCCGCGGAGCGGGCTGCCCTGTTGCGGGAGGCGCACCACCGGGCGCTCCACGACCCGCTCACGGGGCTGCCGAACCGCCGGCACCTGCAGGAGAGCCTGATTGCGGCCCTGGCGAGGGCCGGGGACGACGGCGGGCGCGTGGGGCTGTTGTTCTGCGACGTCAACGACTTCAAGCTCGTCAATGACTCCCTGGGCCACGCCGCGGGGGACCGGGTGCTGGAGCACGTGGCCCGGATGCTGTCCGGTGCGGTCCGCGGTTCCGACATGGTGACCCGGTACAGCGGGGACGAGTTCGTCATCCTGGTTCCGGACCTGGTGACCGCGGCAGAGCTCGACGCCGTGGCGGTACGGGTCCGGGGCTGCCTGGCGGCCCCATTGGCAGTCGAAGGCGCCACGCTGCCGTTGTCGATCGCGGTGGGCCAGGCGGAAACGGCAGTGGACCCGGCCGCCGGAGCGGACCGGGTCCACGATCTTGCCGCCTCATTGCTTGCCGGCGCTGACCAGGATATGTACCGGGCCAAGACGGCCATGCGGTCAGCGGCCGGTTAGCCGGATCCTAGGCGGACGCCGCCTCAAGGTTGCCCGCGCCGTGCTGCACGCTGAGCGTAAAGGTGTTGGGGCCGCTGGCGTGGACGGCGACATTGGACTTGGCGGTGTTGTGCCGGACCGAGTGTTCGTGGACCAGGGCGTCCAGCTCGTGGTGCATCGTGGCACGGTCCCAGAATTTGTGGGTCACGGTGGTGGCAGTTTCAAACGTCATTGTTCAGGCTTCCATTCTTGATCCGGATCTCCGGCTGCCGCACCGGTGCGGAGCCGCCGTCAGTCCACACCGGAAAAACCCGGGACCAGGGCGGCTGGAAAGCCCACCGGTGTGGCCCCGTTGCGTCCACCAGTATGGATTTCCATGATGCACAGCGGCCGGAAGGGCCCTCAAGCCAGAAGTCGAATATTGCAGGTGAGAATGGTCACATGCCCGGGCGGGGCGGCCCGGCGGTTACTTCTTTTCGGTCAGGGCCGAGGCCTTGTGGGCTGCGCGGGCGCCGGTCTTGGCCGACTCCACTACGTACTGCGGCTCGTCTTCGCTGGCCCGGTGCGTATTGCCGTCCAACTCGAAGTCGCTGGTCTTCTTTTCCACGATCTTGCCGTGGGTCTTTCCCTGGGGCGAGTTCCACTCCACGGACATTCCTTTGCGCAGTGACACGGGTGCTCCTTCGGTTGGATGGATCGGGTCGGACGGAAGGGGAAGCCGCGGCCGCTACTTCCCGGACGCGGTGGGGGAGGCAGTCGCCGACGCCGTTGCCGACGGCGACTGCAGCTGGGCTGCCGTGAGCTTGAGCCAAGGGGAGTCCGGGGCGCCCTCGAGCATGGCCTGCGGGCTGTCGCCTTGGCTCCACCACTTGGCCTCGAAGGCGTACCCGTCGAAGAGAATCCGGGTGCCGCGCTGGTACACGGTGGTCGGAGACCAGTCCGGGTAGGTGCCGGCCGGGACCGTGGCGCGGGGGCTGGGGCGGTCGCCGGGCAGAACCGGGCCGATCAGCTTCCACGGCACGGCTGCGCCCTGTTCCACGGGGTTGTCAGGGCTGTCGCCCTGGGTCCACCACTTGGCCTCGTAGACGTTGCCATGCCAGACGATCCGGTCGCCGCTGACGTAGCGGGACGTCTGGTTCCACACCGGGTACGGGCTGGTGGAGGGGTCATCGGTGGCAGTGGGGGTCGCGGAGGCCGCCGGTGCGGGTGCGTCGGCGCTGCGGGTCGGGATGACGTCGGCGCCGAGGACCGTCGAGAAGGAGGAGCTGCCCTGGTTGATGCCGCTGCAGCTGTCCGAGACCTTGGTGACGTCGGGGTAGTTGCTGCCGCAGGTGCGGTCGCGGTTCAGGGACCACATGGACACCCGGCCCACGCCCTTGGACTTGGCGTAGGCGTTGAGTGCGGCCGCGTCGTCCAGGGTGAAGATTTCGCCGGCAATGTCGTTCTGGCCGATCATCGGCGTCAGTCCCAGCCGGCGCCAGGTGGTGTCCGTGCCGAGGTCCTCGCCGTTGTCGCGGTACAGGGCCTGGAGCTGCTTGTGGGCGGCGTCGGCGGCGGACGCGGAGGCCTGGTACATGGACTGTCCCGGCTGCTTGCTGCCGCCGAAGTCCATCGTCATGATGTTCACGCCCGTCAGCGTTACGCCGGCGCGGAGGGTGCGGGCCACGGCGTCGCGCCCGGCCTCGGTCAGGCCGTTGGGGTCCGCCGGGAGGGTAAGCCAGACGTCGAGGTTCTTGCCGGCGCCCGAGCGCTGCTGCTGGAGGGCGGCGACGGCCTTGCCGCGGCGGTCCAGCGAGGCGGTGTCACTGAGCGCGGCCCCCTCGACGTCGAGGTCGATCGAGGCGAGGTCGTAGCGTTCGACGACGTCGCGGTAGGCGCCGGTGAGCCGGTCCTGGTCCGTGCAGGCGAGCGCCAGTTCGCTGTTGGTCAGGCCGCCGAAGGACACGGACACTGAGCCGCCGGCCTGGCGCAGCCGGGCGATGCGGCGGTCCAGGTCAAGGTCCGACTCGGCCTGGGCCAGGCCGTAGGCGGCGCCCCAGGACGGGACGCAGGGGTTCTGCTTGTCCGCGACGATGAAGGACAGCACGGTGCCCTTCGCCTCGGGCGTGGTGGGGGTCTCGAACGCGAACCGCGGCGTGGCCGTCACATCCACGTAGCCCGAGAACACGGACGGGATGGAAGAGGCGGCGTTGGCGTCCTGGAAGGAACGCAGGCCCAGGTAGGAGCCGCCGGCGAGGACCGCCACGACCAGGATCAGGATCCCCAGCCGCAGCTTGGAAAGGCGGCGTCCGGGAAAGCGGTTAGACACAGAATTACCCCAATGCTTGTCGGAGAGCTGTCCGGCAACCCCCTAATGCGGATACGCCGCCAAATCAAGGGTCTCCCGCCGGTAACGATCTTCGGCCGGGGGACTGATAATTCGGGGTCGTGCGCTTAGTATAAGGGCAGATCGCGGTGTGCAATGGCGGACAGCGCGGCCTGACGTGTGTCCGCTGGGGGTACACATATGCAGATGGGGAAGTATGACTGACGTCCTGGCCGCGCCTCGGCCCGAAGACCTGGACGCCGATGACGCGGCGTCGAAAACCCGGAAACGCCAATGGGGTGCGGAACGGCGGTCAGAGCCCCTGGCCATCGTCCACCCCGAGCCGTCGCGCCGGAAAATCATCCTTGGCCGGGTCGGCATCGTCGTCACCGTCCTGGCCTGGCTCGCCTATGTGGTGACCACCGTGCTGCGGCAGCTCATCAACGACCCCACCGCCGGGTTCCGGTTCCGTGCCGAATCCGTCTCCTACGTCGTCGTCGTAACATTCCTGACTTTTTCGGCGCTGATGTACCTGCTGGCCCGCCAGGGCGCGCTTAACCGCTTCCGCGACCACCGCAGGATCCCCCGCGGCGAACTGGACCGCCATTTCGCCGACTACCACTCCTCCGTCACCGTCCTGGTCCCCTCCTACGCCGAGGAGCCGCAGGTGGTCCGGGCCACACTGTGGTCCGCCGCGCTGCAGGAATTCCCCGACCTTTCCGTGGTGCTGCTGCTCGATGACCCGCCCTTCCCGACCGACCCGGCGGACCAGGAACGGTTGCAGGCCACCCGCGACCTGGCCGCCAACATCACCCGGACGCTGAAGGAACCCGCCACCCGGCTGAACGCGGCACTGGCGGCCTTCGAAGCGGGCGGGGAGCACGGCGACGCCGGCCTGCGCGCGCTCATCGACGAATACGAATACGCCGCCGGCTGGCTCGAAGGCATGGCAGAGGCCGAACGCGTCGAGGACCACGTCGATGAGTTCTTCGTGGACCTGGTCCTCATGGGCCTGGCCCGCGAACTCCGGCTGGTCCTGACCGCCCTGCACGCCGCCCAGGCCCAGAGCGCCGTCCCCGAGCGTCCGCGGATGCGCGAGCTCTACGCCCGCCTGACCTGGATCTTCAACGCCCGCGTCGCCTCGTTCGAGCGCAAGAAGTACGTCAGCCTCTCGCACGAGGCGAACAAGGCGATGAACCTGAACTCCTACCTGAGCCTGATGGGCCACCGCTGGCGGCAGGAACAGACCGCGGACGGGACCGTCTTGCGGCAGGCCACAGAGCCGGCGCCCGGCGACCTGGTCGTGGCCGACAGCACCTACGTCCTGACCCTCGACGCCGACTCGCTGCTGCTGCGCGACTACTGCCTGCGCCTGGTCGCGTTCCTGGAATCCCCGGGCAACGAACGGGTCGCCGTCACCCAGACCCCGTACTCCTCCTTCCGCGGCGCCCCGACCCGTATCGAGCGCGTCGCCGGCGCCTCGACCGACCTCCAGCACATCCAGCACCAGGGCATGACCCGCTACGGCGCGACCTTCTGGGTGGGCGCCAACGCCGTGATCCGCAAGGTGGCGCTTGAGGACATCGTGGAGATCTCCTCCGAGGGCGGCTTCGAGGTGCGGACCTATATCCAAGACCGGACCGTCATCGAGGACACCGAATCCAGCGTGGACCTCGGCCGCGAGGGCTGGGACCTGGTCAACTACCCCGAACGCCTCAGCTACAGCGCCACCCCGCCGGACTTCGGGTCCCTGGTGGTGCAGCGCCGGCGCTGGGCCAACGGCGGCCTGCTGATCCTGCCCAAGCTCTGGGACACCATCCGGCGCCGCCGCGGCACCGACCGGAACGTGCGCGGCCGCGAGGTCATGCTGCGGGTGAACTACATGGCCTCCATCACCTGGGCCAGCTTCGGCCTGCTCTTCCTACTGGCCTACCCCTACGACAGCCGGCTGCTCAGCCCGCTGGTGTTCCTCGCAGCCCTGCCCTACTTCCTGGCGATGGGCAGCGACCTCCGCGATTCCGGCCACCGTTTCAGCGACATCTTCCGGATCTACGGGTTCAACCTGGTGCTCATGCCGGTCAACCTGGCCGGCGTCATCAAGTCGCTGCAGCAGGCGCTGACCGGGGACAAGATCCCGTTCGCCCGCACGCCCAAGGTCAAGGACCGGACCGCCGCCCCCGCGATCTACGTCCTGGCCCCGTACGCGATCGTGGCGTTCTCACTCTTCACCGTCTGGCGGGACGTCTCCCTGCAGAACTGGGCCAACGCGGTGTTCGCGGCGTTCAACGCGGTCATGGCCACCTATGCGATCGTGGCCTACATCGGGGTCCGGAACTCCATCGTGGATATCTTCCTGGGCGTGCTGAACTGGCTTTACGTCAGGCCCAAGGCCCCCCGCGCCGAGGCTCCGGCGATCGTGCCGAAGGCTCCCGAGGAGATCGACTGGGAGTCCATCCTGTACCACGGCGACCGCCGGCTTAACCGGGACCTGCGCGGCAAGAAGGACCGCCGCAGGCGTGCCGGCGTCCGCTGACCGGGGTGTTGACACGCTGCCACTGCGCGCCGCGCCTACAATGGGCCGGATGACGGCCGAAACGATCCTCGCTGCGAACGGGAAGAACTCGCTGACGGTCACCGACGGCATCATCGAGTCCTCCTGGGCGCCGGGCTCGTTCGTAGACATCGCCGACGCGCGGGACGCCCTCAAGGCGACCGCCGCGATCACCGGGAGCGGCCGCATGCCGATGCTCTCGGTGATGACCGACGTCGAAATCAGCGCGGCGGCCCGGTACGAGTTCGCGAAGTCCTCCGACGTCCTGGCCATCGCGGTGCTGGGCTCCAGCGCGGTGGACCGGGTGATCGCCGCGGCCACCAGCCGGGACACCGACTACCCGCACGAGTTCTTCACCTCCCGGGCCGAGGCGCTGGCCTGGCTGCGCGGGTTCCTCGAGGACTCCGAAGGCCCGGAAACCGGCGGCCTGGCCGCCGGAAACCCGGCCCCGGGATACTCTGACGCCGCGAACCGCTGAACTGGTAGCCTCCCCGTAACGGCCGTCGACCCGGACTAGGGGCCCGGCCAGGACGTGACCCGCCGCGCTGTGATCCGCCGCCTGCGGCGGGGCGCCAAGCGAGGGAGTGCCATGGGCGTCGCCGAAATACAGGTTGACCAGCGCGTGATCGGGATCGATTCGCGGCGCTTCGCGTCGGAGGAGAAGGCGCTGGTGGAACTCATCACCAACAGCGACGAAAGCTACGCCCGGATGGAGCGCGCCGGCGCAGCGGTCCCGGGCCGGATCCGGGTCAGCTACGAACGGCACCTTACCGGCGCCGTGCTCACGGTCGCCGACCAGGCGGAGGGCATGAGCTTCGGGCAGGCCCGCAGCATCCTCAGCTACGGCGGGGCGCACAGCCCGCTGGCCCGCGGCGAGGGCAATGGCCGCGGCTACTTCGGCCGGGGCCTGAAACAGGCAGTCTTCGGGCTGGGCCACGGCTGGCTGGAAACCGTCCAGGACGGGCGCTTCACCCGGATCGACATCTTCCGCGGCGGCAACGGCGGGTACCTGTACGACGGCGGCGGGAGCCGCCCGGCCCTCCCCGCGGACTATGCGCGGCTGGGGCTGATGACGGACGGGCCGACGGCGGGGCACGGTACCCGGGTGACGATCGTCGTCGAGAACCCCCGTGTGGTGATCAGCCAGCACCACACCCTGCGTCAGTCCCTGGCCAACAACTTTTACCTGCGGGCGGTGCTGGGCCGGCGCACGGTGGAGTTGTCCGCGGGCCACCCCGGCTCCGGCGCGGACAGCCCCGAATCCGTCCTGATCACCGAGCCCGCGGCCGAGGTCCTCATCGGGCCCGGGCTGGCCGGGACGGTGCCCTTCGAGGGCCGGGACTACCCGTTCACCCTGACCGTGAAGCGGGCCTCCGGGACCGAGCTCATCAGCCGCGGCGACGAGAGGACCAACGGGCTGGTGGTGCTCTCCGGCCAGGCCGTCCTGGACTGCCAGCTGTTCGACTTCGAGAACCAAGTGGGCACGGAGTACCTCTTCGGGGAGGTCCGCTGCGATGCCCTGACCGACATGCTGGGCCACGGCCGCGCGGTCATCAGCGACGAGCGGGAAGGCCTCAACGCCCGGGATCCCTTCGTGGAGGCCTTCTCGCGGGCCGTCAGCGCGGCGCTGGCCCCCGCCGTACTGGCTGAGCGGGAGAAACTCTCACATTTGGAGCGGGCCACCACCTCGGGCCGGACCGCGGAGATGATCGAGGAGCTGCTGCGGCACATGAACCGCGCCGCCGTCGTCGACCTCGGCCTGCAGACGGAGCCCGAGGTTCCTTCCTTGACGCCCGGCACCGGACAGGCCGCCGCCGGCGTCTTCGCCCAAGCCACCCGGGACGCCGACGCACCCGGCGCGGGCCCGGCACTGCGGTTCACGACGCCGTTCTACTACCGCCCGCCGGGGCATGCGTTTCACGTGGGACTGCTGCTCGACCCCGCGCTGCTGCCGCCCGGTGCGGACGTCCCTGCCACGGGTCTTGCCGTCGACCCCGAGCTGCCACCGTCCATCCATCTCGAGGGGCCGGACACTCTGGGAAGCGATGAACCGGGACGGCTGGTCTGGACGGTCACCGGGGACCGGGCGGGGGATCGGGGCACCCTCACCGCGAGGGCCGGGGATCACTGGGCCACTTGCGAGATCGTCATCGCCGAGCAGGCGTCCCGGCACGCCGGTGACCAGCCGGCGCACGCCGGGGCCGTGGCTGCGCCGGGCGACTCCCGGGCCAGGCCACGGCCCAACCGGGACCACGGCATGGACCTGTTCACCGGCTACGAGTTCCGCAGCCTGCCCGACGGCGCGGACCGGGCGGTGTACAGCGCCGCGGAGCGCAAGGTCATTATCAACACCGCGGCCCCCACCGTGCGGCTCTACGTCGACGGTCGAGGCCGGTTCCGCGACTCGGCCAGGCTGCTGCTGGCCGAACTGTTCCTGGACGTCATCGCGGACGAACTAGCCCGGCGCCGGGCGGCCCAGCACGGCCACGGCGGCGACCTTGAAGCGTTCCAGGCCGCCCGGCGGGACATCGTTCGCCGCTACGGCAGCGACGTCCACCGGACTTTCCTGGGCTAATGCCCGCGGGCGTCAGAGATAGTTGCGGACGCTCGCGCGCAACGCCTCCGTGTGTTCGTAAATCTCCTCCAGTGAGTTTATCGGGACGCGGGTCTCCTCCTTATCGCTCCCGAAGAGGCCGAGGTACTTCTGCGAGCGGTTAAAGTGCAGCCGGGCAATCGGCTTGCGGTTGTTGTCGTCGAGAAGCACCGCAAAGTACGACTTCGCATCACGCTGCGAGACGCGGGCCGGCTTTACCTCGCTGCAGACGATCGCACGCACAATCTGGTAGCCCTCGATTTCCTCCAGCGTCGTCTCGATACCGTCGGCGGCCTCAAGGTCGGCCACAGCAACGGGGGCGCTGGTGACAGTCGCTGCTGCCGCCGGATCCTCGGTCTGCGGGAAGTTAGGAGTTCCGAGCGCCTTCTTCAGACGATCGTTGACCTGGTCGTTCAGGTACTGCTTGGCGGCCTTAGTAACAAGAGCCGTGAATTGTTCCCTCACTTTTTGGGTGTAGGCGCCGCTGTAGACACGGCCCGTCAGGAACTTCACCCACTCGTCCTCCGGCTCCCTGAACTGAGCGGCCAGGGTCCGCTTAATTTCGCCGATGTACTTGAGTTCGCCAGCGGCATTGATAATGCTGTCGAGGTCAAAGACGTCCTTGGATAGCTTCCTGAGCTCCGGGATGAGTGTCTCGTCGATGTCATTGAGGTCCAGCACCAGGAAGGGCTTGGCGTCCATTCGGTTGGGCGCGTCCAGGTCCGTGAAGAACTGGTAGACCTCGCCGTTCGTCAGGATGGCGATGCGTGCGTTTGTCACCGCGAAGTAGCGGAAGAGTTGCGAGGCGTGCTCGATCTTTACAGGCTCCGTCGATTTCTTGCACTCGATCAGCATTTGGACTTCGCCGTCTTTGACGATCGCGTAGTCGATCTTCTCGCCCTTCTTGAGTCCGACGTCGGCGATGAACTCCGGCACGACCTCCAGCGGGTTGAAGACGTCGTAGCCAAGAATGGTTGAAATGAACGGCATCACGAAGGCATTCTTCGTGGCTTCCTCGGTCTGGATGGCTTCTCTTTGCTGCCGCACCTTTGCCGCGAGCGCCGATAGCTTCTCTGCAAAATCCATACGTCCCCCTGTATGTGAGTGATTGTGCAGTCAATCTAACGCAGTGCCGTGACAATTCTTCGGATCGGGCCGCCTCCGGGTTGACAGAAACCCTTGACGGTCATCGGGAAGCGGCCTATTCTACAACCAAATGGTTGCAGATCAGTTGAGTGAAGAGGCGGCGGACCGGGTGTTCCAGGCCCTTGCCGACGCCACCCGGCGGGACATCGTGCGGCGGGTGACGGCGTCGGAGTCTTCGGTTTCCGGCCTCGCCGAGCGTTACGCGATGAGCTTCGCCGCCGTCCAAAAGCACGTTGCCGTCCTGGAGCGCGCCACCCTGGTGACCAAGCAGAAACACGGACGGGAGCAGATCGTGCGGGCCAACCACGACGGACTGCAACGGGTCCGGCGCCTTCTGGACGACTACGAAAACATCTGGAGGCAACGCTCGGACCGGATCGCGGACCTCCTCGCGGAAGGCACGCCGCCCGCGCCGGGGAGTGACTCCACCGTGGACTAACCAGCACCATCAATCGCAGGGAAGGGGACACAATGACCGTCATTAGTTCAGCCCAGGATCCCGGGGCGCTCAGCCTCACCGTGATCGCGGAGTTCGACGCCGGAGTCGAGCGCGTCTGGCAGATCTGGGAGGATCCGCGGCAGCTCGAGCGCTGGTGGGGTCCGCCCACCTGGCCGGCGACCTTCGAAAAGCATGACTTCGTCCCCGGCGGGGAGGCTACCTATTACATGACCGGACCCGCGGGGGAGAAGGCCCGCGGGTGGTGGCGCTTCGTCTCCCTGGAGGCCCCACACCGCCTGGTGTTCGATGACGGTTTCGCCGACGACGACGGCGAGCCGGTCGCGGAGATGGGCACCATCCACGGCGTCGTCACCCTGGAAGACCTTGGCGGCCGCACCCGCATGAGCGTGGTCTCAACCTTCGAAACCCCGGAACAGATGGAAAAGATCGTCGCCATGGGCATGGAGGAAGGCATGAAGGGCGCACTCGGCCAGGTCGACGCGCTCCTTGTCGAACCTGCGCGCGCCTGAGCGGCGCGCCCTGAACCGGTCCGCCTGAACCGGGCCGCCGCCCTCAGTTGTTGAGGGCGGCGTACAGGTTCAGGCTGGCCGAGAAGACCAGCCAGGACAGGTACGGGAGCATCAGGAGTCCGGCCGCGGTGCTGATCGGGCCGAAGCGGAATACCGTGGCGGCGGCCAGGGCAGCGTGCGCCGCGATCAGCCCCAGGGCCAGCCACAGTGCTGCGGTCCCCAGCAGCGGATACATGCCGAAAAACATCAGGGGCCACGCCAGGTTCAGCACCAGCAGGCCGCCGTAGGCCAGGAAGGCCGGCCGGCGCGGCAGCAGCCGCTGGCGCCAGACCAGCCAGGCGGCGACCGCCATGCCCGCGTAGAGCAACAGCCAGACGGAACCGAAGACCAGCGCAGACGGCGTCCACGGGGCCGTCAGGGCGGTGGCGTACCAGCCGTCGGCGTTGGCCCGGATGGGCAGGGACCCCACAAACGACACCACAAAGGAGACGGCCAGGAAGGCGGCCAGGGCGGCTGCCTGCCGGCCCCGCGGGAGGGCGCCGGGGGCGGACGTGCCCGGAGCGCTTGGTTCGACGTTCAAGAGCACAGAATCACTGTGAACAACATCCGGCACTTCCGTCAAACCGTGACCCATGTTCCCCGGCTGTCCGCTGCCCTAAGCTGGCGCTGTCAAGGACTGCTGCGTCTGGAAGGACATCATGGGCAACGAAGCTGCATGGCAGGAAAACATCACCCCCGGCCGGTTCGCGGGCAGGACCGTCATCGTCACCGGGGCGGGTTCGGGCATCGGGCTGGCCACGGCCCTCCGGGTCGCGAAGGAGGGCGGCCGGGTGGTCGCCGCGGACGTGAGCGCGGAGCGCCTCGATGAACTGGTGGCCGGGCACGGGGAGCTGGAGATCGTCCCCGTCGCGGGGGACATCTCCGCCGCGGAGACCGTCGCCGCCGTCGTCGAGGCCGCTGGCGGCCGCGTCGACGCCCTCGCGAACGTCGCCGGCATCATGGACAATTTTGCCCCGATCCACGAGGTGGACGACGCGGTCTGGGACCGCGTGTTCCGCATCAACGTCACCGGACTGATGCGGCTGACCCGGGCGGTCCTGCCGCTGATGCTGGAGGCGGGGACAGGCTCGGTCGTCAACGTCTCCTCCGAAGCGGGCCTGCGCGGCTCCGCCGCCGGCGCCGCGTACACCGCCTCAAAGCACGCCGTCATCGGGCTGACCAAGAACTCGGCCGTGATGTACGGGCCTAAGGGGCTGCGCTTCAACACGGTTGCCCCCGGCGCGACCATCACCAATATCGTCGCCGAATGGGGCTCGCAACTGGCGGTCGAGCGGCTGGGACCGCTGATGGGCGCGAATATTCCGACGCCCGCCTCGGCGGCGCAGCTGGCGGCCTCCATCACTTTCCTGCTCAGCGACGACGGCACCAACATCAACGGCGCGGTGCTCGCCTCCGACGGCGGCTGGTCCGCGCTCTGACACCGCGGCCGTCGCCACACACGGCGATGCCCCGGCCGGATCCGGCCGGGGCATCGCCCTGTGTGGATTGCTTGGTGCTGCTGCCGCGGCTAGGCCGGCTTCAGCGCGGTGCGCCAGACGCCCACGGCCTTGGCCGTGCCGAACGTCCAGGTGGCGGTGCCGGAGGCCCCGGCGGTGGCCTGCGGCGCATCGGCGAGTTCACCGATCTGACCGCCGCTGGATTCCCAGCGTTCGGTCCAGCCGCCCGGCGGGGTGGCGCCGGGGCTGGAGCTGTCAAAGCCGATCCCGCCGATCAGCATGGCCCCGTTGCTGGCGGTGGTAATGCTCGGGGCTGTGATGCTGGTGGCCGAGTACGTGGTGTTGACCGCGGTTGCGACCGAGCTGTCCAGCGGCGTCGTGGTGTTGACGCCGCGGTAGGCGGTCACCCCGGCCCCCCATTTGACGGCTGTGCTCAGTGTCCAGCTGTAGCTGGCCGGGTCCGCGGATCCCACCACGTGGTAGTAGCTGAAGACCTTGGCCCCGCTGCTGGCGGAGCTGTTGATGCCCAGCCCGTTGACGATCGGCGTCCAGCCCGCGGGTGCGGTCACGGACGGGCCGAGGTCTGCGGTGATGGCGGCGACCAGGACGTCACCGGCTGCCACCCCGGAGGGCTTGGCCAGGCTGACAGTGGAACTGGCCGTGGTGGCGACCGCCGTGGACGAGGCGCCCACCGTGATGCCCGACGACGTCGGCGGCGGGGGCGGTGGCGGTGGAGCGGAGCCGACCGTGATCACGGCGCTGGAGGTCGAGGACCCGGCGCTGTTGGTGGCGGTCAGCTTGGCCGTGAACGTTCCCGCTGCGTAGGTGTGGGAGGGATTCTGGGTGGTCGCCGAAGTTCCGTCACCGAAGTCCCACGCCCACGAGGTCGGGGAGCCGGAGGAGGTGTCGGTGAAGGCAACGTTCAGCGGTGCGGTGCCCGACGTCGGCGTCGCCGTGAAGGATGCCACCGGTTTCGGGGCCGGCGGCGGGGTGCTTCCCAGGCCGCGGTAGGCGAACCAGTAGGTTTTGGTGACCATGTTGCTGGCCATGATCGCCATGCCGCTGGTGCTGTTCACGCTCTGCTTCGTGGTGGTGACGTCGTTCATGTTGAATGATGCGCCGTCCTGAATCACCGGGGTGCCGCGGCCCGAACCGAAGACCGGGTTATCCATCGGAGCCGTCTTCTCGTAGATGGTGCCGGCGACGCCCGAGTACGCGCAGCCGGTCACGGTGCTGCCCGGTGCGGTGTGGAAGGCGTGCACCACGTTGTTCTGCGTATCCAGAAGGATCTGCGGCCGGGACACACAGTCGCCGACGGAGGCGATGGTGGACTGGCTGAAGGACCCGGTGGCCGGCTTGAAGACCAGCAGCAGCAACTGGGGCAGGGTCTTGTCCGTGGAGGTGTCGTTCAGGCTGGTCTTGACGGCCGCGAACACGCGGCCGCTCGTGTCCGCCTGGAGGGTCTTGATGTTCAGGTGGTCGTCCGCCTGGCCCTTGCCCTTGATGGCGTCCTGGAAACGCCATGACGATGTAGCGGTCGGATTGGTGCCGTCGGTGCGGATGGCCCAGTGCACGCTGTCCGTGAGCTGGTCACTCCACATCACGCCGATCTTGTTACTGCCGAACGCCACGATCGCGGAGATGTCGTCCGCCGCGGCTGTGGGATTGGCAACCGGGATGACAAACGGGGTGTTCCAGCTGGTCCCGCCGGGCGCCGAATTGTTGACGTAGACCGTGCTCTTGTAGCCGTTGGTCGAGTCGCCGGTCACCTGCGTCCAGGTCGCCCAGATGGCGCCGGTGGTGTCCTTATCGATCGTCATCGACTCACTGCTCTGGTTGGTGATGGTGGTGGGGAATCCGGCGTCCAGGGTGTACGTACCGCCAGAGTAGCTGTAGCGGTAGAGCTTGGCCGGCTGCCCGGAGAGGGAGGGCTTCGGCGTGGAGTCCGTGGAGACGGTCACCACGTGCGAGGCGATGTAGAGCTTGCCGCCGTCCCACAGCACGTCAGCCAGGGTGTTCGCCCGGCTGTCGTTGAGCAGCCCCGTGTCTACCCACTTGTTGGTGGGGACGTCCAGCCGGAAGATGTGCCAGCCGCTGCCGGAGGTCCACATGTCTGCCCACCAGGAGCCGTCATTCCACCACAGCTTGCTCTGGGGCTTGTCCGAGGTGGGAGGGTTGCTGACGCCGCTAAAGCTGATGCTGGGAGTTCCGTAGCTGTCCGCAGCCGATGCGCTTCCGGCGACCCCCAACATGCCGCCGGCGACGGCCAGGGCCACCACCAGGGACCGGCTAAGCCAGTGCGATATTCGTTTCATCATCGGGACCATTTTCTTTCATGCCGCGACAATCATTGGCGCGGGAGGGTTTTGGACGCGGGCCCTCATGCGGGCGCAATTGTCCGGTGTTGAATGAGGCCATGGTAGCCACCGGGCCGCCGGCTGGATAGATCCTTTTGCTAATTCTTTGTAAACTAATTCCGGCGACCAAGCGTTGTCTCTCGTGAAAGCGGTAATTGAGCGCTTCAACCAGGAATGCCGGGCGCGGCATCCGGTGCGGCGTACGCAGGCCGGCGGTCCTGGAAGGGAGTGGTCCGCCCGGACCGCGGGTGCCGGCCGGCTGCCGATGGAGTTGCTGCCCGGGCGGGAAGGGCTCCGCGGAAATGGGACGACAGGGCGGCTTCTTGCCCGGTATTCCGCTGTTTACCGCAGCCTGGCGGCGGGCTCCCGGCGGCTGAGTAGTCCATCGCGGAACCTGCCCTGCGGTCCGAGTAGCCGGGTCCGGGGACCCAAGTAGGGGTCCTTTACTACTGCGGATATGGGTACACGGGCCCAAGTAACAGCCACTCGTGACACAACTTTAGGTGAACTTTAGGCTTCGGATATGGCCACAGCCCAGTGGCAAAGCTGGGATATGGGTCGGTACAGGTTTGTGAAATTCTCTCCGAATTTGTCCGATAGGTTCTCAATCGCTGGGGGTAATTCCCGGGCGTCTAAATTCATGAAGTGGTGAGGCTTTTGTCAGTTCAAAATTTGGCCCCAAGATCTGTCTCAACAACCGATAGTTCTGCGCTCCGGGCAACTGTCAGCGTGGTAATTCCAACCCTCAATGAGGAAATGAATCTGCCCTGGGTGCTGCGGCGCATGCCGTCGTACGTGGATGAGGTGGTGATCGTCGACGGACGCTCGCGGGACCACACCGTCGACGTCGCCCGCGCCCTGCGGGTTGACGTCGTCGTGGTCAAGGAACCGCGCAAGGGCAAGGGCATCGCGGTCCGGGCCGGCTTCGCCGCCGCCTCCGGAGACATCATCGTGATGCTCGACGCCGACGGCAGCATGGATCCGCAGGAGATCGGGTGGTTCGTCTCGCCCCTCCAGCACGACTACGACTTCGTCAAGGGCTCCCGGTACGTCACCGGCGGAGGCTCGGAGGACCTGACCTGGCTGCGCAACACCGGCAACCGGGTGCTCACCGGCCTCGCCAACACGGTCCTCCGCAGCAACTACTCGGACCTCTGCTACGGCTACATCGCCCTGCGGCGCGAATGCCTGGAGGTACTGCAGCTCGAATCGGACGGCTTCGAAATCGAGACCGAGCTGATCGTCCGGGCGGCCCGCGCCGGCCTGCGGATCGCGGAGGTGCCCAGCTTCGAGCTGGACCGCATCTCCGGGGTTTCGAACCTGCAGACCTTCCGCGACGGCTGGCGCGTGCTGCGCACCCTGGCCAAGGAATGCACCAGCTGGGAGGCTCCCTCCGCCGGGGCCCGGCCCGAGGCGCTGCGCCGGGTGAAGTACACCTACCCGGACGTCCGCTTCGCCCGCACTCCCACGGACCCGCGCAGCGTGCTCACGGTGGCGGAAGGGGCTTGAGATGCTCAACGCCAACTTCCGTCCGTCGGTTTCGGTGGTGATCTGCTCCTATACCGAGCAGCGCTGGGACCTGCTGATGCGCGTGATCGATTCCGTCCACGCCCAGACCCTCCGGCCCGAACAGGTGATCGTGGTGGTTGACCACAACGTGGACCTGTACAAGCGGCTCGTGGCGACTGTCCAGGACGTGACCCTCGTCGAGAGCACCGGTCCGAAGGGACTCTCCGGGGCCCGGAACACCGGCGCCGCGCTCGTGACTTCCGACATCGTCGCCTTCCTGGACGACGACGCCGAGGCCGAGCCGACGTGGCTGGAGCGCCTCACGGCCCTATACGACGACTCGGATGTGCTGGCCGTCGGCGGCCGCGTCGAACCCGTCTGGGAAGGCGGCCGGCCCGGCCACTTCGGTCCCGAGCTGGACTGGATCGTCGGCTGCAGCCACCGCGGCCTGCCCACAGTGGCCTCCGAGGTCCGCAACGTCGTGGGTGCCAACATGTCCTTCCGCCGCGAGATCCTCCAGCACGTGGGCGGCTTCAATGTCAGCCTTGGCCGGCAGGCAACCAAACCGCTGGGCTGCGAGGAAACCGAGATCTGCATCCGTGCGGCCATCGGATCCCCCGGTTCGCGGGTCGTCTACGAACCCGCTGCCGTGGTCCGGCACCACGTCCCGGTCCAGCGGGGCACGTTCCGGTACATGCTCGAGCGCGCCTGGTCCGAGGGCCTCTCCAAGGCCCAGGTCAGCAAGGTCGTGGGCCACAAGCGGGCCCTGGGGCCGGAACGGCGGTATGTCCGCAGCGTCCTGCCCCGGGCGTTTGTCGGTGCCATGTCGGACTGGGGTCGCGGCAAGGACCCGCAGGGCCTGCAACGAGCCGGCGCCTATGTGGCGGTGCTGGGCGTGACCGCCGCCGGCTACGTCAGCGGCCGCAGGCTTGGCACCCGTGAGGGCTCCCCCCTGGCTGCCGCCGCTCCTGCGGCCCAGCAGCCCTGGCGGGAAGCCACGTGATCGACGTCGCCGCGCCGCGCCGGCCAGAACCGGCCGGCCCGGTCCTCGAGCTGGCCCCGGCCATGGGGGCCGAAGCGGCCCCCGACTGGGCCGGTGCCCGCTGGGTCGGAGCCGTGGACCTGGGATCCCTGGGCGGGTGCAGCGAACTGCGGCTGCAGGACGCGCACGGTTACCGGCGGGCGCGTCTGCTGGTCAGGGAAGGTGCCGCCGTCCGCGGCTTCGTCGACCTGGAAACGGCCGACGGAACGCTCTCCCGGACCCGGCTCGAGGAGGCAGCCGCCGCCCTCCCGAGGGTCCCGGCGTCGGTTTCCACCACGACGCCGCCGATCAGCGTCGTCGTCTGCACGCGGGAGCGGCCGGAGCTGCTCCGGAAGGCACTGCACGCCATCCTCCGCCTCGATTACCCGGACTTCGACGTCATCGTCGTGGACAACGCCGCCCGGACCAGCGCCACCCGTGACCTGGTCCGGACCGAGTTCTCCGACGCGCGGCTGGTCCTCATCTCCGAGCGGCGCCCCGGACTTTCCAACGCACGCAACGCCGGACTCCGTCACGCGCGCGGCGACATCGTCGCCTACACCGACGACGACGTCGTGGTGGACCCGGGGTGGCTGAGGGGGATCGCCGCCGGCTTCGAGCAGGCCCCCGACGTCGCCTGTGTCACCGGGCTGGTCCCGGCGGGCGAGCTGCGCTCGCTGGCGCAGGGATACTTCGAGGGGCGGGTGAGCTGGTCCAAGGCCGTGGCGCCCAAGGTCTACTCCCTGGCCGACCCGCCGGCGGACATGCCGGTCTTCCCGTTCTGCGTGGGGGCCTATGGGACGGGAGCGAACTTCGCCCTCGACCGCCGGACGGCCCTGTCGCTCGGCGCCTTCGATCCTGCCCTGGGGGTAGGCACTCGGACCGGCGGGGGCGAGGACCTGGACATGTTCACCCGGGTCATCCTGTCCGGGCGGTCGCTGGTGGTCCAGCCCTCCGCCGTCGTCTGGCATCGGCACCGCGCCGAACTCGACGACCTGATCGTCCAGGCCCGGGGCTACGGCAACGGCCTGGGAGCATGGCTGACCAAGATCATGCTCAACCCCCGGACCGCGCGGATGGCGCTGGTCCGGGCTCCCCGCGGCGCCGTCTACTTCCTGCGCAACACCCGCGCGCATGCCGACGGCGAGACGGCCGACGACGTCCCGAGGAACCCGGTGATGGCAAAGGCGCTGCGCACCGAGCTCGTCTCGGTGGCCCGCGGCCCGTTCAACTACCTGCTGCAGCGCCGCTCCTGCCGGCGCCGACGAGCCGCGTAGGCAGCCGCAACGCAGCACACGACGCACAGTTTTGAGGGGAATTCGGCGTCACCATGGAACACCGTTTTCCCCTCGCCACTTTTTCAACAAGCGAGGAAGTCAAGTTCATGAGTCTCATTATGGAAAACGAGAAGCCGGCGCCCAGGGCGCCCCTCTCGTCGGTGAACAGGCTCCGTACGGAGCGCCCCCTGGATGTCGGCCTGGCCATTGCCGGAGTCGTCCTGGCAGCACTGATCCTGCTCGGGCTGGGAGGACCCGCGCTGGCCCCGGTGACGCTGCTCGGCTGCCTGATCCTTCCGGGGTGGGTGGTGGTACGGCGGCTCACCGGCGTTGATCCGCTCGCGCGGGCCATCGGCACCCTGGTACTCAGCGCCGCCGTCTACACCGTCCTGTCGCTGGCGATGGTGTGGACCCACCTGTGGCAGCCGCGGCCCGTCGCGGCCGCGGTGCTGATCGCTTCCTCCGTCCTGGTGATCGTCCTGCCCGCCCCGGCCACGGACCGGGAGCCGCTGCAATTGCGGCGGCTCCTCAGCCTGGAGGGCCTGCGGAACAGCAGCCCCGCCAGCCACATCCCGTGGGCCGTGCTGGCTGCGGCCATGGTCCTCTGGGGCGTGGCGCTGTCCGTTACCGGCGACGGGCTGAAGGGCGACGCCGGCCTGCTCACGACGTTCCCGCCGATCTGGTTCGTGGCCGTCGCCGCCGTAGCCGGGCTTTGCATCTGGGCGGTTGCGGCCCGGGAAATGGCATCCACCCCCTTCCTCGCGGTCTCCTTTACCGGCCTCGTGGCCATGCTCTACGCATCGGCGGCTATGGTGGTCAGCGTTCCCCGGCTCCCGTGGACGTACAAGCACATCGCGGTTACCGACTACATCGGGGCCTCCGGCCAGGTGGACGCCTCGATCGATATCTACAACCGCTGGCCCGGGTTCTTCTCCGCCAGCGCCTTCCTGGGTGACGCGGTGGGTTACCCGGACGCCATCGGCTACGCCTCGCTGGCAGAGTTCAGCTTCGCGGTGCTGGGTGTGGCGCTGGTTCTGGCGATTGTCCGGGCCCTGTCCAGCAACCGCAGGATCCAGTGGACGGCGGCTCTGGTGTTTGCCCTGACCAACTGGGTCAACCAGAACTACTACTCCCCGCAGGCGTTCTCCTACACGCTGTACCTGACGATGTGCCTGATCGCCCTGACCTTCCTGCGCGGCACCCCGGCCCGGTTCGCCGTCGCCTGGGAGGAGAAGCTGAGCCGCCGCCGGGCCGAACGGGCGGCTACGGCACAGGATGAGGCGCAGCCCCGGCCCTTTGCCCAGACCCTGGTGCTGCCGGCGGTGATTGTCCTGCTGGTCCTCCAGGCGGTATCGGTGGCCAGCCACCAGCTCACTCCCTACCTGGCGAGCCTGGCGCTGTTGCCGCTCTTCGTCTTCGGCTACTTCCGGCCGCGGTGGGCGGGCCCGGTCCTGGCGGTGCTTGCCGTCCTGTACCTGCTGCCCAACCTCGACTTCGTGGCCGGCAAGTACGGACTCTTCGGCTTCGACTTCCTGAAGAACGCCAGCTACGAACCGCCGGACGGCGGGCCCACCGGCCTGCTGGGCCGGGCGCCGGAGGCCTTGTCAATCCTCATCGGCGTGCTGGGCGTGGGCGGGTTCGTTCGCAACCTGCTGCGCGGCAACGTCCGGCAGACGATCATAGTGGCCTGGCTGGCCGTCGCGCCGCTGTTCTGGCTGCTGATCCAGTCCTACGGCGGCGAGGCGAAGTTCCGGGTCTACCTGTTCGCCCTTCCCTGGCTGGCCGTCGGCGCCGCCTGGCTCTTTTGGGCCGGGCCGCTGCGGACCCGCAAGGCGGCCATCGGTGCCACCGCTGCGCTGACCGCCATGGCACTCCTGTTCACCGTCACCTACTTCCAGAACGAGGCCAAGTTCCGCGTCCCCAAGGAAGACGTCGCCGCGGCCCAGTGGCTGGACTCGACGGTCAACCCCAAGGATGCGGTGATGGAAACGAACGCCTTCTTCCCGCTGCTGGTGGGCCCGAACTATCCCAGCTACCTGGATGCGGGACGGACGGCATCGCTGACCAAGTTCATCCAGTCCTCCGGCCACGGCCTGACCTCGGTGGACGTGGCCCGCTACGCGGACCGCAACTTCAAGCCGGACCGGATCTTCGTGGTCTTCTCCGACTCGCAGATCGCGCAGGCGGCCAAGGACAACCTGTTCGATCCCGGCACGCTCCCCACCCTGGAGCGGCAACTGGCCGGATCCTCCAACGTCCAGCGGGTGTTCGAGAACGGCGCCGTCCGGATCTACGAACTCGCCAAGACCGGCTAGCGTGACGAGGAGCGTCGTGGTGCTGGTCAGGGTGATCGTCGTCCTGCTCGCCGCAGGGATCACCATGACCATTGCCATGATGCTCAAACCGTCGCCTCCGGCCACGGCGATGCCGGTAGGGGACCTCCCCGGCTGGAAACAGACGGGGACGCAGGACTTCACTCGGGCGGCGCCGATGGGCGCGGTCGGGGACGTGTACGGGCCGGACATGCGGGGATACCACGACCTGCCCGACACATCGGGCCAGGGGGTCTACACCCCCGACAAGGTCCTGTCGGTCAAGGACGGAAAGCTGGACTTCTTCCTCCACAGCTCCGGGGGGAAGCCCAGGGTGGCCAGCGTGGTGCCTTTCGGCTACGACGGGCAGCGCTATGGCCGCTATTCCATCCGGTTCCGGGCCGACACGATGCCCGGGTACAAGATCGCCTTCCTGCTGTGGCCCACTAGCGATAACTGGCTGGACGGGGAGATCGACTGGCCGGAGGGGGAACTCAACGGCCCGTTTTACGGGGTATCCGCCATCAAGGATTCCCCGCTGAAAGGTCCGGACCGCTTCGACCCGACTACCCGGAACACCTCCGCCACGGACGGAACCGGGTGGCACGTGGCGACGACGGAATGGACTCCAGGCAAGGTCAAGTGGTTTTGGGACGGTGAACTCGTGGGGGAAACAACATTGCCGGACGGCGTTCCCAACACCGGCATGAGGTGGACGCTGCAGGCCGAGACTAAGGACGGGGCCGACGCCGGAACGCCGGCGCCGTCGGTCTCCGGCCACATCGAGGTGGACTGGGTGGTGCAGTATGCGTACGCCCCGTAAGGCCACGGCGACGCCGTTCCCGGTCCCTGCCGCCGGCAGAAGCTTCATCGACGCCGTCCTTCGGGGCCACTATGACGAATGGGACCTCGCCGGCCTCGGCCTGGGCCGGGACTGGACCACTGTCTTCATCACCCCGCAGTTCACCACCTCCCGGCACGTCGTCGCCCTCATCTTCGCCCCCGGCGCGCGGCAGCCCTCGCTCGTGGTGAAGGTGCCGCGCTGCCCCGGTGACAACGAGGGGGTGCTCCGGGAGGCGGACATGCTCTGGCAACTCGGAGTCCTCGGCGGGGACCAGGTCGAGGGCGTGCCCCGTGTGGTCGCCGCCCTGGATCTGTCCGGACACACCGTCCTGGTCGAAACCCCGCTGACCGGCCCGGCCCTGGACCCCGACCGGGTGGCCGCGGACCTGCCGGTAGCCGTCGCCCTCGGCGTGGACTTCATCGATACGCTGCCCTGCACCCGGCCCGCAGCGGGAAACGAGGGTTGGTACGAGCGCACCGTGCAGCGGCCCCTGCAGGCGCTGGAGCTGCTGCTACCCGGCGAGGACGAACTCGCGGACCTGGTCGGCCGGACCCACGAGGCGTTGGAGCCGCTACGTTCGGCGCAACTGCCGTCCGTGTTCGAACACGCCGACCTCAGCCACCCCAACCTGCTGATCGGCCCGGCCGGGCGGCTCCAGGTGATGGATTGGGAGCGCGCGTCCGCCTACGGGCTGCCCGGACACGACCTGACCTTCTTCCTGCAGTACCTCAGCGAGTCCGCCGAGCAGGCGTTCGAACGGCCAGCCCAGCTGGCGGCTTTCGACACCGCCTTCGGCCGGGACGGCTGGGCGCGCGAGCCCCTGCGCCAGCACCTGGTCCGCCGCGACATCGACCCCGCGCTGCTGCCCGCACTGGTGCTGGCCACCTGGGCACGGTCCGCCTCCACCCTCGCCTTTAGGCTCGCCGCGGAATCGGCAGAGCCAGTGGGACAGGCCCAGGGTGCTGAGGCCGGACGCGGCGGGGCGGTACCGGGGGGACCGGAAGTGCAGGCGGCCCAGCCCGGCGCCGCCGCCGACCAGCCTGCGCACGCCGTCGACGCCGGCGCGGGACCCGTGTCCGCACCTGCCGGACACGCGCCGCGCGGCCCGGCCGAGGTGCGGCGGGCGGTCTTCGGGGACCGGGATTTTTGGCTGTGGCGGCACGCCGCCACCGCCGGGGTGCTCTGACCCGGCGCGGACAACTAACCGCCCCCGGACCTGGCCCCTGACCCGGGAAATTACCTGTCCGCTGACAGTTCACGGCAAGATGTGACCATGCACAACACGGACTCCCGGCCCTGGCTGAAGAACTACCAGCCGGGCGTCCCGGCCGACATCGAGCTGCCCACGGAGTCGCTCGTGTCCATGTTCGAACGGTCCGTGAGCGAGGCCGGTACCGCCCCCGCCATGGAGTTCTTCGACCGGCGGACCAGCTACACCGAGCTCGGCGAGCAGGTGGACCGGGCAGCCGAGGGGCTGCGCCGCCTGGGCGTGCGCGCCGGCGACCGGGTGGCCCTGATCCTGCCCAACTGCCCCCAGCACGTCGTCGCGTTCTACGCGGTCCTCCGCCTGGGCGCCGTCGTCGTCGAACACAACCCGCTGTACACCTCCCGCGAGCTGCGCCACCAATTCGAGGACCACCAGGCACGCGTGGTGATCGCCTGGGACAAGGCCGCCGCCGCCGTCCGCGAGTTCCCGGCCGACATCGAAATCGACCACGTCGTGTCCGTAAACCTCCTCGAGGCGTTCCCGGCCGTCAAACGGCTGGCCCTCTCCCTGCCGGTGAAGAAGCTCCGCCGGACCCGGGAATCGCTCTCCGCATCGGCCCCCGGCACCACGCCGTGGAAGGAGCTGCTGGGTCACGGCCGGATTGACCCCTCGCACCCCCGCCCGGTGGTCACGGACCTCGCCGCAATCCAGTACACCTCCGGCACCACCGGCCGGCCCAAGGGCGCCATGCTGACGCACTTCAACCTCTACGCCAACGCGCTGCAGGGTGAGGCCTGGATGGCCGGCGCGGAATACCGCAAGGAGATCTTCTACGCGATCCTGCCGATGTTCCACGCCTTCGGCATGACGCTCTACCTGACCTACGGGATCCGCAAGCAGGGCCTGCTGGTGCTCTTCCCCAAGTTCGACCCGGACCTGATCCTGGCCGCCATGAAGAAGTCGCCCGCCACCGTCTACTGCGCCGTTCCGCCAATCTACGAGCGCACCGCCATGGCGGCGAAGGAGAAGGGCATCTCCCTGCGCTCCTGCAAGTACTGCATCTCCGGGGCAATGAACTTGCCAGACCACGTGGTGGAACTCTGGGAATCGGTCTCCGGCGGCCTGCTGGTGGAGGGCTACGGGATGACCGAGTCCTCCCCGGTGGCGCTCGGCAACCCCTTCCACCCCACCCGCCGCACCGGGACCATCGGCGTGCCGTTCCCCTCCACGCTGATGAAGGTGGTCGAGGTAGACGATCCCTCCGTGGAGGTCCCGCAGGGCCAGCCCGGGGAGCTGTTGATCAAGGGCCCGCAGGTCTTCCAGGGCTACTGGAACAACCCCGAGGAAACCGCCAAAACCCTGACGGCCGACGGCTGGCTCCGGACCGGCGACGTGGTGACCGTCGATGCCGACGGGTTCACCACCGTGGTGGACCGGGCCAAGGAACTGATCATCACCGGCGGCTTCAACGTCTCACCCACCGAGGTGGAGGCCGTGCTGCGCCTGCACCCGGACGTCCGCGATGCCGCGGTGGTGGGCAAGCCGCTGGAACGTGGCGGCGAGATGGTGGTGGCCGCCGTTGAACTCGAACCCGGCACCGCCCTGGACGAGGAAGCCCTGCGGACCCACTGCCGGGAGCACCTGGCCGGCTATAAGGTTCCGCGCCGGGTGGTGGCGGTCCCCGACCTGCCCCGGTCCATGCTCGGCAAGATCCTCCGCAAGCAGGTCCGCGAGGACGTCCTGCCGCGGCTCTGATCTTCCGGCGCCGAGCCGGGTTCGCGTTTACGGGTAGCGGCCAAGTACCCGGGCGCCGGCATCCCCGTGCCGCTACTCGTGACAGGCGGGGCGGCCGCTCCTAGGCTGGAAACACATTTTCCGGCGGCGGCAACGCCGTGCCAGCCCCCTGCGGGCTGATTGTCCCCGGGCTGACAGCGGCCGTCTTTGCGGCCGTGGGCGGGAGTCCGCGGGACTGGCCGGATCCGGTCTAGGAGGTCTCGCGGACATGGCACACTCGACGGACGACGGCGGGTGCGCGCCGTGAGCATCCACCCCCAGACTCGCCTCCCGGCCGCCCACCCCACCGTGCTTGAAGCGTTTCGCGCCCTCGAGGACACCGGCCTGCCGTGGGTGCTGCTGCGCGGCGAGGACGACTTGGCCTGCCCGGACGGCGACGTGGACCTGCTGGTGGATCCGCGGATGCTGCCGCAACTGGACGGGCTGATGGCACGGATCGGACTGTGCCGCGTGCATGCCACCGGGCACGGCAGCCACCGGTTCTACTTTGGCTACATGGACGCCGACGAATTCTGGCTCAAACTCGACGTCGTGTCCGAGGTGTCCTTCGGACGTTTCCAGCAGTGGAGCACACCCTTGGCCGCCGGCTGCCTGGACCGCCGTGTCCGGCAGGATGGGCTGTGGCTCCCCGCGCTGGCCGACAAGGCGTGGCTGCACCTGCTGCACCTGGTCCTGGACAAGGGCGGGATAGCGGCTGACCGCCAGGCCGCGGCGCTGGCGTCCGCCGGCGTCGCCTCTGCCGCCGGACCGGTCGCCGAGTACGTGGACCGGCGAAGTGGGGGCGGGGCGGCGTCCGCCCTGCTCGACGCCGTCAACGCGGGGAACTTCGACGGCGTCCGCGATCTCGCCGGACGGTGGCGGCGTACTTGGACCCGGACCCAGCCGCTGGCCAGTCGCGGCCGCTGGTTGGGCCACCGCACGCTCCGGCTGATGACCCCGCGGCTCCCCGGCCCCGGCCCGGTGGTGGGCGTCATGGCGCCGGACGGTGCCGGCAAAACCACGCTCCTGCACGGGCTCCGGGCAGACTTTCCCATCCCCACGTCCTATGTCTACATGGGGCTCTGGGGTGCCGGCCCGTGGGACCGGTGGCTCGAGCGGCTGCCCGGCGGCCGGACCGCCAAGAAGATGTTCCGGGTGCTCAAGGGCGGCACCAAGGCCCGCTATCACAGCCTCCGCGGCCGGGTGGTGCTGATGGACCGGGTGGCTTACGACGCGCTCCTGCCGCAGGTCGGCGGCGGCCACACCAGTGCTGGCCTGACCAATACCCTGGCGGTGAAACTGGGACCGGCGCCCGACGTGCTGCTGGTACTCGATGCCCCCGGCGAGGTGATGTTCGCCCGGAAGGGCGAGCACACGGTGGAGCTGCTGGAGCACTGGCGCAAGTCTTACCTGCAGCTGGCCACTAGGCTGCCCGGCGCCCGCGTGATCGACGCCGGGCTGTCCCGTGAGCTGGTCCGCCGCCTGGCCACCGAAACGGTCTGGAACAGCATCTCCTCCCGGACCCTTCCGGCCCCGGAGGCGGATCCGGGCGGACGTCCCGGACTGACCCTGCACCGCTGGCGGATGCTGGACTGGCGTTTCCTGACCCCCGTGCTGCAGCCCCGGCACCTGGGCTACGGGGGATCGATCGACCCGGAGCTGCTGGCCGCACTCCAGCTGCTGGACCCTGATGCCCGGCCGGTGGGCACAGGCACGGGCGCGCCCGGGGCGCAGTTCGACGTCGTGCTCCTGCGTGAACCCGACGCCGGCCTCTTCGAGCGGGCGGCAGCGGACGTGGAACCCGGGGGATGGGTCTGCGCCCAGGTCCGGCGCACCGCCGCCGGGCGCGGACCGCACACGGTGGCGGGCTGGAAGCGGACGTTCCGCAAGCACGGCTTCGAGGACATCACGGTGCACTGGAACGTCCCCGGCCTCGACGGCCCGGCCCGGCTGGTGCCGGTCGATTCCCCGGAGGCGGTACGCGGTACCCTGGCGCTCCGGCAGGGGGTCCGCTTCGGCCTGCTGAAGGCCGTCGCGGGGCGCATGGCACTGGGGCTGCGGCTGTTCCCGGTTGCCATCCCGGCCGGCACCGTCACGGGCCGGCGGCCGGCCTAACAGCACTACCTGCCGCCGGATCATCACGGCGGGTCGACATAGCGGTCCCGCCGGACCGCCTCAGCGGGCCCCTAGCCGGTAAGTCCTCCTCCTAGGAGCTGCGGACCATGCCTGCTACTAGGAGCTGCGGACCATGCCTGCTACTAGGAGCGGCGGACCATGCCCAGCAACTCGTCATGCAGCGGCCGGTAGGCGAACCGTACGATCGCGTAGACCGCCCCGACCGCCACCACGACCACCAGCACCATGCAGGGCACGGACCCCAGTTCCGGAGCCAGGAGGTTCCCCAGTCCGGTCAGCGCCACCGCGGCACCGCAGACCAGACCGGGGGCGATGGCGCCCAGCAGTGCACGGGGCCGCAACTGGATGACCTTCGCCGCGACCACCTGCATTCCCACCGCGAACACCACGGCCACCACCAGTTGCGCCACTGCCACGCCCACGATGCCCCAGCGGGTGGCATAGAGCAGGACGGGCAGGAGGATCAGGAGGCGAACCAGGGACACCACGATCGAGAGACCGGGCCGGCCCAGGGCCTTGTAGACATCATTGGCGCCGGCGCCGAGGGACCGGGCCGCGGCGTAGAGGGCCAGGAAGACCAGCGGCAGCACGGCCTCGTCCCACTTATCGCCGAACACCAGCGGCACCAGCACCGGCGCCACCACCGAGAGGCCCACCCCGGCGGTGACGCCGTAGAGGGACTGGATCCGCACGCTGGTCAGGTAGCCGGCACGGAGCCGTTCGGGTTCGCCGCGGACGCGGGCGTAGAGCGGGAAGAGGACTGTTGAGAGGACGAAGAAGACGTTCAGGATCACCACTTCCGGAAGCCGGAACGCCAGCGTGTAATAACCAAGGGCCTGGGCGCCCAGGATGATCCCGATGATCAGGTAGTCGATGTCGAAGATCAGCCGGGCGAGCAGGCTGCTGCCGGCCACGGGTGCGCCGTATTTGACGTTGGCCATCAGCGCTGCCTTGCTGATCCGCCAGATCTGCCAGGGTGCCTGCCTCCCGACCAGATACCAGCAGGTCGCCGCATACGCCACGGATCCGGCGGCGGTGCCCACGGCAAGCGACCATGCACCGTGGCCGGTGAACGCCAGGGACAGGGTCACCGTCCCCATGGTGACGGCCTTCAGGACCGGGGCGGCAGTGAGCTTCTTGAAGTGCAGGTCCCGGCGGAGCAGTGCCTCGGGGACCGCGCCTAGCGACGTGGCCAGCACGGAGACGCCCAGGATCTGCACCAGGGGGACCACATCCGGGAGCTGGAACAGATCGGCGATGAGGGGCGCGGCGAGGAAGGCCGTGAGCCCCAGCAGGGAGCCCAGGATCGCGGAGATCATGAGCGCGGACCGGGCGATGATCCCGGTCCGGGGGAGGTACACCAGGGCCTGGGCCACGCCGGCGTCGGCAATCGTCTCCGCGTAGCCCATCAGGACCAGGGCCAAGGCCACCAGGCCGTATTCGTGCGGGGACAGCAGCCGGGCCAGGACCACGGTGGTGATGAGGACGATGATGCGGCCGCCGGCGAAGGCCAGGCCCTGCCACATCGCGCCGCGCACGCCGGTCCGGGCCAGTTCCCCCGGCGGTGCCTGCGTCATGCGGAGCTACTCCGCGCCGGAAGCCCCGCCCCCGCGGAGCCGATGGCCGCGTGCAGTTCCGCCAGGTACTCCAGCGTTGCGGTCTGCCAGGAGCGGACCGATGCCGTGGTCTCGGGTCCTGCCGTCCCCGCGCCGCTCCCGCGGTTCGTGAGCGCCTCCACGACCCGCCGGGCGAAAGCCTCCGGGTCCCCGACGACGGTCAGCAGCGGGTGGGCTTCCTGCTCCCGGGCCGCCACGGGCGTTGCCACGACGGGCACACCGGCGGCCAGGGCCTCCCGCACCGAGTTGCGGATCCCGACGCCGTGTTCGTCCGGGAAGGCGGCCACGTCAGAGGCCCGGTAGATGTCAAGGACGGACGGCACGTTGCCGGCGACCTCCACCCGCGGGCCGGCCAGGGCCAGGACGGCGGGGTCCGGCCGGCGCCCGGCGAGGACAAAGGTGGCCCGGGGGACGCTTTCCCAGACCAGCGGGGCGATGGTCCGGACCAGGACCTGGGCGCTGTCGATGTTCGGGCCATAGTTCAGGCTGCCGAGGAAACAGACCACGGGGTCCTCGCGCCGGGCGGCCGGCTGCGCTGCCTGGTCGGCGCCGTTGGGGATGCTGCGGACAGGGCGGCCCAGGCTGGCGGACCACCGGGCGGCGTCCTTGGCTCCGACGGTGAGCAGGCGGGCCCGGGCGGGGAGCCGGCGTTCGGCGCGCAAGGCCAGGAATTCCCGGGCCCGGTAGGCGGCCTTCAGCCGACCGGCGATGGCAGTGTCCATCTGCGTCCGGACTGACCAAGGGTCAACGGTCTGCAGCACCAGAGGACCGTGGACGTACCGGGAGAGGAACAGGGCGTGGGGTCCGTGAATGAGGGTGGCGTCGGCGCGGGCGGAGAGCGAAGCGGTCAGCTCCGCCGCCTCGCGCGTCGCCCGTTCCTGCCGGCCGGCACCGTTGAGGCCGCCCAGGGAGCGGACGAGGGCGGCCGCACGCGGGCGGGGGGTGAGCATCTGGACCTCCGCGCAGCGCTCGCGGATCTCCTCCGGCAGCCCGACCCGGCCCTCGAAGCTGAGCAGGGTCACGTCGACGTCGCCGGGCAGATTCCGCAGGATTTCGTACGGGATCATGGAGCTGCCATCCCCGTACACGGGGTCGCGGTTGGGCGCACTTTCTGTGATGTACAGAAGCCTCATTGCATGAGTGTACTTGACCCCACCTACCCGTTATCGGGGGCCACATGGCCCTGTTCATAGGGACAAGGAGGGTCTAGATTACCGCCTGCGAGATGCTGGGGTTCCGTCGTCGTGGCCCGGCTGGTCATACTGGAGAAAGGCATCGGACCCGGGAAGGGGTGCAGGTATGGTCGACGGCGGGAACCCGGCATTCCGGCGCCGGGTGGAACGGGCCGCCGAGCTGAGGTCCCTCCGGATCAGCGGCAGTTCGGTCGAGGAACAGGCCGAGTTGGACGCCGCCGAGGAGAACCTGAGGCGGAAGCGCGCCGCGGTGGACGACGCCGCCCGGGCCGAGTACCTGGTCCGGGACGCCATGGCGCAGGGGAAGTTCGACAATCTCAAGTACGCAGGCAAGCCGATTCCGGGCCTGGGCGAGGTCTACGACCCGGACTGGTGGGTCAAGGGGTTGCTGCAGCGTGAGGACCTCAGCGGACTGGGTCCGGCCGCGATCCTGCTGCGGACCGAGGACGCCGCCTTGGATGACCGGCTGGACCAGCAGGTGGCGGAATCCCAGGTGCGGGAGATCATCGCCGACTTCAACGCCCGCGTCATCGAGGCGCGGCGCCAGTTGCAGGGCGGTCCGCCGGTGATTACGAAGACCCGGGACGCCGACGTCGAGGTGGCCAGGTGGCGGGAGCGTCGTGCCGCGGCGGAGCCGGAGGTCCCGGCAACGGAGCCGGACCGCCGGCGCCCGTGGTGGCGCCGGCGGTCCGGGGGGTAGCGCCGGAGAGCTCGGCTAGAGGGTGCGGGGCGCCTTGGCCAGGTTCTCGCGCAGTTCCTCGGCGTTTTGGCGGCTGCCGTAGGCAGGGCGGTCGCGTTCCACGCGCCAGCTCTCGGAGAGCGGGCCGATGTTGACGGTGTCGAAACCGAACTCGTCGTACAGCCGGGTGACCAGTTCCGCGGCCTCCGGGTAGTCACTGGCGGTGGCCAGCGCCCGGCGGTTGTCTGTGCCGGCCGGGGTGCCGTCTGTGGTGATCTGGGTGTACATGATGTGGTTGAAGCCCTTGGCCACCTTGGACTGCGGCAGGAGGTCCTGCAGCATGCCGGAGGTGGTGGCCTCGCCATTATCCAGCGCGGCGATGCGGCCGTCGCGCTCCCAGTAGTAGTTGTTGGTGTCCACCACGATCTTCCCGGCCAGCGGTTCCGCCGGGATGTCGCCGATGTTCTTCAGCGGGACGGTGACGACGGCGAAGTCGCCTGCCGCGGCGGCTTCGGCGGCCGTGGCCGCGCGGGCCTTCGGGCCCAGTTCCGCGACGAGGTCGCCCAGCGTCTCGGGTCCGCGGGAGTTGCTGATGACGACGTCGTAGCCGAGTTCGACCGCCTTGCGGGCGACCTGGCTGCCAATGTGACCTGCACCGATGATTCCAATAGTTGTCATAGTGGGGGCAACGGCCCGAGGTCCCGGGATATTTCGTGGTGTGCGGGCCGTTCGCTCTGCGCGGAGCTTTCCGTTCCCGGACGAACGCCAGAGGGACGAACGCCAGAGGCCTGACGGCCGGCGCGTCAGGGCCTCAGCCAGTCCTCGTTGAAGTCGGGGTGGTCGACGTAGGGCAGCGCCACCGCCCGCAGCGACCGTTCCATCCAGTCCAGTGACCGGGGCGCCCAGCCGCCGTCCCCGGAGCCCCCGTCAACCGATTCGGTGACCATGGCCGTCAGGGCGGATTGCCGGGCGGCCTCCACCACCTGGATCAGCCGCCGTTTGGCCTCGCACTCGAGCAGCAGCCGCTGTTCGTACCATTCGCCGGACTTGGAGAGGGTCCTGTCGGTCAGCAGCGATTTGGCCGCGGCCTCGTCCTCGCCGATCCGTTGGGACAGGAATTCAACGATGTCCACAGCTCCGAGGGTACGCCCGGGTACCACCGGCAGGCACGTGCCGGCGCCGGGATCCGTCTGCAGTTGGCCCCGGCCGATGCAAGCGAAGCGGTGCCTAGCCCAGCAGGTCGTCCTCGTAGCACCAGCGCCACTCCTCGCCGGGTTCGGCGCTGCGCATCACGGGATGGCCGGTAGAGCGGTAGTGCTTCGTGGCGTGGGTGCCGGGGGAGGAATCGCAACAGGCGACGTTTCCGCACGCCAGGCACATCCTGAGGTGGACCGGCGTCGTGCCCTCCCGCCGGCATTCGGCGCAGAAGGGGTCCTCGGGGACCTCGCGGTCCGGGGCGGATTCCAGGTGCCCGCAGGCGCCGCCGGGCTGCGCGAGGCCCTCGCCGCCGCCGTCGCCGGCCGTGTCCAGCTCATCGAGGGAGATATCCAGCATCGATTCCTCGACGTCCAGCCGGTCCAGGACCTCGCTGAGCACCTCGTGGGCGTACTCCCCGCCGCGCCTAAGCTCCAGCACCTTGGCCCGTTCCGCCTCCAGCATGGCCAGGCGCAGCTCCGCATAGCGCTGGCTGGGGGTGGCGGCCTCGGAGGTGGGCCGGCCCAGGCGCTCCCACGCTGCCAGGCCGCGCTCCTGGGTGCGCCGCTTCAGCATCGCCATCACTTCGGGCGGGTCGTTGTCGGTGCGCAGTTCCTGCAACCGCTCCACGCCCGCCGCCGTCGCCAGCTGCATCAGGGACGCCTGGTTGAGCGCGTCCTCGCGCCGGTCGGGACCCTGCACCCGCAGCCACCGGACCAGCGGGGGCAGCGTGAAGCCCTGCAGGGTGAGGGTGCCGGCCACCACCACCAAGGCCGCGAGGATCAGCACGGAGCGGTGTTCCAGGTCCGCCGGCAGCACCAGCACCGCGGCGAGGGTCACCACCCCGCGCATGCCCGCCCAGGACACGATCGCTGCGAACTGCCAGGGCGGGGCCGGGTCCTTGCGCTTGATGCTGGGGATGAGCCGCGGCAGGTAGGTTGCGGGAAAGACCCAGACCGGCCGCAGCACCAGCACCGCCAGCAGGATCACGGCGCACCCGGCCCAGATCCGGCCCGCGCCGAGCGAATCGTCCTGGACACCCTCGATGATGGTCCGGACCTGCAGGCCGATCAGCAGGAAGACGGAGTTCTCCAGCAGGAACTGCACGGTGTTCCAGTTGCTGCGCTGGCTGAGCCGGGCCGCGCCGTTGGGCATCGACGGCGCCTTCATCCCCATCACCAGTCCGGTGACGACGACGGCGAGGACCCCGGAGGCGTGGATGGCCTCGGCCGGGAGGTAGGCGACGAACGGGGCCATCAGCGACGTCGAAGTGTTGATCGCGACGTTGCGGATCCGCTTGCGCAGCATGGTCAGGACGTAGGCCGCGGCCAATCCCACCACCAGGCCGCCGCCCGCGGCGAGCACGAAGCCCCCCGCGATGCCGGCCGCCGAGACGGTTCCGGCGATGGCGGCGATGGCGCTGCGCAGGCAGACCAGGGCGGTGGCATCGTTGACCAGCGATTCGCCCTCGAGGATGGTCACGATGCGGCGCGGCATGCCCACCTTGCGGGCGATAGCGGTGGCGGCCACGGCGTCTGGCGGGGCGACGACGGCGCCGAGGGCGATCGCCGCCGCGAGCGGGATTTCCGGGAACAGCCACCAGACCACCAGACCCACGGCGATGGTCCCGAAGATCACGTAGCCCACCGAGAGCAGGCCGATGGCGCGGCGGTTGGAACCGAAGTCGAACAGCGAGGTGCGCAGCGCCGCCGCGTAGAGCAGCGGCGGCAGCAGGCCCACCAGCACCAGTTCGGGGTTCAGCTCGATGTCCGGGACGAAGGGGATGAAGGACCCCGCGACGCCGGCGAGGACCAGCAGGAGCGGGACGGAGATGTCCAGCTTCCGGCCCAGGGCGCTTCCGGCGCAGACAACCGCTACGAGCACCAGCAAACCGAGGGCTATGTCCATAGGCTCATTCTGTCAGGCGCTCACCGCGGTGCAGGCCGGCACTCAGGCGGCGTTGCCCGCCGTGACGGACTCCTTGACACGACCATGTTCTTCTGCCGGTTCCCCGGTCCGTTGGTGGTCCGCCGGAGCCGCCGCGTGCACGGGGTGGGGGAGGCCGTGGTGTCCGAAGGGGTTGAAGCGGCTGTGTGCCAGGCCGTCGAATTCGTAGGCGGTCTCGGCGTGCTCGGACCGGTCGACGCCGGCCACCTCGGCCTCGTGGCTGACCCGGAAACCGATCGTCTTGTGGATGGCCAGGCCGATGACCGCCGTCGCCAGTGCCGAGAGCAGCACGGTGATCAGCACGGCAACCGTCTGGGCCACCAGCTGCTGCAGCCCGCCGCCGTAGAACAGCCCGCCGCCCTGGCCGTCCACGGGCAGGGCGATGAAGCCCAGGGCCAGGGTGCCGATCAGGCCGCCGCCGAGGTGGACGCCGACGACATCGAGCGAGTCATCGAAGCCGAAGCGGAACTTCAGGTCCACGAACACGCAGCAGGCGGCGCCGGCCAGCAGGCCCAGGCCGACGGCGGCGAGCGGGCTGACGTTGGCGCACGACGGCGTGATGGCCACCAGGCCCGCGACGACGCCGGACGCGGCGCCGAGCGAGGTGGGGTGGCCGTGGCGGACCTTCTCGACGGCGAGCCAGCTGAGCATGGCGGCAGCGGGGGCGGCGAGGGTGTCGACCCAGATCAGGCCGGCCTGTTCCACGGTGGTGGCGGCGCCGGCGTTGAAGCCGAACCAGCCGAACCAGAGGATGCCGGCGCCCAGCATGATGAAGGGGATGTTGTGCGGGCGGTGCGAGGGGTCCTTCGCGAAACCGTGGCGGTTGCCGACGATCAGGACCATGACCAGGGCCGCGGTGCCGGAGGCGATCTCGACGACGGTGCCGCCGGCGAAGTCGATGACCTGGCCGAAGATCTTGCTGACGGCCCCGCCGGGGCTCATCAGCCCGCCGCCCCAGACCATGTACGCCAGCGGGCAGTAGACGGCGGTGATCCACACCGGGACGAAGAGGGCCCAGGCGGAGAATTTGGTGCGGTCTGCGATGGCCCCGCTGATGAGGGCGACGGTGATGATGGCGAAGGTGGCGCTGAAACCGGCCTTGATCA
This sequence comes from Arthrobacter sp. BPSS-3, assembly GCF_044628475.1. Lineage (NCBI taxonomy): Bacteria > Bacillati > Actinomycetota > Actinomycetes > Micrococcales > Micrococcaceae > Arthrobacter > Arthrobacter sp. BPSS-3. Next base: position 67,458 of record NZ_JBIMMV010000001.1, read on the forward strand.
GGTCCGGGGAGCCGATCAGCCGGGAGAGACCAGCGTTGGCGAACGGGTCTCCGAAGATGCCCAGCACGCCCTGGCCGGTGGACATCGAGTAGCCCCAGAGGACCCAGACGACCCCGACGATGCCCGCCGAGACGAAGCTCATCATGATCATGTTCAAGGAGGCCTTGGCGCGGGTCATGCCGCCGTAGAACAGGCCCAGGGCCGGGGTCATGAGCAGCGCGAGGGCTGCAGAGATGATGATCCAGACGCTTCCCGCGGTGAGCTGCACCTGCGTGTCCCTTCGTCAACCGTCGTACCGGGACACTTCGCCGCCGGCCCCCAACCGGGTTTAATCCTCGCGTCGGAGTGTTTCAGGCAGTCGGGCTCTGCGTTGCGGGAAAGTTACAGGATTCGGGCTTTCGTGTCAGGGCGTTAACGGGCATGTTTCGGGGATGTTAACGATGGCTCACGCGAGCCGAATCGACGGTTCCCTGCCGGCTCGACGTTTGGAAGCGTCGAAACTGCAGGGAACCGTCGAAACGGGCGCGACAAGAGGCAACCGGAGCGGGCGGCGCAAAATCAGAAGTGGGCGATTTCCGTCAGGTAGCCGTAGTACTTGGCGTCAACGGGCCGGAGCGGGTCGCCGGTGAAGCCGAAGTCCCGGTGCCGGTGGTTGTACGCCTCGATGTGGTCCAGGAATTGCTCGCCCACCTCGGCCCCGGAACCATGGCAGGCCCCGTCGCTGATGCAGAGGGCGACGGCGCCGGCCACGGCGGGGCTGGCGAAGCTGGTGCCGTGGTTGATGCCGTAGCCCCCGGGCGCGGTGGAGAGGACGCAGACCCCCGGCGCCGCCACCGTATGGCGGCGCTCCTTGGCGGCTACCGCGTAGTTGGAGAAGAAGGCCGGGGCGTCGTCCTTCTGGCCGAAGATGCCGAAGTCCACCGTCCCGCAGACGGTGCCGGCGAGTCCGCCCGGCTGTCCGTCAAAGTCGGCGACCGCGGTGGCCGTGAGGACCTCGTGGTAGCTGGCCGGAACGGTGCCGGCCAGGTTGGAGGACTCGTTCCCCGCGGCCACGGCGTAGGTGACGCCGGCGCGGATCGAGCGGCAGATGGCGTAGTGCATCGGGTCGGTGCCCTTGCCGCAGTTGGCCGTGTCCGAGCCGGGGCCGCCGATGCTGATGTTGGCCACGGAGATGTCGTTTGTCGGGTCGTCGTCGCGGCGGGTGGAAGTGGCCCAGTCGATCGCGCAGATGAGGCTCGCCTCGGTGATGACGTCGTCGTCCGTCACTACCCGGACCGACCAGAGCGGGGTGCCGGGCGCCGTGCCGATGATGCCGAGGTTGTTGTTGCGGGCGCCGATGACGCCGGCCACGGCCGTGCCGTGGCCCAGCTTGTCGATGGGGGTGACTTTGACGGGCTGGCCCGAGGTGCAGTCGACGCCGCCGCGGACGTTCAGGTCCGGGTGGTTGCCGTCGATGCCGCTGTCGATCACGGCCACGTTCACGCCGGTGCCTTTGTCGCGGGCCGGGTTGGCCCGGGCCGATTCCTGGGCCTCCTCGGGGTCGCCGCCGATGCGCTGCCACCACGCCGGCGCCACCTGGGACCCGGCCGGTTTCGGCTCGTCAGGCTGGCCGAAGCGCCGGTCCGCGGTGACGAAGTCCACGCGCGGATCCTTGGCCACCTGGGCCGCCTGGGCTTGGGTCATGGTGCCGGCGTAGCCGCTGACGGCGTTGCGGTAGACGGTGGCGGCGGTGACCCCAAAGCTGCTCCGGTGCGCGGCCGCGATTGCCCCGGCGTCGCCGGTGCCGTCCTTGAAGACCACGATGAAGCTTTGAGTGGGTGCGGCCGCGGAGGCCGGGGAGCCGCCCAGAGTCGCCGCTCCGAGCGCGACGACGACGGCGGCGGCCGCTGCCCAGGGCCGGGAGCGGCGGGGGCGGCCCGGCGGGGCGGCCACGGACTCCTTCTGCGCCGACGGGAAAAGTGTGCGGACAAAAGTGAACATCGTGGCCTCCATTAAGCGACAGCGCTTCCGGGTGCCCCCCGTCCATATGGTAGGCCGGTGCCACCGAAAAATCAGGGGCCCTTTGGTCCTTGGCCGCCCCGTAAAGTGCCGGCCGCCGTCGGGCGCCGCCTCCGTGCGCCGCGCCAACCAAGGGCGCTTCGGCCGCCCTGCCACGTCAGCCCTTGTAGCCCTCCACCTGGCTGACCGGGCGGGCCTCGGCTTCATCCGGGTTCTCCCCGTACTGCCGCTTCGCGCGCCGCTGCCGGAGCAGGTCCCAGCACTGGTCCAGGTCCTCCTCGAGCTGCTGGAGGCGGAGACGGTCCGGAGCGTGGTCGTGGTCCGGGCTGGACGCCTCGGCCTGCTCCCGGAGTCCGCGCTCCTCGTCCACCAAGGCGGTGATGCGCTGCAGAATGTCGCGTTCGTCCATGATTGCCTGCTTCCTGCGGTGAGCCCGCGGTTCCGGTGCCGGATTGACCCCGACAGCGTAGCCACCGCCCGCCCCTGCTGAATAGAGGGCTGGTCCAGAGGGCCGGTGTGCCGGGCGGCGACTCCGGGCGGCTTACACCCATCATATGATCAGCTTGCTTATTATTTTCGAAGTTCCTAGAGTGGGAACCGCAAGCCACCAATCTTTCTGCGCGGGGCACCGCGGCCGGCAGGCCGCCAGCGACGCGCACCGCTTAGAGGAGGACGTATGTCGGAACACAACATCTCGGGCAAGAAGGTCGCTTTCCTGCTGACGGACGGCGTCGAGCAGGTCGAGCTGACCGGCCCCTGGAACGCGGTCAAGGAAGCCGGCGGCGAGCCCACCCTGGTGTCGCCGAAGAGCGGCACCCTGCAGGGCTACGACGGTACCGACAAGGGTGAGACGTTCACCGTGGACCTGACCGTCGACCAGGCCAACGCCGACGATTTCCACGCGCTGGTCATCCCCGGCGGCGTCGTCAACGCCGACCACCTCCGTGCCGACAAGGGAGCCCAGGCCTTCGCCCGCAGCTTCTTCGAACAGCACAAGCCGGTCGCCTCGATCTGCCACGGCCCGTGGCTGCTGATCGACGCCGGTGTGGCCAACGGCCGCAGCCTGACCTCGTACTACACGCTTGAAACCGACCTCAAGAACGCCGGCGCCAACTGGTCCGACGAGCAGGTCGTGGTCGATCAGGGCCTGGTCACCAGCCGGACCCCGGACGATCTCGAGGCTTTCAACGCGAAGCTGATCGAAGAGATCGCCGAGGGCGAGCACGCCGGCCAGACCGCCTAGCAGGCAGCCCCAGCCGCGCCGCAGGCCGCGTCCCCATCACGGTGGGAACGCGGCCTGCGGCGTTTGGACCCTGTGCAGCGCGACCTCGATCCGGCAGGATGTCACCCAGCGGGAACCGGTCCCTCCGCGGGGTCCGGCACCCGCGGGCAACTGACCAGCAGCACCTGACCAGCACCCGGGAGGCCGGAACTATGACCACGCTGAACCCCTACCTAGGCTTTCGCGACACCGCCAGAGAGGCCATGACGTTCTATCAGTCGGTCTTCGGCGGCAAGCTGACCATGAGTACCTTCGCCGATTTCCACGCCAGCGAGGACCCCGCCGAGCAGGACAAAATCATGCACGCCATGCTGACGGCGGACTCAGGCATGGTGCTGATGGGCGCGGACACGCCCAACAGCATGGATTACACGCCCGGCAACAACTTCTCCGTGTCCCTCAGCGGCGCCGACGAGGCCGAGCTGCGCGGCTACTGGGACAAGCTGTCCGACGGCGGATCGGTCACGGTCCCGCTGGACCGGGCGCCATGGGGCGACATGTTCGGGATGTGCAAGGACAGGTTCGGGGTGGACTGGCTGGTCAACATCGCCCCGCCCGCGACCTAATCCGGGGTGGTGTCGGTGGTGAGACCGCGGTCATCCGTCGTCTCGGCGTCGTCCTCTTCCGCGGGGCCGGGGACCTTACGCGAGTCGGGGGTCCCGCCGCCGTCCTGCTGACCGTCCGTCCCAGGCTCGCCGGCGGACCGGCCGGCGGCGTTGCCTTCCTCTTCGCGGGGGACCGGATTGCTGCCCTCCTGCACTCCGTCGCTGACGATCTCTTCGGGTTCAACCGGCTTGTCGCTCACGTGTTCCTCCGATGACTCGCATATTTCGATGACTCGCGCGGACCGGCGGACCCGGGCCGTCCTGCCACGCTACAGGGACCCGCCGCGGCGGTACAGGCCCGCGGCTGCGGACCGGCGTGGCTGTTCCGGCGCGGCACCGCGGGGGCGGCCGGGCAGTTAGGCCGTGGTGCCCGGGGCCGTCCGGGGCTACAGTCCGGACATGAACCAGGATCCCGTGGAGACCAACCCCGCCCTCTACCGGGTGGTCTTCGAAAATGAGAGGGTCCGCGTGCTGGAATACGTCGATGCCCCGGGCGACAAGACCGTGGAGCACCGGCACCCGGACTCGGTGATGGTCACCCTCAGCAGCTTCCGGCGCCGCCTCACCGCCAACGGACGGGAGACCGCCGTCGAGCTCCCCGCCGGGCAGGCACGGTGGCTGCCCGCCCAGTCCCACTCCGGTGAGAATATCGGCGCGAGCGCCACGCACGCCCTCTTCGTCGAACTCAAGGAACCGGCTCCGGCCCCGTCCACCGGTCCGGCGCCGCTCGGTCCGGCCTAGCCGCACTGACCGGGGCGGGCGCCCCAACCGACCCGCCCGCGGCACGCCTCCGATTCGACGGTTCCGCGCCGGAGCGACGCTTCCGCGCGTCATATGGGCAGGCAACCGTCGAAGCGGCGCCCAGCACCCGCTCAGGTGTAGTCAGTATGCTTACGGGACGCCGAAAGAAACGAGATACCCCATGAGCAGGCCCGTGCGCATCGAGGTTAAGGTGGCCGGGCACCTGGGCCACGTGTTCGCCTCCCGCAGGACCGCGGACACCGACGACGCCGGAACCGCCGGCAGCGGCATCGGAACCAAGGGCACCGCGGAGTCTGCGCCGGGAGCGCCCGCCGTCGTCCTGATCCACGGAATCGGCGCCTCCCACCGCTACCTAGAGCGGCTGCACCGGAACCTCGCCGCGACGGTGGACACCTACTCGATCGACCTGCCGGGCTTCGGGGCCACACCGGAACCGGACCACACCCTCAACGCCGCCGAACAGGCCACCTACATCATCGGCGCGCTGGAGCGGCTGGGAGTGCTGGACTTCGTCATCGTCGGGCACTCGATGGGCACCCAGTTCGCCACGGAGGTGGCCGTGCAGCAGCCGGCCCGGGTCCGGCACGTGGTCCTGATGGGGCCCGTGGTCAACGACCGCAGGCGCACCGTGGCCCGGCAAGCGCTGGCCCTGGGCCGGGACTGCCTGTTCTTCGAGAGCCCGTCCTCAAACGCCGTCGTCTTCACCGACTACCTGCGCTGCGGACCCGCGTGGTACCTGAAAAACCTCAGGGTGATGATGGACTACCGCCTGGAGGACCGGATTATGGACGTGTCCGCCCCGGTCCTGGTGCTCCGCGGCGAGCACGATCCGGTGGCGCCGCGGGACTGGTGCCACCGCCTGGTGGCCGGGGCCGCCGCGGGTGCGTTCCTCGAGATCGAGGGCACCGGACACGTGGTCCAGCACAATAAATCCGTCGAAGTGGCCGAGGCGATCCTCCGCTTCGCCGGCCGGACCGAAACCGTCAACGCCGCGGAGCCCGCCGCATGAGCAGTCCTCTCCGGGTCGCCGGCTGGTGGGCGCTGGACTACGTGTACGCCGTCGGCCGCCAACTGCGAAGCGCCGTCTCCCGGGTGAGCCCGGATGAATTCCTCAGCGGGACGGGCCGCCCCGTCCTCGTCATTCCCGGCATTTTCGAGGACTGGCGCTTCATGCTGCCGCTGATCCGGACCCTGCACGACGCCGGGCACCCGGTGCACGTGGTGACCGTGCTGCAGCGGAACCGGCTGGCCGTGCCGAAGGCCGCCGAACTGATCGCCGGATACCTGCGGGACCGGGACCTGACGGACACCCTGATCGTGGCGCACAGCAAGGGCGGCCTGATCGGCAAGTACGCCATGATGGCCCTGGACCCCGAGCGCCGGCTGGTCCGCATGGTGGCCGTGGCCTCGCCGTTCTCGGGCTCGCGCTACGCCGGGTTCATGCTGCTGCCGAGCCTCCGGGCGCTCTCCCCGCGCAGCGCCGTGACCCTCCAGCTCTCCCGCGAGCAGCGGGTCAACGAGCGGATCACCTCCATCTACGGGCTCTTCGACCCGCATATCCCGGAAGGCAGCGTCCTGCCAGGGGCGCGGAACATCCAGCTCGACACCGGCGGACACTTCCGCATCCTGGCCCACGAACAGACACTGAAGACCGTCCTCGAGGAGGCGGCCGCCCCGCCGGACTAGCTGTCGAAGTGCGTCCGCGCCGGTCCCTGCCCCAGGGAATCGACGATGCTTGCCGCCACGGTGTGCAGCTTGACGTTGCGGGTGCTGGAGGCGGTCTTGAGCAGCTCGAACGCCTCCGCCTGGCTGCAGCGGTTCTGCGCCATGATGATGCCGACGGCGACGTCGATGCCCGTGCGGGTCTCCAGGGTCGCCTTGAGGTTGCTGGCCTTCTCGCTGTAGTGGGCGAACCGGACCGCGAGGCGCAGCGCCATAGAGGTCTGGTTCACGAAGCCGTGAGCCAGATCGCGGGCCCGCTCGTCGAAGCGGTGCGGGCGGCGCGAATACAGATTGAGCGCGGCCCGGGTGTCGCCGTCGAGGAGGAACGGGACCGCCAGAATCGAGCGCATGCCGTGTTCCCGGATCCGCGCCGTGCACTGCGGCCACCGGTCGTCCGCTTCCAGGTCCTCGATGTGAACCGGGACCTGTTCGCGGGATGCCGTGACGCACGGGCCGTCGCTGAAGCCGTACTGGATCTCGTCCATGGCCTGCGCCGCGGCGCTGCTGCTGGCCACGGTGGCAGCCTTGCGTTCCCTGAGGAGGGTAATGCCGCAAAGTACCTCGTCGCCGTCCTCGGAGAGGGTGCGTGCGGAGACCTTCGCCAATTCGCCGAGGAACTCTTCCATGTCAGCGCTGGTGAGCACGAATTGGTTCAGGTGTTGGCTGATCGAAGCCACAGATGAATCACTTGCCACTGTTTGATAATGCCGTTTCGCTCGAGGTGTCGATCCGGCAGCTGCGGCACCACGGCGAGCAAGTTCACGGTGGGAACGGTGGCAGGGCCGGACCAAATTCGTCCAACGGCCTTCTGCTAAACCGTACCGAGAAAAAGTATATACAGGACGCCGGACTCTTTTGGCGACGACAAATCCGGCCGGCCGCCGTCAGCGGACGGCGCCCCGACCGCTGACGGCAAATCCGCCAAACCGCATGACGGGTGCCGGTGCCGGTCGTAGTCTTAGGCCTAACTGGCAGGCACTCGGACGGACACCGCATGTCACAGCTTGAACTACGGGAGGCCGCCTCCCCGCCGTTGACCATCACCGACGCCGCGCGGCTGGCGCCCGACGCCGTCCTGGCCGCCCTCGGCTCCGGGCCGGACGGGCTGTCCCGGGCTGCGGCCGCGGATCGGCTGGACGCGGTGGGTCCCAACGCGGTCCGGACCCACGAGGCCAGCGCCTGGTCTGTGCTGGCGCGGCAGTTCCGCAGCCCCATCCTGATCCTGCTGCTGATCACCGCCGGGCTCTCGCTCTTCCTGGGCGACGCCACCAACTCCCTAGTGATCGGCGTGATCCTCCTGGTCAGCGTCGGCCTGGGGTTCAGCAACGAATTCCGCGCCGAGCGTGCCGCCGAGGCCCTGCACTCCCGCGTCACCCACACCGCCGTCGTGGTCCGGGAGGGGGCGGCCGCGGAGCTGGACGTCACCGCCCTGGTCCCGGGCGACGTCGTCCGGCTGGGCCTGGGCGCCATAATCCCGGCGGACCTCCGCCTCCTCGCCGCCAAGGACCTGCTCTGCGACGAGAGCATCCTCACCGGCGAGTCCCTGCCGGTGGCCAAGACGCCCGCGCCGGTGACGGAGAAGGCCTCCCTGGGCGACCTGACCTCCTGCCTCTTCATGGGCACCGTGATCCAGTCCGGCAGCTGCACCGGGGTGGTGGTCGCCACCGGCGGACGGGCCGAATTCGGCCGGATCGCCCTGGGACTGGGGGAGCGGCAGCCGCAGACGGAATTCCAGCTGGGACTCAAACGGTTCTCCTTCCTGTTGCTGCAGGTCGCGATCGGGCTGACCACCCTGATCTTCGCCGCCAACCTGCTGCTGCAGCGGCCCGTGATCGAGTCGCTGCTGTTCTCCCTGGCGATCGCCGTCGGCATCACCCCGCAGCTGCTGCCCGCCGTCGTCAGCACCAGCCTGGCCACCGGTACCCGGCAGCTGGCCCGCCGCCGCGTGCTGGTCAAGCGGCTGGTCTGCATCGAGGACCTCGGCGACATGGACATCCTGGTCACGGACAAGACCGGGACCCTGACCGAGGGCCAGATCACCTTCACCGCCGCACTGCCCGTCGCCGCCGGGCCGGACCCCGGGGAGCTGTTCACCCTCGGCCTGCTGGCCACGGAGGCGGACTACAGCGCGGCGAAGGCCTCGGTGATCGGCCAGAACCCGCTGGACGCCGCGCTCTGGGAGTCCCCGCAGGCCGCCGGCTTCACCCCGGCCGGCCACGAACGGCTGGACATCATCGGTTTCGACCACGTCCGGCGCCGCACCTCGGTGCTGGTCCGCGACGGCGCCGGCACGCCGCGGATCATCACAAAGGGATCCCCGGAGGACGTCCTGGCCCTCTGCGGACCCGTCACGGCCGAGGTGCAGGCGCTCCTGGACGCACAGTTCGACGCCGGCTCCCGCGTCGTGGCGGTGGCCACCCGGGAAGCGCCCGGGCTGGCAGACCTCACCCCCGCCGACGAAACCGGGCTGCGGCTGGCCGGTTTCCTGGTCTTCCTCGACCCGCCCAAGGCCAACGCCCGCGAATCGCTGGACCGGCTGGAGGCACTCGGCATCACGGTCAAGATCGCCACCGGGGACAACGCGAAGGTGGCCGAGCGGGTCTGCGACGAACTCGGCGTGCTCTCCGGCGGCACCATCACCGGCGCCGAGGCCGAGGCCATGTCCGACCCGGAGCTGAGCGCCGCCGCCCGCGAGGCCAGCATCTTCGCCCGCGTCTCGCCCGAGCAGAAGGCCCGGATCATCCGGCTGCTGCGCCAGAGCGGCGGGGCCGTGGGATTCATGGGTGACGGCGTCAACGACGCGCTCGCGCTGCACCAGGCGGACATCGGCATCTCCGTGGACAGTGCCACCGACGTGGCCAAGGACGCCGCCGACGTCGTGCTCCTGGACAAGGACCTGGGCGTCCTGGCCGACGGCGTGATGGAGGGCCGCCGGATCTTCGCCAACACCATCAAGTACGTGCTGATGGGGACCTCCAGCAACTTCGGCAACATGTTCAGTGCGGCGACGGCCTCGGTGGTGTTGAGCTTCCTGCCGATGCTTCCGGGACAGATCCTGCTCAACAACCTGCTCTACGACACCGGCCAACTGGCCATCCCGGGGGACCGGGTGGACCGCGAGCAGCTGCTGGCCCCGGCGCACTGGAACATCGGCTTCATCAGGCGCTTCATGTTCCTCTTTGGCCCGATCAGCTCCCTCTTCGACTTCGCGACCTTCGCCCTGATGCTGTTCGTCTTCAACGCCGCCCCGGGGGAGTTCAGGGCCGGCTGGTTCATCGAGTCGATCGCCACGCAGACGCTGATCATCTTCGCCATCCGCACGCGACGGGTTCCCTTCCTCCGCAGCCGGCCGTCCATGGGACTGCTCGGCGCGTCCCTCGGCGTCGTGGCCCTGGGCATCTTCCTGCCGCTGTCCCCGCTGGCCGGGCTACTGGGATTCGACCCGCTGCCGGTGCCTTTCTTCCTGGCGCTGCTGGGCATGAGCGTGGTGTACCTGGTGCTGGTGGAACTGGCGAAGCAGTGGTTCTTCGCCCGGACCGCCCAGCAGCCCCCGGCGCCGGTCCTGCCCCGCGTCCGGCGCCGCGGCCGGGACCACCGCATGGCCCGCCGCGCAGCCCGCTTCAGCACCCCCGGCGCGGCCCGCCGGGGCCCGCTGGAACCGCGCCGCGGCAGGGCAAACCGGCGCAAACGAAACCGGGTCCAAGGGCCCTCACGCCCCCGAAAGCCGTGAACGATAGTGAGATGAAGCGGCCCGGCCGGGCATCCACAGCCCCCGTGGCCCGCTCCGCCGGCAGCGCCCGGCGGCCGCATGCCTGATCGGAAAGCCGGGACCATGAGCATTTTTGAAGACCGGGTCGACGCCGGGCGGCAGCTGGGGAGGCGCCTCTGGGACCTGCGGGGCAAGGACATTGTGGTGCTGGGACTTCCCCGCGGCGGCGTGCCCGTGGCGGCGGAGGTAGCCGCGGCCCTGGACGCCCCGCTGGATGTGATCGTGGTCCGGAAACTGGGCCTGCCCTACCAGCCGGAACTGGCCATGGGAGCGATCGGGGAGGGCGGGGCCCGGGTCCTCGAAGAACACGTCCTGGCCCAGTCCCGGGTGGGCGAGGACGAGCTCCTTGCCGTCGAGGACCGCGAGCGTGCGGTCCTGGAGAACCGGGTGGCCCGGTTCCGCAAGGGCCGGCGCCGCCAGGACCTGACCGGCCGGATCGCCGTGATCGTCGACGACGGGATCGCCACCGGCTCCACGGCACGGGTCGCCTGCAAAATCGCCCGCCAGCTCGGCGCCGCCCGGGTGGTCCTGGCCGTGCCGGTGGCGCCCGCGGACACCCTCGCCCGGCTGGTGGAGCCCGACGAGGTGATCTGTCTTGCCACCCCGCGCCAATTCACCGCCGTCGGCTACCACTACCGGGACTTCTCACCCACCGAGGATGACGAGGTGGTCCAGCTCCTCGACGCCGCAGCCCGCCGGCTCCACGACGCCCCGGCGTATCCGGGCACGGGCGCGGCCGTGCCACCGGAACCGGCGGAGGTCGAGGAAGAAGTGGAGATCCCGGCCCACGGCGTGCGGCTGGCGGGGCAGCTGCACCTTCCGGTGCCGGCGCGCGCCGTCGTCGTCTTTGCGCACGGCAGCGGCAGCAGCCGGCACAGCCCCCGGAACCGCTTCGTGGCCGGGGTGCTGCAGCACGCCGGGCTGGGGACCCTGCTGCTGGACCTGCTGACCCCGGCCGAGGAACGCGACCGGGCGAACGTCTTCGACATCCAGCTGCTCGCCCGCAGGCTTACGGCCGCCACGGAATGGCTGGGTACCCGCAACGACACCGCAGTGTGCGACGTGGGCTACTTCGGGGCCAGCACCGGCGCGGCCGCCGCGCTGTGGTCCGCCTCCGAACCCTTCGCCCGCGTCACGGCCGTGGTCTCCCGCGGCGGCCGGCCGGACCTGGCCGGCCCGCGGCTCGCCGCCGTGCGCGCCCCGACGCTGCTGATCGTGGGCGGCCTGGACACCGAGGTCCTGGAACTGAACCGCCAGGCCAAGGCCCAGCTGCGTTGCCCGAACCAGCTGGCCGTGGTCCAGGGAGCCACGCATCTCTTCGAGGAACCGGGGACCCTTGCCGCCGCGGCCATCCTGGCTAGAGACTGGTTTGGCAAGCACCTCGCCCCCGCCAGGGCCGCCACCGTCAAGGAGTGATGCATGCAGTACACCTACACCGCCGTCGTGCCGGCCAGCTGGGAAGAGGTTGTGGCGAGGACCAAGGCGGCGCTCGCCGCGCAGGGCTTCGGGGTGCTCTCCGAAATCAACATCCGGGACACCTTCGCGGCAAAGCTGGGGGAGGAGGCCGCGGCGGCCGTGGGCGACTACGTGATCCTCGGCGCCTGCAATCCGCACCTGGCCAGCCGTGCGCTCGCCGCTGAACCGGAGCTTGGTGCCCTGTTGCCGTGCAACGTGGTGGTCCGGCGCGGCGCAGGGGAGCCGGCCACCACGGTCCAGGCCATCGACCCGCAGACCATGGTGCAGCTCAGTGACAGCGATGCGGTGCGTGAGGTGGCGGACGACGCCGGTGCCCGGCTCCGTGCCGCCCTCGACGACCTGGTGCAGGGCTCCGACGCCGGCTCGTAAAACCAGGGCCGGGCCGGAGTCCCTGCCCTGGAAACCGCTACTCGGCGTGCCCTTGGTCCCGGCTCATCTGGCCCTCCGCCGGGGGAGTCTCGCCGGGCGGAACGCCGCCGCCGGGCTCCAGCCCGGTGATGTTTCCCTCCAGCGGGTCCGGGTTCGGGGACGCCGCGGCATCGGGCTGGCCGTCGCCGCGGGCCGCGGCATGCCGGGCCTTCAGCGCCTCCGCGGCCTCCGGGTCCGCCGAGCCGCCGCCGGGCTTGGGCGGGTCCGGGTTGGCCGGGTCATTTTCGGGGTGGTAGCTGCTCATGGTGATGCCTTCCGTCGGGCCTGCTCGGGACGCTTTGATAAGCATGCTGACTATCCTAGCCGCCCGCGGCACCCGCCGGACAGCCTTCGCCCGGAACTCCGCCTACGTGCCGTGCCGGCGGTTGCCCCCGTGCCGGTGCGCCCGGACCGCGTACGCGAGCAGCGCGACGCCGGCGAGGATCACCACCGCCGGGACGACGACGGCGGACGGTACCAGGACGGCCGCCGCCTGCACCAGGAACAGGATTCCCAGCACGCCCAGCACGGCGGCGGGAGCCAGCGGCCACCGCATCCGGACCGGGGTTCCGCCCGCGGCGGTAGGCGACGCCCCGGACTCCGGTTCCCCGTGGACCGGGACCAGGGCGAGCACGGCGAAGGTCACCGCCAGGCCCAGGAAGAAGACGGCGGCGGTGGTGGCATCCGGGAGGCCTGCCGGCAGGGCCACCACCACCGCCAGGGTCAGCATCACCCCGCACGGAATCAGCGCCCACCAGAAACCGGGGACCCGCAGGAAGACGGCCGCGAACCCCGCCGCCATGAGGACGAACAGGAAGGCGCCGGCCCGGCCGCCCGCGCCTGCCTGGCTTGCCAGGATCGTGGCGGCCAGGCCCAGGAAGACAGAACCGGGGATCGCCGCCCACCAGAAGACCTGGTCCCGGACGAAGAGCACCGCGAAGGCCACGCCCACGGCCGCGAAGATCAGCGGCGGGATCACGGCGGCGCCCGCCAGCACCCCGAGGACGTCGAGCAGCCACAGCAGCCCGACGCCCATCAGGGCCAGGCCCGCTACGATGCTGGTTCGTGCCGACTGCATGGGTTGCCTCCCGGGCGTCACGCCGTCCCGGCTGCCCCGGCCTCTGCGGCGTCGTCCTGGCCCACGATCAGGACCGGGCACTTGGCGTGGGCGGCGCAGGCGCCGCTTACCGATCCCATCACCTGGGCGAGGAAGCCGCCGCGGCCCCGGCGGCCCACCACCAACAGCTGGGCGTCGGCGCTTTCATCGACCAGCACCTTCGCCGGCGGGCCGAACTTCACCTCACGGCTCAGCCGCTCCGGGCGCTCGCTGCCAAAGGCCCGCTCCAGCGTCTCCTCCAGCAGCCGTTTGGCGGTCTCCTCCAGCTCTTCGGTGGACGCGGCGCGCTCCTCCGGCAGGTGGGAGGCGAAGAAGTGATCGGAACTGCCCAGGCAGGTGACCACGGCCAGGGGGGCACCCAGACCGTCGGCCATGCGCCCCGCGAGGCGCAACGCCGTCGTCGAGAATTCCGAGCCATCGACACCCACGACAATCCGCTGATCTGCGCCCATGCCCCCACCATCGCCGCCGCCCCGTCCGCCGCCTAGGGCCGAAAGTCACCGCGGGAGGAGCCGGTGTAGCACTGTCCTCTGGGCGGACCCTGTGTGCGGCGGGGCCGCGGCCGATCTAGGGTGGAGCCACGGCAGCGTCGCGATCACCGAGGAGAACCGATGAGAATTGCACTAACCGGAGCAAACGGAAAACTGGGACGGCACGTGGTCCGCAGGCTTAGGGCCGACGGCCACCAGGTGACCGCCCTGGACCAGACCGGGGAACGGGACCCCGGCTTCACCCGGGTGGACCTGCGCAACTACGGCCACGTGGTGGACGTCATCCTCGGCCTGGACGACCGGCACGAGGGCTTCGACGCGATCGTGCACCTGGCCGCCATCCCGGCGCCCGGACTGGCCCCGGACGCGGCCACCTTCGAGAACAACATGCTGGCCACCTACAACGTCTTCCAGGCCGCCCGCCGGGCCGGCATCAAGAAGATCGTCTACGCCTCCAGCGAGACGGTGCTGGGCCTGCCCTTCGACGTCGACCCGCCCTACATCCCGGTGGACGAGGAATACCCCGCCCGCCCGGAGAGCACCTACTCCCTGGTCAAGCACCTGGAGGAGCAAATGGCGATCCAGCTGACCCGCTGGGACCCCACCCTGAGCATCAGCGCCCTGCGGTTCTCCAACGTCATGGACGCCGAGGACTACGAGGAATTCCCGTCCTTCGATGCCGACGCCCGGCTGCGCAAGTGGAACCTCTGGGGCTACATCGACGGCCGCGACGGCGCACAGGCCGTGGCCCGGGCGCTGGCGTACACCGAGCCCGGCTTTGAGGCCTTCGTGATCGCCAACGCCGACACCGTCATGAGCCGGCCCAGCGCCGAACTCACCGCGGAGGTTTTCCCCGGTGTGAAGGTGGTCAAGGACCTTGGCGAGCACGAGACCATGCTCTCGATCGACAAGGCGCGCCGCGTCCTCGGGTACGAACCGGAACACAGCTGGCGCGACTACCACTCGCTCGAGACCACCCCCACCGAAGACTGAGGACCCGCATGGACTACCGCACCCTGGGCGCCAGCGGCGCCGTCGTCTCCAACTACGCCCTCGGGACCATGACGTTCGGCGCCGAGGCCACCGAGGAACAGTCGCACGCGATCCTCGACCGGTACGTCGCCGCGGGCGGTAACTTCATCGACACCGCCGACGTGTACTCCGCCGGCGTCTCGGAGGAAATCATCGGCCGCTGGCTCGCAGCCCGGCCGGACGCGCGGGACTCGGTGGTGATCGCCTCCAAGGGGCGCTTCCCGATGGGTGCGGCGCCCAACGACGTCGGCACCTCCCGGCGGCACCTGACCCGGGCGCTGGACGATTCGCTGCGCCGGCTGGGCGTGGACCACATCGACCTGTACCAGCTGCACGCGTGGGACCCGATCACCCCGCTGGAGGAGTCCCTGCGGTTCCTCGACGACGCCGTGCGCAGCGGCAAGATCGGCTACTACGGCTTCTCGAACTTCCTCGGCTGGCAGCTGACCAAGGCCGTGCACCTGGCCCGCGCCCACGGCTGGAACCCGCCGGTGACCCTGCAGCCGCAGTACAGCCTTTTGGTGCGCGAGATCGAGTCGGAGATCGTGCCGGCCTCCCTCGACGCCGGGATCGGCCTGCTGCCCTGGTCGCCGCTGGGCGGCGGTTGGCTCTCCGGCAAGTATCGGCGCGACCAGGCCCCGCAGGGCGCCACCCGCCTGGGTGAGAATCCGAAGCGCGGCATGGAGGCGTGGGAGGCGCGCAACGCGGATCCGCGCACCTGGGAGATCGTCGACGCCGTGCACGCGATCGCGGAAGGGCACAACGTCAGCGACGCCCAGGTGGCGCTGGCGTGGCTGGCGGAGCAGCCGGCGGTCACCTCGGTGATCCTGGGCGCGCGGAGCGTGGAGCAGTTGGAGGACAACCTCGCCGCGGCCGGGCTGGAGCTCTCCGCCGACGAGCTGGCGCGCCTCGATGAGGTCAGCGCGCCCCGCGTGGGCGTCTACCCGTATGGGCCGATGGCCCGGGAACAGCGCAGCCGCAAGATCACCGGCGGCCGCTAGGTCGGCTCACGGGGCGGCGGCCGTCCCCGGTTGCGGGGCGGCTCCCGGCCCGGGAGCCGCCCCGGCGTCGTCCTTGCCGGCGCTTTGCTGGTGGCTGCTGGACCAGATGTCGCCGATTTCCTCGGTGGACTGCTCCACGATGCGCCGCATGGCGGCATGGGCGGCGTCCATTTCGCCGCGCTGGATGGCGCTGGCGACGTCGACGTGCAGCTGCAGCGCCTCGTGCTGGGGCAGGTGCGGCATCAGGCCGTGCTCGGTGCGGCCGGTGAGGACCTCGGCCACCAGGTTGTGGAGCTGGGAGAACATCGGGTTGCCCGAGGCCCGGAGCACGGCGGCGTGGAACTCGATGTCCAGGCGGAGGAACTCGTCCTGATTGCCGCGCTGGCCGGCCGCCCAGAGGCGGGCGGCCTGCGCCACCAGGTCGCTGCCGGCCTCCCAGGTGGCCCGCTCCGCGGCGAGCCGCGCCGCCTGCGGTTCGATGGCGCCGCGCAGTTCGTTCAGGGCCCGGAGCTGGTCCACCCGGCGCGAAGAGGCCAGGCGCCACCGGATCACCTGCGGATCGTAGAGGTTCCAGCATTCCTCCGGCCGGACCACGGTGCCGAGCCGGCGGCGGGATTCCAGCATGCCCATGGCCGAGAGCACCCGGGTGGCCTCGCGCACCACGGACCGGGACACCCCGTGCCGGGCCTCGAGTTCATCCAGCCGCAGGATTGAGTGCGGCGCCAGGGTCCCCTCGGCAATGGCGAGGCCCAGCGTCTGGACCAGCACGGAGTGCAGGTCAGCTGAAGACTCCGCCCTTGGGGTTTGCATGAATAAAGCATACGGGTGGGCGCAAGGGGTTGTTTAAGTCTGCTTTATTTCACTAGGATCGCTCCAGAGCAGATGTAAAGATGCATCCGCGCACGGCTGGACCGGGTCCGGCCCTGAAGACAAGGGAGTCGTAATGAAGCGGCGTTCTATGGTGAAATACGCGGCGGTGGCCGCGGCCCTCTCGCTCGGACTGACAGCCTGCGGCGGTGGCAGCGGCAGCAGCGATGCCAAGGCAGCCGGCACCGTCCGGGTCACCCTGGCCAACCACGTGTGGACCGACGGCATCAAGGCCGCGATCCCCGAGTTCGAGAAGGCCACCGGCCTCAAGGTCGAACTCACCCAGCTCGGCGAGGACCAGCTCTCCGACCAGTACAACGTCAAGCTCAACGCCGGCAGCGACGAGATCGACGTCATGATGTACCGCCCGCTCCAGGAGGGCAAGGCGTTCGCCAAGAACGGCTACCTCGCGGACCTGACCTCCAAGGTCACCGGCGACGCCGGCTGGGACTGGAAGGACTACCAGGAGGGCCCGGTCAAGGCTTCCACCGTCGACGGCAAGGTGGTCGGCGTCCCGATCATCACCGAGCGCGAGGTCCTCTACTACCGCAAGGACCTGCTGCAGGCCGCCGGTATCGAGGTTCCCAAGACCATGGACGAACTGCAGGCCGCCGCGCAGAAGATCTCGGCCGCCAACCCTGACACCGCCGGCTTCGTGGCCCGCACCGGCAAGTCCGCCGCCGTCACCCAGTTCTCCAGCTTCCTCTACAGCTTCGGCGGCGACTTCATCGATGCCAACGGCAAGTCCGCCATCGGCAGCGACGCGGCCAAGAAGGCCTACTCCTTTTACGGCGGCCTGATCAAGAACTCCGGCCCCAAGAACGTCAGCACCGACATGAGCTGGCCCGAGGCGATGGCCATCTTCACCCAGGGCAAGGCTGCCTTCTACACCGAGGCCGACTCGCTCTACAAGAACGCCACCGACCCGGCCAAGTCCAAGGTCGCCGACAAGGTGGGCTTCGCCGCCCTCCCCGCCGGCCCGGCCGGTTCCAAGCCGTACAACATCCCCTCGTGGGGCCTGGCCATCAACAAGGCCTCCAGCAACCAGGACAACGCCTGGAAGTTCATCCAGTGGGCCACCAGCAAGGACCGCACCCTGGCCGCACAGAAGGCCGGCGTCCCCGGCCCGCGCGCCTCGGTCTGGGCCGACCCGGCCGGCACCTCCACCTACCCGAAGGACCTCGCGGACGCGATCGCCGTCAGCGCCAAGAACGGCGTCGGCCACGACCGTCCCGAGGTTGTCACCGTCGGCAAGGCCCGCGAAATCGTCGGTGCCCCGATCGTCGCCACGATCACCGGCGCTGATGCCTCCACCGAGGCCTCCTCGGCGTCGGACGCGTTCCAGAAGTTCCTGGACAGCGAAAAGAAGTAGCGCTCCCTCCCCCGCGGGACGGCCGGTTTCCGGCCGTCCCGCGGGGGACCGCTCCACTCCGGGCCGGAACGCCGGCCCCACCTTCACCCCCTGACTCCTTAGGTGAACCATGTCTGTTCTGAACACCACCCGCAGCGACACGCCGCCGGGGACCGCCGGCCGTGGCCCGGCCCGCTCAGCCGGCCCGCAGCGCAGTTTCTCCGCCTGGGCCAACCGGCACCGCAAGTGGCTCTTCGCCGCCCCGGCGATGATCTTCGTCGGCGTCCTGATCATCTTCCCGCTGGCCTGGACCCTGTACCTGAGCCTGACCGACTCGCAGGGCTCGGTCCGCGCGGCGTCGGAGTTCATCGGCCTGGACAACTACGTCACGGTGCTCTCCGACGTCGAACGGTTCTGGCCCGCCGTCGGCCGCACGCTCTCCTTCACCGGCGTGGCCCTGATCTGCGAAGTAGTTCTGGGCATGGGCATCGCCCTGCTGCTCTGGCGGCCGTTCCGCGGCGAGAAGTGGGTCCGCGTAGCGATCCTGCTCCCGCTGGTGGCCACCCCCGTGGCGGTCGGCATGATGTGGCGCCTGATCTTCGATCCCAACATCGGCTTCGTCAACCAGCTCCTGGGCATGATCGGCATCCCGCCGCAGCCGTGGCTCTCCGGCCAGGACACCGCCCTGGGCACCACCGTCTTCATGGACATCTGGCAGTGGACGCCCATGGTGGTGCTGATCCTTCTCGCCGGCCTGACTTCGCTCTCGGACGAACCCGACGAGGCCGCCCGGATGGACGGCGCCAACTCCTTCCAACGGTTCTTCTTCATTACCCTGCCGCTGATGATGCCGACCGTGATCGTCGCCATCCTGCTGCGCGGCATCGACGCGCTGAAGACCTTCGACATCCTCTACGCCACCAAGGGCAAGGGCGGCGGCTCCTTCCACGAGGTGGAGACCCTCAACGTCTACGCCTACGGCCTGAGCTTCGACTACAACCAGTACGGGCTCTCCTCCGCGGTGCTGATCCTGTTCTTCATGATCATCATCGGCACCATGTGGCTGCTGACCATGCGCAAGAAAGCGGTAAGCAAATGACCGTCCCCACCCAGACCCCGGCCGGCACCGTCCCCGCCCCGTCCGCGGCGCCCCGTCCCGCCCGCCGCCGCAAGCCGCTGGCCACCCGCGCCTATAAGGTCTTCCGCGTCGTCGCGCTGATCGCCGTCGTGCTCTTCCTCATCGCCCCGCTGATCTGGATGCTGCTGGCCTCCTTCAAGACCAACGTGGACATCTACGACACGGCCAAGTCCTTCGTCTTCACGCCCACCGGCGAGAACTACGCCAACGTGCTGCAGCGGAACAACTACTTCATCTTCATCTTCAACAGCTTCTGGGTGGCCTTCGTCTCCACGGCGCTGTCCCTGGTGCTCGGCGTCCCCGCCGCCTACGCCATGAGCCGGTTCACCATGCACCGCTCTGCCCTGGTGGTCCTGATGGCCCGCGTCATCCCCGGCGTCTCGCTGCTGGTGCCCTGGTACTACGTCTTCTCCAACCTGAAGATGGTGGGCGGCTTCGAGGTGCTGATCCTCAGCCACATGTTCGTCGCGCTGCCGCTGATCGTCTACATCATGATGAGCTACTTCGACTCGCTGCCGCTGGAACTCGAGGAATCCGCGCAGGTGGACGGGCTCACCCCGATCGGGGCGTTCCGCCGGATCACCCTGCCGCTCTCCGTCTCCGGTATCGCCACGGCCGGCATCCTGTCCTTCATCTTCTCGTGGAACAACTTCATGTTCGCCCTGGTGCTCTCCGGCTCGAAGACCAAGACCCTGCCGGTGGCGATCTTCGACTTCGTCTCCTACGCCAGCATCGACTGGGGCGGACTGATGGCCGCCGCCACGGTGGTCACCATCCCGATCATGATCATTGCGCTCTTCACGCAGAAATACATCGTCTCCGGCCTCACAGCCGGGGCCACCAAGGGCTAGGCACGAATGACACGCATCAGCAGAATCGAAACCTTCCTCGTCGCGCCGCGCTGGCTCTTCGTCCGGATCGAGACCGAGAGTGGAATCGTCGGCTGGGGCGAGGCCACCTGCGAGGGCCGCAGCGAAACCGTCCGCACGGCCGTGGACCAGCTCTCCGAGGTCCTGATCGGCCAGGACGCGCTGCGGATCGAGGACCACTGGCAGGTGATGACCAAGGGCTCCTTCTACCGCGGCGGCCCCATCCTGGCCAGCGCCGTCTCCGGCCTGGACCAGGCCCTCTGGGACATCGCAGGCAAGCACTTCAACACCCCCGTGCACCAGCTCCTGGGCGGCCACGTCCGGGACCGGATCCGGATGTACGGCTGGGTGGGCGGCGACGAACCCAACGAGGTGGCGGACCAGATCAGCGCGCAGCTGGAGGTGGGCCTCACCGCGGTGAAGATGAACGCCAGCGGACGGATGAGCCCGCTCGCCTCCGTGGCCGAGCTCGACGGCGTCGTCCGCCGGGTCGCCGCCGCGCGCGAGGTCCTGGGCGAGCACCGCGACGTCGCCGTCGACTTCCACGGCCGCTTCAGCCTGGCCAACGCCCGCCGGGTGGCGCCGCTGCTGGAGCCCTACCGGCCGTTCTTCCTTGAGGAGCCCGTGGTGCCGGAGAACACGCACCTGCTGCGGGAGTTCACCGCCTCCACCACCACCCCGGTCTCCACCGGCGAGCGGCTCTACAGCCGGCAGGAATTCCTGCCCGCCCTGCAGGCCGGCATCGCCGTGGCCCAGCCGGACCTCTCCCACGCCGGCGGCATCACCGAGGTGCGCAAGATCGCCTCGCTGGCCGAAATCTACGAGGTCCAGCTGGCCCCGCACTGCCCCCTGGGGCCGCTGGCCCTGGCCGCCTGCCTGCAGGTGGGGTTCGCGACGCCGAACTTCCTGATTCAGGAGCAGAGCATCGGCATCCACTACAACCAGGGCGCCGAGGTCCTGGACTACGTGGTGGACAAGACGCCGCTGAAATTCGTCGACGGCCACATCGAGCGGCTCACCGGCCCGGGCCTCGGCATCGAGATCGACGAGGCCGTGGTCCGTGCCGCGGACAAGCGCGGCCACGCCTGGCGCGGCCCGGTCTGGCGCCACAACGACGGCGCCTTCGCAGAATGGTAGGAAGCGTGAACACCACCCTCACTTCAGCGGCCCTGCTGGGCGGCATCAGCGCCACCCGCCTGGTCGCCATCGTGCGCGGCAACGACGGCGGAGCCGCCGCCCGCGCGGCCCTCGCCGCCCTCGGGGAGGGCTTCCGCTTCGTCGAGATCGCCCTCACCACCCCCGACGCCCTGAGCGCCATCGCGGCGGTCCGGGCCGCGGCGCCCGAGGGCTGCTACGTCGGCGCCGGCACCGTCCTGACCGCCCACGACGTCGCCGACGTGGCGGAGGCCGGCGGCCAGTTCATCGTGACCCCCTCGCTGGCTTCCTCCATCGAGGAAGCGGTCCGGCTGGAGCTGCCCGTCCTGGCCGGGGCGTTCACCCCCAGCGAGTCCTACGAGGCGATGAACCGCGGCGCCACGGCCGTGAAACTCTTCCCCGCCTCCGTCGGCGGCCCCGGCTACCTGAAGGCCGTCCGCGACCCGTTCCCCGGCATCCCCTTCATCGCGGTGGGCGGCGTGGGACTGAACGAGGCCGAAAGCTACTGGGATGCGGGCGCCGTGGGCGTGGGCCTGGGCGGTCCGCTGTTCGGCGACGCCGCCTCCGGCGGGGACCTCGAACCGGTCCGGGAACGCGCCCGCGCCTTCGTGGAACTGGCCTCCGGCTACGCCGCCCCGGCGGCCCGTCCGTGAGCGTCGACCTGCTCACCCTCGGCGAGGCCATGGTCTCGCTCCGCTCCGCCGGCCCGCTCTCGGCCGGCGGGAGCCTGGGCATGCACGTGGCCGGGGCCGAATCCAACGTGGCGGTCGGCGTCGCCCGGCTGGGCCACCGCGTGGCCTGGGCCGGCGTCGTCGGGGCCGACCCGCACGGCGAATTCATCCTGCGCGGGCTGCGCGGCGAGGGCATCGACGTCCGCCACCGGGTGGAGGAGTCCCGCGGCACCGGGGTGATGTTCCTCGAACGGCGCACCGCGGACATCAGTCGGGCGTTCTACTACCGGGCCGGGTCCGCCGGCTCCACGCTCAACCGGTACGACGTGGACCGGGCCTTCGCCGCCTCGCCCCGGGCGCTGCACCTGACCGGCATCACCCCGGCTCTCAGCCCGGACGCGCGCCGGGCCGTGGAGTACGCCGCCGCCCGCGGCGCCGCCGAGGGGCTCACCGTCTCCCTGGACGTGAACTACCGCGCCAAGCTCTGGTCCCGCGACGAGGCACGCGCCGTGCTGACGCCGCTGGCCCGGCATGCCACGGTGCTGATCGCCTCCGACGACGAACTGGACCTGGTGGCCGACGGCGGCGCACGCGGCCGCCAGGGGACCGGGGTCACCGCCGATCCGGTTGCCGGTGCCGCTGCCCAAAGCGCCGGCGCGGAGCGGGAGGCGGCCATGGCCGCGGAACTGCTGGGCCGAGGCGTCCTCGACGTCGTGGTCAAACGCGGCGCCGCCGGCGCCGGCGTCTACACCGCCGCAGGGCGCCTGGAGGCCCCCGCCGTCCCCGTCACCAGCATCGACACCGTCGGCGCCGGCGACGCCTTCACCGCCGGCTACCTCTCGGCCCTGCTCGAGGGCCTCGGCACCGCTGAACGCCTGCGCCGCGGCACCCTGGCCGGCGCTTTCGCCGTCAGCTCCGCCGGCGACTGCGAGGGACTGCCCACCGCCGCCGAACTGGCCCTGCTGGGCGCCGTCCCGGACGGCGGCACGCAGCGCTGAGGCGCCCTCATCCTTTGTCACCGTCCGCCGTCACTGTCCGCCGCGAAAGGACCGCTCCACCCATGAAAATCATTGCCGCCGACGTCTTCGTCACCAGCCCGTCCCGGAACTTCGTGACCCTCCGGATCACCACGGAGGACGGGGTGACCGGCATCGGGGACGCCACCCTCAACGGCCGCGAACTGGCCGTCGCCGCGTACTTGAAGGAACACGTCGCCCAGCTGCTGATCGGCAAGGACCCGCACCGGATCGAGGACACCTGGCAGTTCCTCTACCGCAGCTCCTACTGGCGCCGCGGCCCGGTCACCATGGCCGCGATCGCCGCCGTCGACATGGCGCTCTGGGACATCAAGGGCAAGCTCGCCGGGATGCCCGTCTACCAGCTGCTCGGTGGCGCCTCCCGCAACGGGCTCCGCGCCTACGGCCACGCCTCGGGCTCGGACCTGCCCTCCCTGTTCGACTCGGTCCGCGAACACCTGGAGCTGGGCTACAAGTCCATCCGGATCCAGACCGCGGTCCCCGGGATCAAGGCCGTCTATGGGGTGGCTGCGCAGGCCCAGGCCTCCGGTGAGCGGTACGACTACGAACCGGCCGGGCGCGGCGCGTTCCCGCAGGAGGAGGACTGGGACACCCGCGCCTACCTGCGACACCTCCCGACCGTTTTCGAAGCGGTCCGGAACGAGTTCGGCCCGGAACTGCCGCTGCTGCACGACGGCCATCACCGCATGACGCCCATCCAGGCCGCCAAGCTGGGCAAGGCTCTGGAACCCTACGACCTCTTCTGGCTGGAGGACTGCACCCCGGCCGAGAACCAGGAGGCGCTGCGGCTGGTGCGGCAGCACACCACCACCCCGCTGGCGATCGGCGAGGTCTTCAACACCGTTTACGACTTCCAGGCCCTGATCAAGGAACAGCTGATCGACTACGTGCGGGCCGCCTCCACCCACTTCGGCGGCATCAGCCCGCTGAAGAAGGTGATGGACTTCGCCGCCCAGTACCAGGTCAAGTCCGGCTTCCACGGCCCCACGGACATCTCCCCGGTGGGCTTCGCCGCACAGCTGCACGTGGGCCTGGCCATCCACAATTACGGCATCCAGGAGTACATGCAGCACTCGGCGGCCACCAACGAGGTCTTCGAACAGTCGATGACCTTCACCGACGGCTACCTGCACCCGGGGGAGGAGCCCGGACTGGGAGTGGAATTCAACGAGGAAGCCGCCGCCGCGTACCCCTACCAGCAGGCCTACCTGCCCTACAACCGCCTGGTCGACGGGACCGTCCACGACTGGTGACCGGCAGTGCCGGGGGCCGGGCGGGGCCGGCGTCGCCCGGCATCACAGGGCCGGGCGTCCCAGGAGCTGACAACGCACAGAAGGCCCCGGGCGGCGAGTCGAGGCTCAGCCGGCCGGGGCCTGGTCTGTGGATGGTGCGGCGCGCCGGTATTCCGGTCTGCGCCGTCGGGCGGGCCTAGTGGATCAGTTCCCGGGTCATGCCGAAGGGGACCTGGTCCGAGAGCGCCGCGGTGTAGTGGCCGGGCTTGTGGCGGGTCAACAGGATGCCGTGGGTGCCGGTGAGCATGGCCACCCGCTGCAGGCCCTGGACCGCGTCGTTGAGCCGCTCGTCCAGCAGCCGCCGGCTGTCCACCTGGATCTCAATGCACTCGTTGGCTGTGGTCATCGGAACTGCCTCTCCCGGAGCGTCCCCTGCGCACCATTTCACCCCGCTGTGTCACCGTGCGGACCACGGCTGAAGTGAGATTAGCCTCTGGGTTAAATGTGAGTCAAATCACCACGCGGGCGGCGCGCCGGAGCATTTTCCCGGGGTCCGGCGCCGTCAAGAGCCCGGCTCCCAGCAAACCGGGATAATCTTCCCTGAACATTAATGGCCACGGAGTGAAAAGGCGGACGCGGGCAATGGCGCAAGACCAATCAGGAGAACGCCCGGGCTGGTGGCGGGTCTTCCACGACAAGTTCGTCGTCGAAGAGCGGTACATGGAGCCCGAGGACCGCCGCAGGCTCTACCGCACCGGCGCCATCCTCATGGTCGTCGGCGCCGCGCTGTTCACCTTCATCCTGATCAGCGTCCTGACCCACACCGGCATCAGCGTGGTGGACGAGCCGATCCGCTCCGGCCTGGTGGCCCTGCGCGGCGAGCCCGCCACCACCATCATGATCATCCTTGCGATCGTCTTCGGCCCGATCGGCCTGCCCATCATCATCCTGGTGGTGACCGTCGCCTGGGGCCTGCTGGCAAAGCACGCATGGCGCCCCATGGTGCTGGCCGGCGCCATGCTGACAGGCGTCATCCTGGCCCAGCTGATCGGCCACGCCGTCGAACGCCACCGCCCCCCGGTGGACCTGATGCTCTTCGGCGCCGACGCCACCTTCTCCTTCCCCTCCGGCCACGTCCTGGGCGCCTGCGACTTCCTGCTGATCACCAGCTTCCTGGTCTTCTCGCGGCGCCGGAACCCGCGGGCCGCCGTCGTCGGTTTCACCGTCGCCGGGATCGGCATTGTCTTCGCCGCGCTCAGCCGGCTGTACCTGGGGTATCACTGGACCACCGACGCACTGGCCTCGCTGTCCATCTCCTTCGTGATCCTGGGCGCGGTCATACTGCTCGATACGTGGCGGACCGTCCGCATCCCGGGCGAGCCGGTCACCGGCGAGCTCTCCAAGAAGGAAGCCGCCGCGGAGTAGGCCCCCGACGGCGCGCCGCTCCTCTAGCGGGCCGCGCGCCGCTGCGCCTCCTTGCGCCGCTCAAGCTCCCGGCGAAGCCCGGCGTTGGCGGCCTCCAGCTCCAGCACCTTGGCGACGCCGGCCAGGTTCAGGCCCTCCGCCAGCAGCTCACCAATCCGCCGCAGCACGGCAAGATCCGTCTCGCTGTATTGCCGGGTGCCGCCCGCCGTGCGGTCGGGCGTCAACAGGCCCTTGCGCTCGTACAGCCGGATGTTCTGCTGCCCCGTGCCCACGAGGCCGGCCACCACCGAAATCGCGTAGACCCCCACGTCGTCCCCCCGTTGCGCCATGCTGCCCTCCTTCGGGTCGACGCCGCCGCGGCGCCGGAAAATCCTCTTGCACCAGTTTCACGCCGGTGCTATAAAAAAACTATATCCGCCACCATAGATAATCCATAGGTGGGAGGGGCGGCGGATAGCCCGAAAACCTGAAGGACTCTCGGATGAAGGAGTGGGAAATGATGTTGATGCGTACGGACCCGTTCCGTGAACTGGACCGGCTGACCCAGCAGGTCTTCGGAACCACGGCGCGGCCTGCCGCGATGCCGATGGACGCCTGGCAGGAGGACGGCGAATTCGTCGCCGCCTTCGATCTCCCCGGCGTCAACGTCGACTCGGTGGACCTCGACATCGAACGGAACGTCCTGACCGTCCGGGCCGAACGCCGTGACCCGACCCAGCCGAACGTCGAGATGATCGCTTCGGAGCGGCCCCGCGGCGTCTTCAGCCGCCAACTGATCCTGGGCGATTCGCTGGACACGGAAAACATCAAGGCGAGCTACACCGACGGCGTGCTGACCCTGCGCATCCCGGTCCTGGAAAAGGCCAAGGCGCGCAAGATTGAGATCACGCACAGCCAGGACAGCATGCACGAGATCGCCAAGTAGCGCCGGCGGCATTGCTGCCGGTTTGGGGCGGGATCCGGTGCCCTCGGGCGCCGGGTCCCCGCCGTCCCCAAGTAGCAGTCGAAAGGTGCCGTCCGAAGGAGGGGCCGTGAACCGTGACCCGCGGGGTCTGTATGCGGCGCTGGGCGTCGGGCCGGATGCCACCGGCGCTGACATCCGGCGCCGGTACCGGGCGCTGCTGCGTAGCCTGCACCCCGACGTCGGGGCGCCGGGAGGGGAGGACGTGCGCCGGGTCCTTGAGGCCTTCGCCGTGCTCCGCCACCCGGAATCCCGGGTCAATTACGACCCGGCCTACGGGCGGACCGATGGCTTCGAGCGCGCCGCCGGCCGGGACATCCCGGTGCGGCGGCATGCGACGCAGCCGCTGGTCCGGGTCACCCCGGTGCGCTGGGAACGCGGACCGTGGTGACCCGCGGCCGCCGGGACCCTGCACCCCCACCACAGCTGGATAAGAGGAGGGCAGCCATGAGCGCATGGCGGCAATACGATTCACACCTGATTCCCGCCTTCCACGAACGCTTCGAGGAACGCTGGGGCGAGGGCACGGCACCGTTCCTTGACCCGGAGGCGCACGAACTTCCCCTGCCGCGCGCCCAGTGGATCAACGTCGACACCGGCGCGGCGCTGGCGGTGGTGCCGATCTGGGCCGCCGAGGACAGCCAGCACCGCTCGTTCGGGGTCTTCTACCTGCCCCCGGCGGGCGACATCTGGGTCCTGCGCCCCGGCTTCACCGCCTACCTGGAGCCCGCGGCGGACGACGCCGAGCAGCTGCTCACCCTGCGCAATGACGCGTTCAAGAAGGCCGTGACGCACGCGAAGGAGTTCCTGTTCGGCCCCGACGGCGTGCACTACTGAACCTGCACTCCGGGCGGCGGCCGGCCGCGGCACGGCGGCTCGGGCCTGGGGTTTAGGAAGCGCCCCGCTCCGGGCCTAAGATCAATCAATCACCAGCGCAACTGCATAGGGGAACCACCGATGAAAGCTTCCGCCCGCGATCTGGCCGCCATCCTGCCCGCAGGGTTCACCATGGGCGTGGCCACGGCCGCGTTCCAGATCGAAGGCGCGCTGGACGAGGACGGCCGGGGCAAATCCGGCTGGGATGTCTTCGCCGCGGTGCCGGGCGCGATCGTGGACGACCACAGCCCGGTCATGGCCTGCGACCACTACCACCGGATGCCCGAAGACGTCGCGCTGATGAAGGACCTGGGCATCGACTCCTACCGGTTCTCGCTCTCCTGGCCGCGCATCCAGCCCGGCGGCAGCGGCCCGGTCAACCCCAAGGGCCTGGACTTCTATGACCGGCTGATCGACCTGCTGCTGGCCAACGGAATCGCCCCGATGGCCACCCTCTACCACTGGGACACCCCGCTGGAACTGGACGAGGCCGGCGGCTGGA
The DNA here is from genome assembly GCF_044628475.1 of Arthrobacter sp. BPSS-3. Lineage (NCBI taxonomy): Bacteria > Bacillati > Actinomycetota > Actinomycetes > Micrococcales > Micrococcaceae > Arthrobacter > Arthrobacter sp. BPSS-3. The sequence goes on from NZ_JBIMMV010000001.1 coordinate 95,205, forward strand.
TGAACCGGGACACCGCGTACCGCCTGGGCGAGTTCGCCGAGATCGCGGCCGCGGCCTACGGTGACCGCGTGGCACGGTGGGTCACCATCAACGAACCCGCCACGGTCAGCGCCAACGGGTACATGCTGGGCGTCCACGCCCCCGGCGAATCGCACATGCTCAAGGCCCTGCCCAGCGTCCACCACCAGCTCCTCGGCCACGGCCTGGCGCTGCAGGCCCTCCGGGCCGCCAAGGTCCCGGGCGGGATCGGCATGACCAACGTCTATTCGCCGATGGTCCCGGCGTCCATCAACCCCCTGGACAAGGTCAGCGCCGGCATCATGGACATGGGGCAGAACCGGCTCTACGCCGATCCCGTCCTGCTGGGCAAATACCCGGACGCCATCCGTGCCGCCACCTTCTTCTCCTCCTTCAGCCCCTCCAAGGAGGACATGGAGCTCATCTCGCAGCCCCTGGACTTCTATGGGCTGAACTACTACATGCCCACCCGGGTCGCGGCCGGCCCCGGCGAGGGCACCGTGCCGGAGGGCATGGCGGAGGCCATGGGCAACGACCTGAACGGCGGCGGGGGAGCGACGCCGTTCCACGTCGAGAGCTTCCCGGACACCGAGCTCACCGCCTACGGCTGGCCGATCAAGCCCGACTACATGGCCGTGGCGCTGGCCGAGATGGCCGAGCGCTACCCCAACCTGCCGCCGGTCTACATCACCGAGGGCGGCGCCAGCTTCCAGGACCTGGAAATCCACGACGCCGAAGGCCGGCTGATCGTGCCGGACGAGCGTCGCGTGCGCTACCTCGCCGAGCACATCGAGGCGGCCATCGAGGCGACCTCCCCGGGCGGTTCGGCGGAATCGATCGACCTGCGCGGCTACTACGTGTGGTCCCTGCTGGACAACTTCGAATGGTCCGCGGGCTACCACCAGCAGTTCGGCCTGCTGCACGTGAACCGGGACACCATGGAGCGCACGCCCAAGGCCTCGTTCCACTGGCTCCGCGAGGTCATGGCGGCCCGGCGGGCGGCGGCAAGCACGCCGGCCGAAACCAGCCCGAAGGAATCCGCACCGGCCGAAGCCGGCCCGGCGGAAACCGCGCCGGCGGCCGGCTAGAGCAGGTTGAGTTCCTGCAGGCGCTTGACCATTCCGGCGCCGTCGGGAGAGTAGATCCACGGCACCCCGGACGCGCTGTGATCGCCGCTGCCCGAGTGGCCGCCGGCCAGCACCGCCTCACCGGCGGAGAGCTGCCGGATCCCGATCGCCGCCACCTGGCTGGCGTGCTCCCGCACGAAGTCCGAGTAGATCTCCTCATCGTGCTGGCCGTTGTCGCCGAAAAGCAGCCAGCGCATGTTGGGGAACTCGGTGGCCAGCAGTTCCAGGTTCCGGCGCTTGTGGTCCTGGCCGCTGCGGAACCAGCGGTCGTGGGTCAGGCCCCAGTCGGTGAGCAGCAGCGTCCCCTGCGGGTAGAGATTGCGGGTCATGAACCGGGCCAGGGTGGGCGCCGCGTTCCACGGCCCGGTGGACAGGTAGATCACCGGCGCCTCCGGGTACTCCACCATCAGCCGGTCCATCAGCACGGCCATGCCCGGGGTGGCCATCCGGGCGCGTTCGTTCAAAACGAAGGTGTTCCACAGCGCCAGGAACGGGCGGGGGAGGGCGGTGACCATGATCGTGTCGTCGATATCGGAGACGATGCCCAGCGTGGTGTCCGGGGAAATGACATAAATCCGGGCCTCAGCGGGCTCGGTGCCCTCGGCGTGGATCGTGGCGGTGTGCCAGCCCGGTTCGAGCCGCACGGGGATCACGGTGTCCACGATCCCGCCGCGGTCGGCGTGGACCGTCGTCGTGACGCCGCCGATCTCGATCTCCACCTCGACGAACTGGATCGGCACCGAGGTGAACGCGCGCCAGCCGCGGATGTTTTGGTTCCCGTTGAGTGCCACCTGCTCGGCCCGGCTGCCGGGTGCCGGTTTGCTGGTCAGCAGCACCCGGGCCAGGACCCGGACCCATTCGGTGGAGCCGTACCCCTGGTAGGCGATGGTCTGCGGCGAGAACTTCCAGCGGCGCGCAGCCTTCAGGCGCAGGTGGTTTACCGAATCCGAGACCACGTGCGCGAGCCGCAGCGCCTGACTGGCTGACGGGGCGGACCTGGGGGCGGGTTGTTGGGGCGCCATTTCCATGACACCACTCTCCCACAGCGTCAGGGCGGCCCCAGCAGATCCCGCAACGACAGGGCGTTGCGCACCGCGTGCCCGCCGCCGTCGTTGTTGAAGTAGACGTAGACGTCCCGCCCGGCGTCCAGCCACTCGCCAATCCGCGCCGCCCACCAGCGGAGGTCGTCGTCCGGGTAGGAGCCGGCGTACAGCCGGTCCGGGTCCGGGCCGTGCAGCCGGACGTAGACGAACGGCGCGGTGGCGCGCAGGATGCAGGGCAGGCCGGCGCCGCTCATCACGCAGTACGCCGCGGCATGGCGCTCCAGCAGGGCGTACACCTCCGGATGGTCCCAGCTGGGGTGCCTGAACTCCACGCTCACCCGGATCCACCCGGGCAGCGCCGCGAGGAAGTACTCCAGCCGCGCGTCGTCGCGTTCCAGGTCCGGGGGCAACTGGACCAGCAGCACACCCCGCCGCTCGCCCAGCTCGTGCCATCCGCGGACGATCCGCTCCGTCCACGCCTCCGGCCCGTAGAGCTTCCTGCCGTGGGTCAGGCCCCGCGGTGCCTTGACGGACAGGACGAACCCTTCCGGGAGCCGCTCCCGCCAGCCGGCGAACGAGCTCTCCCGCGGCCAGTGGTAGAAGCTCGCGTTCAGCTCAACCGTGTCGAGACGGGCGGCGTAGTAGGCCAGCCGCTTGGCCGCGGGCAGCCCGGGCGGGTAGAATACGCCCGCCCAGTGGTCGTAGCTCCAACCGCTGGTCCCGATGTGGGCCGTCCCGCGCGGAGGCCGCGCCTGCCCTGGCTGATCCTCCGGCATGGGAGGGATCCTAGCCCAGGCCCGTATGGCACGCTAAGAGCCATGGCACGCATCGAGGATTATGCAATGGTCGGCGACCTGCACACCGCCGCCCTGATCAGCACCGAGGGTTCGATCGACTGGCTCTGCCTGCCGCAGTTCGACTCGCCGGCCTGCTTCAGCGCCCTGCTGGACACCCCGGAGGCCGGCCGCTGGCTGCTCGCACCGGCCGGGGGCGGCGAATGTACCCGCCGGAAGTACCGCAAGAACACCCTCATCCTCGAGACCGAGTGGGAAACCCCGGAGGGCAAGGCCAAGGTCATCGACTTCATGTCCCCGCGCGACGGCGCCGCGGACATCGTCCGGATCGTGGTGGGCATCCGCGGCAGTGTCCGGATGCGCGGCCAGCTGGCGCTCCGGTTCGACTACGGCAACATCATCCCGTGGGTCCGCCACGACGAGCACGGCATCCACGCGATCGCCGGGCCCGACGCCGCCTACCTCGTCACCGACGCCCCGCTGCGCGGCGAGCACCTGCAGACCGTCTCCGATTTCACCGTCAAGGCCGGCCAGCGGATCCCGTTCGTCCTCACCTGGTCCCCGAGCCACCTGGGCCGGCCGCGGAAGGTGGACCCGGAGGCGGTGTTGGAGGCCACCGAATCCTTCTGGCTGCAGTGGGCGGACCGGTGCCGGATCACCGGCCCGTACCGGGAGCCCGTGCTGCGCTCGCTGATCACGCTCAAGGCCCTCACCTTCGCCCCGACCGGCGGGATCGTTGCCGCCGTGACCACGTCCCTGCCGGAGGAACTCGGCGGCGAACGCAACTGGGACTACCGGTACTGCTGGCTGCGGGATGCGACCCTGACGCTGCAGGCGCTGCTGGCGTCCGGCTACTCCGAGGAGGCCGGGGCGTGGCGGGACTGGCTGCTGCGCGCCGTCGCCGGAGACCCCGCGGACCTGCAGATCATGTACGGCCTGCACGGCGAACGCCGGCTGCCGGAACTGACCCTCGACTGGCTGGCCGGCTACGAGAAATCGACGCCGGTCCGGGTCGGCAACGCCGCCGCCGGGCAGCTGCAGCTGGACGTCTGGGGCGAGGTGCTGGACGGGCTGGCGCTGACCCGCTCGGCCCTGCTGCAGCATCCCGACGAGTCCTGGGATGTCCAGGTGGCCCTGATGGAGCACCTCGAGACGGCCTGGGACCAGCCGGACAACGGACTCTGGGAGATGCGCGGACCGCGCCGGCACTTCACCCACTCCAAGGTGATGGCCTGGGTGGCGGCGGACCGGATGGTCAAGGGCGTGCGCGACTTCCACCTGCCCGGCCCCGCCGACCGCTGGGAGGACCTCCGGGACCGGATCCACGCAGACGTCATGGCCAACGGGTTCGACGCCGAACGCAACACCTTCGTCCAGTCCTATGGCCGGCCGGAACTGGACGCCAGCCTGCTGCTCATCCCGCGGGTGGGCTTCCTGCCGCCGGACGATCCGCGGGTGATCGGCACCATCGAGGCCATCCAGCGGGAACTGACGCACGACGGTTTCGTACTGCGCTACCGGGTGGAGCAGAGCGACGACGGCGTCGCCGGCGGGGAGGGCGTCTTCCTGGCCTGCTCGTTCTGGCTGGTGGAGGCCCTGCTCGGGGCCGGTCGGCGCCGCGAGGGCGAGGAGCTGTTCAAGCGGCTCCTGGCGCTGCGCAACGACGTCGGCCTGCTGAGCGAAGAATGGGGCGTCGAGGAGGCCCGGCAGCTGGGCAATACCCCGCAGGCCTTCAGCCATTTCGCCCTGGTCCGCACCGCGTTGCAGCTGGAGCCGGAGAAGGCGGACCTCGGCAGCTCACCGCTTCGGCCGCATTAAGCGCGGCGCCGGCAGCCGCCCCCGCAGGACGCCGGGGACTTTCCTCCAGAGCTTAGATAAGTATACTTACTAACGTCCCCCACGAGGGGAACAGCACTGAAGGAGTTGGCGATGGCAGGATACTTTGAGCTCGTAGACGCACCCGACGGCGGGTACCGGATCCGGATGATTGACGCCGCAGGGGACCTGATGGCGGTCTCCGTGACCTTCCCGACCAAGCGTGCGGCGGTGGCCGGGATCGCCCAGGCCCGCGAGATCGCGGGGACCGGACTGGTCCGGGACCGCAGCGGCGACGGGCAGACCGCGATTATGGCATCCATGGCCAAGCGGCGCACGGCGGGTGCGGGGCGTGGATCCTCCCTCACCGGCGGCACGCTGGCTGCGACGAAGCGAACCCGTGCCCATCACTGACCACCCGCGCGCGGCCGTCCTCTTCGACGTCGACGGCACGCTGGTCGACTCCTCCTACCTTCACACCCTGGCGTGGTGGCAGTCCTTCCGCCAGGCCGGCCTCGACGTGCCGATGGCGAGCATTCACCGCTCGGTCGGCATGGGCGGGGACAAGCTGCTGGATCATCTGCTGCCGGACCGGGACCGGGACGGCGACGACGCCCTCACCGCCTCGCAGGCGGCGGTCTTCGCCACGTACTGGCCGGCGCTGCGACGCACCGACGGGGCCCGCGAACTCCTGGTCCAGTGTCACGACGTCGGGCTCGCCGTCGCCCTCGCCTCCTCCGCCCACGGGCGGGACCTGGAGATGCTGCGCGCCGCGATTGACGCCGACGCCTTCCTGCACGCGGCCACCAGCTCGGCCGACGCGGAGGAGAGCAAACCGCAGCCGGACATCCTGGTCGCCGCGCTGGAGGCCGTGGGCGTTGCCGCGGCTGACGCGGTCTACGTCGGCGATTCGGTCTGGGACATCAAGGCCGCCGCCAAACTCGGCATTCCCACGGTCGCCGTGACCTGCGGTGGCACCAGCGAGGCCGAATTGCGCGACGCCGGCGCGGCCGAGGTCTACGAAAATCCGCGCGCCCTGCTCGCCAACCTCGCCGGCAGCGCCATCGGGAAGCTCGCCGCGCGGAGCCGCTGACGCACTGGCACCCGGCGCTGGCCGCCGGTGGAGTGAACCGTGCCCCGCGCCGGTCCCGCCCATAGTTTTCACCGAAAGATTCGACCCGAGAGAGAGGAATGCGCATGCAGGCACTCACATGGCAGGGCAAACGATCCGTGAGCGTGGAAGAGGTCCCGGATCCGGTCATTCAGGAACCGACGGACGCAATTGTGAAAATCACCTCGACCGCCATCTGCGGCTCCGATCTGCACCTATACGAGGTCCTCGGCCCGTACATGCACAAGGGTGACGTGATCGGCCATGAGCCGATGGGCGTCGTCGTCGAGGTAGGCAGCGCCGTCACCAATCTGGCGATTGGCGACCGCGTGGTCATTCCCTTCAACATCTCCTGCGGCAATTGCTTTATGTGCAACATGGGGCTGCAGTCCCAATGCGAGACCACCCAGGTCAAGGAGAAGGGCTCCGGCGCGTCGCTGTTCGGCTTCTCCGAGCTGTACGGCTCGGTGCCTGGCGGCCAGGCCGAATACCTGCGCGTCCCGCACGCAGATTATGGTCCGATCAAGGTGGGCTCGGAACTGCCGGACCAGCGCTACCTCTTCCTCTCGGACATCCTGCCCACCGCGTGGCAGGGCGTGAAGTACGCCGATGTGCCCAAGGGCGGAACCCTGGCCGTGATGGGGCTGGGACCCGTGGGGCAGTTCGCCTCGCGGATCGGCCGGCACCTAGGGCTGCGGGTCATCGCCGTGGATCCAGTGGCCGAGCGGCGTGCCATGGCCGAGCGGCACGGCGTGGAAACCCTCGACTTCTCCAAGGACGTGGCCGAAGAGTTGCGCTCCATGACCCAGGGCCGCGGCGCCGACTCCGTGGTGGACGCCGTCGGCATGGAGGCGCACGATTCGCCGGTTGCCTCCTTCATGCAGCACGCGGCCGGGCTGCTCCCGGACAAGCTGGCGCAGAAGACGTTCGAGAGCGCCGGGGTGGACCGGCTCTCGGCCCTGCATACCGCCCTCGACGCGGTCCGCCGCGGCGGCACCGTCTCCCTGAGCGGCGTCTACGGCGGCGAGGCCTCGCCCATGCCGCTGATGTCCATGTTCGACAAGCAGATCCAGCTGCGGATGGGCCAGTGCAACGTCCGCCGGTGGACCGAGGACCTGTTGCCGCTGGTGGAGGACGACGCCGACCCGCTGGGCGTCATGGACCTTGTCACCCACGAGGCCAGCCTGAGCGAGGCCCCGGCCATGTACGAGATGTTCCAGAAGAAGCAGGACGGCTGCATCAAGGTGGTCCTGAAACCCTAGGCTGCCGCCGGACTTACAGCTTGCGCCGCAGCTTCCGCCAGGACTTGTGGAACTTCCTCTCGGCCGCCGCTGCACGTACGTCCTCCGCGGCGTGCAGCCGGCCGAGGCCGAAGCCGACGGCGGACCCGGCGCCGGCACCCGGGTCTGATTCCCGGGCCAACTCCACGAGAACCGCCCGTGCCATGACGCTGTCCTGGTGCAGGCCCAGGACCTGCTGTATTGTCCGTGCGCCCTTGGCCGTCCGGCGTGCGTGCTTCAGCCGCCTGGCCGGGCCGTCCGGCACGGCCTCGTGTACCAGCTCGGATGAGTACCGCAGCCGCTTAGCGGCCTTCCGCACCGTGTGCAACGCGACGTCGTGCTCCGCGCCCCCATTGGCTTCAGCCAGGGCTGCGGCGGTCCGGACCAGCCGCTTTGAGTCCCGGCGCACGGCGCGGTGCACCCGGCGCGCCGGGGCAGCGGCGGCAGGGGCTAGCGGCGGGGCGGCGAGGAAGGTATCGATGGCCACCAGCAACTGCTCATAGCGGATACCCGTGAGGGCGTCCGCGGCCGCGGCGAGCCCGGCCGCCGCAGCGGCGTCCAGCCGCGTCCGGATCAGGCCCGCCGCGGGGTCCCCCGCCCAGCGCAGGGCCGCGGGCTCCCGGGCCGCCGCTTCAAGGAGCCGGTCCCGCACCACGCCGGGGTCCCGGGCCGCGCCCAGCACTCCCGAGAGCCAGCGCAGTTCGTCGCGCAGCGGGTCGACCGCACCGCCGTCGAACAGGGGGTAGCAGGAACCCAGGACAGAGCGGAGCCGCCGAACGGCGACCCGCATCTGGTGGATGTCCTCGACCCGGCCTGTCGCGGCGCCGGGCGCCAGGCGGCGCACCTCGGCCACTTGCCGGGCCAGGTAGGCCAGTACGACGTCTCCCGCGGTGGATGCCACGCTTCACTGTACGTCTTCAGCGACCGGCCCCGCCCGGCATAGGCTGGGCTGAACCGCACCCGCCGCCACGCCCCAGGAGAGCCCATGACACACCACCACGCCGGCCCGGTCGCTGTCGTCACAGGAGCGGGATCCGGCATCGGACGGGCTGTGGCCCGGCTCATGCTGGCCGAGGGCTACCGCGTGGTCCTGGCCGGCAGGCGGGAAGAGAAGCTGCTGGAGACCGGTGCCGGGCACGCCCTGGCGCTCCCCGTACCGTGCGACATCAGCCGGCCCGACGACGTCGAACGCCTCTTCGCGGCGACGCTGGAGCGCTGGGGCCGGGTGGACGTGCTGTTCAACAACGCCGGCACCTTCGGGCCGTCGGCGGGCGTGGACGAGCTCAGCCCCGAGGACTGGGAGGCGACGGCGGCGGTGAACATCACCGGGTCCCTGCTCTGTGCCGGTGCCGCAGTCCGGGCGATGAAGGAGCAGACGCCGCAGGGCGGCCGGATCATCAACAACGGCTCCATCTCCGCGCACTCGCCCCGGCCCCGGTCCGTGGCCTACACCGTGACGAAGCACGCCATCACCGGGCTGACCAAGAGCATTGAGCTGGACGGCCGCGGCTTCGGTATCACCTGCGGCCAGATCGACATCGGGAACGCCGCCACCGGGCTGATGGACACGATCGGCGTGGGCGAGGGGGCCCTCCAGGCGGACGGCAGCCGGAAGGTGGAGCCGACCTTCCCGGTGGAGGATGCGGCCAGGGCGGTGCTTATGATGGCCGGGATGCCGGCCGCCGCCAGCGTGGGATCGGTGGTCATTACCGCCGCCGGCATGCCCTTCATCGGCCGCGGCTGAGGTTCCCCGCACCGGCGCAGCGGCACTGCGGCGGCCCTGCCGCCGTGGCCGGGCTCAATCGTAGGGCCCGGCTCAATCGCAGTTGCCCGGCCCTTCCGCCCCCGCCCTGGCGGGACTAGAGCGGAAGCAGCCGGGACAGGTCCGCCCGGAGGCCCGAGGCGGCCACCTTGCCGGCGTCCACCGCGTCCGCCCAGGTCAGGGAGCCGGTGACCATGGCAAGCCAGGTGGCGGCGTCGCACTCGATGACGTTCGGGGGAGTGCCGCGGGTGTGCCGCGGGCCCTCCACGCACTGGGTGACGCCGAACGGGGGCACCCGGACCTCCACGGAGTTCCCGGGCGCCCGGGCCGTGACTTCCTCCAGGGTGTAGCGGACGGCGGTGGCCACGGTGGCGCGGGGTACCGCCCCGTCCGTGGCTGCACGCCAGGCCGCCAGGGCCGCGCGTCCTTCGTCCACCGGGATCCGGCGCCGTGCCACTGCCATGGCCCTAGTCCAGCAGCGCCGAGACGGCGTGGCCGAGGCGGATCTTGCCCACCGGCCGGCCACCTCCCAGCACCGGGTCGATGACCTTTTCGAGCACGCTGGAGACCTCGGGAATGTCCACGGCGCCGGCTGCGGCCAGCAGGGTCAGCCCCACCAGGGTGGTGGCCCGGATATTTCCGTCGAGGACCTTGATGGCCACGGCGACGCCCTGCGGGGTGGCCATGGCCAGGACGCCCTCGGCCCCGATCTTGGCGATGATGCCGAGGTCGTTCATCACGATGGTGTTGGCCTCGCCGCGGCCCTGGACGGCCCAGGGGTAATCCAGCATGGAGGTGGCGATGGTGGCGGCCCGGGCGTTGGAGTGGTGGTCACCGGGGGCCTTGGCCAGCTGGGAGTAGGCGCGGGCCAGGCCGGTGAGGGAGACGGCGGCCACGGGGGCGCCGCAGCCGTCGATGCCCAGGTGGGCGATCCGTTCCCCGCAGTATTCCTCAATCACGGAGCGGACCCGCTGCTGCAGCGGGTGGTTCGGCTCGAGGTAGCTGTGCGTGTCCCAGCCGTTCTCCGTGCAGGCCCAGAGAAACGCGGCATGCTTGCCGGAACAATTGAAGGCCAGCCGGGACTTGCCGCGCTCGGTCTGCACCAGCCAGGTCCGGGCGGTCTCGTCGGCCGGCCAGTCGGCCGGGCACTGCAGCTGGTCCTCGGTCACGCCGGCGGCCTTGAGCATGCCCTCCACCACGTCCATGTGGTCGAGGGACCCGACGTGGCTGCCGCAGGCGATCGCTACCTGGGCGCCGCGGAGGGGGACGCCGGCCTGCATAGCGGCGAGCGCCTGCAGCGGTTTCAGGGTGGAGCGGGCGAACACCGGGGCGGCGATGTCGCCCAGTTCGGTGACCACCTGGCCGTCGGCGGAGAGCACGACGGCGGACCCGATGTGCCGTGATTCGATGAAGCCGCTGCGCTCCACCACCGCCAGTTCGACGGCGGAATCGACGGAGAAGGTGGCATGCGGGTTCAGAGGCATGCTGCCAGTCTAGGTGCCCGGGCCGCCGTCGCCCGGTTACTCCACGGTGACCATGACGGACTGCCAGCCGGAGGCGCCGTCGGGGACCGGATCGGCCCGCTTGTCCGTCTGCACCTCGCCGGTTCCGTCGGTGGCGCGGACCTTGAGGTAGTGCGGTCCGGGGGTGGCGTCCCACTCATAGGACCACTGCCGCCACGTCACCAGGGACGCCTCGGTGGACAGTTCCACCGGGGTCCAGGGTCCGTTGTCGATCTGGATCTCCACCTTGGTGATGCCGCGGGTCTGCGCCCAGGCGGTGCCGCCCACCGCTACCTTGCCGGCGGGGACCTTGGCGAAGGACTTGGGCACCTCCACCCGGGCCATGGTCTTGATCGGTCCGCGCTCGGACCAGCCGCGCTGGGTCCAGTAGGCCTTGGCGTCCGCGAACCGGGTCACCTCCAGGTCAACGACCCATTTGGTGGCGGAGACGAAGCCGTACAGGCCCGGGACTACCATCCGCACCGGGTAGCCGTGTTCCAGCGGCAGCGCCTCGCCGTTCATGCCGATGGCCAGCATCGCGTCGCGGTCATCCCGCAGCACCTCGATGGGGGTGGAGGCGCTGAAGCCGTCCACGGAGGTGGAGAGCACCATGTCGGCGCCGTCCTTGGGCCGGGCCATCGCGAGGACGTCCCGGATGGGCATGCCGAGCCACTTGGCGTTGCCGGCCAGGTTGCCGCCCACCGGGTTGGAGACGCAGGTCAGCGACACGTGGGACTCGATCAGTTTCGCGTCCAGCAGGTCCTGGAAGCTGAGCCGGACCTCCTGCTCCACCATGCCGTGGACCCGCAGTTCCCAGTCCTGGGCGTTGACCTCGGGCACGCTGAGGGCGGTGTCGATGCGGTAGAAGTCCTTGTTCGGGGTTAGCCACGGCGTAACGCCGGGAACCTTGGACTGCACCCCGGCAGGCACCGGCGCAGCGGCCTTGGCCGGGGTGGGCAGGGTCAGGCTCTCGCGGGCCTTGGCGACGTTGCTGCGGGCGGCGCTGAGCAGCCGGCCACCGGTGGCGGCCACGGCGGCCCCGACAGCGGTGATGCCGGTCGCGGCGAAGAAGGCGCGACGGCTGGTGGCCGGACGGTCCGGTTCCTTGGCGCTGCGCCCCACCTCGGCGTCGGGCCAGGACCGCATCCGCCAGACTTTGCCGATCAGGAACCGCAGCGCCACCAGGCCCGCAGCGGTGCCGATCAGCGAGGGGATCGCGTCCAGTGGTTTGACGCTGGCGCGCGTCACCACGCTGGCGACGATCACGGCGCCCATCAGCAGCACGCCGGCGACGCCCAGCGACCAGCGCCGGTAGGCGACGATGCCGAGGACGCAGGCGAGGAGGAAGATGGTCAGGCCCATCCCGGCGAAGAGGGCGGCCTTGTCATTGGTGCCGAACGTGGCGATCGCAAAGTCCTTCATCCACGGCGGGGTGAAGTCGATGAAGGTCGAGCCGAGGGCGATCAGCGGTGTGGCGCGGGCCGTGAAGAAGGCGCCCACGAGTTCCGCGACGGCCAGGACGACGCCGGCGGACACCACCCCGGCCAGGGCGGCCATGACCGTGTGCCCCGAGGGCAGGAAACGCTTCCGCGGCCGTGCGGTGGTGCCGGGCTTGGTGCTGCTGGACGATGTCATATCCCTTATTCGGAGCCGCCGGCCCGGGGGATTGATGGCCCGACACAGCTTAGGAGCCTGCCGGGTGCACAAAGTACCCTAGGGAACTGTGAAGGTACTCGTCATCGGCCCCGGCGGCCGCGAACACGCCATTGTCCGTTCCCTGCTCGCCGATCCGAATGTCTCCGAGGTCCACGCGGCCCCGGGGAACGCCGGCATCAGCACCCTGGTCCCCACCTACGCCATCGACGCCAACGATCCCGACGCCGTGGCCGCCTTGGCGACCCGGCTGGCCGTCGACCTGGTGGTCGTCGGCCCCGAGGCGCCGCTCGCCGCGGGTGTGTCGGACGCGGTCCGGGAAGCCGGGATCCCGGTCTTCGGCCCCAGCAAGGCCGCCGCCCAGCTCGAGGCCTCCAAGGCCTTCGCCAAGGACATCATGGCCGAGGCCGGCGTGCCGACGGCCATGGCCCGCGTGGCCTCCAACGTCGAGGAAGCGGCCGACGCCCTGGACACCTTCGGCGCCCCGTACGTCGTCAAGGACGACGGGCTCGCCGCGGGCAAGGGCGTCGTCGTCACCAACGACCGCGACGAGGCGCTGGCCCACGCGCAGAGCTGCTTCGACGCCGGCGGTTCCGTGGTCATCGAGGAGTTCCTCGACGGCCCCGAGGTCTCGCTCTTCGTCCTCTGCGACGGCAGTACCACGGTGGCGCTCTCGCCGGCCCAGGACTTCAAGCGCATCTTCGACAACGACGAGGGCCCCAACACCGGCGGCATGGGCGCGTACACCCCGCTGGAATGGGCGCCGGAAGGCCTCGTGGACGAGGTCCTGGAACGGGTGGCGCAGCCCACCGTCAGCCAGATGGCGCACCGCGGCACCCCGTTCGTTGGCGTGCTCTTCATCGGCCTGGCGCTGACCTCGCGCGGCACCCGGGTGATCGAGTTCAACGTCCGCTTCGGGGACCCGGAGACGCAAGCGGTCCTGGCCCGGCTCAAGACCCCCCTGGGCGGCCTGCTGATGGCGGCTGCGAGGGGCGAACTCGCCGAGGCCCAGCCGCTGCGCTGGTCCAGGGACACCGCGGTGGCCGTCGTCGTGGCTGCCGAAAACTACCCCGGCACTCCGCGCACCGGTGACCGGATCCGCGGGCTCAAGAAGGCCGAGGCCCTGGAGGGCGTCCACGTGATCCACGCCGGCACCCGGCTCGACGACGACGGCAAGGTGGTCTCGGCCGGCGGCCGCGTCCTGGCCGTCGTCGCACTTGGAACGGATCTGGTCGAGGCCCGGGAACGGGCGTACGACGGCGTCGAGCTGATCCAGCTGGAGGGATCCCAATACCGCACCGACATCGGTGCCAAGGCCGCGCGCGGTGCGATCACCGTAGCCGGCCCCGCCGCCGCGACGAAAGCGAAGTCCTGACCATGAACGCACACGAATCCCTCGCCGGCGGCCTCCAGACCCAGGCCCCCGAGCTGCCGGGCTGGAAGCACATCTACTCGGGCAAGGTCCGCGACCTTTACGCGCCGGCGGACCCCGCCATCACGGAGCGGATAGGCCAGGACTGCGTCCTGGTGGTGGCCAGCGACCGGATCAGCGCCTACGATCACGTGCTGGCCAGCGAGATCCCGGACAAGGGCCGCATCCTGACCCAGCTGAGCCTGTGGTGGTTCGAACAGCTCGGCGTCGAACACCACGTCCTCGCCGCCACGGCCGCCGACGGCGTCCCGGCAGAGGTGGAGGGCCGGGCCATGATCTGCAAGAAGCTGGACATGTTCCCGGTCGAATGCATCGCCCGCGGCTACCTCACCGGCTCCGGCCTTGCCGAATACCAGCAGTCCCGCACGGTCTGCAGCATCCCGCTGCCGCCCGGGCTGGTGGACGGCTCCCGGCTGGAGCACGCCATCTTCACCCCCTCCGCGAAGGCCGAGGTGGGCGAGCACGACGAGAACATCACCTACGACGCCGTCGTGGACCTGGTCGGGGCCGATACCGCCGCGCGGCTGCGGGACCTGACCCTGGAGGTCTACACCAAGGCCGAGGGCATCGCCCGGGGACGCGGGATCATCCTCGCGGACACCAAGGTGGAATTCGGCGTGGATGCCGCCACCGGCGTGATCACCCTTGGCGACGAGGTGCTGACGCCGGACTCGTCACGGTTCTGGGACGCCGCCACCTACGAGCCGGGCAAGGCGCAGCCCTCCTACGACAAGCAGTACGTCCGCGACTGGCTGACCTCCGCCGCGTCGGGCTGGGACAAGTCCTCCGATACGCCGCCCCCGGCGTTGCCGGACGACGTCGTCGCCCGCACCCGGAGCCGCTACGTGGAGGCCTACGAGCTGCTGACCGGCCGCACCTTCGCCTGACGTTCGGCCCGCCCGCTGCTAACTGGTGGCCGGCTGCTGGCTGCCGGCGGACGCCGCCTCGGCGCGGCGCTGGGCCAGCTTGATCTCCAGGACCGCGTCCAGTGCCTGCTGGACGCGGTCCGAGGCCCCGGCAGCGCTGAAGTCCTTCTGCGCCTCGTCCAGGTAAACCAGAGCCTCCTCCACCTCGCCGGCGGCTTTGAGGGCCTTGCCCAGCAGCAGCGACACCTCCCCGGCCGTGTGCCGTGCCAGGAGCGAGCGCTCCGCGTGGATCTCGCGCAGTTTCTGCACCGCCCCCATGATGTCCCCGGTGAGGTAGAGCCACCGGGCGCGGATGAACGCGACCTCCAGCCGGTCCGTGTCCGTGCCGCCGACGATCGAGAGGGCCAGCTCCGCCCGTTCGATCGCGGACAGAGTTTCCGGCTCGACGATGCCAGAGGAGAGCCGCACCGCGGCGGAGGCCTTGTTGAACCGGGCCCAGAGGTCGATGTCGTAGGCGGGGGAGAGGAGCTTGCCGGCCTCCTCGTGGTACTTGATGCCCTCCGCGTAGTCGTGGCGCATGAAGGCGACGTTGCCCACCACCCAGGCCACCTCGCCGGCCAGTTGCGGCAACGATTGGCCTTCCATCTCCGCGTTCATCTCCTGGCAGTACTTCCAGGCCTCGTCCAGGCGGCCGCTCTCGGCCAGGGCGCCGATGAGGGCGCGGAGGGCACCGATGATCATGGTGGAGCCCTTTGGCAGCTGTGCGCAGAGCCGGACAGCCTCCTGGGCGTAGTCGACGGCGTCCTTCAGCTGGCCCTGGCCCTGTGCGGCGGCGGCGAGCATCTGCCGGGCCCTGACCCCCAGGCCCGCCGATTCGGCGGCCAGCGGGTGGTCCAGGAGGCGCTGGACCATGGCCCGGCACTCGGCCCAGAGGCCCTGCTTGATCAGGCACTCGGCCTGCATGTAGGTCATGTTCCACCAAGCGCTGGTGTTCTTGGATTCCAGGGCGATCTGCGCGGCGGTCGCGGCGTGCTGCGCGGCCAGCGGGTAGTCCCGGAGATCCCAGGCCTGGCGGGCGTAGAGGCCGGCCAGCACATACTCGGCGTCACTGATGGAGACCGGCTGGCTCCAGGCCTCCAGGGCCTTCGGGGCCAGGTCCAGGCGTCGGGCCAGTTCCTCGATGACGTCGGCGGTGGGTTCGCGGCGCCCGGTTTCGAGCAGGGAGATGTAGCTGGGCGAGTACAAATCCTTGCCCAGTTCAGCCTGCGTGAGCCCGCGGTCCAACCGCTCCGCGCGGAGTTTTTCGCCAAATCCGTTCCCCACGGATCCCACCTCATTCCGGACAATCGATGTACTAAATGCTTGACAGTCTCTGTGGAAGAAATTTTACAATGTATGTCAACAAGGGAACTACAGACTTGGTAACGACTCCGACTCGAGATTTGAGGATCACCATGGTGAAGAAGATTGCAGCAGGCCTGGCACTCGCAGGGGCCTTGGCCTTCTCCGCAGCGGCTCCCGGCATCATCGCCGCCGGCTCCAGCTCCGATTCCACGCAGGTTACCGCCGTCGGCAACTGGCCCGACCCGATGCGCGTGGCCTCCGCGGTGGGTAACTGGCCGGACCCTATGACCTACTCCACCAACGTCGGCAACTGGCCTGACCCGATGTAATCCCTGATTCGATTTCGTGACCGACCGGCAGACTCCACGGCCCCGGCATCCCAGGATGCCGGGGCCGTGACGTGTCTGTCGGAGTTTTGGTCCGGCCGCCCCGAAGCTGCATACCCGGGGAGCGGGCACAAAAAAGAGGGCCTTCCAGCTGGAAGGCCCTCTTTTTTTACTGGTCGGGATGACAGGATTTGAACCTGCGACCTCGTCGTCCCGAACGACGCGCGCTACCAAGCTGCGCCACATCCCGATCCGTTGCTGCAAAAGCAACTTCACAAGAGTATCCGATACCGGCCCCGGATGCGAAATCGGGACCGCCGAAACGTCCTCCCTCGGCGGTGTTACCCATCCGGGCGGGCACCGGCGGCTCCGGCTCAGACCAGCGAATCCTTCCAGGCCCCGTGCAGGGTGGCGAAACGGCCGCCCCCGCCGATCAGTTCCGCGGGCGACCCGTCCTCCACCACCTTGCCGTCGTGGACCACCAGCACCCGGTCCGCGGTCTCCACGGTGGAGAGCCGGTGCGCGATGATCAGCGCGGTGCGGCTGCCGACGTGGCCGTTGTCGGGACGGCCGGCCGGAGCGCCGTCCGCAGCGGTTCCATCCGCCGCCCCGGTGCCGCGGAGCAGGCTGGCCAGCCCGGCCTGGACCATGCGCTCAGACGGGATGTCCAGGGAGGAGGTGGCCTCGTCCAGGATCAGCACCGCGGGCCGGGCCAGGAAGGCGCGGGCGAAGCTGATCAGCTGTCGCTGGCCGGCGGACACGCGGCCGCCGCGCTTGTTCACGTCGGTGTCGTAGCCGTCCGGCAGCTCGGTGATGAACCCGTGCGCGCCGACGGCCTTGGCCGCCGCCTCGATCTCCTCGCGGCTCGCGTCCGGCCGGCCCAGGGCGATGTTGTCCGCCACGGTGCCGCTGAACAGGAAGGCCTCCTGGGTGACCATGACGACGTTGCGGCGCAGGTCCGCCGTCGCGAGTTGCCGGAGGTCGACGCCGTCGAGCGTCAACGACCCGGCCGAGACGTCGTAGAACCGGGCGATCAGCTTGGCCAGCGTGGACTTGCCCGCGCCGGTCTGGCCCACTAGCGCGACCGTCTGGCCGGCCGGGATGTGCAGGTCCAGGGTGGGGATGATGACCGGGCCGTCACCGTAGCGGAACTCCACCTGGTTGAAGTCGATCCGGCCGGTGGCGCGGGGGAGGGCCACCGGGTGTTCCGGCGGCCGGACGGTGGGTACCTCCTCGAGGAGGCCGGAGACCTTCTCGAGGGCCGCCTGGGCGCTCTGGAACGAGTTGTAGAACATCGCCATCTGGTCCACCGGCTGGAAGAAGCGCTTGGTGGAGAGGATCAGGGCCAGTAGCACGCCGACGGCCAGGCCGCCGTCGAGCACCCGGAAGCCACCCACCAGCAGGACGACCGCGACGCAGATGTTGCCGATCAGCACCAGGCCGGGCTGGAAGACGCCGTTGAGGTTTATCGAACGGACCGTGACCAGCCGGTATTCCTCGGACAGTTCGGCGTAGCGTTCGGCGTTCTGCCGTTCCTTGCGGAAGGCCTTCACGGCACGGATGCCGGTCATGGTCTCCACGAAGTGCACGATCAGCCGTGCCGAGACCACGCGGGACTCCCGGAATGCGATCTGCGAGTGCTTTTGGTACCAGCGGGACAGGAAGTACATCGGGATGCCGGCGGCCAGAACCAGCAGGCCGCTGCGCCAGTCCAGGGCGAAGATGGTGATGGCCGTGAAGATCATGAACAGCAGCCCCGACGCGAGCGACGAAACCCCGGAGTCCAGGAGTTCGCGCAGCGCTTCCAGGTCGGAGGTCTGCCGGGCAATGATCCGGCCCGAGGTGTACTTCTCGTGGAACTCCAGGCTCAGCCGCTGCGTCTGTCGGAAGACCCGGACCCGCAAGTCCAGCAGCATTGACTGGCTCAGCCGGGCGGTGGACGTCACGTAGAGGGCGGTCAGTCCCGCCGTCGCGATCGCCGCCGCCAGGTAGGCTGCGCCGGCGAAGACCAGCGGGAAGCTGTCGCCGGAGCGCAGCGCCGGGAGCGCCCGGTCTATACCGAAGGCGATCAGGGCGGGGCCGGCCACGCGTGCGGCCTGGGACAGCACGACGGCGGCGATGGTGAGCCAGAAGCGCAGCCGGACGGGCCGGATCAGCGAGCCCAGCAGGGCTAGGGAGCGGCGCCGCACGGCGCGGCTCTCGGCCTTGGAGAGGTGGGCGTTGTCCTCGTTCGCGGTGCCGAAGGTGGCGGTGCTCATGGCGAAACCTCCTCCGCCTCGAGGGCGGAGAGCTCGGAGTCCAGGTCCCGCGGTTCCGGGTCCAGGCTGGCGATGACGTAGCGGTAGTGGCTGTTCTCCGCCAGCAGTTCGGTGTGGGTACCCACCGCGGTGATCCGGCCGTCCTGCAGCAGGGCCACCCGGTTCGCGAGGGCAACGGTGGAGGGCCGGTGTGCCACCACCAGGGTGGTGGTGTCCGCGAGGACCTCACGCAGCCGGGTTTCCACCAGTTCCTCGGTATTGACGTCCAGGGCGGACAGCGGGTCGTCGAGGACCAGCACGGTGGGGTCGGCGGCGACGGCGCGGGCCAAGGCGATGCGCTGGCGCTGGCCGCCGGAGAGGCTGAGGCCCTCCTCGCCGATCAGGGTGTCGAGTCCCTCGGGCAGCGAGTAGGCGAAGTGGGCCTGGGCGGTATCCAGGGCCTCGGCCAGGATCTCCTCCCGGCGCTCCGGGGGGACTGTGTCGGCGACGCCGAGGAGGACGTTGTCCCGGACCGAGTTAGAGAACAGGGTGGTGTCCTCGAAGGCGACGGCCACGGCGCTGCGCAGCCCGGCGACGTCGAACTCGCGCACGTCAACGCCGTCGATCTCCACCGAACCGGCGGTCACGTCGAACAGGCGGGGGACCAGTTGCAGCAGGGCGCTCTTGCCGCTGCCGGTGATGCCCACCAGTGCCATGGTCTCGCCGGGCCTGATGTCCAGGGTGATGTCCTTAAGGATGGGCTTGTCCGGGGCGTCGTCGAAGGCGAAGGTGGCGTGCCGGAAGGACAGCGCCCCCTTCAGGTCGGCCGGGCTGCGGGGCTGCTCCGGGCTGGTGATGGTGTTCACCGCGTCCATCACCTCGAAGTGCCGGTCGATGGCGGTCTTGGCGGTCAGCGCCATGGCCAGGAGCATGCCGCAGACTTCCACGGGGGCGGCGATGACGGCGGCGGTGGCGAAGAAGGCCACTAGGGCGCCGATGCTGAGCTGGCCGTCGGCGGCGAGCAGGACGCCGACGACGAGGCCGGCGCCGAGGGCCAGCTCGGGCAGCAGCGTGACCACCAGGCTGAAGGTGGCCAGGTGCTTGGCCTTGTCGATCTCGGTCTGGCGCAGCTCCTCGGCTTGTTCGTTGAAGTTCTCCAGGGCCTCGCGGCTGCGCCCGAACGCCTTGAGCACGCGGATGCCGTGGACCGATTCCTCCACGGTGGTGGCCAGGTCACCGGCCTGGTCCTGGCTGCGGCGGGCCACCTTGGAGTACCGGGTCCGGAACCGGAAGCCGTAGATCATGATCGGCACGGCCGCGGCGAGGAAGATCAGGGCCAGCTGCCAGCTCATGGCGAACATGACCACGACGCCGATCAGCACGGTCAGCGTGGTGACCACCAGCATGATCGCGCCGAAGGCCATCCAGCGGCGGAGGAAGTTCAGGTCCGTCATGGCCCGGGACAACAGCTGCCCGGACCCCCACCGGTCGTGGAACGCCACGGCGAGGTCCTGCAGGTGGTCGTAGAGGGAGACCCGCATCCGGGTTTCCACCGTGGTGGCGGGGTTGATCACGAATTGCCGGCGCAAGGCCACCAGTCCGGCCTCGGCGATGCCAAGCAGCAGGACGATCCCGGCGGAGATCCAGACGGCCTGGCCGCTGCCGCCGGGCTTGAGCGAATCGTTGATCAGTACCCGCAGTACCTGCGGGATGGCGAGGGCGACGACGCTGGCCATCAGGGCACTGAGCAGGCCCATGATCAGGCGCGGCAGGATCGGCCGGACGTGGGGATAGAGGCGGTTGATGGAAGTGAAGAACGGGGTCTGTGTAGCCATGCCTGCTTCTTAACTGCAACTGCGAAAGGGTTTACGCAACTGAATGTAGTTTCCGGTAGCAACTACCCTAGGCCATGGCGTGACCACGTTCACAGCATTCTGCGGCCCCCGCGAATCTGGCACAGAAATTATGTTCCGTAATGACCGGACCGCTGCGGGCCGGTGCGTCTAAGCCTTCGCGGTGAGGGTCAGCAGCACGGCCTCGGGCTTGCAGGCGATGCGGACCGGGGCGAAGCGTGAGGTGCCGATGCCGCCGGAGACGTTGACCGGCGTCGTCCGCCCGTTGCTTTCCCAGTCGTGCAGGCCCTTGGCCCGCCAGGTGGGCAGGTCGCAGTTAGCTACGAGCGCGCCGTAGCCGGGGAGGCAGATCTGGCCGCCGTGGGTGTGCCCGGCAAGGATCAGGTCTGCCGCGTCCTCGGTGAAGTGGTCCAGGACGCGCTGGTAGGGGGCATGCGCGACGGCGATCCGCAGGTGCGGTTTGGTGTCCTGGCCGCGGGTGCCGCGGGGCCAGCCGGCGTACTTTTCCAGGCGCAGGTGCGGGTCGTCCACGCCGGAGAAGTCCAGCCGGAGGCCGTCCACCACCAGGGACTGGCAGCGGTTGGTCAGGTCCACCCAGCCGGACATGCCGAAGCCGGTGCGCAGCCGGGGCCAGTCGAGGGCCACGGGGGTCTTGGGGGTGGAGGAGGGGCCGGTGAAGTACGACGCGGGGTTCTTGAACCGAGGCGCGTAGTAGTCATTGGATCCCGGCACGAAGACGCCCGGGAACCGAAGCAATGGCCGCAGGGCGTCGAGGACCGGGCCGATGGCCTTGACGTGGCTGACATTGTCGCCGGTGTTGACCACCAGGTCCGGCTCCAGCTCCGCCAGGGAGGCCAGCCAGTCGGCCTTCTTACGCTGCCCGGGAATGAAGTGGATGTCGCTGAGGTGCAGTACGCGCAGCGGGCCGTAACCCGGGGGCAGGATCGCCAGGGACTCCTCGCGCAGCACGAACTGGTTCTTCTCCCACAGTCCGTAACCCGTGGCGGCGGCACCCGCCGCGGCTCCGACGGCGGTGGTGACGGCAAGGCCGCGCCCGATGCTTCGGACGCGGCTCGCCAGCGTGCTCATGTCGGCCATGTGTTAGCCGTTACCGTTGCCGGGCTTGGTCGGGGCCGGTGCCGGGCTGCTCGGCGCGGGAGCCGGTGCAGCCGGGCTGCTCGGTGCCGGGTTATTCGGTGCCGGCGTCGCCTGGGTGTTCTGCCGGGTGTTGGGCACCGGGCTGGGCGTGTAGCCGTTGAGCAGGTTGGACGGCGGCTCCGGGAACGGATTCGTTCCGTAGCCCGGGGCAACGGCGGACATAAAGTTCGAGAACTGCGGCCCGGCGAGCATGTAGCCGTCGATGCCCTTGTAGAACTGGCCGTTGATCGTGAGGTTCTGGCCGGCTCGGCCCTGGGCGCCCAGCGCGTCACCGAACCAGGAGGCGGTGGCCAGGCCGGTGGTGTGGCCCACCACCCAGGTGGAACCGTTGTTGTTCGAGGTACCCGTCTTCGCGCCGATCGGGAAATCGGTCCGGGTGGAGATCCGCGGCCGGATCAGTGAGCCGGAACCGCGGTTCAAGACCTCCTGCAGCGCGTAGTTCACGCCGCGGGCAACTTCGGGCTTGACCGCGTCCCGGCAGTTGGTGTTCTGGGCTGGCAACTGCGCTCCGTTGGCGTCGGTCACCGAGGTGATGGCGATCGGCTCGCAGTACTTGCCGTCGTTGGCGAAGGTCGCGAAGGCGCTGGCCATGGCCAGCGGCGACGTCTGGGTGGAGCCCAGCAGGTTCCCCGTCGTGAACATGTTGATCTTGGGGTTCGGGTCCGCGATGTTGCCGTTGGCATCAAGGATGATCTTTTGGTCTTTGTCCTTGGCGGGGAGTCCCGAGTGCAGCCCCACGGAATCCACCATCTTCTGGATACCGCAGAAGTCCAACTGGGCTGCGGAAGCGAAGGTCACCGTGTTGATGGAGTTATACAGGCCCTGCAGGACCGTCATGGGCTTGTAGTAGCCGTCCTCGGCATTCTGCAGGTCGTCCGCTGCACCCAGTGCCGACTCCGCCGTGTTGTAGGCGCCGGTGGTCACGCCGCAGGAATTCCTCCACTTGAAGTTGATCGGATATTTCCGGACGGAGCCGTCGACGATGGTGTTCATCGACTTGCCCTCGTTCAGCCACTCCGCAAACGTGAACGGCTTCATGGTCGAGCCGGGCTGCATGCCGCCCACGCCGTTGAGGTCCTGGCCCTTGCTGTCATAGGCGTCGACGTTGAAGTTCAGCTGGGTATCGAACTTGCCGTCGCCGGCCAGGAAGGAAGTGTTCTGGGCCATGTCGATGATCTTGCCGGTGCCGGGCTGGACGGACACCAGCGAGGCTCCCCACTTGTCCGGGTTAGCCCCGGCGGTGGCGTTGACCTGCTCCTGGGCCACGGCTTGGGCCTTGGGGTCCAAGGTGGTCTTGATGGTCAGGCCGCCGCGGAAAATCTTCCGCTCCCGGGCATCGGCGTCCGCGCCGTAGGCGGGGTTGTTCTGCAGCAGGTGCATGACGTAGTCGCAGAAGTACGGGGCCATGGTGGCGTTGCCGCAGCCCTGCTTGGGCTGGGTCACCTTGGTTTCCACCGGGGTGGCGACGGCGGCGTCGTAGTCGGCCTGCTTGATCTTTCCCTGGGTGAGCATGGCCTTGAGGACCAGGTCGCGGCGGACCTTGGCGTTGTCCGGGTGGGTGATCGGGTCGTAGAAGGACGGGCTGTTGACCAGGCCGGCCAGCAGCGCGGCCTGCGGCAGCGTCAGGTCCTTGGCGGAGGTGCTGAAGAAGAACTTCGAGGCCGCCTCGATGCCGTAGGCGTCGCGGTTGAAGAAGACGATGTTGAGGTAGCCCTCGAGGATCTGCTCCTTGGAGAACTTCTTCTCCAGGGCGATCGAGAGCTTCATCTCGCGGAGCTTGTCGCCGATGCTCTTGTTGACGCCGTTGAGGAGCACCTGGTCGCTCTTGCCCTCCATCTCCAGAGAGGAGTTGATGACGTTGTTCACGTACTGCTGCGTGATGGTGGAGGCGCCCTGCTTGTTGCCGCGGGCGGTCGCCACGAGCGCGCGGAGGATACCGGTGGTGTCCACGCCGCCGTGCTCGTAGAAGCGGCTGTCCTCGATCGAGACCACGGCGTCCTTGATGTACGGAGACATCTGGTCCAGGGAGACGCGCGTGCGGTTCTCCGAGTAGACGCTGGCGATCACGCTGCCGTCGGCGGCGAGGATGGTGGTGGCCTGGCTCGGCGGGTCCACCTGGAGTTCCGCCGGGAGGGCCTCAAAGAATTTGATCGACCCGCTGGCCGTGTTGCCCGAGAGCGCCGCGGCGGGAACAAGCAGCCCCGCAACGAGCACGCCACAGACAACACTCACGCCAAGGAAAAGGATGAGCTTTCCGAGGGTGGTGGCAGTGTCGAATACAGGGTTCTTACCAGTCGCCATGTTTTCCACTTTAGCGGCAAGCACTAGGCTTTCCTTCATGACCAAATGGGAGTACGCCACGATTCCGCTCATTATTCACGCCACCAAGCAGATTCTTGATCAGTGGGGTGACGACGGCTGGGAGCTGGTGCAGGTAGTTCCGGGCCCCGACGGCAACGGCCTGGTGGCCTACCTGAAGCGGGAGAAGCAGTAACCATGAGCACGTCCGAAGCCACGACGCCGGCAGCCTCCGCGGGCGCCACGTCCGCCGTCGAACAGCGCCTCGCCGAACTCGGCCTGACGCTCCCCGAGGTGGCCGCACCCGTGGCCGCCTACGTGCCCGCCGTCGTCTCCGGCAACCACGTCTACACCTCCGGCCAGCTGCCGTTTGTCGGCGGACGCCTGGAAGAGACCGGCAAGGTCTCCTCCGGCGCCGAGGGTGCCTCCGACGAGGCCACCGTCTCCCCGGAAGACGCCCAGCGCTACGCCGCGATCTGCGCCGTGAACGCCCTCGCCGCGGTCAAGAGCGTCATCGGCGACCTGGACCGGATCACCCGGATCGTCAAGGTGGTCGGCTTCGTCTCCTCCGACCCGTCCTTCACCGGCCAGCCCGGCGTCATCAACGGTGCCTCCGAGCTGCTGGGCAAGGTTCTCGGCGACGCCGGCCAGCACGCCCGCTCCGCCGTCGGTGTCTCCGTCCTGCCGCTCGATTCCCCGGTGGAAGTCGAACTGATCGCAGAATTCGCCTAAGGCCGGTCGCTTTCCTTGCCACACCTCGCACGACGTTTGTTTGATCTTCCTCCGGACCTCGAGGGAGCGGCCCGCAGCTGGCTGGAGCACGGGGAGCGCACCCCGCGCGCCCCGCGTTTCGCCTCCTCCGTGGTGCTGCTCCGCGATTCGCCCACGGGCCTGGAGACCTGGCTCGGCTACCGGCCGGGCACCTCGCCGCTGGGCGTGCTCGCCTTCCCGGGCGGCTCGCTGGAGTCCTCCGACGACGACGCCGTCGGCTGGCTGGGGCCGCCGCCGTCGTACTGGGCCGAGCGGATGGGTACGGCCGACGTCGGACTCGCCCGCCGGCACGTGATCGGCGCGATCCGGGAGCTCTTCGAAGAGACGGGCATCCTGCTCGCCGGCCCGGACCTGTCCTCAACCGTGGAGAACAACACCTCCCCGGAGTGGATGCGGGCCCGCGAGGCCGTCGCGGATCAGGAGAAATCCTTCACCGACGTGCTGGCCAAGCGCGGACTCTCCGTCCGCACCGACCTGCTCAAGCCGCTGGTCAACTGGCTCAGCCCCGACTTCTCGCACCGGCGCTTCAATACCCGCTACTTCGCCGCCACCGTGCCGATGAACCAGCAGCCGTCCATGCTGGCCAGCAAGGGTGTGTGGGCGCGCTGGGTCTGCGTCCGCAAGGTCATTGCCGAGCGGGACACCACCGCGTTGGGTGACGAGGTGGGCCAGCCGAACACCGTGGGTCTCCGCCTCGGCCAGCTCCTGGTTCCCGGCTCGGAGATCATGCTCGAGAAGATGGCCAGCGCCAACGGCTGCATCGCCTACCTCAGCTACAAGCGCAGCGCCCACGTCTACCAGCCGACGCTGCTGGAGGAGGACGGCGTGCTCATGCTCGAGGTCGAGGCCGCCAAAACCGTCGCCAACGAGCCCCAGCGCGAACGCTAGCCCCGCCCGTCAACTACGCCAAAGGGCCGGCTCCGAGGAAATCGGAGCCGGCCCTTTCGCGTTTGCTGCTGGGGTGCGTTTAGCGGGAGCGCTGGCGGAGGCGCTGCATGTCCAGGATGACGACGGCGCGGGCCTCGAGCCGCAGCCAGCCGCGCTGGACGAACTCTGCCAGGGCCTTGTTGACCGTCTCGCGGGAGGCGCCGACCAGCTGCGCGAGCTCTTCCTGGGTCAGTTCGTGGGCGACCAGCACGCCGTCGGTCGCCGGACGGCCGAAGCGGTCGGCGAGGTCCAGCAGGGCCTTCGCCACGCGGCCCGGAACGTCGGAGAAGACCAGATCGGAGAGGGAGTCGTTGGTGCGGCGCAGGCGCCGGGCCAGTGCCTGCAGCAGCTGGGCGGACACCTCGGGGCGGCTGCGGAGCAGGGCGTTCAGGCTCTCGTTCTTCAGGCCCGCGAGGCGGGTCTCGGAGACGGCCGTCGCGGTGGCGGTGCGGGGGCTCGGGTCGAAGAGGGCCATCTCACCAAACAGCTCGCCCGGTCCGAGGATCGCCAGCAGCGACTCGCGGCCGTCGGGGGAGGTGCGGCCGAGCTTCACCTTGCCGGAGACGATGAAGTAGAGCTGGTCGCCCTGGTCGCCTTCCCGGAAGACCGAGGCACCGCGGGAAAGGTCCACCTCGGTGAGCTCGTCCGTCAGCAGACGGAAGGCCTCGTCGTCGAGCGTGGCAAAAAGGGGTGCGCGGCGCAATACCTCGATATCCATGAAAACTCCTGACTAACTGTGTCGGCTGGGGCGCTTCAGCCATTGTTTCAGAATTTTGCGGCTTCTGTGACGTACTTGGCACCGGGACGCGCCAGAAGACGCGGCGGTGCCGGGCCCGGCGGGTACCCCGCAGCTGCTCCGGTGACGATCCGGCGGCGGCCCGTGCCCCGCAAACTGTCAGGGTGCACCGGTAGAATGAGCCTCCTACCAGCCCCTAAGGAGCCCCGTTGTTTGGCTTGACCATCCTGGACCTCGCGTTGATCCTGACGCTGTTGTCCTACCTGATCTACGGCCTGCGCAACGGGTTCCTGGTGACCCTCGGCGGCATCGCCGGGTTCGCCGCCGGAGCCGTGGCCGCGTTCTTCGCGGTGCCCCTCGTCAGCGACCTCGTCGGCGACCCGGGGTGGCGGCTCACCGCCATCATCGCCGCGACCGTGGCCTTGATGATGCTGGGGCACGGGCTCGGCACCATGATCGGCCGGCGCATCCGCAGCGTCGTCAAACCCAGTCCGCTGCGGTTTGTGGACCGGGTGGTCGGCGGCGGCGTCAACGTCGCCGTGTCCGCCCTGGTGATGTCCATGCTGGCCTTCAGCATCAGCGCCCTCGGCGTCCCGCTGGTCTCGCAGCAGCTTGCCGACTCCAAGGTGATCGGCTTCATCGACGGCGTCACCCCCACGCCCGTCAAGGCTTCCCTCGCGCAGCTGCGCTCCGCCGTCATCGGCGACGGTATTCCCACCCTGTTCGAGGGGATCGGTGGCCAGCCGGTCCCCGTCCCGGACGCCAGCACCGACACTCCCGCGCTGAACCGCGCCTCGGCATCGGTCCTGAAGATCGCCGGCACTGCCTACCAGTGCGGCCAGAACCAGACCGGGACCGGGTTCGTCGTCTCAGCCGGGCGCGTGGTGACCAACGCGCACGTCGTGGCGGGCGTGCCCGAACCGGTCGTCGAGGTGCCCGGCGGCGGCGCGCTTCCCGGCCGGGTGGTCTACTTCGACAGCCAGCACGACCTGGCGGTCCTGGCCGTGGACGGCCTCCGCTCCGCACCGCTTCAGTTGAGCTCCAACCTGCCCGCCGGGAGCCCGGCCGCGTTCGCCGGCTACCCGCATGGCGGCCCATTCCAGTCCAAGCCGGCCGCCATCCGGGACATCGCCACCGTGCTGGTGCCGGACATCTATGGCAACAACGCCGCCCCGGAGGACGTCTACCGGCTGGCGGGCGACGTCCAGCCGGGCAACTCCGGCGGCCCGCTGTTGACCACGGACGGCCAGGTAGCCGGGGTGGTCTTC
Source organism: Arthrobacter sp. BPSS-3 (assembly GCF_044628475.1). Taxonomy (NCBI): domain Bacteria; kingdom Bacillati; phylum Actinomycetota; class Actinomycetes; order Micrococcales; family Micrococcaceae; genus Arthrobacter; species Arthrobacter sp. BPSS-3. Next base: position 122,526 of record NZ_JBIMMV010000001.1, read on the forward strand.
GCGAAGTCGACGTCGGAGAACTCCCTCGGGTTCGCGATCACCATGAACGACCTGGGACCGGTCGCGGCGAAGGCCTCCGGCCTGGGGGACCTGGTCTCGCCCGGGCAGTGCATCAAGAAGTAGGCCTTAGCCCGCGCCCTCGAGCCATTCCAGGCTCTGGCCGTGGGGCCCGGCCGCGGCCACGGGCACGCCGTCCTCCATCACGAGGAAGCGTCCCCGGAGCCGCCCCTCGTCCATCTCCGGAACCACACTGGACCCGTCCGGCTGCACGATGACCATGTGGCCCTCGTTCGAGATCCAGTGGCAGCCCCGGTCCGCGGCGAGCAGGGCGATGGTGTCCCGGAAGCGTTCCCGCCCGTCCGCGTCCAGGTAGGCCATTACCGCGCTGTGGAAGACCACCAGTGCGGCCTCCGGCGGGGCCTCGGCCGCGAGGCTGACCAGGTGCTCGTTCAGGTCGCCGGCCACGAGCCGCGGCGGCGTGGCGCGGGCGACGGCGATCGCCTGCCGTAGCCGCTCGCGGCGGAAGTCCTGTTCGGGCCAGACCAGCGCCTCCAGCCACGCGACGTCGTCGGGATTGTTGACGTCCAACGGGTTCAGGTCGATCCCCGCCCGCCACACCACCTCCGGCACCTTGGGCGGAAACGGGACCGGTCCCTTGGTGTCACAGCGCAGCACCGGGTAGCTGCCCGGCGCCGCATCCGGCGGGTCCAGCCGTCTCAGGGCGCCGCCGTCGACGAATTCGTACCCGTACCGGTCGGGAAACAGGGTCAGCCCGGCGGAGGCCCCGACCTCCAGCAGGGCGAGGGGCCGGTCCTCGGCCGCGGCGATCCTGGCCAGGGAAGGCAACAGCGCGGCGCACCGGCCCGCCTCATTGGTCTGGGTGGAGCGCCCCAGGACCGTCCGGGACACCTCGTCCCAGTGCGCGTCCAGGAAGGCCCGGAACTGCGGGTACGGACCGGTCGCGGCCCCGGCGTAGCGCGCCGCGGCCAGCAGCAGGAGGGGCTGGCGCTTGGCGTGCGGCCACCGGTCGATGCGTTCCACCAGGGCGGCGTCCTCGGCGATCTGCAGGGACCAGTCGGCGTAGCAGGGGGAGTTGCCCGGGGCATCGACGGTGCCGAAGTTCCTGTACCAGTCGGCCGTGGCGCCGGTCCCTGCCGCCGGGGTCATGTCAGGCCCGGCCCGAGTCCAGGGCCGCCAGGTAGTCCACGGCGAACCGGTAACCGAGGACGCCTGCGCCCGCGATGACCGCCTTGCTGATGTCCGAGAGGTAGGACGTGTGCCGGAACGGTTCCCTGGCGTGCACATTCGTGATGTGGACCTCCACCGTGGGGATCTGCACCGCGCTGATCGCGTCCCGGATGGCAACCGAGGTGTGGGTGTAGGCGCCGGCGTTCAGGACAATGCCGATGGCCTTGCCGCGGGCGGCGTGGATGGCGTCCACCAGCGCGCCCTCGTGGTTGGACTGGAAACACTCCACCGCCAGGCCATGGGCGGCGCCGGCCTCGACGGCGAGCCGTTCGACGTCGGCGAGCGTGGCCGTGCCGTACTTCTCCGGTTCCCGGGTCCCCAGCAGGTTCAGGTTGGGTCCGTTGAGGACCAGGATGGTGCCGCGCCCGGCGTCGGTGACGGCGCCGTCGGTGGCGGCCCCGGGGGAGATCGCTTCGCTCATGGTTCACAATCTAGCGCGTCGCGGGCCTCCCGTGCCGCCAGCCGGTCGATCCGGCGCAGGGCGACGGCGCAGACGAGCAGGTACGGCGGAGCCCACCATGGAACGGTGAAGGTGACACGGCATCCGCCGGGGACGGCGGCGACGAGGTGCCCGGTGGCGGCCACGCCGGCGACCGCCCAGGACCAGGCGCTACCTTTTTCATCGCACCCGTCCCGGAAGGAGCCCTCCTCGAAGGAAGTGACGATAAAGGGCAGGCTCACGCCCACCAAGGTCCGGACCCTTCCCCGGCTCCCGGCGCGGAGCACGTGTTCCTCACCGCCGGGGCGGTGCCCTGCCAGCTCCGCCCCGGTAATCGAAGGTCCCCAAAGCGGCCAGAACCTGATGTCGGTGAGCAGGCGCCACACCACCGGGGCCGGCGCGGCGATGCGGCGGGAGACGCTCCACCGTCTCCCGCCCACCACCGCAGCAGCCCCGGGACGTGCCTTTCCGGGCCGCCGGCCGGTCACTTCTTCAGCGAGGCCGCAATCTGCGCCATCACGGTGTTGTCCGCCAGGGTGGTGGCATCTCCCACCTCGCGGCCCTCCGCCACGTCCTTGAGTAGCCGCCGCATGATCTTGCCGGACCGCGTCTTCGGCAGTTCCGGGACGATCAGGATGGTCTTGGGCTTGGCGATCGGGCCGATCTCCTTGCCCACGTGGTTGCGCAGTTCCTGCACCATCGCGTCGCCTGAATCCACGGCGTCGCCGCGCAGGATGACGAAGGCCACGACGGCCTGGCCGGTGGTCTCGTCAGCGGCGCCGACGACGGCGGCCTCGGCAACCGCGGGGTGGGAGACCAGCGCCGACTCGATCTCCGCGGTCGAGAGCCGGTGGCCGGAGATGTTCATGACGTCGTCGACCCGGCCCAGCAGCCAGATGTCGCCGTCGTCGTCCTTCTTGGCGCCGTCGCCGGCGAAGTACATCGTCTCGAACCGGGACCAGTACGTGTCCTTGAACCGCTCCGGGTCACCCCAGATGCCCCGCAGCATGGAGGGCCACGGCTCGCGGATCACCAGGTAGCCACCGGCGCCATTGGGGACGGACTCGCCCGCCTCGTCCACCACGTCCACGGCGATGCCGGGCAGCGGCACCTGCGCGGAGCCGGGCTTGGTGGCTGTGACCCCGGGCAGCGGGGCGATCATCTGCGCCCCGGTCTCGGTCTGCCACCAGGTGTCCACGATCGGTGCGGGATTCTCCTTCTTCTCGCCGTTGGCTCCGGCGTTGGCGCCGATAACCTCGCGGTACCACATCCACGCCTCGGGGTTGATGGGTTCGCCGACGGACCCGAGGACCCGGATGGAGGAGAGGTCGTACTTGCCGGGGATGTCCTTGCCCCACTTCATAAAGGTCCGGATGGCCGTCGGGGCGGTGTAAAGGATGGAGACCTTGTACTTCTGCACGATCTCCCACCAGCGGCCCTGGTGCGGGGAGTCCGGCGTGCCCTCGTACATCACCTGGGTGGCGCCGTTGATCAGCGGCGCGTAGGCGACGTAGGAGTGGCCGGTGATCCAGCCGACGTCGGCCGTGCACCAATACACGTCCGTCTCGGGGTGCAGGTCGAACACGGCGCGGTGGGTGTAGGCCGCCTGCGTGAGGTAGCCGCCGGTGGTGTGCAGGATGCCCTTGGGCTTCCCCGTGGTGCCGGAGGTATAGAGGATGAACAGCGGGTGCTCTGAGTCGTGGCCGACGGCGGTGTGCACGGCGGAGGCGGCGTCCACGGTGTCCGACCACCAGTGGTCCCGGCCCTCGTGCCAGTCCACGTCCTGGCCGTTGCGCTTGACCACGACGACGTTCTGGACCGTGTGGCCGGTGCCGTCACCTTCGTGGGCCAGGGCCTCGTCGACGGCGGCCTTGAGCGGGCTGGGCTTGCCGCGGCGGTAGGTGCCGTCGGCGGTGACGACGAGTTTGGCCTCGGCGTCGTCGATGCGGGAGCGGAGTGCCTCGGCCGAGAAACCGCCGAACACAACCGAGTGGATGGCGCCGATCCGGGCGCAGGCCAGCAGCGTGATGACCGCCTCGGGGATCATCGGCAGGTAGACGGCGACCCGGTCGCCCTTGACGATGCCGAGGGACTCGAAGGCGTTCGAGGCCTTCTTTACTTCCTCGGTGAGCTGGGCATAGGTGTAGGTCCGGGTGTCGCCGGGCTCTCCCTCGAAGTGGATCGCCACCCGGTCGCCGTTGCCGGCCTCGACGTGCCGGTCCAGGGCGTTGTACGCGGCGTTGACTTCGCCGCCGACGAACCACTTGGCGAAGGGCGGATCGGACCAGTCCAGCGTCTGCGTGAAGTCCTTGCTCCAGCTCAGCAGGCTGCGGGCCTGCTTTGCCCAAAACGCCGGCCGGTCGGCGTCGGCCTCCGCGTACTCGGCTTCGGTGACCACGGCATTGGCCGCGAACTCCGCCGAGGGGGCGAACTTCCGGTTTTCCTGCGACAGGTTTTCGAAGGCGTCGCCCTGCCGGGCGGGGACGGTGGACCCGGGGGTCTGCTGGGACATGGTGAACCTCATCATTCATCGATCCGTGCTGCGCGGACGCCGTGCTCAACCGCTCCCGGTGCCGCCTGCGCGGCTCCGGGCACCGGCCGGTCACGGACGTGCCTCGTGTGCTGTTCCGAAATACACCCTAGCGCCCGGCCCTGACAGAACGTGTGCCCCGTCACATCGACCGCCGCGAACGGTGTTTATTTAGCGCCGAGCGGCGCCCCGGTGCCGCGCTCCGCCGGGGGCGGCCGCGCCGTGGGAGCCGCCGCGAAAGACTTCGCAATCTGGTGCTGGAGTGACGGCCGGTCAGCTAGTGATCGGTCCGGCACTTGGTTAGGCTGAGATGAAGTCGTGACATCCGATGGGGGCAAAGGGGACCGCTAAGGGTCCCTTTTTTGCCTGCCGTTAGGCCGCACTGTCCAGGGTGCGGCCACGCTAAGGAGAACAGAATGAACGAGCAAGGCAACGGGCAGCTCCGCGCGCCCAACCGCACCGACGGACCGGCGGAGCAGCAGTCCTCCGTGCAGGCGCCGTCCCACGGCAAGGCGGAGCAGCCGCGTTTCACCGTGGACAAGCCGAACATCAAGAACAACGAGGCTGTTGCCGGCCCGTTCACCGTCCGGGACCTCACCGTCTTCGGGTCCGTCCTGGTGCTCTTCGTCGCCTCCCTGATCCCGATGTTCGCGGTCCGGTACAACCTCTGGAACCTGGGCAGCCTGTTCTTCCTGGGCCTCGGGATCCTCCTGCCGCTGATCGTCGCCGCCCTGTTCGTCGCCCGACGGGTCAGCCCGGGCACCCGGCTCCGGGTCGGATCCCTGTCTGTTGACCAGTTCGGCTCCGTCGTCGCGAGCTTCAGCGTGGCGTTCTTCTTCCTGGCCGCCGCCGGCGCCTTCGTTCCCAGCATGCTGCTGGGCCTCATCGGCGCGATCGGTCTCTTCACCGCCACGGTCCTTGGCCGCCTGATCCCGGCGCTCGCCGGCGACTTCCTGCACCGCGCCGAGGCCCCCGCCCACGTCGTCGCCCGCGAGGCTGCCGCCCCGGTCCGCCGCCCCCGTGCCCCCAAGGCCGCCAAGCCGGCCGCCGAAGGCTCCGCCTCCAAGCCGGGCGCAGCCCTGGCCGGCTGGGCCAAGCGGATGAGCCCCTCCGGCGGCCCCGCTAGCAACGCGACCTCCGAACCCACCCCGCGCGGGTACGAAGCCCACGACGCGGCGCGGGTAGCCCGCCCGTCCGCCGAGCCGGCCACCCAGGCTCACGGCGTCGTCGCACCGGCCGCCGGCCGTCCCGAAGCGGTCCACGCGCCTGCGGCTCCCGCAGCAGATGCCGCCACCGCCGCCCACCCGGCCCCGGCCGCAACCGCGGGAGCAGCGTCGGCACCGGCCGGATCCGGCGCATCCGTACCCTCCGCATCCGTGGCCCCCGCCGGCAAACAGGCCGACGCGGCCCCCGCCTCCGAGCAGACTCAGGCCGCCGCGGCGCCGGTCCCGCCCGCCGGTCACGACGCTCCGACGGCCCTCACGCCGCAGGTCCGCCAGCAGGAACCCATTGGTGCCACGGTCGACCCGGCCAGCCGTCCGGAACAGGGAAGCGCCCAGCCCGCCTACGAGGCCTTCTGGTTCGCCGTCGCCCAGCCACGCACCGCCGTCGATGAGCGCACCGGGACCCCGTCCTTCGTGGTCGAGCCCGGCGGCTGGGTGCTGGCGCTCGAAGACCGCGGCCATGAATTCCTCGTCCAGCACACGGACGGACGCGTCGGAGTGCTCCGGGACCTCAGCAACATCGAGCGCGGCTAGACCCGCCGTGGCCAGCAGGGCGGGGAAGCAGACGGCGGCCGGGGCGGGCACCGGCGCGGCCGGTGCGCCCCGGAGTGCCTCCGGCGAAAGCATGCTGGCGCTCAAGCGCCGGGCCCGCCGCATCAACCGCGCGCTGGCCGAGCAGTACCCCTACGCCCACGCCGAACTGGACTTCCGCAGCCCGTTCGAACTCGTAGTTGCGACGGTGCTCTCCGCCCAGACCACGGACGTGACCGTTAACCAGATCACGCCGTTGCTGTTCGCCCGCTACCCGGACGCGCGCAGCCTGGCCGAGGCGGAACCGGCCGAACTGGAAGCGATCATCAAACCCACCGGATTCTTCCGGGCCAAGGCGCGGAGCCTGATGGCGCTGGGCACCAGGCTCGTCGACGAGTTCGACGGCGAGGTGCCCGGCCGGCTCGAGGACCTGGTAACGCTTCCCGGCGTCGGCCGGAAGACCGCCAACGTGGTTCTCGGAAACGCCTTCGGAATCCCCGGAATCACCGTGGATACCCACTTCGGCCGCCTGGCCCGGCGCTTCGGGTGGACCGACTCGGACGACCCCGTCAAAGTCGAATCCGACGTCGCCGAACTGTTCGAACCCCGGGACTGGACCATGCTCTCGCACCGCGTCGTCTTCCACGGCCGGCGCGTCTGCCACTCCCGCAAACCCGCATGCGGTGCCTGCGCGGTGGCCAACTGGTGCCCCAGCTACGGGGCCGGCGAAACGGATCCGGAGAAGGCCCGCAAACTCCTCAAGTATGAGCTGGCACCCGGCCAGGAAGAGCTGCTGGGGAAGCTGCTCGCCGAAACCCACCGGGCCGCGGAAATCCGGATGGAATCGCAGCGGAGGACGCCATGACGGCCCGGCAGGACCTAATCGATCTGGTGTCCGCCGTCGAGGCCGGAACTGCGCCGCCGCCGGACCCGCGCTGGCGCGAACTCTCCGTGTCCGCGGGGGAGCGGGTGCGGCGCGCCGCGGTGCTGATGTTGTTCGGGTCCCTCGACGACGTCCCGGCCGCCTCCGTCAAACTGCTGGCCCCCGCCGACCTGGACGTCCTGCTGTTGCAGCGCGCCCAGACCCTGGATGACCACCCGGGCCAGGTGGCCTTCCCCGGCGGCGGCATCGACCCCGGCGAGACGGTGACCGAGGCCGCGCTCCGGGAAGCCGAGGAGGAGACAGGCCTGGATCCCGCTGGCGTCGAGGTCCTGGGCATCATGCCGGAGCTGGCCCTGCCGCGCGGGAACTTCCTGGTCACGCCGGTCCTGGGCTGGTGGGCGTCGCCGTCGCCGGTGCGCGTGGTGGACTACGGCGAGTCGTCCCAGGTGTTCCGGGTGCCGGTGCGGGACCTGCTGGATCCGGACAACCGGATCATGGCCACCGTCAGCCGCGCCGGGCAGACGTTCAAGAGCCCCGCCTTCGCCGTCAACGGCGTGGTGGTCTGGGGATTCACCGGGATGATCCTGAACCAGCTCTTCGACCAGCTGGGCTGGTCCGTCCCGTGGGATCGGACCCGCCTGCACGGGGTGGACGCCTAGACAGGCGTGGCGGACTTGTCCACCACCAGTCCGGTGGCGGCGTTTTCCCGCACCGCGGTGATCCCGGCGGCGGCTCCCTGCAGGCTGTTGTACAGCGGCGAAACGGCGACGACGGTGCCGTCCGGCGCCGTCAGCGTGAAGTAGTACGACTCGTTTCCTGCCGCCGCGATTTCGAATGTGCCAGCCACGTTGCTGTCCCCTCGTTTCCTGCCTGCATCACCAAGTGGTCCCTACCGCGCGCCCGGCCGGAGGGCCGGGCGTCGACGGGGGACTTTGTGAACGTAACAAGGCCCCGACCGGCGCCGCAACGCTACCGCCGGGTACGTTACGCCGAGGGTCCCGGGGGAGCGGGGCGTTGGCGTGCGGGCGTTACTTGGCGTTGTCGTAGGAGTCGACGACGGCGACGCTGACCGGGAATTCCACCGGGATCGGACCGAACAACAGGTCCTTGGCCGCGGCAGCTGATTCCTCGATGGCACGGGTGCAGGCCTCGACGGCGTCGTCCGGGCAGTGCACCATGACCTCGTCGTGGAGGAAGAAGACCAGTTCCCCCACGGGACCGCCGCCGGCGCGCATGGTGCGCAGCCGCCGGCGTAGTTCCGCCAGCCAGCAGGCCGCCCAGTCCGCCGCCGAGCCCTGCACGACGAAGTTGCGGGTGAACCGGCCGCGGGAACGGGCCAGGGACTCGGCGCGGCGCTGCTCCTCCGCGGAGGCCGAGCGCTGGCTGCGCAGCCACCGCTCGGAGGGCGGCGGGCTGCTGCGGCCAAGGCGCGTAGTCACGGTCCGGCCCGCCTCGCCGTCGCGGGCGGCCTGTTCGACGAACCCCACCGCCTGCGGGTAGGTCCTGGCCAGCTGCGGCATCAACCGTCCCGATTCGCCCGAGGTGGCCCCGTAGATCGCGCCCAGCAGGGCCACCTTCGCCTTGGCGCGGTCGCCGCCGAATCCCTGCGCCGCGATGCCCGCGTAGAGGTCCTTGTCCCGCGCGGCGTCGGCCATCCGGGCGTCCTGGGCGAGCGCCACCAGTACTCGCGGTTCCAGCTGGGAGGCGTCCGCGACGATCAGTTTATGGCCGGGGTCGGCGTGGACGGCGCCGCGGATCTGCCGCGGGATCTGCAGCGCTCCGCCGCCGCGCGAGGCCCAGCGCCCGGAGACGACGCCGCCCACCACATACTCGGGCCGGAAGCGGCTGCCGGAGACCCAGGCGTCCAGCCAGGCCCAGCCGTTCGCCGTGTACAGCCGGGCCAGCTTCTTGTATTCCAGCAGGGGCCCGATCGCCGGGTGCTTCGCCTCCTTCAATTCCCATTGCCGGGTGCTCTTGACCTCGATGCCGTTGCGGTGAAGGGCCCGCATGAGGTCCTGCGGAGAGTCCGGGTTCAGGGCGGGCGACTGCAGGAGGGTGCGCAGTTCGACGGTCAGGGCCTCGAGTTTGGCCGGCCGGTGTCCCGGGGCGGGACGGGGCCCCAGGAAGTCAGCGAGGATCTGTTCGTGCAATTCCTCGCGCCAGGGCACCCCCGCGTGCTGCATTTCCGCGGCGATCATCGCGGCGGCGGATTCGGCCGCGAGGAGGAGCTGCAGGCGCTGTTTCTGCCGGTCGCCGCGGTCCGGGGCACCGGCCAGGGCTTCCTGCTGGGCGGCGTATTCGATTCGAAGCTGCTCGGGGGAATGCCGGGGCGAGGCGGCGGGCAGCAGATCATCGAAGAGGGCGCCCTGATCCGCCGGCGGGGGCGGAGGTTGCAGCATCCGGGGCGGCTGCTGCTCGTCCCCATCCTGGGTAAGTTTTTCGGCCGCGCGCGCATAGGGCGTCCCGGCGGTGAATTCGGCGTGGGCGAGGATGGCCCCGCACAGGGTCAGGTCGTAGCAGCGTTCGACGTCGACGCCGGCGGCCAGCAGCGACGGGTACCAGTCTTGGGTGCGGAGCCAGATCCAGCGGGGCCGCTGCCGTTCCAGGGTGCGGACGACGCCGGGCAGGTCGGCGGCGGGCACCACGCGGATGTCGGGCGCGGCGGGATCCGGGGCGCCGTCCGGGGTGAGGCGTTGGAGGGCTGCGCCGTCAGGGTGGGCGGCGAGCAGCACATGCATGGGATCAATTCTGCCCTGTGGTCGGGCCCCGTCCGGTCACGGCGGTGTGGCCGGTTCTCCACATTGCACCCGGTTGTCCACATAAGAGCGTCCGCGGCTCACCTTCCGTCGCGCTGGTGGGGATGGTGGACCCATGAACAGGCATGAGCTGAGGAGTGTCCCTCCGGAACGGCCGACGGCCGGGGTGCCGCTTCCCGGCCCGCCGTGGCAGGGCACCGGCGCCGGCGGCCGGAGGGCGGGTCCGGGGGAGCCCCGGTGGCTGCCGGACGCCCAAGAGGTCGGCGGCGCCGCCGAAACGTTGCTGGTGACCGCGTCCGAGCCGCTGCGCCTGGAGGTCGAGCGCATCGTGGCGGTTACCGGGCGGCAGCTGACCTGCGTCGCCGGCGTCGAGGAGGCAGCGGCCTACTGGGCCGTGGCCGGAGCCGTATTGGTGGGCGGTGACATCACGGAGCTGCCCTACCGGCGGCGCGCACCCGCCGTCGTCGTTGGATTGAGCGGTGACGGTGACGGGCTCTGGCGCCTGGCCGCCGCCGTTGGAGCCGAACGCGTCGCGGTGCTCCCCGAGGGCGGCCCGTGGCTGGCCGAATACCTCAGCCGTTCCGGGAGCGAAGAGCCGGGCGGTCACGTCCTCGGCATCGTCGGCGGCTGCGGCGGCGCTGGCGCGACCACGACGGCGGTCTGGCTGGCCCAGGAAGCCGCTCGCCAGGGCGTCCGGGTACTGCTGGTCGACGGCGACCCCTGGGGCGGTGGTCTGGAGCTGGCGCTGGCCGCCGAGGAGGAACCCGGCCTCCGCTGGCCCGACCTCACGGATGCCAGCGGGAGTATCGACCCGGCCACGCTGCACAGCGCCCTGCCGGTCATTGGGGGTTTCTCCTTCCTGTCGTGGCCCGGGAACCGGCAACCGGGCCCGGCGCTCGGTCCCGCCGCGGCGGCGGTGGTGCTGGACGCGGCCCGGCGCGGCTATGAGCTCGTGGTGGTGGATACCGGCCGCGGACGGGAGGCGCTGCGGGCGTTTGGTTGGGAGTGCGACAGGCTCCTCGTCGTTCTGCCGGCCCAGCTGCGCGCCGCCGTGGCCGCGGCCCGGCTCGTTCCCGAGCTGCCGCCGGTGGAGACCTCCCTGGTGGTCCGCAACCGTCCCGGCGTCGCCGTCGACGAGCAGCTGCTGGCGGAATGCGTCGGGCTGCCGGTGGCGGGCGTGTTGCCCGAAATCCGCGGGATCGCCGCCGCCACCGAGCTCGGCCGGCTGTTGGAGACCGGGAACCGGCGCAGCGTGCAGCGGTTTGCCGCGGCGGCCCTGGATGCTGCGAGCGCGGCGGTCCCGTGAGCGCCCACGCCGCGGCTGGTCCGGTGGACGCGCCCAGCCTTGGACAACGGCGGCAGCGGGAGGTCAGCCCCGGCCCCGATGCGGGGCTGCTCGAAGCCGTCCGGACCTCGGTCCTGGCCGACGCCGGACCGGTCACCGCTTCCCGGGTGGCGGCCGCCGTTCAGGCGAGCGGACGGTTGCTGGGCACCGCCGGCTCGTTGGCCGCCGTGGAAACCATCAGCGCGGAGCTGACCGGGCTCGGCCCGCTGCAACCGCTGGTGAGGGACCCGCTGGTGACCGACATCTTCGTGAACGGGCCGACCTCCGTCTGGTTGGACCGCGGCCGGGGCCTGGAACGCGCACCGGTGACCTTCACTGGCGAGGCACAGGTCCGTGCGCTGGCGGCGCGGCTGGTGGCTGCCGGCGGGCGACGGCTCGATGACAGTTCCCCGTGCGTCGACGTCCGCCTGGAGGGTGGCTTCCGGGTCCACGCGGTCTTGCCGCCGATTTCCACCGGTGGGACGCTGCTCAGTGTGCGGATCCGCCGGGCCACCGTGTTCTCCCTCGACGAACTGGGGCGTGCCGGCATGTTCGGGCCGCTGCTGCGGACCGTGCTGGAGCGGATCGTGGAGCGGCGGCTCAGCTTCCTGATCAGCGGCGCCACGGGCTCCGGAAAAACGACGCTGCTGGCCACTCTTTTGGGGCTCTGCAGTCCCAGGGAGCGGCTGGTGCTCATCGAGGACGCTGCGGAACTCAACCCGGTGCATCCCCACGTCGTGTGCCTGGAGTCGCGGCACACCAACATCGAGGGCGGCGGTGCCGTTGACCTGGGCGAACTGGTCCGACATGCGCTGCGGATGAGGCCCGACCGGCTCATCGTCGGAGAGTGCCGCGGGGCAGAGGTCCGGGAGTTGCTCACGGCCATGAACACCGGCCACACGGGAGCCGGCGGCACCATCCACGCGAATACCGCCGCTGCCGTGCCGGCCAGGCTCACGGCGCTCGGGGCGCTCGCCGGACTCGGCCCGGACGCCGTCCGACTGCAGGCCGCCAGTGCCCTCGACGCGGTGGTGCACCTGGAACGGACCCGTCACGGACGGCAGGTGGCATCGGTGGGGCTGATGCGGGACGACGGTTCCGGACTCGTGGTGGCCACCGCCCTGGAATCGGCCGACGGCGCCGTGCGGGGCGGCCCGGCGTGGCCGGCGTTGGCCGCCCGGCTCGGGCTGCCGGTCACGGCGGTCACCGGCCCCTTGCCGCTGGAAGTTCCTGATGAGGGTGCGGAGGTCCAGGAGCCGGGGTTCTTCCTGCCCGGAACGACGCCGTGACTGTGTTGCTGGGTGTGGCCTTGGCGCTAGCCGTCGGGGTCCTGAGTGGTTCCGTCCGCCCGTCCCGGCGGCGGATGCGTGTGGCGCTCGCCGATCCATCGGCGCCGCCGGGACCGGGGCATCGACCGACTGTGCCCGGTACGGATAGTGGCCCGGTCCGGAACGCCCTTCGGCTCCTTCATCGGCGGCGGGACGCCGGTGCCGAGGAGGCCTCCATGACCGTCCTGGTGCAACAACTATCCGCCCTGCTCAAGGGTGGGCGGTCCGTCGGGCGTGTCTGGGACGAGCTCTGGCTCCTGTACGGGGCACGGTATGACGACGCCGGCTCGGGCGCAGACCACGCGCCCGTTCCGACGGCCCCTCATCCTGGCCCCGCACCCGGCCGCCGGGTGCGCCCGCTGACCGGAGGCCGACCGGGGATGCCCACGCTGAGCGCCGGATCGCTGGAGCTTCTGTCCGCAGCCCGGGCCGCGGCCGGACAAGGGGCTCCCATTGGCGGGGCCATTCGCCGACGGCTGGCCCGCGAGGAGGGAACCGCGGCGGGCCACCGGCAACCGGCGGGACAGTCTGCGGAGCGGGGCGTCTGGCTGGAACTGGCCGCCTGCTTCGACATTGCCGAAGCCAGCGGATGCCCACTGTCAGACATCCTGACCCGCTACGCCGCACACCTCGAAGCCGGCGACGACGCTGCCGGCGCCCGGCGGACCGCGCTGGCCGGTCCCAAGGCAACCGCTGCCATCCTGACGTGGCTGCCTTTTGCAGGCCTCGCACTCGCCATGCTGCTCGGAGTCGACGCGGCAGGGATATTGCTCGGAACTCCGCTCGGCCTGCTCTGCCTGACGGCCGGTGCCGGCCTCGCAGCGGCCGGAAGGATCTGGTCGCGCCGCCTGGTCCGCTCCGCCGAGGGGCACCGCTGGTGACCGCGCCCGCCGGGAGCCTTGGCGTAGCCCTGTTGCTCGCCGTGGCCGCCACGGTCCTGCTCCTGGACCGGGCGATGCTGCCGCGGCGGTGGCTCGCCCGGGCGCGGCACGGAGCCGTGGGAGATCCGCTGTGCGGCCGTGATCCGGCCGGCGGAAAGCCTCCGGAACCGACGGGCGGCCTGCGGGATCCCGCCATGATGATGGAGCTGATCGGGGCCATGCTCGACGCCGGTGCAGGCCTCGGCCGGTCCCTGGGGCTTCTGGCCGGCCGAGCCGACCCTGACTTACGCGTCCACTTGCAACCGGTTGCTGCGGCCCTGGCCCTCGGCGCCGACTGGGACACGGCCTGGCGGGGCGCGCCGGGGCTTCCGGAGGAGCTGGACGCCCTGCGGGAGGCGTTGCGGTTCGCGGCGGTCACAGGGGCCCCATCGTCGGCCATGCTGTACGCGCAGGCGGCCCGTATGCGGCGGCAACAGTTCAGGGCCGCGGAGCGCCGCGCAGCCGCCCTCGGTGTGCGCTTGGTGGTGCCGCTGGGTCTGTGCTCCCTCCCGGCCTTCGTCTGCTTGGGCATCGTTCCGGTACTGCTGGCCATGCTTCCTTCGGGTCCCTGAAGTAGGCACCGGGCCACAGTTCCTCCACAGCCTGAGTTATCCACTTGGACGTATGCGGACCTGTCGAGGGTTTACCGCGGCGGGGAGATTGGAAGCAGCCGGCCGGCGCGCCGGACAACCCGAGAGGACTATCCATGAGCTTTCATCCACAGATCCCCGCAGCCCCGGAGGACTCCTCCGCAGATGCAGCGTCGGCCGAGGTCCGGGAAATCTATCCCGGCGCACGGCAGGCCACTCCCGTCCGGAGCGTCTCGCCTCGCCGCAGGCGGACAAGCATCTGGCGCGGTTCCGAGGCAGGAATGGCGACCGCAGAATACGCGATCGCGACCTTGGCCGCCGTCGGCTTCGCCGGACTTCTGGTCCTGATCATGCGCAGCGACGAGGTGCGCGGATTCCTGCTCAACGTGATCCGGACCGCGCTGGCCCTGCCATGACCCTCTGGCCGGACGGCCGGGCCCCGACGGGTCGGAGCGTGCCTGCACCGCCGGGACGTCATGGTCCAGCCGCTGCTCCCGGCGAACGTGGCGCCGTGACGGCCGAATTCGCCGTCGCGTTGCCGGCAGTGCTGCTGGTGCTGGGGCTGCTTTTGACCGGGGCCGCAGCGGGACTGACGCAACTGAGGCTGGAGGAGGCCGCGAGGGCCGGTGCCCGGGCGTTGGCCCGCGGCGAGGACCAGGCGTCCGTGTCCGCCGTGGTCCGCCAGGTGGCCGGAGACTCGGCGAGCGCGGCGGTGGCCTCCGACGGCGGGTGGCTCAGCGTCACGGTGACCGGACCTGTCCGGGGCGCCGCGGGCCGGCTAGTGCCGTGGCCATTGACGGCCCGAGCCTCGGCCCGCCCGGAGACCGTTGACGGTGCGGCACCATCGACACCGACGGCCGGGCATCCGCCTGGCACCGCGATCAGCCCCACGGCCCCCTGGCCGCTCACGGCGGCGAGGCCTGCCCGGTCCGATCTGCGTGGCCGGTGGGTTTCGTGACGGGGATGCGCATCCGGGGTTCCGAAGGCATCGACGGCGCTGTCCGCCGTGATGGGCCGGTGGGCATCGTGACGGAGGCGCGCGCCCGGGATTCCGAGGGGCACGGTCGCTCTGTCCTCCGTGTTAGTCCGGTGGTGGCCGTGACGCGGACGCGCGTCCAAGAGTCCGAGCGGGGCTCCGGTACCGTGCTGGCGCTCGCCTTGGTGTTCGTGCTGCTGGTGGCCGGGAGCGCAGTGGGGCTGCTCGCCCAGGCGGCGGTCCTCGCCTCGCGGGCCGCCGCCGCGGCGGACCTCGCCGCCCTCGCAGCCGCCGATGCCGCCCGCGGACTGGCGCCGGGGGAGCCCTGCGCCGTCGCCGCGGAGGTCGCCGCCCGGAACGACGCCCGGATCAGCTCCTGCAGTATCGAGAGCGGGGACACAGTCCAAGTCGGCACCGAACTCCACACCCGGGCACCGTTCGGGACCGCCACCGGTCTGGCCCGCGCAGGCCCTCCCGCAGGGGAAGGCACCCCATAAGCGACCAGGTGTGGCAGGCGCGCCCGGCCGTTAGACCAGTCGGTTGCTACTGGACGGCCGGTGCCTGCGGGGCTCCGTCCGGATCCGCCGGAGCAGTGCTGCCCCCGGTATCGGGGGCCATCTGGTCGGTGGCGTCTGCCAGCAGCATGCCGAGCAGGCGAACGGCGCCGTCCTTGTCGAGCGGGTTGTTCTTGTTACCGCACTTGGGCGACTGAACGCAGGACGGGCATCCGGACTCGCATTCGCAGGCCTCGATCGCATCCTTGGTGGCGGTGAGCCAGACGCGGGCCTTCTCGTAGCCGCGTTCGGCGAAGCCGGCTCCGCCCGGGTGGCCGTCGTAGACGAAGATCGTCGGCACTCCGGTGTCGGCATGGATCGCAGTGGAGACCCCGCCGATATCCCACCGGTCGCTGGAAGCCACCAGCGGCAGCAGCCCGATGGCCGCGTGCTCCGCAGCATGCAGCGACCCGGGGAACTGCGGCTCGATGAGCCCGGCCCCGGTCAGGGAGCGGTTGTCCATGACAAACCAGACCGCCTTAGTGAAGAGGTCCCGGGCCCCGAGTTCCAGCGGTTCCTCGCCGAGCACCTCATTCGAGATCAGGGCCTTCCGTTGAAAGGAGACCACCTGTGTCGTCACCTTCACATCGCCGAAGTGCACCTCGACATCTCCCCAGCGTGTGGTCCGCCGGGTCTCCAGCACCTCGATCTGGGTTATGTCCCGGGCCGTCGTGTAGTAGTCGGGGTTGGCCCGGCGCACCACCACACAGTGTTCGGCCTCATTCAGGTCCTCGACGACGTAGCTCTCGCCTTGATGGACGTACACCGCCCCTGTGTGCGCCTGGTAGTGCGTCTGGGGCGAATCCATGGTGCCCAGGAGCGAGCCGGTGTCGGCATCAACGATGCTCACAGGTCCGCCGCCGTCGGCCCGCAGGTTCACCATGGCGGCCGCGCTCTGCGGGTGGGTCCAGAACCAGCCGGCGGGACGTTTCCGGAGATAACCCTGTGCCACCAAGCGGTCCAGGAGGCCCTCCGCCGTCGGCCCGAAGAGCGGGACCTCCGCCGGTCCGAGCGGCAGCTCGGCGGCGGCGGCGCACAAATGCGGGCCCAGGACGTAGGGGTTCGACGGGTCGAAGACGGTGGCCTCAACGGAGACGTCAAAGATCGCCTCCGGGTGGTTCACCAGGTAGGTATCGAGCGGGTCATCGCTGGCCACGAACGCGGCGACGGCATCCTGGCCGGCGCGGCCCGCCCTGCCGATCTGCTGGAACAGCGACGCCCTCGTCCCGGGCCAGCCCGCCACCAGGACGGCATCCAGGCCTGAGATGTCGATGCCGAGCTCCAGGGCGGATGTGCTCGAGACGCCCAGCAGCTCGCCGGACCTGAGCGACCGCTCGAGGGCGCGCCGCTCCTCCGGAAGGTACCCGGAGCGGTAGGCAGCCACGCGCTGCGGAAGGCTGGGATCGACCTCGTCGAGGAGGCGTCTCGTGATGGAAGCGATAGTTTCGGCACCGCGCCGGGACTTGATGAACGCGATCGTCCTGATCCGGGAGGAGACCAGGTTCGCCAGGAGGTCGGAGGTTTCAGCCACGGCGGTCCGCCGTTCCGGGGCCCCGTTCTCGCCGCGCTGTTCCGTCAGCGCCGGTTCCCAGAACGCCACGGTGGTCGCCCCGTGCGGCGAGCAGTCCTCGGCGACCGCTTCGACCGGCGCACCGATCAGCCGGCCGAACGAGGTCCCGGGGGCCGAGGCGGTGGCGGATGCGGCGATGAAGACCGGCCAGGACTGGCCCGTGCCGGCCCCGGCCTCCGCTCCGGAGTTGTAGTGGGCGCAGATCCGGCGGAGCCTGCGCATCAGGTTGGCGACGTGGGAGCCGAAGACCCCGCGGTAGCTGTGCGCCTCGTCCACGATCACGTAGCGGAGGCGGCGGAAGAACCGCGCCCACCAGGCGTGGTTGGGGAGGATACCGAAGTGCAGCATGTCCGGGTTGGCCAGGATCACGTTCGCGTGGTCCCGGATCCAGCGGCGGGAGGACGGGTCCGTGTCCCCGTCATAGGTCTCGGCCCGGACGGTGGAGAGCCCCAGCGACCGGATGGCGGCCAGCTGGTCCGCGGCGAGCGCCTTCGTGGGAGAGAGGTAGAGGGCGACGGCGCCGTCGTCGTGGATCTTTCCGGGGTCCGCGCGCACCCGCAGCTCGGACCGGTGCACGGCGTCGAGGGCGGGGAGCTGGTACGCCAGCGACTTCCCGGAGGCGGTGCCGGTGGCGATCACCACGTGCCGGCCCCCGTGGGCGAGATCGGCGGCCCGCACCTGGTGCCGGTACGGCTCGTGGATGCCGAGACGGCCGTAGGCCTCCACCAGATCCGGGTGCGTCCACGCCGGCCACGGCTCGTTGACGGCCTCGCGGGCGGGGATGGTCCGCACGTGCCGGAGCTGTTCCGGGTCCGCGCCGCGGCCCAGCAGCGGGATCAGGGACTCGTGCGGATTCACTCCAACATTGTTTCACCCGGGCTCAAATCGGGTCCCGGGCTCACAAGGGGCTCACCCCACCGAGAGGTCGGCCCCTTCGTGAGACGAGGAGAGCATCAGGACATGGCAGACCGTGGTCCACCCCAGATGCGAGTAGAGCTGCTGGCCGTCCAGGGACGCCAGCAGCAGCCCGGCCTCGACGTCGTGCTCAAACGCCTGCGCGGCGAGCGCCCGCATCACGAAGCTGCCCAGGCCGCGGCGTTGAAAACCGGGTTCGGTCACGATCTTGTCGAAGACGGCGGTGTGGTCGGCGACGAACACGCGCCCGCTGGCCGCGACCCGGTCACCGGCGTAGACGACGGCGTGGTGGACACCGCCCTCCGTCGAGGGAACCCAGCGGAGGTCGTCGTCGGGCAGCCACGGGTCCTCGGCGTCCTGGGTTTCCATGTCCACGACCATCATGGTTTGCGACTGGGAGGTGACGTTCAGCCCGTGCCGGGCGGCCAGCCCGGCGTAACGGTCCACGTCGTTGGTGAGGATGGTGAGGATCCGGGCCGGCGCCTCGGCAGTCCTGGCGGCCAGGGCGGAGAACTCGTTGTCGGAGGGATCGTGCGCGAAATACTCCCAGTCCCCGGTCGAGTCCGCGCGGAGGACCGAGGGAAAACGGCCCTCCCGTCCGGTCTCGTAGCTACGGCATCCGGCCCAGCCGGCGACCCAGACCTCCAGGAGGTGGGTGGTGTCTTCAACCATCGCGTCCAGACTCATGGGATGAGAGTATTCCAGCCCGGCCGCCAGCAACAGGGTCCGGCCGGGGAGCGGGTGCTTGCTTACGCAATTGTGACCCGGGTGTCGGTCCGGCGCCGCGGCCGCCCCGGTCCCGGGCGTCCTGCCACGCGGATGGGGCTCGCTAATCGAGCGGGTCCCGGACCCCCTCCCACGTTGGCCGGGCGCACCTGCCGCCCTCATCACAGGACCCCGTGATGAGGGTCCCGGACCCGCACTACGAGGGCCGCGGGCCACTGTCACGAGGTGCGTGGACCACGCCCGGCAGGGTGGCCGCACTGCAAAGCCCAGTACGCTTAAAGGCGTGGCTTTGAACAAAATCGTCCTCTTTTACGGCTTCACCCCGGTGCTCGACCCCGAAGCGGTGCGCCTCTGGCAGCGCGCCCTCTGCGAAAAACACGGACTCACCGGCCGCATCCTGATCTCCAAGGACGGCATCAACGCTACCGTCGGCGGCGAGATCGGGGCGGTCAAGCAGTACGTCAAGGCCACCCGCGAATATCCGGGCTTCCGCGGCATCGACGTGAAGTGGTCCGACGGCGGCGCCGAGGACTTCCCCCGGCTCAGCGTCAAGGTCCGGGACGAGATCGTCTCCTTCGGCGCGCCCGGGGAGCTCACGGTGAACGAGGACGGCGTCGTCGGCGGCGGCACGCACCTGGCCCCTGAGGAACTGCACACCCTCGTGGAGGCGAAGAAACAGGCCGGGGAGAACGTGGTCTTTTTCGACGGCCGGAACGGCTTCGAGGCGGAGATCGGCCGTTTCAAGGACGCGGTGGTCCCCGACGTCGCGACCACCCACGACTTCATCCGCGAACTGGACTCCGGCAAGTACGACGCGCTCAAGGACAAGCCCGTGGTCACCTACTGCACCGGCGGGATCCGCTGCGAGGTGCTCTCCAGCCTGATGGTCAACCGCGGCTTCAAGGAGGTCTACCAGCTCGACGGCGGGATCGTCCGCTACGGAGAGGCGTTCAAGGACCGAGGCCTCTGGGAAGGCTCGCTCTACGTCTTCGACAAGCGCATGCACCTGGAATTCAGCGACGAGGCGAAGACCATCGGCCGCTGCGCCCGTTGCGAGGCGCCCACCAGCAAGTTCGAAAACTGCTCCAACCCCAGCTGCCGCACGCTGACCCTGTACTGCGCGGACTGCGCCTCGGACCCGGCCACCCTGCGCTGCCCTGACGGCTGCCCCGCCTGACCGCGGGGCAGCGACGACGAAGAGAGCGCGTCACAACCGCCCCACCCGGTAGGCGAAGTTGGCCGGGGCAAGCGCCTCGACCTTGACCGTCAGGACCGAGTCCGCGGCCAGCTGCACCACGGTGACCCGGGAGGAGCCGCAGCGCAGGCTCAGGTCCACCAGCGCGCTCTCCTTGTCACTGATGGTGAAGGCCACCCGGCGGGTGCTCCGGCACGCCAACGACAGGGCGTAGGTTCCGGCCGGGAGCCGCTCGGTGGCCTCGGTGCGGTCCGCCCCGGCGTCGAGCAGCCCGGCCCGGGACTGGAATATCTGCGCGGTGGTGGCCGGCAGGATTTCCCGGGCCCACTGCTCAAGCTCCGCCCCCATCACCGGGCGGTTCAACGCCGGGTCACGGCTGATCGCGCCGCCGGTGGGCGTCACGGGGCCGGTCGCCGTCGTCCGGCTGCCATCGTCGTACTGGTACTCGCAGCCGCTCAGCCCGCAGGCCAGGGCCGCGGCGAGAGCGACGGCGGCGGGGCGGCCACGCGGGCGCCGCTGCGTCGGGGCCGGCGCGGTGGGCATAATCCGACTCTAAGCCCGTGGAACGCCGGGCGGCCAGAGCGCGGACGCCACCCGGAAGAACGCGCCCGGAGGCCCTCACCGGGACGCCGCCGCGGAGCACACCCCGGCGATGAACTCCAGTTTCTCCAGCACCGCCGGTGACAGCACAAACGGGTACAGGTCCTCCTCGCCCATGCTCCGGTTGATTTGGTTCAGGGCGATTGCGAGCGGCAACCACTCGGTGTCCACCGTTTCCCGGAAGGACCTGCCGTCGGCCGCGGGGATGAGTCCGTATTCGCGGGCGGTGTCCAGGGTGTCGCTGATGTGCAGATAGTGCGCGAAGGTCTCGGCGAAATCCTCGTAGGGGTGCATGGTGGCGTAGCGGGAGATGAACCGTTCGTTCCACTCCTTTGGTGCGCCCTCGCTGTAGTGCCGGTCGATGGCGGCCTGGTAGTCCTCGGTGTCGTCGCCGAACAGCCGCCGGGCCGCCGCGGTGGTGTCCCGGTCGGCGAAGACCAAGACGGTCTCGAAGTAATGGCCCACCTCGTGCCGGAAGTGGCCCAGCAGGGTCCGGTACGGCTCGTCGAGTTCGTTGCGCATCCGTTCGCGGTAGCCGTCGTCGCTTTCGGCCAGGTTGATGGTGATGACGCCGTCGGCGTGGCCGGTCACCACGTGCTCGTGGGCGCTGGAGAGCAGGTCGAAGGCCAGGCCGCCGTCGGGATCATCGCTCCGGGGCACGATCGGCAGCCCCAGGGCGTCGAGTTCGGCCACCAGCTGGCGCTTGGACCGCTCCGCCTTAACGAACTGCGTGAGGCCCTTCGCGTCGTCGTCGTTGGGCCGGGTGCGGGTGAGTCCGCAGCTGAAGCACTCGCCGCCGCGCTCTGCGGCGAGCCAGGTGCAGGCCGCCAGCCCGGCGTGGGCGCATGGGAACCAGTGGGTGCCGGCGTCGTCCCGGTATTCGCCCGCCGCGTCGACGGCGACGACGGCGACGCGGGGCCGGAAGTAGGCCAGCCGGGCGCCGCAGTGCAGGCACTCCTGGTTCTCGACGTACACGGCCGAGCCGCAGGAATCACAGGAGTGTCGTTTCACCTCCCGATCCTACGCTCCGGGCCGGGGCCAGGTGGTCGGGGGCCCGCGGCCGGAGGGCTACTTTCCGGCGGCCTGACCGCGGCGCCGGAACGTGCCCGCGATGGAGAGTTTGCCGGAGTACTGGATGGAGCCGTACCGGAACAGGTGCGCGGCCAGCCGCAGGATCAGGACGCCCACCACCAGGAGCTCCACGATGATGATCACCGACTCCAGCGGGCTGAGGGTGCCGAATGCGTTCCGCAGCAGGCCCGTGACTGGGGCGGACATCGGGAAGTAGGTGAAGACCTGCACGATCGGTGCCTGCGGGTCGGAGATGATCAGGCTGATCGCGTAGAACGGCACAAAGATCAGCGCCATCAGCGGCCCGAAGATGGTGCCGGCGTCCTTGGTGGTGGGCATGACGGCGCCGATCGCCACCAGCACGCCGGTGAAGACGGTGAAGCCGCCCAGCAGCAGGAGCGCCCCCACCACCATGGGTCCGGGTTCGAAGGTGATGGTGGACAGGTCCAGGGCCGGGAGCGCCAGCTTGTCCCGGAAGAACAGGAAGCCCACGGCCACCGGCGTCAGCAGCACCAGGATCTGGACCGCGCCCACCATGAACAGCGCGGCCACCTTGCCGATGATCAGGGTGGTGGGGTTCAAGGTGGTGAGGATCATCTCCGTGACCCGGTTTTCCTTCTCCTCCAGGGTGCTGCTGAGCATCTGGTTGGAGAGCAGGATGATCGAGACGTAGAAGATGACCAGGAACATCAGCGGCGGGATCGCGGAGCCGATGCCCCCGGTCAGGCGGCCGTCCTTGAAGGTCTGCGCCTCGGTTTTGACGTCGCCGCTGGCCGCCGCGGTGAGCTGCGGTGAGCCGACGGCGGCCTGCGCCGAGACGGTCAGCAGCTGCTTGGCGACGGCGTCGTACTTGCCGTTCTCGAAGATGCCCCGGTCCGCGCCGTAGATTTTCACGGTCTGGGTGGCCGGTTCGGCGGGGAACGCGAAGTAGGCGTCGCTGCGGCCCTGCTTCACGTCGCGGATGGCCGTCTCCGCGTCCGACGCCTTCGTGCCGCCGATGGCCCGGGCGATGGTGTCCGAGACCAGCCGGGAGTCATCGGTGTAGGTGAAGGAGAAGGATGCGGTCTTCTGCGCGTCGGAGCGGGCCTCGGTGGAGGAGTTGCTCAGGTAGACCAGGGCGAACACGATGGCGATGACCACCGGGATGGCCAGGGTGGCAATCCAGAAGCCGCGCTTCTTCAGCGTCCGGGTGAACTCGAACGCGATCACGGTGCGCAGGTTGTGCCTGGCGAAGGGCCGGCGCGGCGGGACCGGCGCGGGGGCGGCCTTGGCGGGCGCCTCGGGAAGGGTGCTGTGGTGCGTCATCGGGTCCGGGCCTCCGCTAGTTCGTGCTGTTCGCCGTAAACCTTGATGAAGACCTCATCCAGGGACGTCCGGGCGCTGGTGAAGGAGCGGACCGCCGCTCCGTGGTCGATGAGTTCGCGCAGCACGGCCGCCTCGTCCGTCCCGCCGCGCGGCGAGAGTTCGGCGTTCCCGCCGGCGTCGCTGACGACGTCGTAGCGCGACGACGCGGGCAGGGTGCCGGAGTAGCTGAGCCGGTAGCGGGTGCCGCCGAACTGTTCCTGGACCTCGGAGACGGTGCCGTAGGCGCGGGCCGTGCCGTCCTTGAGCAGGATGACCCGGTCACAGAGCCGCTCCACCTCCTCCATCTGGTGGGTGACCATGATGACGGTGGCGCCGGAGAGTTTTTGTTCGTCGATGATGTCCATCAGCAGCCGTCGGTTCACCGGGTCGAAGCCCTTGGTGGGTTCGTCCAGGATCAGCAGTTCGGGGTCGTTCATGATGGTGACGCCCAGCTGGACCTTCTGCTGCTGGCCGCCGGAGAGCTTGTCCAGCCGGGTGGCGGCCTTGTCGCCGAGGTCCACCCGGTCCAGGTACCCGCGGGACCACGTCCTGGCGCGGGACTTGTCCAGGCCCTTGAGCCGGCCGAAGTACACCATGACGTCCAGCACGGATTCCTTTTTATAGAGGCCGCGTTCCTCCGGCAGGTACCCCAGCCGGGCGCCGTCGCGCGGGCTGAAGGGTTTCCCGCCGATGTGCAGGGTGCCGGCGGTGGGCTGATAGATGCCCAGCAGGGCCCGCAGCGTGGTGGTCTTGCCGCTGCCGTTGCTGCCCAAGAAGCCGAATGTTTCCCCGGCCCGGACGTCGAAGGACAGGTCACGGATGACCGTCTTCTCGCCAAAGTCCATGCGGAAGTCTTGAATGTGTACCAGCGGCTCCGGTGCCGCGCCCCCCAACGTCATGCGGCCATTTTAGCCGCCGGCAGCCGACGTGAGGTGCCGCGGATTCCCCCGGCGTGGCCCGCGCAAGCGTTGCAGGCCCAAGCACGGCAGGCCGGCCCGGCCGCCCTAGGGTCAGGCCGGGGGTCAGGCCGCGGGGGTCAGCTGGTACGCGTAGATCAGCGGCGCGTCGACGCTGGAGGCGCTGATCGCCACGGTCCCGGCGGCCGGGACCTTGATGGTGGCGGTCTCCCGGCTGCCGTTGCAGGCCGCTCCCGCCTCCGCCAGCTGTTTGCCGTCCAGGCTGACGGCGAAGAATTCCTTGCCGCCGCCGTCGCAGCTCATGGTCAAGGTGTAGGTGCCGGCCCCCAGGGTGGCGCTCTGCACCACGGGGGTGCGGTTGAGGATCTTCCCCGCGTCCGAGAGGACGATCCCGCTGGCGGAGGGCAGTGCAGTGGCCTTCCATGCGTTCGCATCCGTTGATTCCACCGACGTGACGGGCGCGCAGGCGGAGGCGCCGAGGACGACGGCGGCGCCGGCTGCCGCGGCGTACGCCCCGTGGAGCAGGCGGCGCGGGACAGGCATCGGGGAAGCAGTGGGCATGATTCCAACTTACCGGGTCCGCAGCAGGGCCGATGGCCGCCGACCGCACCCTTGAACTTGACGCTGCGTCAAGATTTATCCTCGAAGAAACGGCCCGGCAGGGCCGTCGGGAGGGACCAAGTGGAGGGAACCGGCATGGAATGGTCCGTGCAGCAGCTGGCCAGGCTGGCCGGCACCACCAGCAGGACGCTTCGGCACTATGACGCTGTCGGCCTGCTCAAGCCCAGCCGCACCGGCGCCAACGGCTACCGCTACTACAACCACGCCGCGCTGCTCCGGTTGCAACGGATCCTGCTTCTGCGGGAACTGGGGCTCGGACTGCGGGCGATCGCCGACGCGCTGGCCCACGAACAGCAGGCCGAACGCGCGCTCGCCGGGCATCTGCGCTGGCTGGTCCAGGAACAGGACCGCCTGGCCCGCCAGATCGCCTCGGTCCGGCGCACCCTCGAGGCAGTGACAAAAGGAGAGGACATCATGGCAGAGGCAATGTTCGGCGGATTCGATCACACCCGCCACCGGGCCGAGGTCGAGGAACGCTGGGGCAAGGAGGCCTACGGCCGGGCGGACGCCTGGTGGCGGGGAATGGGCGGCACGGACCAGGACGCGTGGAAGCGGGCCGCCGAACAGCTCAGCGCCGACTGGCAGGCCGCGGCGGAGTCCGGCGGGGCCCCGGACAGCCCGGCGGCCCAGGACTTGGCCGCCCGCCACGTCCGCTGGCTTGCCGCCATCCCCGGAACCCCGGCGGCGGACGGCGGCGCCGGGCTGAAGGCCTACATCCTGGGCCTGGGGGAGCTGTACGTGGCGGATCCGCGGTTCGCCGCGAACTACGGCGGTGCGGCCGGTGCGGCCTTCGTCCGGGATGCGCTGCGGGTGTTCGTCGAGGGGCAGCCTTAGCCCGGTCGGTGAGCTAAGCCGGAGGTCCCGGGCCTCGCCTAAACTTGACCGGTGACCTCCTCGACTCTTTTCACCGCCGGCAACACCCCCGATGCCCCGCGCAGCGACCTCCCGGACCTGACCGGGGCCCTCGCCCGCGACCTGCTGGCCATCGGCTACACCGTCGACGGGGTCGCCGCGTTCCTCGGTGAGGCCGCCCACGCCGCCCTGGCCCGGGACCAGCTCATCCCGGCCCTGATCGCCGTCGACGACGCCGTCGCTGCCGACCCGGCCGCCGCCGCGCTCGCCGCCGTCGTCCGCCTCTGGTTGCTGGCCGAACCGCAGACCGCTGCCGCCCTCGACGCCGCCCTGCCCTCGGTGGGCGCCGCCGGCCTCGGCGAACTCGGCCTCGTGGAAGGGGCGGAGGATGACCTGGTCCGGGCCCGTGTGGACCTGCGGCCCTACGGCTGGGATCCGGCGACGGATGAGGAAGGGCAGCCGAACGGGGGCGCCGACCTCTGGGTAGCCAGCGACTTGGCCGCGCACCAGAGCCCCGGCGTGCTGCGCCGCGACCATGTGCTCGGAATCGGCCAGGCATCCACCACCCTGGTCCAGGTCACCGCCCGGCGGCACGTGGCCCGGGCCCTGGACCTCGGTACCGGCTGCGGCGTCCAGACTTTCCACCTGCTCCACCACGCCGAGCACGTCACCGCCACGGACATTTCCGACCGCGCATTGGCCTTCACCCGCTTCAATCTGGTCCTCAACGCCCGGGAGCTGCACCTGGACCCGGAGGACCTCGGCGGCCGCGTCACCCTGCGGCGCGGGTCGCTGCTAGAACCGGTCGTTGGGGAGGAGTTCGACCTGGTGGTCTCCAACCCGCCGTTCGTGATCACCCCGCGCACCGCCGGGGAATCGACGGCGGCCCAGTTCACCTACCGCGACGGTGGCCTGCCCGGCGACGAGATCGTCGCCGCCCTGGTCCGGGACCTCCCCTCCGTCCTGGCGCCCGGCGGCACCGCGCAGATGCTGGGCAACTGGGAAATCCCGGCCGGCCAGGAGTGGTCCGCCCGGCCGCAGCAGTGGGCCCCTGAGGATGCCGATGTGTGGTTCATCCAGCGCGAGCAGGTGGGTCCCGAGCAGTACGCCGAAACCTGGCTGCAGGACGCCTCCGAGGGCCGGGACCGGGACCTGTACCGCCGTTCCTACGCCGACTACCTGGACGACTTCGCCTCCCGCGGCGTCACCGCGATCGGCTTCGGCATGATCTTCCTGCGCCGCCCTGCCGCGGAAGCAGGAACGGTGCTGCGCCGCTTCGAGGAGATCACCTACCCGATCGAGCAGCCCGTGGGGCCGCACCTCGGGGCGGCGGTGGAACGTGCCGACTGGCTTGCCGGCCACGACGTCGCGGCGGCGCACCTGCGCGTGGCCGACGACGTCACGGAGGAACGGCACCAGCGCCCCGGCGCCGAGCACCCCGGCGTGATCCTGCTGCGCCAAGGTGCCGGGCTCCGCCGCACCAACCTGCTGAGCACGGAACTGGCGGGCTTCGTGTCAGCGTGCGACGGCGAGCTCACCGCCGGGCAGATCGCCGGGGCGCTCGATGCCCTCCTGGGCGGGTATGAGGGCCACGACAGCGGCACCTTCCGGCAGGGGCTGCTCGACGACGCCGCCAACCTGGTCCGGGACGGCTTCCTGCTTCCGGCCTGATTGGGTCCTGCCTGATTGGGTCCTGCCTGATTGGGTCGCGACTGATTGTTCCGTGCCCGGGATGCGCAGGACCACCACCGCCACGGCCGCCGCAACCAGCACTCCCGCGGAGCCGGTGGCGAGGAAGCTGGTGCGGACCGGCAGCGCCGCACCGAGGAGGCCGCCGAGGGCCAGCGCCGCTATTGACACCGCCCGCGTCATCCCGCCAAGGATCGCCATCGCCTGACCGCGCCCGGTCTCCGGAATCCGGAGGATGGTGATCGCCCCGAAGCAGGCGTTGAGGACGCCGCAGGCCGCGCCGGTCGCGGTGTAGGCGGCAAACAGCCACGCCACCGTGGGCACCAGGGCCGTCGCCCCAAGGAGGGCCGAGGTCAGCACCATCGCCGCCAGCAGCGCCCGGAGCCGGTTCCGTCCGTTCCCGATCCGGCCGGCGAGGGCCGCGCCGGCGGCCATGCCAAGGCCGAAAGCCGCGGCCAGCAGCCCGTACTCCGCCTCGCTCGCTCCCAGTTCGCCGCGGGCCAGGAACACCTCGAGGACGTTGGTGGCCTCGCCGGCGACGATGAAGAACATGGCGCCGAGAACCAGCGCCCACACCAGGACGTCCCGCCGGAGCAGGTGCAACCCGTCGAGCAGCGCCGGGGCAGGCCGCCCCGCGCGTTCGGCGGCCGTGCCGCGCCGGGTGCGGATCAGCAGGGCACCGGCTCCCATTGCGAGGTAGCAGCCGCCGGCCACCGCCACCACCAGCCCGGGGCCGCCCCAGCCGGTCAGCAGGCCGCCCGCGGCCGGCCCCGCCATGCCGGCGATCATGGTGGTGGCCTGCATGGTGCCCACCGCCTTGGGCGTGCGTTCCTCGCCAACAATCCGGGGCAATAGGGCCTGCCAGGTGGGGCCCGCCACGGCCTGAGCCGCGTCCAGCAGGAAGGTCATGGCAAACAGCAGCGGAAGGTTCAGGACACCCTCCCGCAGCCCGAAGGCCATCCCCGCCACCGCCGCGGCGCTGGCCAGGGATGCCGCCGTCGCCAGCGTGCGTGAATCCCGGGTGTCTGCGAGCCGCCCGGCCCAGGGGGCCAGGAGGACCAGGGGCAGGGCGGAGCAGGCCAGGTAGGCGGCCACCAGCCACGGCCCGGCGCCGGGACCGTTGCCCGCGGACTCCGCCTGGAGCCGAAGCATGACGGTGACGACGACGGCGCCCATGCCGGCGGCGGCGAAGAAGCGGGAGCCGCTGGCGAGCAGGAAGTCGTGGTTGCGCCACAAGGGGGCGACCGGCGCGGGGGCCTTATGAAGTGTTTCTTTCATAACTGGACCATAGGTCCGCGCCGGGCAAGTGTCAAGCATTCCTTTCATAGTTTGGAAACCGTCGCTAGACTGGGGGAGTGAAGACAGAGAACCCGCCGGCGGATCCCGCCGAGGCGCCGGCCGGCAAGCGCAGGCCGCGCCCGGAACAGAAGGTGGAGATCACCGACCCCAAGGCCATCCGGGCCCTGGCCCACGCCGCGCGGCTGGAAGTGATCTCGGAGCTGTACTCCACCCAGGTCAGCCGCACCGCCACGGAGCTTGCGGCACAGACCGGGCTGACCCCCAGCGCCATGAGCTACCACCTGCGGGCCCTGCAGAAATGGGGGATCGTGGTGCCCGCGGCCACCGCCGGGGACGCACGCGAGCGCCGCTGGAAGGCCGCCGGAACGGACTTCACCATCAAATCCGGCGGCGGACCGGCCAGTCCGGAATTCGCCGTCCTGGACCTGGAACTGGACGCCTACCGCCGACGGGTCAAGGCACACGCCGAGGCCCGGGATGAGCAGCGGCGGCGCGGCGAATCCGGGGAACCGCCCGCCTCGGTGGTGCTGGCCAGCAACCTGCTCTATCTCACGCCGGCCCAGCGTGCCGAGCTGACGGAGCGCATCTTCGGGCTGCTGCGTGACTACGAACTCGAGGCGCCGGACGCGATCCCGGACGGGGCCGTGCGGATGGCCACCATGTGGTCGATGATCCCGGACGACCGCGGCGGCCCCGCGGCCGTCTGAACGGCGACCCGTCCGGCGCGTCCTGAAAAGCCCCCGACAAACGGAAGAGTGTCCGTGACCGCACCGCTTGCCTCCATCGAAATCGACGAATACCTGCCGCACCCGCCGGCGGCCGTCTGGCGGGCTCTGACCGACCCGGACCTGATCGCCGACTGGCTCATGGACAACAATTTCGAACCGGTCGTCGGGCACGACTACATCATGCGTGGGACCCCCGTCCCGGCCGTCGGCTTCAGCGGACTGGTCGCCAGCCGTGTCCTGGACGTCCGGGACGGGCACCTGCTGCGGATCTCGTGGCGGGACGCTGAAGCGGGGAACGACCTGCAAAGCACCGTCACCTGGACCCTTGCCCCGGAGGGAACGGGAACGCGGCTGGACCTCGTCCACGAGGGATTCGACCCCGCGGAGCCCAGCCACGCCGTCGCCCACCGCATCATGGCCGGAGGCTGGCAGGGCCACCTGCTGACACGGCTGAAGGAGACCCTCGGCCGCATCGCAGCCTAGCCTCACAGCAGCGGCGGCACGGGTCCGAAGCCGCCGCGCATTTGTGCATCAATGCGCGGTATTCCGCAAAATATGGTGAACTAGGCGGATATGGGCGGTTCTGCCCGAGCAACCTTTTTTCTGTAGGAGCACCGTGCCAAGCAAGGCCCCCACCGGCAAGAAACTCGTGATTGTGGAGTCTCCGGCCAAGAGCAAGACCATCGCCAAGTACCTGGGCGAGGGCTTCATTGTCGAGGCCTCCATCGGTCACATCCGTGACCTCCCGCAGCCCTCGGAGCTCCCCGCGGAACTGAAAAAGACCTCGGTGGGCAAGTTCGCCGTCGACGTCGACCACGACTTCAAGCCCTACTACGTGGTGTCCCCGGACAAGAAGAAAAAGGTCGCCGAACTCAAGGCCCAGCTCAAGGGCGCCGACGCGCTCTACCTCGCAACCGATGGGGACCGCGAGGGCGAGGCCATCGCGTGGCACCTGCTGGAGGTCCTCAAGCCCAAGGTCCCGGTGTACCGGATGACCTTCGGTGAAATCACCAAGGAAGCCATCCACCGCGCCATGGACAACCTGCGCGACGTGGACCAGGACCTAGTGGATGCCCAGGAAACCCGCCGCGTGCTGGACCGGCTCTACGGCTACGAGATCTCCCCGGTGCTCTGGCGCAAGGTGGCCCGCGGGCTCTCCGCCGGCCGCGTGCAGTCCGTCGTGACCCGCATGGTGGTGGACCGGGAACGCGAGCGGATGGCCTTCAAGGCGGCCTCCTACTGGGACCTGACCGGCCAGTTCGGCACCGACGCCGGAACGGCTTCCTCGTTCAAAGCAAAGCTGGCGTCCGTGGACGGCTCCAAGGTCGCCAGCGGCCGGGACTTCAACGACGACGGCGAGCTCACCGCCCGCGGCGTCGTCCACCTGAACCAGGAACTCGCCCTGTCCCTGGCCTCCGGCCTGCAGGAGGCGGAATTCCGCGTCCGCTCCGTCGACACCAAGCCCTACACCCGCCGCCCGACCGCGCCGTTCACCACCTCCACGCTGCAGCAGGAGGCCGGCCGCAAGCTGCGCTTCTCCTCGAAGAGCACCATGCAGGTGGCCCAGCGGCTGTACGAAAACGGCTACATCACCTATATGCGTACCGACTCGAACGCGCTGAGCAACGAGGCCATCACGGCCGCGCGGCGCCAGGCGTCCGAACTGTACGGCCCCGAGTACGTCCCGGCCTCGCCGCGCGTGTACAGCGGCAAAGCCGCCAACGCCCAGGAGGCGCACGAGGCCATCCGCCCCGCCGGCGACTCCTTCCGCACGCCGGCCCAAGTGGCCAAGCAGCTCTCCGGCGACGAGTTCCGCCTCTACGAGCTGATCTGGAAGCGCACCGTTGCCTCCCAGATGGCCGACGCCAAGGGTTCGACGGCGACCATCCGCCTCGGCGCGATCGCCACCGACGGCCGGGATGCCGAATTCTCCGCCTCCGGCACCGTCATCACCTTCCCCGGCTTCCTCGCCGCCTACGAGGAAGGCAAGGACGAGAGCCGCGGCGACGACGACTCGGACGAGGCCCGCCGGTTGCCGAACGTGGCCAAGGACGACGTCCTCACCGCAGCGGACATCACCGCCGTCGGCCACGAGACCTCGCCGCCGCCGCGCTTCACCGAAGCGTCGCTAACTGCCGAGCTGGAGAAGAAGGGCATCGGCCGCCCGTCGACCTACGCCTCCACCATCTCCACCATCCAGGACCGCGGCTACGTCCGGAAGCAGGGCTCCGCGCTGGTTCCGAGCTGGATCGCGTTCTCCGTGGTCCGGCTGCTGGAGCAGCACTTCCATGACTACGTGGACTACGACTTCACCGCCGACATGGAAGCGGATCTGGACAAGATCGCCAACGGCCAGGAGGCCGGTCCGTCCTGGTTGAAGCACTTCTACTTCGGCGCCGACGCCAAGCCGGGCCTGCTGAGCATCGTGAACAACCTCGGCGAGATTGACGCCCGCGAGATCAACTCGATCCCGATCACGGACGGCATCACACTGCGCGTCGGCAAGTTCGGTCCGTACCTGGAGAGCTCCGTCCCCACCGTGGACCCGAAGACCGGCGAAGTGGTCGAGTCCGCCCGGGCCAACGTCCCCGAGGACCTGGCCCCGGATGAGCTGACCGCCGCCAAGGCCGTGGAGCTGATGGAGACCGCCGC
This sequence comes from Arthrobacter sp. BPSS-3, assembly GCF_044628475.1. Taxonomy (NCBI): domain Bacteria; kingdom Bacillati; phylum Actinomycetota; class Actinomycetes; order Micrococcales; family Micrococcaceae; genus Arthrobacter; species Arthrobacter sp. BPSS-3. The sequence continues at coordinate 154,007 of NZ_JBIMMV010000001.1, forward strand.
CCCCGAGGAACGCGTCCTCGGCGTTGACCCGCACACCGGACACACGGTGGTGGCCAAGAACGGCCGGTACGGGGCCTACGTCACCGAGATCATCCCGGAGATGACCGAGGAACAGCTGGCCAGCCTGCCTGTGGAGTACTACAAGAACGGCAAGCCGAAGCCGCCGAAGAAGCCGGTCAAGGCCAAGCCGCGCACCGGCTCGCTCTTCGCCTCGATGACCGTGGACTCCGTGACCCTGGACGAGGCGCTGCAACTGATGAGCCTGCCGCGCGTCGTGGGCCAGGACGCCGAGGGCACCCCCATCACGGTGCAGAACGGCCGGTTCGGCCCATACCTGAAGAAGGGCACGGACTCCCGCTCGATCGGCTCCGAGGAGGAGATCTTCACGATCACCCTCGAGCAGGCGCTGGAGATCTACTCCCAGCCCAAGCAGCGCGGCGCCCGTGCCGCGGTGCCGCCGCTGGCCGAGTTCGGCCCGGACCCGGTCTCGGAGAAGAACATCGTGGTGAAGGAAGGCCGGTTCGGCCCGTACATCACCGACGGCGTCACCAACATCACCGTCCCGCGGAGCACCTCCGTCGAGGAGCTCACCCGGGAACAGGCCGTGGAACTGCTGGCCGAGAAGCGCGCCAAGGGCCCGGTCAAGCGCAAGCCCGCCGCCCGCAAGGCACCGGCCCGAAAGGCCGCGGCCAAGAAGTAGGTCCGGGGTTTCGGGCTTCGCGTCCGGCGTCCGGCTCCCGGGTTCGGTGCAGGCCCGCCGTCCGGAAACAGCGACGGCGGGCCGAACCCGCGAGCGGAACGCAAGCCCCGGCGGGGCACGCCGGGGCCGTGGCCGCCGTCGTCGGGAATTGCGCCCCGGGCCGCAAAGTGATCGAGTGGGACAATGACTGAACAGCCCACACCCATGGATTCACAGCCGCTCAACGACCTCGAGGAGAAGCTCGCCCGGGGGGAACAGCCGGATGCCAACCCGGTGGATGTCATCCTGTCTTTCCTCAACAATGAGGTCTACATCGTCAGCTCGGACACTCTGGAGGGCCCCGACTCGCAGGTGGAGCCGCTGGTGCTGGCCAACGCCTCCGGCAACCCCGTGCTGGCCGTCTTCTCCCACCCCAGCCGCGTCACGGAGCAGTACCTCGCCGCCGCGCCGAACATCCTGGGAACCCAGGGCGCCGCGATCCTCGGCAACCTCGGCGACGAGCTCGGCATGGTCATCAACCCCGGCGCCGCCTACGGCTTCGAGATCGACCCGGAGGGTGTGGCCAACATTCGCCGCGACTTCAAGCCCGCCGACGAGGACGAGGCCGGCACCGAGGCCTAAGACCCGGCACCCACCAGCGCCCGCGGACCACCAGTGGTCCGCGGGCGCGGCTCTTTAGGCGGCCGGTACCCGCCGGGCAATAATGTGCCTATGCGACTAGGCGTACTCGACATAGGGTCCAACACCGTCCACCTTCTCCTCGTGGACGCCCATCCCGGCGCCCGGCCGGTGGCCTTCGCCTCGCATAAGCGCTCCCTCTCCCTGGTCCAGCATCTGGATGGCGACGGCAACATCAGCGACGACGGCCAGAACGAGCTCGTGGAGTTCGTCCTCGAGGCCTGGGAATTCGCCGCCAAGCACAAGGCCGAGGACCTGCTGGCCTTTTGCACCTCCGCCATCCGCGAGGCCACCAACGGCAGCGAGGTCCTGGCCCGCGTCAAGCACGAGACCACCGTGACGCTGCGCGAACTCAGCGGCAGCGAGGAGGCGTCCATGACCTTCTTCGCCGTGCGCCGCTGGTATGGCTGGGGTGCCGGGCCCATGCTCAACCTGGACATCGGCGGCGGCTCCTTCGAAATGGCCTACGGCGAGGACGAGCTGCCGGAGCTGGCCATGTCCGTCCCGCTCGGCGCCAGCCGGCTGACCCGCGACTGGCTGCCCGAGGATCCGCCCTCCGCCAAGAGCGTCAAGGAATTGCGGAACTACATCCGGGAGACCCTGAAACCCGTCGTCAAGGAGTTCCAGAGCCTGGGCCGGGCCAACCACGTGGCCGGCACCTCCAAGACGTTCCGGTCGCTGGCCCGGATCGCCGGGGCAGCCCCGAGCGGCGCCGGTCCCTACGTCAAACGCGAGCTCTACGCCACGGACCTGGGGCTCTGGGCGCAGCGCATCTCGGCCATGGAGATCGAGGACCGCCTGCACCTGCCCGCCGTCTCCGAGGCCCGGGCACCCCAGCTGCTCGCCGGCGCGCTCGTGGCGGAGGCCGCCCTGGAAATGTTCGAGTTCCCCAGCCTGGAGATCTGCCCCTGGGCGCTGCGCGAGGGCCTGATCCTGCGCCGGCTGGACCAGCTGGTCACCGAGGGGCCCCTGGAGCCACCGCCCCACGTGGCCCTGGCCAGCCAGCCCGCCGAGCTGCAGGCCCCGGACGACGACGAGAAGGACGAGGACGACGACTCGGACGACGACGACACGAAGGACGGCGGTAAGAAAGACAAGGAGCACGACGGCGAGAAGAAGGACGGCCACAAAAAGGGCAACGGCAAGAAGGACAAGAAACACTAGCCGGGCTGTCCCCGCCCGTGAGGGCGCCGGGACGCCGTCGGCGAACGCCCCGCTCCGAACCGTTCGTTAAAGCGAAAGCACCGGCCGTCGCTCGCGGGAAAATGGGGGAAACCCGCTGCTGACGACCGGTGCCGGGGCAGGCATCCGCATGCCTGCTGCATCACTCGCACCCTCTTGATGAGGTACTAACTACGGTAGGGGCCGAGGATGGGAGCAAGCTGGCCCGAAGTTGTGAGCTGGCTGTGAATCGGGGCCGACTGCAATGATGGGGGCATGAGCAACCGAATCGCCTTCCTGGGCTGTGGGTCAATGAACGAGGCAATCCTGGGCGGACTGATCGCCGGCGGGACCGATCCCGCGGACATCGTCGCCACCGTGCGGAGGGCCGGGCGGGCCGCGGAACTGGCCGAACGGCACACCGGCATCACCGCGATCGCCGGCGAAGAGGAACCCGAGAACAACGTGCAGGCCGCCACCGGTGCCGACGTCGTGATCCTGGGCGTCAAGCCCGTGGGAACCGCGGCGCTGGCCCGGGAGATCAGCGGGGCGCTCTCCCCGGACACGCTGGTGGTCAGCGTCGCCGCGGCCGTGTCCCTGGAGCAGCTGGAGGCGGCGCTGCCGGCCGGGCAGCCGGTGATCCGCACCATGCCCAACACGCCCGCCCGCCTGGGCCGCGGCGTCGTCTCCGTCTCCGGTGGGACGCACTGCTCGGCGGAACAGCTGCAGCAGGCCAAGGACATCTTCGCCGCGGTCGGCACCGTCGTCGAGATCCCGGAGGCCCAGGTGGACGCGCTCTCCGCGGTCAGCGGCTCCGGCCCGGCGTACGCCTTCTACCTTGCCGAGGCGATGGCCGCCGCCGGCGTCGAGCTGGGCCTGGACCCGGAGCTCTCCAAGCTGTTGGCCCGGGAGACCGTGGCCGGTGCCGGCCTGATGCTCGCCGAACCCGGCGCCGACCCCACCGCCCTGCGGATCGCGGTGACCAGCCCGAACGGGACGACCGAACGCGGGATCGCCACCTTCGACGAGCAGGGGCTGTCCGGCATCATCGCCGCCGGCGCCCGGGCCGCCGCGGAACGCGCTGCCGAGATCACCAAGCAGCTGGGCTGACACCCAGCCCCCACCCGCACACGGACAGGACAGCACGCATGGAACTGCACATCACCGGCGACGACGCCGCGGACAAGCTGCTCAGCGACGACGCCTTCGCCCTGCTCACCGGCATGCTGTTGGACCAGCAGGTGACCATGGAATCGGCCTTCGCCGGGCCGGAGAAGATCCGCACCCGGATCGGATCGCTGGAGCCTCGCACGATCGCCGGCTACGACCCGCAGGGTTTCGTCGAGGTCTTCAAGGAAAAGCCCGCCGTGCACCGGTTCCCCGGCTCCATGGCCGGCCGGGTCCAGGCGCTGGCCGAGACCGTGGACAAGGAGTGGGGCGGGGACGCCACCGCGATCTGGACCCAAGGCGAGCCCGACGGCGCCGAGGTGCTCCGCCGGCTCAAGGCCCTCCCGGGTTTCGGCGAGCAGAAGGCGAAGATCTTCCTGGCGCTGCTGGGCAAGCAGTGCGGCCTCAAGGCCGAAGGCTGGCGCGAGGCCGCCGGGCACTACGGCCAGGCGGACGCCTACCTGTCCGTGGCGGACATCGTCGACCCCGACTCCCTGGTCAAGGTTCGGGCCAGCAAGCAGGCCGCGAAGGCCGCGGCGAAGGCGGCCAAGGGCGCGGAATGACGGGCGCGCCTCGCCCGTCCCGCCGTCGTCGGGCTGGGCGAGGCGCCGCAGTCGTCCGCCGCCGGCCCTTACGGCCGGGCGGCGAACCGTTCCAGCAGGTCCACGTGGCCGGAGACGATCAGCATGTCCCGGGCGGAAACCTTGGTCTCCGGCCGGGCGTAGGTGAAGTCCTCGCCGGGGGACTTCACGCCCACGATTGTCACGCCGTACTTGGACCGGACCTTGGATTCCTCCAGGGTGAAGCCCACGGTCTCCCGCGGCGGGTACATCTTGACGATCGCGAAGTCGTCGTCGAACTCGATGAAGTCCAGCATCCGGCCGGAGACCAGGTGCGCCGCGCGGACGCCGGCGTCGGCCTCCGGGTAGATCACGTGGTTGGCGCCGATCCGGGTGAGGATCTTGCCGTGCGAGGGCGTGATCGCCTTGACCCAGAGGTGCTCGATCCCGAGGTCCACCAGGTTGACGGTGATCAGCACGGAGGATTCGATCGAGGTGCCCACGCCGACGACGGCGGAGCTGAACTCCTGTGCGCCGAGCTGGCGGAGGGCGTCGATGTTGGTGGCGTCGGCCTCCACTACGTGGGTGAGGACGCTGGACCACTTCTGCACCAGGGTGCGGTCGCGTTCGATCGCCAGCACCTCGCGGCCCTGCTTGACGAGCTGTTCGGCGGTGGACGCGCCGAAGCGGCCCAGCCCGATCACCAGGACCGGGGCATTGTGGGCGGGGCGGTTGACGGCGCCTGAGGAACTAGCCAATGATCGGTCTCTCTTCCGGGTAGTGGTACAGCTGGCTTCGCTGGCGCAGGGCCAGCCCGGCCGCGAGCGTGACGGTCCCGACGCGGCCGGCGAACATCAGCACGGTGAGGACATAGACGCCGGCCGGCGGCAGTTCGGCGCTGAGGTTGGTGCTCAGGCCCACCGTGGCGAAGGCGGAAATCGTTTCGAACAGGACCCGGTCCAGGGTGGCGCCGCTGATCTGCAGCAGCAGGAGCGCGGACACGGCCACCAGGGTGGCACCGGCGACGATCACCGAGATGGCCACCCGCATGGTGCCCTCCGGGATGGTGCGGCCGTAAATTTTCACGTCGGCGTCGCCGCGGGCCTCGGCCACGATGGCCAAGAACATCACGGCGATGGTGGTGACCTTGATGCCGCCCGCCGTCGACGCCGAGCCGCCGCCGGCGAACATCAGGGCGTCGCTGAGCAGCATGGTGGCCGAATCCATGTGGTTCTGGTCCACCAGGTTGAAGCCCCCGGAGCGGGTCATGACGGAGGCGAACAGCGAGTGCGTGATCTTGTCGCCCACGCTCATGCTGCCGATGGTGCGGACGTTGTTCCACTCCAGCAGGCCCCACAGGACGGCGCCGGCGGCCAGGAGGATCAGCGAGACCTGGATGGTCAGCTTGGTGTGCAGGTTCCATTTCTTCCAGTTCAGGCCGTTCTGCTGGAGCACCATCACCACCGGGAAGCCCAGGCTGCCCAGGAAGACGCCCAGCATCAGCGGAACCAGGATCCACAGGTCCGTCTCGTAGGGCACGATCCCGTCCGAGTGCGGCGTGAACCCGGCGTTGTTGAAGGCGGAAATGGAGTAGAAGATCCCGTGCCAGAGGGACTGTCCGAAGCTCTCGCCCAGGGACAGGAACCGCGGCACCATCGCGGCGGCGAGGACCGCCTCGATCACCACGGAGGTGACGATCACGATCCGCAGCAGGGTGCCCACCTCACCGAGCCGGCCGGCGTTGTTCATGGCCTCCTGGGCGATGAGTTTGCCGCGGACGCCGAGTTTCTTGCTCACCACCAGGGCGAGCAGGGACGCCAGGGTCAGTGTGCCGAGGCCGCCGACGAAGATCCCCACCAGGATCACGAGCTGCCCGAAAAAGGACCAGTGCACGGCCGTGGACACCACGGTCAGGCCGGTCACGCAGACCGCGGAGACGGCGGTGAACAGGGCCTGGTGCAGCGGCGTGGCCTGGCCTGTGGCGGAGGAAACGGGCAGCGAGAGCAGGGCGGTGAAGACGAGGACGACGACGGCGAACGCGGTGACCGCCAGCCGTGCCGGGGACGTGTTCGCGATGTCGTCCACGAAGTCGCGCAGCCGGGTGAGGATCCACAACCCTTCCCGCTCCGGCTGGCCGGGGTGCCAGCTGGCCGGGTGGGGTGACCTCGACTGGCTTTGCTTCATGTGCGGTTAGTCCTCGGTTGAAACGGCGTCCACAGTAGTAAACCACTATATTCCGCGGTCGGACGGGGTAGGGGGTGCGCTCCGGTAGCCTGTGAGGGATGACTTTCCTGCCCGGACTCGCCCAGGCCGCATTACCAACGACGGTGGTGTGGGACTCCGCTATGACGGCGTACAACTTCGGCCACAGTCACCCGATGGCGCCGGAGCGGATGGAACTGACTGCCCGGCTGTCCCGGAGCCTCGGCCTGCTGGACCTTGACCACGTCACGGTGGCCGCCCCGGAGGTCGCCACCGACGCCGAACTCGCCGCCGTTCACAGTGAGGACTACATCGCCGCCGTCCGCCGCGTCAGCACCGACCCCGCTACGCCGGATGAGAAGCGGGGCCTCGGAACCGAGGACGACCCCGCCTTCGCCGGGATGCACGAGGCGAGCGCGCGCCTGGCGGGCGGATCGCTGCTGGCGGCCGGCGCCATTCTGGACGGCAGCGCGGTCCGTGCTGTGAACTTCGGCGGCGGCATGCACCACGCGTCCCGTGAGCGGGCAAGCGGTTTTTGCATCTACAACGACGCCGCCCTCGCCATCCAGCGGCTGCTTGACGGCGGCGTGCAACGGGTGGCGTACGTCGACGTCGACGCCCACCACGGCGACGGGACCCAGAGCATCTTCTGGGACGACCCGCGGGTACTCACCATTTCGCTGCACGAGACCGGGCTGACGCTGTTCCCCGGCACCGGGTTCGCCAACGAGATCGGCGGCCCCAACGCCCAGGGCAGCGCCGTGAACGTGGCCCTGCCGGCCGGAACCGGCGACGCCGGCTGGCTGCGCGCCTTCCATGCCGTCGTGCCGCAGCTGGTAGGCGCGTTCGAACCCGAGGTCATCGTCAGCCAGCATGGCTGCGACTCGCACAAGCTGGACCCGCTGACGCACCTGAACATCAGCGTGGACGGCCAGCGGGAGGCGGCGTCCGCCGTCGCCGGCCTCGCCGCCCGCTACTGCGACAACCGATGGATCGCCACCGGCGGCGGCGGGTACAACGTCATCACCGTGGTGCCGCGCTCCTGGAGCCACCTGGTGGCGATCGCCGCCGGCCGGCCGGTGCCGCTGCGCACCCCCGTTCCGGAGGACTGGCGCCAGCATGTCAAGGACACGTACGGGGCGAAGTACGGCGTGGAGCCGCCCACGGTGATGGGCGACGACGTCGATCTCTGGTGGCGCTCCTGGGAGGTCGGCTTCGATCCCAACGACGCCGTGGACCGCACCGTCATGGCCACCCGCAAGGAAGTTTTCCCGCTCTACGGCCTGGACCCCTGGTTCGACTGAACCCGGCCCCGCCCGGTGGATGCCATCCGGCGTATATGTCGCTAGGGTGGAGGGCATGGTGACAGACGACGTATTTGCCGTCATTGCAGAGTCCACCCGCCGGGAGATCCTGATGGCCCTCCGCGACGGGGACAAGGCCGTGGGGGAGCTGGTGCAGGAACTCGAGGCCAGCCAGCCCACCATCTCCAAGCACCTCAAGGTTCTGCGCGAGGCTGACCTGGTCAGCATGCGGGCGCAGGGCCAGAAACGCTACTACGCGCTGAACCCCGGCCCGCTTGCCGACGTCGCCTCGTGGCTGGGCACGTTCGACGGCGTCGCTCCCGCCGAACCCGCGGCTACCGCGCCTGCGTCCTCCGCCGCGCCGGTCGATGCCGCGTCCGCCGCGTCGCCGGCCGAGGCACCCGGGACCCTGGCCGAAGCCGTCACCGGAACCCCGGCCAGCAACGGCCGTCCCACGGAACTCCCGGCGGAGAGCTCGCTGAGCCCCGCCGTCGCGCTCCCGGTCGGCACCCTGCCCGACGGAACACTGGCTCCGGGAGCTGTGGCCGAGGACCGGCGGCCGCAGCAGATCGGCCGGACCGTGGGCCGCGCCGCAACCCGCGCCGCGGACCTGCTGGCCAACCTGCCGAAGTTCGGCCGCAAAAAGTAAATCCTCGAACGCACGACTCAGGCCGCACGACTCTGACAGCACGACTCAGGCCGCCATGAATGTTCATGGCGGCCTGATCTGTGTGTCCTCTGGGGCGGGCGGCACCTACCGCTGCAGCAGGTGCACGTGGTCCGGGGTCAGGTCCGTGATACGGCTCACGCCCAGGAGCGCCATGGTGCGGCGCATGTCGGTGGCCAGAATCTCGATCGCCCGCTCCACGCCGGCCTGGCCGCCCGCCATCAGCCCGTAGAGGTAGGCCCGTCCGATCAGCGTGAAGTCCGCCCCCATAGCCAGTGCCGCGATGATGTCCGCACCGCTCATGATGCCGGTGTCCAGGATGACGGCCGCGTCACTGTTGTCGGAACGGAGCGCCGCCGTGACCTCCGGCAGGGGGTGGAAGGGGATCGGAGCGCGGTCCAGCTGCCGGCCGCCGTGGTTGGAGAGCACGACGCCGTCGGCCCCGTGGTCGACGACCTTGCGGGCGTCGTCGACGGTCTGGATGCCCTTGACCACCAGCTTGCCCTTCCAGGTTTCCCGGAGCCAGTCCAGGTCATCGAAGGTCAGGGTGGGGTCGAACATCGAGTTGATCAGGTCGGCCACCGTGCCGGTGTACCGGGAGAGTGAAGCGAACGTAAGCGGCTCGTGGGTGAGGAAGTTGAACCACCACTCCGGCCGGTAGGAGGCGTCCAGGACCGTCTTCAGCGTCAGGGCCGGCGGGATGGTCATGCCGTTGCGGACGTCGCGCAGCCGGGCCCCGGCGACGGCTGTGTCCACGGTGACCATGAGGGTGTCGTTCCCGGCCTTCGCCGCTCGGTCGATCAGTTCGAGTGAGCGGTCCCGGTCCGTCCAGAGGTAGAGCTGGAACCAGTTGCGGCCCTCCGGTGCGGCGGCCGCAACGTCCTCGATGGAAGCGGTGCCCATGGTGGAGAGGGTGTACGGGATACCTGCCGCGGCGGCCGCCCGGGAACCCGCGTACTCGCCCTCGGACTGCATCATCCGGGTGAAGCCGGTGGGGGCGATGCCGAACGGCAGCAGCGAGGCCTTGCCCAGGATGTCCGTGCCCAGGTCAACGGCCGAGACGTTACGGAGAACGCCCGGACGGAACTCGATGTCCTGGAAAGCCTGCCGGGCGCGGTTCAGGGTGATCTCTGCCTCGGCGGCGCCGTCCGTGTAGTCGAACGGGGCCTTGGGCGTCCGGCGCTTGGCGATGGCGCGGAGGTCCCAGATGGTGCTGGCGCGGCGGAGGCGGGCGGCACGGCCGAGTTCCGGCTTCTTGAACTGCATCAGCGGCGCCAGGTCCGCGTATTTCGGGATCCTGCGCCGCAGGGCATCCGGCAGCGCCGGTGCCTGGGGGCCCGCCGGCCGGGACGCCGGCTGGGCGGCCGGTGCGCCGGAGCCCGCGCCGGCACCGCCGTCGAGGGTGCCCGAAGCGTCATCCGCTCCGGTGTCCTGCGGGGTGGTCGGCGCCTCGGGGTTGGTGGTCCCTACGGGTTGCGTCATTGCTGCCTCCGGGTCTGTCACGCTGTGGATTGCGGTGTCGGTCGTTGGAATTCGCTGCATGCCATGATCCAAGGACCACGGGAAGCAGGCCCGGGATCATGTGGTCTAACCACACTGTAGGACGACGCGGCTTCCAGTTCAACCATCGTCCGCCCGGGCGAATGTTACGGGCCGCTTTTTTGCAGCAGGTCCGGCCGCCGCGCTATGGTCATTGCCATGACTAACCGTTGGTATGCGTATTTTTCGTTGGCTCTGGAGGGGCCCGCGTCTAACTGACACGCATCCAACTTTCCTTCAGAGCCAACAGGGCAGAGACAATTCTCTGCCCTTCGCCATTTCTCCGGCGGGTTCTGACCAGGGCCCGCTCCCCATCCGGAACAGGACCCATCATGAGCATCGAAGCAGCCCCGGCCCGCCAGCAGTCCACCTCTGACCTGCGGATCAACGACTTCACCCCGCTGCCCACCCCGCATGCGATGATTGCCGACCTGCCGCTCGACCAGCGCTGCGCCGACGTCGTCGCCCGCGGCCGGGACGAGGTGCGCGCGGTGATGGACGGCGTCGACGACCGGCTCCTGGTGATCGTGGGCCCCTGCTCGATCCACGACCCCAAGGCCGGCCTGGAGTACGCCCGCCGGCTGGTCAGCCAGGCCGAGAAGCACCGCGGGGACCTGCTGATCGTGATGCGCACCTACTTCGAGAAGCCGCGGACCACGGTGGGCTGGAAGGGCCTGATCAACGATCCGGGGCTCGACGGCGGCCACGACATCGCGGGCGGCCTGCGGGCCGCGCGGCAGTTCCTGCGCCAGGTCACCGCCCTGGGACTGCCCACCGCCACGGAGTTCCTGGAGCCGATCAGCCCGCAGTACATGGCCGACCTGGTGTCCTGGGGTGCCATCGGCGCCCGCACCACCGAGAGCCAGATCCATCGCCAGCTCGCCTCGGGCCTGTCCATGCCGATCGGGTTCAAGAACGGCACCGACGGCGGCCTGCAGGTGGCGCTCGACGCGTGCAGCGCGGCCGGTACCGCCCAGGCGTTCCTCGGCATCGACGGCGAGGGCCGGGCCGCCATGGTCAGCACCGCCGGCAACCCGGACACGCATGTCATTCTGCGCGGCGGCAGCGGCGGCCCGAACTACGCAGCCGCCGACGTCGCGGACGCCTCCGCCAAGCTGGCCGGACGGCAGCTGAACCCGCGCCTGATCGTGGACGCCAGCCACGCCAACAGCGGCAAGAACCACCACCGGCAGGCCGAGGTGGCCCTGGAAGTCGGCGCGCAGCTGGAGAATGGCGGGGCGTCCGCGGCGGCGATCGGCGGCGTGATGCTGGAGAGCTTCCTGGTGGGCGGGGCGCAGGCGCTCGACGTCGAGGCGCACGCCGCCGGGACCGACGACCTGACCTACGGCCAGAGCGTGACGGACGCCTGCATGGACTGGGACGTCACGGCGTCCGTGCTGGACCAGTTGGCGGCTTCGGCCCGGGCCCGCCGGGACCGGCTTATGGCGGAATAGTCCTGTCCAATTCCTGAGGAACTCTTTCACATTGGCACCAGAAACCCCTAGAGTATCTAGCACATGGTTGTTTGATGGCTCAGCATCGGCACACCGCCATGTCGTTCAGACGGGGCAGCCGTTCGCTTGAGCAAAAGGAATAAGGGAAATGTCTTCGGAGGCCAACTTCTCCAACGCGCGCTTTCTCACTGTGGCCGAGGTCGCGGAGGTCATGCGCGTATCCAAGATGACCGTGTATCGCCTGGTGCACTCCGGTGAAATGCCGGCGGTGCGTTTTGGCCGCTCCTACCGGGTTCCGGAAAGCGCCGTCGAACAGTACCTCAAGGGTGCTGTGGTCGACGGGCACACCGAAACGGCCTGAGCCCGCCGCCGTTCAGCCCGGGCCGCGCTTCATCCCTGCCCGGGCCGCGGTCGTGGTGCGGGCCGCGGAGGCGGTACCCTGTTAAGGAACGTTTAACGTCATTGTAAGAACCTGTCAGTTGTTTCAGTCTGCTGCTAAGCCCGCGGACACTTCCCAACGGGCAGGTACTGCATCTAGCCGGTAAGGAACTTACGTGGGTTCAGTTATTAAGAAGCGTCGCAAGCGTATGGCCAAGAAGAAGCACCGCAAGCTGCTTCGCAAGACCCGCCACCAGCGCCGCAACAAGAAGTAGAGATACTTCGTTCAGCGTGAAATGCCCGTTGCCATCCGGCAGCGGGCATTTTCTTTGCCCGGACGAGGGCCAACCGGGGCGGTGTGCTTTGAGGCTCGGGCGCGGAATCCGCGGCGCTAGCGGAAATAAGCACCGATTTCGGACCAGCGCATACCGGACCAGAGGTGCGCCGGTCCGAATCTGCCGCCGCCGTCCGGAACCGTAGCGGAAACGGTGACGCCGGGGCTGTCCCATCCGGGGGAGCGCCGCCGCCGTCCGGAACCGTAGCGGAAACCGGGGGAGCTTAGGCGGTGGGGCCGCGGAAGCGGGAGTAGCTGCGCCAGAGGCCGTAGATGGCGCCGCCGACCGTGGCCGCCTTCAGGCCCAGGGTCGCGGCGCGGCGGCCGGACCGGAAATCGTAGACCGGCCAGTTGTTCTCGCGGGCGTGGCGGCGCAGCCGGGCGTCAGGATTGATCGCCACCGGGTGGCCCACCATGCTCAGCAGGGGAATGTCATTGTGCGAGTCGCTGTAAGCCCAGCAGCGGGACAGGTCCAGGTCCTGCTCCTCGGCGATGCGGCGGACGGCGACGGCCTTGGCCGGACCGTGCAGGATGTCGCCCACCAGCCGCCCGGTGTAGGAGCCCTCGTGGATCTCGCCCACGGTGCCGAGTGCGCCGGTGAGGCCCAGCCGGGTGGAGATCACCGTGGCCACCTCGATCGGCGTCGCGGTGACGAGCCAGACCGGCCGGTCCATCCGCAGGTGCTGTTCGGCGAGGGCCTTGGTGCCGGGCCAGATCCGGGACTCGATCATCTCGTCGTAGACCTCTTCGCCGAGGGCCTCGATGTCCTTGACGGTGAAGCCGGACGCCAGGCTGAGGGCGGTATCGCGGACGGCGTGGACGTCCTCGAGGTTCTCACCGCGGCAGACGAACATCAGCTGTTTCCAGCCAAACCCTGCGGCCTGGCGGAGGGTGAACGCCCCGCGCTGGTGCATTTTGCGTGCCACATGGAAGAGGCTGGCGCCGCGCATCAGCGTGTTGTCGACGTCGAAGAAGGCAGCTTCGCCGTGCTTCGGTGACGCTGCCGTCCTCGCGGCGACGGCGACGATCTTCTCCTCGGGCATGCCACGAGTCTAGTCAATGCGGCAGGCATCCCCGTGATCGGAGCCCTCCGCCGCACCGGAGGAGCGGGCCGAAAAGCCCAGCGAACCGTGCCGGCGAGAGGGGCACGGCACCTTCGGCGGGGCCGGACCAGGGCTGCGTCGACGACGGCGGCGGCGCCCGGCTACCGTTAAACCATGGCCAGCACCGACCCGCACCAGGCGCCCAGTCCCGCCGTCGTCCTCATCACCAAGCCGAACTGCCACCTGTGCGAGGACGCGCGCGACGCCGTGACCCGGGTGACCGCCGCGCTGGGCCTGGAGTGGTCCGAGCAGTCGATCGACGACGACGCGGCCCTGCGTGAGCGTTTCGCCGAGGAAATTCCGGTGGTGCTGGTGGACGGGGTGCAACGCGACTTCTGGCGGATCGATGAGGCGCGGCTGACGCGGACCCTTACCCGCGCGCTCGGCACCGGCCACTGAGCAGGTCATTCAGCCTGGCACTGATAAGCCGGCCGGCCGCCGCTGCTTTGTGGGCCGAAGTCGCCCGGCCCTAGAGTGGGAAGACAACAGAACTCGATGGAGCAGATAGTGACCTCGCTGGACCCCACACCCGGCGCCCTGGCCGCGGGTGCCGGCGCAGCCGCCAAGCAAATCCCGCCCGCGGCCGTGGCGCGGCTGACCCTCTATCTGCGCGCCCTCACCACGCTCCTGTCGGAGGGAGTGGACCGGGTCTCGTCCGAATCGCTCGCCGAGGCCTCCGGGGTCAGCTCCTCCACCCTCCGCAAGGACCTGTCCTACGTCGGCTCCTACGGCACCCGCGGCGTCGGCTATGAGGTGCAGTACCTGAACCAGCACATCGCGGCGGCTCTGGGACTGACCCGGGACTGGAAGGTCGCGATCGTCGGCGCCGGCAACCTGGGCAAGGCGCTGGCCCGGTACGGCGGGTTCGAGTCCCGCGGCTTCGACATCGTCGCCATCCTCGACGCCGACCAGATGGTGATCGGCAGCGAGGTGGGCTGGTTGCGGGTCAGTGACGCCGCCGACCTCGAAGCGGTCCTGCACCGCACCGGCGCCAACATGGTGGTGCTGGCATTGCCCGCCGCCGTCGCCCAAAGCGTGTGCGACCGCGTGGTTGCCGCGGGGGTACGCAGCATTCTTAGCTTCGCCCCGGTGATGCTCCAGGTCCCGGACGGGGTCAACCTGCGGAAGGTGGACATGGCCACCGAACTGCAGATCCTCGCCTACCACGCACAAAGGGCGCAGGACCCGGACGACGCCGACTGATCAGTCGGCGTCGTCCGGGTCCCGCGCCCGGCGCGTGAACGCGGCGTCTAGCGGCCGTACGGGTTGGCGAACGGCTGCTGCTTCTTGAAGTACGGGGCGACGGCGGGCATGTACAAGATGACGATGCCGGCGACGCCGAGGACCACGGCCAGCGTGCCGAGGCTGAGCGGGAACAGGCTCAGCAGCGACAGGGCCGCCAGCACGGTGCCGAGGATGCGGGCCCAGTTCCGGCCCTTCCGGACGTTCAGGGCCACCAGGGCGTACAGGCCGGCGCTGATCAGGGCGAAGACGATGATGCTGACCATCACCGCGCCCTTGATGCTGTCGTAGCTGATGTCCGCGCCGCCGGCGGCCATCTGCTGCTCGACCGTGCTGCGCATCGCGGGGTTGTCCAGGGTACCGAGCGCCAGGAGCAGCGAGATCACCCAGACGACGCCGGAGGCCACCAGCAGCCAGAAGGCGGTGTTGAGCAGCTGCGGCTGGCCCGCGGCTGACTGCTGCGGCTGCTCGGACGGGTAACCGTACGGCGAGGGGCCGTTGGTGTACGCCGGGGGCTGCTGGCCGTACTGCGGCTGCCCGTACTGAGCGCCGTTCTGGCCATACTGCGGCGCGTTCTGCCCATACTGGGGTGCCTGCTGGCCATACTGCGGCGCGTTCTGGCCGTACTGCGGCTGCTGCCCGTACTGGGGTGCCTGCTGGCCGTACTGGGGAGCGTTCTGGCCGTACTGCGGCGGGTTCTGTCCGTACTGGGGTGTGCCGGACTCGTGCCCGTCAGGGCTGGAGGGCTCGACTGGCGGGTTGGTCATGGCGGTCCTCTGCATTTGAAGGCGAACTGCCGGGATCAGCGCCTAGACCCTGCCCCCAGCGTGGATAGTCCCACCGTACCCCGACCGCGCGCCGTTGTGGGGGAACGGATGCCGCGCACTTCCCGTGAAATACGGCGGCCTCAGGTCCGGGACTTGCCGGCTTCGAACCAGGCCTGGGCCGCCGGCAGCCACATCAGCACCGTGGCAGCGAGGCAGATGACGAAGCTGGGCCAGCTCCCGCCCCCGGCCAACCCGGTACTGACGGCGGCCAGCAGGAGGCTCACACCGGCGGCGACCGTCAGGGCGTACCGGGCCCACTCCCGGCCCTCCTTCATCTTCATGGCCAGCGTCACCTGGGCCGCCGCGAGGGCGAGGGCGATCAGCACCAGAAGCAGCAGCAGGATGCCGGGACCGGGGGAGACGACGAAGAGGACCAACCCGCCAAAGAGCCCGACGACGCCGGCCAGCAGCCCGAGGAGGCCGCCGGCCACCCAAATCCAGTACGAAATCCTCAGTGGAACAGGCATCGGCGGGACCATGAACATTCCCGCGTAACCGCCCACCGGCAGAACCTCACGGAAGTTCCGGGGATGGTCTGCAGGCCACGCGAACCGGTTGGCGCCTGGCTTGGGTGGCTCGGGAAGGTCGCCGGTGGTGCTCATGAATTTCACTGTAGACGGACCCGCTGACGGTTTCGAGTTGCCACCCGGGGGCCACCTCAATGAGCGAATGCCCCGCACCATCCGAAGAGGTGCGGGGCATTCGAGGGGCCGGCCGCGGTGGCCGGAAGTGCCCGGCGCTGCCGGGGTGTGCAGACTAGGCTGCGGGGGCGATGAAGGCCAGTTCCAGGTTGATGGCAACCTTGTCGCTGACCAGCACGCCGCCGGCTTCAAGCACGGCGTTCCAGGTCAGGCCGAAGTCCTTGCGGCTGATGGTCGTCTCGGCAGTCAGGCCGGCGCGGGTGTTGCCGAAGGGATCGACGGCCACGCCGTTGAGCTCGGTCTCGAGGGTGACGGGGCGGGTGATGCCCTTGATGGTCAGGTCGCCCTGCAGCTCGTAGGCGTCGCCCTTCTCGACAATGCCGTTGGAGACGAAGGAGATCTCCGGGAACTTCTCGACGTCGAAGAAGTCTTCGCCGCGGACGTGGCCGTCGCGGTTGGCGTCGCCGGAGTCGAAGCTGGCGGTCTTGATGGTGGCGTTGACCTTGGAATCGGCGACGTTCTCGGAGAGGTCGAGAGTGGCGTCGGCTTCCTTGAACTGGCCGCGGACCTTGCTGATGCCCGCGTGGCGGACGGTGAAGCCGATCTCGCTGTGCGAGTTGTCGAGGGTCCAGGTGCCGGCGGTGAGGTTAGCGGGAAGTGCCATGGTGGTTCTCCTTGAGTAAGTGATTCGTTCGGATCGTTGTCTGATCGTCGGTCGCGGCCTCATTGGTTGAAGTCTCAACTAACTGCTTCACCCAGTATAAACATGCATTTGCATCTTTTATTCCACCTGCGGGGAACATTTCGGAAAAAACTTGAGTTCTACTCCTCGTAGAAGATTTCGTCATTGCCCCTGCCCTTTGAGAAACTGGTACACATGCCCCACGCGACTGTTCATCTGCTCCGCCATGGCGAGGTCCATAATCCCGACGGCGTCCTCTACGGCAGGCTCCCGGAATTCCACCTCTCCCAGCTGGGCCGGGAGATGGCGCAGACCGTCGCGGACCACTTCAGCCGCCGCGTCGCCGAGGGCGCCAACATCGTGCACCTGGCGGCGTCGCCGCTGACCCGGGCGCAGGAGACGGCGCAGCCGATCTCGCAGGCACTGGGCCTGCCGATCGCCACCGAGGGACGCATTATCGAGGCGGCCAACTACTTCGAGGGGATGCAGGTGTCCCGCTCCGAGATCCTCAAGCCCCGGCACTGGCCCATGCTCCGCAACCCGCTCCGCCCCTCCTGGGGAGAGCCATACCAGGAGCAGGCCACCCGCGTCCGCGCCGCCGTCCAGGACGCCCGGCTCAAGGCCATGGAACTCGGCGGTGAGGACGCCCAGGCCATCCTGGTCAGCCACCAGCTGCCCATCTGGGCCACGCGCCTGAGTGCCGAAGGCCGCCGCTTGTGGCACGATCCCCGCAAGCGCGAATGCACCCTGACGTCCGTGACCTCCCTCGTGTTCAACGACGACGGCACGCTGCTGCGCGTGGACTACAGCGAACCCGCCGCCGCCCTGCTTCCGCGCGCGTCCAGCACCCCGGGAGCCTGAGCATGGAGACGACGAACCCCCGCGTCACCCGGCGCGGCCTCCTCGCCGCCGGCGGTGCGGGCCTGGCCGCGGTACTGGGCCTGACCGGCTGCGCCCAGGAAGACGACCTGGCCAAGCAGGCCAAAGCCGGGGACAACAAGAACTACGTTGCCGGCGACGGCTCCGTCACCGAATTCGCAGCCGCGGACCGCAAGAAGCCGGTGGACCTCAAGGGCACCCTCTTCGACGGCACCACCGTCACCGCCGCGCAGTTCCAGGGCAAGGTCACCGTCCTGAACTTCTGGTTCGCCGCCTGCGCCCCCTGCCGGGTGGAGGCACCCTCGCTGGAGGCCCTGCACCAGGAGTTCAAGGACCAGGGCGTGCAATTCTACGGCGTCAACCTCCGCGACGAGAAGGCGACGGCGGACGCGTTCGACAAGACCTTCAACCTGACCTACCCGAGCTTCAACGACAAGGACGGGGCGGTCCTGCTGGCCGTCTCCGGCTTGGTTCCCCCCGGCGCCGTCCCCACCACCCTGGTCCTCGACAAGCAGGGCCGGGTGGCCTCCCGCGTGCTCGGCGAAATCGAGAAGGGCACCCTGAAGTCCCTCATCGCCGCGGCCGTGGCCGAGTGAGCCGGTAGCTGCCGCCGTGAACAGTCCCTTCGCCGAAGCCATCCTCAACGGATCCCTCCTGCTGGCCATCCCGGTGGCCCTGCTGGCCGGGTTCGTGTCATTTCTGTCCCCCTGCGTGCTGCCGCTGGTGCCCGGCTACCTCGGCTACGTGACCGGGCTGACCGGCGTCGACCTGCAGAAACAGCGCCGGGGACGGATGCTGGCCGGGATCGGGCTTTTCGTACTGGGCTTCTCGGTCATCTTTGTCCTGCTCGGCGGGGCGTTCGGCCAGCTCGGCACGCTGATCACCGGATCCCAGAACGGCTGGATCACCCAGCTGCTCGGCATCCTCGTGATCATCATGGGCGTGGTCTTCCTGGGCGGATTCTCCTGGCTGCAGCGTGACGCCAAGATCCACGCCAAACCACCGGCCGGGCTCTGGGGAGCGCCGCTCCTGGGCGTGACCTTCGGCCTCGGCTGGGCGCCGTGCATCGGCCCCACCTACTCCGCCGTCCAGCTCCTGAGCCTCTCCGGCGGCTCCTCCGCCGCCAAGGGCGCCCTGCTGGCCTTCGTCTACAGCCTGGGCCTGGGCATCCCGTTCCTGCTGATCGCCCTGGCCGTGCGCCGCGGCGTCGGCGTCATGTCCTTTTTCCGCAAGCACCGGCTCGCCATCCAGCGCACCGGGGGCGGCATCCTGATAGCGCTGGGGCTGCTGATGGCCACCGGCGTGTGGGGTGCCTGGGTGTCCGGCCTGCAGTACTGGTTCCAAACCGATGTGAAGTTGCCGATCTGATGAGCGAGCGAGTGAACGAACAAACGAAAACCACGCCGGACGGCAAAAGCGGCTCCACCACCAAGCCCCGGAAGAAGGCCGTCTCCTCGGCCAAGTCCGAGGCGGTGCTGCCCACGCTGGGCCCGCTTGGCATGCTCCGCTGGGCCTGGACCCAGCTGACCAGCATGCGCACCGCGCTGTTCCTGCTGCTGCTCCTCGCCGTCGCCGCCGTCCCCGGGTCCCTCTTCCCGCAACGGCCTGCCAACCCCGCGATCGTCACGCAGTACATCAAGGACCACCCGGACTACGGCAAGCTGCTCGACTCGCTGCAGCTCTACGACGTGTACTCCTCGGCCTGGTTCTCCGCGATCTACCTGCTGCTGTTCATCTCGCTGATCGGTTGCGTGGTGCCGCGCGCCATCGTGCACTACAAGGCGATGCGCTCCCAGCCCCCGCGCACCCCGGCCCGGCTGTCCCGGCTGCCCGAATACGGCACCCTGATCATCCCCGCCGACGCCGGAATCCCGGCCTCGCGCGCCATCGAGGACGCTGCGGCGCTGCTGAAGAAGCGCGGCTACCGCGTAGAGGTCAGGGACCGCGACGGCGAACGGCCCTCCGTGGGTGCCGAACGCGGCCTGTTCAAGGAAGTCGGCAACCTGGTCTTCCACACCGCCCTGATCGGCGTGCTGGTTTCCGTCGCTGCCGGCGGCCTCTTCGGCTACAGCGGCCAGCGGATCCTGGTGGAGGGCGATACCTTCGTCAACACCCTGGTGGGCTACGACCAGTTCAGCCCCGGTACCAACTTCCAGTCCAGCCAGCTGCAGCCGTACTCGATCCAGCTGGACAAGTTCCAGATCACCTTCGACCGCGAGTCCAAGGGAAAGTTCGGCCAGCCGATCGACTTCAAGGCCGACGTCACCACCAAGGAAACCCCGGACTCGCCGTCCAAGCAGGAAGTGCTGAAGGTCAACGACCCGCTCAGCCTCGGCGGCACCAGCGTCTACCTCACCGGTAACGGCTACGCCCCCGTGGTCACCGTCCGCGACGGTGCCGGCAACATCGCCATGCAGGGCCCTGTAGTGGCCAAGCTGCAGGGCGACAACTACTACTCCTCCGTGGTCATCAAGGTCCCGGACGCCAAGCCGGACCAGCTCGCGTTCGCCGGGTTCTTCCTGCCCACCGCCTTCATCACCCCCGAGGGCGTCTCCTTCAGCGGGGACCCTGAGCTGTTCAACCCGCAGCTAACGCTGAACTCCTACTACGGCGACCTGGGCCTGAACGACGGCGCCCCGCAGAACGTCTTCGAGCTCGACGTCAAGAAGCTGACCCCGCTGAACGCCCGCAACCTGCCGACCAAGGGCATCGTGCTCACCCCCGGCGCCACGCAGACCCTCCCGGACGGCAAGGGCTCCATCACGTTCGACGGCGTCAAACGCTACGTCGGCGTCGACATCCACCACAACCCCGGCCAGGCCTCCGCCCTGGCGTTCGCCCTGATCGCCGTCGCCGGCCTGGTAACCTCGCTCTACGTCAACCGGCGCCGCGCCTGGGTCCGCACCGGTACGCACCCGGACGGCCGGACCATGGTCGAATACGGCCTGCTGGCCCGCGGCGAGGACCACCGCCTGGCCGGCGAAGCCGCCGCGATCCGCGCCATGCTCGCCGCCGCCTGGCCGCTGGACGAGGAACCTGACTCCGCGAAGGGTCCCGGCGACGGGGCCCCGGCCTCCCAGCCCGCTCCCAGCACCATGGCGGATAATGGCCGGGCGGAGACCGTGCTGCCCGGCGCCGAGGGCGAACAAGCCCCGGAGGACGCCGCCGCAGACGCCACCCAGCCCACACCCGGCTCTACCGAGTCAAAGAAGGATCAGTAATGTTCCCCATCAACGAAACCATGGGCCAGTACAGCGAGCTCTTCATGCTCCTGGCGGCCGGTACGTACACGGTCGCGTTCATCGCCTTCGCCTGGGACCTGGCCAAGAGCAGCAAGATGCTCCGTGCCGTGGACCAGAAAGCGGCCGAGCTGTCCGCTGCCGAGCGCTCAACGGCCGAGTCCGCGCGCGTCGCGGTGGGCGCCGGGGTCGGTGCCGCCAGTGGCAGCTCTGACGCCCCCCGCCTGGCCGGTCCCGCCGACCGGGCGGAGCGGCCGACGTCCTCCGCCGCCGGATCCGCCGCCGACGGTGCCGGTCTGACCGCCGACGGCGGCATGCGCTACGGCTCCGAGCGCCGGGTGCCCGCCCGCGTCGCCGTCGCCCTCGCCGTCCTGGGTGCTGCCATTCACGCCGCCGGCGTCATCACCCGGGGCTTCGGCGCCGGCCGTGTGCCGTGGGGCAACATGTACGAATTCCTCACCACCGGTGCGTTCGTGGCCGTGGCCGTCTTCCTGTTGGTGCTGATCCGCCGCGACCTGCGCTTCCTGGGTACCTTCGTGATCGGCCTGGCCATCATCATGCTGGTGGCCGCCTCCGTGGCCTTCTGGACCCCCGTGGGACACCTGGTGCCGGCCCTGCAGAGCTACTGGCTGCTGATCCACGTGTCCATTGCGGTGCTGTCCTCGGCGCTGTTCACCCTGACCTTCGCGATGTCCGCACTGCAGCTGGTCCAGTCGCACCGGCAGAAGACCGTGGCGGCCGGCGGCAAGGACAAGCTCGGCTTCATGCGGCTGGTCCCGAACGCCCTGAGCCTGGAGAACCTCTCCTACCGGATCAACGCCATCGCCTTCGTCGGCTGGACCTTCACCCTGATGTTCGGCGCGATCTGGGCCGAGAAGGCCTGGGGCCGGTTCTGGGGCTGGGACACCAAGGAAGTCTGGACCTTCGTGATCTGGGTGGTCTACGCCGGATACCTGCACGCCCGCGCCACCCGCGGCTGGACCGGCACCCGCGCGGCCTGGCTCTCGATCGTCGGCTACCTGTGTGTGGTCTTCAACTTCACCATCGTGAACCAGTTCTTCAACGGCCTGCACTCCTACTCGGGGCTGTAAGGCCGGGGCCAACTTTGGGGCGCTGGTCCCGGTCTCTCGGGCCGACCCGCTAATCTATCCGTTTGCCAGAAATGGCCGCTAAGCCACAGCGCTTAGCGGCCATTTCTGTCAGATGGGCGGTCTGTCAGCTGGGCGGCCTCTCCCCGGACGAGCTCTGCTCCTCGGGGGGGGTGCGGCGTCCATCCGCGGTCCAGCAGGGCCGCCCGCACGCGGGTGACCGCCGTCGGCTCCAGCCCCGGAGCGAACGGGGTCAGGTCCCACTGGGTCAGCACCACCACCCGCCACCCGGCGTCCCGGGACCGCTCGTCCCGGAAGATATCGCTGCGGCGTTGACGTGGCTCAGCATGATGTCCGCCGTCGTACTGGACCGCCACCTTTTCCCGCTCGTAGGACATGTCAGGGTCCTGTATCCAGCCGCCCGTCTCATCCAGCATCGGGACGTTGATCCCGGGCTCCGGCAGCCCACAGCTGAGCAACAGGAGCCGGAGCTCCGTTTCCTTGGGGGAATCCGTGCCTTGCCGCATCAGTGCCCTCGCCCGGGTGGCATTCCGGTAGCCGGCCTTCCCGGCCCGCGTCTGCAGGTAGGCGTCCACGGCCTGCAGGGTGGACAGCGGGTTGCGGCGCCTAAGCAGAAAGTCCCCGGCGATCACCATGTCGTCGAGGCTCAGGCTGCCGGCGAGGTCGAACCAGGTCCGCAGCGGTGAGGTGCAGTGGATGTGCGCGCCCGTGACAATTTCGTCGGGCGCCAGAAGTTGCTGATGGCCTACGACGTTCCTGCGCCGCACTGCACGACGCCCGGGCTGGCTCGTCAGATGGACGACGGCGGTGCCGGTGGACGCTAACGGCAGAGGGAACCCCCACAGGAGCGCCGCCGAGAGATGGCTCACGACGGCGTCGGTGACAGTGGCCAGGGCGCGGGCCCGGCTGAGGAGCGTGTCCGGGTCGGTGCTGTCCGTCCGGACGCCGTGACAGGGGCTGACAAGATCCCGTGCCCGGGTCCGGCCGCGGCTTACCGCCGCCGCCCGGGCCTCGGCCGTGCTGAAGGGCCGGTGTAGAAGCTGGGGCGGGAGCTTGCTGGGTTGGCGCATGGAGGCCATTCTGCGCCGGTTGAAGCGGTGCACGTCCGTTGTCCACAGGGAACCCCGGGTGTGGGGGAGGAGTGGTCCGCATCGGACCGGCCGAAGGGACCGGTAGCAGGACCGGCGGATCCGGGGCCGAGATGCTAGGCCGGAGACGTTACCGGCGGCGCCGGTTTGCCAGAGATGGCTGTTCTGAGGCTGCTTGAGCGACCGTTTGCGGCAAGTGGCCGCGGTAGGTGGCCCTGGCGGACCTCAGCAAATTCGGGCGCGCGGGTCCGAGGGGAGGGCGGTTCAGCGGGGAGGAGCTACTTGACCTCGTCGGTGCCCGAGGCGGGATCACCGCTGCCATGGGCCTCTCCGGACCCGGAGTCGCCGCGCAGGTCCCGTTCCCGGGCCTCAAGGTCGTCCTTGAGCTTCTTCAGACGGTCCGCCTCCGCCTGGTTGCGCCGGCGCACCTCCAGGTTGCGGAGGAACTCGGGGTCGTCATCCGGGGCGGTGGGATGGCGGTACGCCGCGGGAGCCGGGCCGGCGTTGCCGCGGGGACGCCCGATCAGGAACCAGAGCACAGCACCCAGTACCGGCAGGACAATCT
This sequence comes from Arthrobacter sp. BPSS-3, assembly GCF_044628475.1. NCBI lineage: Bacteria > Bacillati > Actinomycetota > Actinomycetes > Micrococcales > Micrococcaceae > Arthrobacter > Arthrobacter sp. BPSS-3. The sequence goes on from NZ_JBIMMV010000001.1 coordinate 177,526, forward strand.
GGACCGCGATCCAGGCGGGCTTGGAAATGCCCTTAACGTCGCGCGCGTCCGTGCGGATCAGGTCAATCAGTCCGTAGACAAAGACCACCAAAACAATGATTGGTACCACCACGCGGAGCATACTTTCAGTCTAGCCGCCGCCCGGCCGTTCGGTGGCGGGGCCAGGGCACGGAGCAATAACACTCTGCCGCGGACCTCCAGTGGAACAACCGGCCGCGGCCCGGCAGGTTCCGGACGGCTAAACTGGGACCGTGGCTTTCCTGAAATACTCCCTCATCCGCTTGGTGCTGTTCGCGCCGCTCTTTGCGCTCTTCGTCTACCTGCAGCTGGGCTGGCTGCTGGCCGCACTCTGCGCAGGGATGATGGCGTTCGCGATCAGCTTCCTGTTCTTCCAGAAGCAGCGCGACCAGGCCACCGCATCGCTGCACAGCCGGTTCTCCGGCAAGGCCAAGCCGCTGCGCACCGCGGGCGAGGTCGACGACGCCGAGGCCGAGGACCGCCTGATCGAGGCCCACCCGGACGTCACGGTCCGCACCGAGCGCCGCAAGGACTCCGAAGAGTCCTAACCCCCTTGAGCCGGCCCGCAATCCTCGTGAGCGGACCGGTGTCCCCAGGGCGTCGCCCCAGTGGCGCCGCCTAGAACCCGTGGCTTAGGACCAGCCCGATGGAGAACAGCGCCGCGTAGCCGAGGTTGATTAGGCCGGTCTGCTTCAGGACCGGGATCAGGCTCTTGCGGCGCCGGCCGGCGATCATCAGCCAGGACGGCATCAGGCTGGCCGGGATCAGCAGCAGCACGATCAGCATCCACGGCTTCGCCGGCGCCAGCACAATCACCAGCAGGATGGCGACGGCCAGCATCAGCACGTAGCTTTCCCGGGCGTGCTTGTCGCCCAGCCGCACGGCGAGGGTCTTCTTGCCCGCCACCGTGTCCGTGGGGATGTCCCGGACGTTGTTGGCCATCAGCAGCGCGCAGGCGATCAGGCCGGTGCCGATCGCACCGATGACCGCCGCGAGGCTGACCTGACCGGCCTGCGTGTACGTGGTGCCGAGCGTGGCCACCAGGCCGAAGAAGACGAAGACGAACAGGTCACCGAGGCCCAGGTACCCGTAGGGGTTCTTGCCGCCGGTGTAGCCCCAGGCGGCCAGGACGCAGCCCACGCCCACCAGGATCAGCCACCACGCCTGCGTGATGATCACGAGCACCAGCCCGAACAGCATGGCCAGTCCGAAGGCCCCGAAGGCCGCCCGCTTCACCAGCGACGGTTCCGCGGCGCCGGATCCCACCAGCCGGAGCGGGCCCACCCGGTCCTCGTCGGTGCCGCGAATGCCATCGGAGTAGTCGTTCGCGAAGTTCACGCCGATCTGCAGGAACAGCGCCACCAGGGCCGCCAGCAGGGCGTTTACCGGACGGAACGCGTCCATCTCGTAGGCGGCGGCCGACCCGATCAGCACCGGCGCGATCGCGGCCGGGAGGGTGCGGGGACGGGCGCCTTGGATCCATTGTGCGGCTGTGGCCACGTTCAGTACCTCGTTGCTTGGGGGGGTGGCGGCCTGCTGGGGAACAGGCCTGGTGGAAGCTTTTACTATTTTCCCTGATGCAGGGCGTCCAGCCGAACGGCCATGCCCAGCCGGTCCGGTTTCCCGTTGGGGAGCATCAGCAGTTCATCGGCGAGGTGGACGGTCTTGGGTGCCAGCGCGCCCGTCAGCGGACCCGCCGGGCCGGAGTCCAGAAGGGCGCGGAAATCCGCCGCGGCGTCCTCGGATCCGTCGGTCAGGACCACGTACGCGGCCAGGGCCTGCCCCCATTCGGCGGAGGGCACACCGGTCACGAACGCTGCGCGCACGCCGTCGAGCCGTTCGAGCTCTGCCTGCACGTGCGCGGCCGAAACCTTGACGCCGCCGGTGATGACGACGTCGTCCGCGCGACCCTGCACCGTGAGGGTCCCGTCGGGGGCCAGGGTGCCGAGGTCGCTGGTGCGGTACCAGCGAAGGCCGTCGCTTTCTACGAAGGCCGCCGCCGTCAGGTCGGGCTCGCCCAGGTACCCGGCGGCCACCGTGGCGCCGCCGAGCAGGATCCGCCCGTCCGCGTCGACCGCCACCTCGACGCCCTCCAGCGGGACGCCGTCGTAGACGCAGCCGCCGCTGGTTTCGGCCGAGCCGTAGGTGGTGACCACGCGGACGCCGGCCTCCCGGGCAGCGGCCAGCAGCTCCGCCGATGCCGGTGCGCCGCCGAGCAGCACGGCGTTGAAGCGGCGCAGCGCTGCAAGCGTTTCGGCCGACGGGTCATCGAGCAGCCGCTGCAGCTGGGTGGGCACCAGGGAGGTGTAGCGGAGGGTGTCGGTCAGCTCCCCGGCGGCCGCGGTGAAGGCCTCGGGGGTGAATCCGCCGGAGAGGTCCATGGCCCAGGGCCGGGTCCCGGCGAACAGCGAGCGGACCAGCACCTGCACTCCCGCCACGAACTGCACCGGCAGGGCCAGCAGCCACTGGCCCTCGCCGCGGAGCGCGATCGCCGTCGCCATCGAGGAGGCGGCGAGTGCGTCGACGGTCAGGACCGTGGCCTTGGGGGTACCGGTGGACCCGGAGGTGCGGACCACGACGGCGGCGCCCTCTACGCCGGGGACGTCCACCGGGCGGGCCACGGGTGAGCCGTCCGGGCCGGCCGAGAGTTCGACGGCGGGGCCCTCCCCGCCGAGGGTGGCGGCGAGGGCGGTCAGGACCTGGTCCAGATTTGGCGGGGCGGCTGTCACGGCGGGCCTAGAAGTAGTAGGGGAACTGGGCCCAGTCCGGGTCCCGCTTTTCCAGAAAGGCTTCCTTGCCCTCCACGGCCTCGTCGGTCATGTACGCCAGGCGGGTGGCCTCGCCGGCGAACACCTGCTGGCCGGCCAGGCCGTCGTCGGCCAGGTTGAAGGCGAACTTGAGCATCCGGATGGCCTGCGGGGACTGCCGGGCGATGTCCGCCGCGTACTCCAGCGCCACCTCCTCGAGCCGCTCATGGTCCACGGCCTCGTTCACGGCCCCCATCCGGACCATGTCCTCGGCGGAATATTCGCGGGCCAGGAAGAAGATCTCGCGGGCGCCTTTCTGCCCGATCTGGCGGGCCAGCAGCGCCGAACCGTAGCCGGCGTCGAAGCTGCCCACGGTGGCGTCGGTCTGCTTGAATTTGCCGTGCTGGCGGGAGGCGATGGTGAGGTCGGAGACGACGTGCAGCGAGTGCCCACCGCCGGCCGCCCAGCCGTTGACGACGGCGATGACCACTTTGGGCATGGTCCGCATCAGCCGCTGGACCTCCAGGATGTGCAGCCGGCCGGCCCGGGCCGGGTCGATGCTCTCCTGGGTCTCGCCGTCGGCTGTGTTCTGTACTACGTACCGGTACCCGTCCCTACCGCGGATCCGCTGGTCACCGCCGGAGCAGAACGAGTGGCCGCCGTCCTTGGGGGAGGGGCCGTTGCCGGTCAGGAGCACCGTGGCCACGTCCGGGGTCATCCGGGCGTGGTCCATCACGCGGTAGAGCTCATCGACGGTGCCGGGCCGGAACGCGTTGCGCACCTCCGGCCGGTTGAACGCGATCCGCACCGTCGGGAGGTCCCGGACCACGGTGCCGTCCGCGGCGCGCTCCACCTGCCGGTGGTAGGTCATGTCCTGCAGGTCGAACCCGGACACGGTGCGCCACCGGGAGGGGTCGAAGACGTCGGATACCTTGGCGGGGATTTCGTTGCTCACAGACCGAGTCTAGTAATCGGCTCAGCTGATGCAGAACTCGTTCCCCTCGGGGTCCGCCATCGTGTACCAGGAATGCGGTCCCTCGTTTGCGGTCCAGAGGTAGGTGGCGCCGCGGGCCTCGAGGGCGGCACGGACCTCGTCCTTGTCGCCGCCGGCCAGGTTCACGTCCCAGTGCACCCGGTTCTTGACGGTCTTGGGCTCGGGGGCGGTCTGGAACAGGATTCTCCGAGTGGCCGGCCTGCTGGCCAGGTCCTCGGGCGGCCGGATGGCGGCGCCGGTCCGCCAGACCAGCTTCCCGCCGTGCCGGAGGGTGTCCGCCTCGGTCGCGAAGCCCTGTTCGATCATGGACCGGATGAAGTTCTCGTCCTGTGGCTCCACGGCCCAGTCCAGGGTCTCGGCCCACCAGTCGGCGAGGGCGTGCGGATCCGTGCAGTCGACGGCGATCTGGATGTTCAGTGTCATGGCAGAAACCTACGACGGCGGCCCGCGGGGCGCCAGAGGCTGGTGCCGGCAACCAGTTGGCTACTGCAGCCGGTCCAGGACGTCCGGAGGGATCGCGTAGATGAAGATGACGGCCAGCAGGTTCTTGGCCGCGTGCACGAAGTAGGAGAACATCAGGTTCCGGCCCGTCCAGACATACACGAACACCAGGACGGCGCCCATCGCGATGTACGGCATCAGCACAGGGAGCGTCAGCGCCTCCTGGCCCACGATGTGAAGCCCCGCGAAGAGCACCACGGAGAGTGCGCTGCAGACCCAGATGTTGATCTTGCGGCTGAGTTTGCCGATCAGCAGGTGCCGGAAGATGTACTCCTCCACGAACGGACCCACCACCACCAGTAGCGGAACCATCAGCCAGGCCGGCACCTGCTGCATCAGCGCCTGCAGCCCGGCCTGGTTCGCGGAGGTCTGCGGCGGCCCGGTCAACGCCACCAGGACGGCGGTCAGAATCATCGCGGCCACCACGGACGCCGGCACCATCAGCAGGGTGAACCACGGCCGGGTGGCCAGGACCTGCAGGTCCCGCCGCACCACGCGGCGTGCTGCGGTCAGCGCCAGCGCACCAATCACGCCGTAGAAGACCAGGTTGATCGCGTACGACGCGGCGGCGGGGTTGGGGGAGAGCTGCAGCACCACCGGCGTCAACAGATCCGCGGCGGTGGCGAAGAACGCGGCAACCGCCACATAAATGCCCGCGGCGGTGAAATCCAGCCGGGAAAACACGTAGAAATCCGGTCGCGGTGCCGGGATGCGGCGGAGATCGGTGCCCATGGAAACAGACTATCCGGCGTCGGCCCGGTGTTGCCCGCGTCACGGCAGGCCCGGCCCAGCTAGTACTATAGACGAGCCGCGCGACGCCGAGCCCCAGCCGGCTCCGGTACCACCGGCTGCCCCGTTCGCCGGGCGCCCCTGCTGCCGAACGCCCGGAAAACGCCGCCCTGTCCCGGCCAGATCCCCAACCGCAAGGAACAGCTGTGCCTCAAAGTACGTCAACAGACAAGCAAACCGCGGCCGCCCCCACCGCCGTCGACTCCTCCCTCAGCGCCGAGGGCTACAAGAAGTCCCTCAGCGGCCGCCAGGTCACCATGATCGCCATGGGCGGCGCCATCGGCGTCGGCCTCTTCATGGGAGCCGGCGGGCGCCTCGCCTCCACCGGCCCCGCACTGGTCTTCTCCTACGCCATCGCCGGCGTCATCGCCTACCTGCTGATGCGGGCCCTCGGCGAGCTCATCATGTACCGCCAGACCTCCGGCTCCTTCGTCAGCTACGCGGGCGAGATGTTCGGCCGCAAGGGCGCCTACCTCTCCGGCTGGATGTACTTCATCAACTGGGCCATGACCGGCATCGCCGAGCTGATCGCGATCGGCCTCTACTTCCAGTTCTTCTTCCCCAACGTCCCGGTCGAACTGACCGCGGTGGCCGCGCTGCTGCTCCTGGTGGGCGTCAACCTGCTCAGCGTGAAAGCGTTCGGCGAATTCGAATTCTGGGCCTCCGTCCTGAAGGTCGGGGCCATCGTGATCTTCCTGGCCGTGGGCACCTTCATGGTGGTCACCAATGCCAAGGTGGGCGAGGGCCACGCCTCCGTCACCAACCTCTTCGCCGGCGACGGCGGCATGTTCCCCAAGGGCGCCCTGGTGATGATCCTGGTGCTCAACGCCGTGATCTTCGCCTACAACGCCATCGAACTGGTCGGCATCACCGCCGGCGAGATGGAGGACCCCGCCAAGGAGGTCCCCAAGGCCATCCGCGCCGTCGTCATCCGCATCGTGGTCTTCTACGTCGGCTCCGTGACCCTGCTGGCCATGCTGCTGCCCTCGGACCAGTACAAGGCCGGCACCTCGCCGTTCGTCACCGTCTTCGGCCAGATGGGCCTGCCCTGGATGGGCGACGTGATGAACATGATCGTCATCACCGCTGCGCTGTCCTCCTGCAACTCGGGCCTGTACTCGATCGGCCGGATCTTCCGCACCATGGCCAACAACGGCCACGCCCCCCAGTGGCTGACCCGGATGTCCAAGACCCACGTGCCCTACGCCGCCATCCTGGCGATCGGCGCGGTCTACCTGGTCGGCATCCTGCTGAACATCTGGCTTGGCGGCTCGCACGCCTTCGATCTGGCCCTCAACACGGCCTCGATCGGCGTCATCTTCACCTGGGGCTCCATCTTCGCCAGCCAGATCGCGCTGCGCAGGATCAAGGGCAACGACGCCTCCTCGCTGCCCATGCCGGGCTCCCCGTGGACCAGCTGGGCCGGCCTGGTCGCGCTACTGGCCATCACCGTGCTGATCGGCTTCGACACCATGACCAGCAAGACCGGCCAGGTCTTCCAGCTGGGCCTCTGGACGCTGGCCACCATCCCGTTCTTCGCGGTGGTGCTGTGGCTGGGCTGGCAGAAGGTCAAGCACAACGCCCCCAAGAGCGAGCTCTACAGCTAGGCTCCTCCCGTTCGGACGCACGGTTCGGACACCCAGGGACGACGGCGGTCACCCGCGCTGCGGCGCGGGTGACCGCCGTCGGCTTTTAAGTCGCCGTCCAGTCCGGTATCGGGCGCGCCCCGTTAGCCCTTGAGGTGCCGGGCGAAGTGGTCCTCGATGCGCCGCCAGGCCTCCGGAGCCGACGTCGGGTCCGGACCCACTCCCATCACCCGCAGCAGCGGGCGCAGCGGCCGCGGCCCCGCCTCGACGTCGTTGAGGAAGGCGTGCCCCGCCGTCGGGAACTCCTTCACGTCGTGGCTGACGTTGAGCCGCTCCAGCACATCGGTGAGCTTCTCGGCGGCTCCCGGCAGTCCCCGGTCCCGGCCGCCGTAGTTGGCCACGATCGGACACGCCCCGGCCAGCTCCCGTTCCGGGTTGGAGGGCAGCTTGCCGTAGTTCACCGCGGCCGCGTCGAAGCCGTCGTTGGCCAGCAACAGGGCAAACCCGCCGCCCATGCAGAAGCCGATGACCCCTACCTTGCCGTTGGTCCGGCCCGAGTCGAGCAGCCACCGCCGCGCCGCCTCAAGGTCGGCGAACGCCTTGCCCTGGCCCGAGGCCAGGGAGCGCATGGTGGAGACCAGGCAGCGGCGCGCGCCCCCGTCGCTGAAGAGGTCGACGGCCAGGGTGAGGTAGCCGGCGGCGGCCATCCGGTCCGCGTGGCGGACCGTGATGTCGTCCAGCCCGAAGACCTCGTGGATCATCAGCACCGCCGGGAAGGGGCCCTCCCCGTCCGGGGTGGCCAGGTAGCCCCGAAGCGTCCGGGACCCGTCCGGCCCGGCCGGGCCGAGGTCGACGTTGTGCAGGTCGGTGCTGCCGGCGGTGGGGCGGTTGGCGGTGCTGGCCACGGGGGCTCCTCGGTTCGTCGGGCGGGATGGTGGAGTCGCTGGGTGAGGGGTGAAAAAACGACGCCGGGCACGCCCCCAAAGGAGCGCCCGGCGTCGTCGGCCATCGCGGCGGGGCGGCTAGTCGCGCCGGACCGCATCCTTGACGTTCTCGCCAACCTTCTTGGCATCGGAGACCACCTGGTCCTTCTGGCCTTCGGCCTTCAGACGGTCGTTGCCGGTGGCGGTCCCGGCAGCCTCCTTGGCCTTGCCACCAAGGTGCTGCGCCTCGTGCTGAATCTTGTCGCCGAGACCCATGGGGAACCGCCTTTTTCTCTGGTTGGCTGCTTCGGTCCCAGCATAAGCAAAGCATGCTTACTAGTTCAAGTCTTTTCCGGTCGGCGCTAGGCTCGACGTCATGAAACCCGGCAAGCCCCGAATCACCGCCCCGCGCCTCCCGGACCTCCGGCTGGATGATCTCCAGGAGGACGCGGACCCCGAGTTCCGCCGCGGGGAACGCTACGAGGGCCGCTCCTACCGGCAGGCCATCGCCGACGGGCTGGACCTCGCCGGTACGGACTTCGTCGAGTGCTCGTTCGCCGGGATTTCCTTCCACGAGACGCAGCTGCGCGGCGCCGGGTTCCGGGACTGCGTCCTGTCCGACCCGAACGCCCCCGTGCTTACCGCCGCCCGGGCGGGGCTGACGGAGGTGGAGATCCGCAATCCGCGCTGGGGTTCCGCCGAGCTCTACGAGGGGCGCTGGCAGTCGGTGCGGATCGATGGCGGAAAGCTCGACTACGTCAACCTCCGCGGCGCCACGCTGGTGGACGTACAGATCAGCGACTGCATCATCGGGGAGTTGGACCTCGGCGCGGCTACGGCCACCCGGATGGTCCTGAAGGACTGCACCATCGGCGCCTTGGACTTCACCGGCGCCCGGCTCAAGGACGTGGACCTGCGTGGGAGCGCCTTCCGGGCGGTCAGCGGCCTGGGCAGCGTGTCCGGGCTGGTGGTTGACGAGCGCCAGTTGGACCTGCTCGCCCCGCTGCTGGCCGCGCATCTGGGGGTCGCCGTCGCCTGAGCCGTTGGGGATGTGCCGGAACGTCATGCAGGCGTCCCCGGTTGACCCTCTTGACCCGCCGTGTAATCTTTATAGAACGAACGGTCGGTAATTTATTCTGCTGCCGGCCCCCTCTCTGGTGAAGGATGTTCTCATGGTCGAGGCTTTTCTCGTTGGCGGTGCCCGCACCGCGGTTGGCCGGTACGGGGGAGCCCTGTCCGCGGTCCGTCCCGACGACCTGGCGGCGCTGGTGGTCCGTGAGGCCGTCGCCCGCGCCGGCGTCGACCCGGACGCGGTGGAGGAGGTCATCCTCGGCAACGCCAACGGGGCCGGTGAGGAAAACCGCAACGTCGCCCGGATGGCCACGCTGCTGGCCGGCCTGCCGCTGCACATCCCCGGAATCACCGTCAACCGGCTCTGCGCCTCCGGCCTGAGCGCCATCATCATGGCCAGCCACATGATCAAGGCCGGCGCCGCGGACATCGTGATCGCCGGCGGCGTCGAATCCATGAGCCGCGCGCCCTGGGTGCAGGAGAAGCCGCAGACAGCCTTCGCCAAGCCCGGCCAGATCTTCGACACCTCCATTGGCTGGCGCTTCACCAACCCGCTGTTCCAGAAGGGTGAGCTCTCCCGCGACGGGAAGATGACCTACTCCATGCCGGAAACCGCGGAGGAGGTGGCCCGGGTCGACGGGATCACCCGCGACGACGCCGACGCGTTCGCCGTCCGGTCGCACGAACGGGCACTCGCCGCGATCGCAGCGGGCCGGTTCGCTGAGGAAATCGTTCCCGTCACCGTCAAGACCCGCAAGGGTGAGACCGTGGTGGACACCGACGAGGGCCCCCGCCCCGGCACCACCGCCGAGGTGCTTGCCGGGCTGCGACCCGTCGTCGCGGGCGGCTCGGTGGTCACCGCCGGCAACTCCTCCACCCTCAACGACGGCGCCTCCGCGATCATCGTCGCCTCCGAGGCCGCCATCCGGAAGCTGGGCCTGACCGCCCGCGCCCGCATCATCGCCGGCGCCTCCGCCGGCTGCGAGCCCGAGATCATGGGCATCGGCCCGGTCCCCGCCACCCGCAAGGCCCTGGCCAGCGCAGGGCTCGGCGTCGGCGACCTCGGCGCCGTCGAACTCAACGAAGCCTTCGCCACCCAGTCGCTGGCCAGCATGCGCCGGCTGGACCTGGACCCGGAAATCGTGAACCGCGACGGCGGCGCGATCTCCCTGGGCCACCCGCTGGGCTCCTCCGGCTCGCGCATCGCCATCACCCTCCTGGGCCGGATGGAGCGCGAGAACGCCAAGGTGGGCCTCGCCACCATGTGCGTGGGCGTGGGCCAGGGCACCGCGATGCTCCTGGAGCGCGTCTAATGGCCGCCGGCGGCCTGGATACCACGGGTTTCGCGACGCTCCTGGTGGAGGAGCGGCCCGACCGGCTGGTGGTGCTGCTCAACCGGCCCGAGGTCCGCAACGCCATCGACCAGCAGATGGTCGACGAGCTTCACCGGGTCTGCGCCTACCTGGAACAGACCCCCAAGGTGCTGATCATCGCAGGGACCAACGGCGTGTTCGCCTCCGGCGCGGACATCGCGCAGCTGCGCGAACGCCGCCGCGACGACGCACTGCAGGGCATCAACTCGACGATCTTCGTCCGGATCGCCAAGCTGCCCATGCCGGTCATTGCGGCCCTCGACGGCTTCTGCCTCGGCGGCGGCGCGGAGCTGGCCTACGCCGCCGACTTCCGCATCGGCACGCCCGGGGTCCGGATCGGCAACCCCGAAACCGGCCTGGGCATCCTGGCCGCGGCCGGGGCCAGCTGGCGGCTCAAGGAACTCGTCGGCGAGCCCGTGGCGAAGGAAATCCTGCTGGCCGGGACCGTCCTGCGCGCCGACCGGGCCCTCGCCGTCGGCCTCATCACCGAAGTCCACGACGCGGACCGGCTCATGGATGCCGCCCACGATCTCGCGGACCGGATCGGCCGGCAGGACCCGCTGGCGGTGCGGATCACCAAGTCCGTCTTCCACGCCCCCGCCGAGGCGCACCCGCTGATCGACCAGCTGGCCCAGGGCATCCTCTTCGAATCCCAGGCCAAGTTCGACCGGATGCAGGCGTTCCTGGACAGGAAAAACACCAAAACAACTTCCACACCTCAAGACCAGCACGACGGGACGAAGTAACCATGAGCAATTCCGCACAGTCCGCCCCCACGTCCGACGGCGTTCTTCCCCGGTTCGTCGGTGTGCTCGGCGGCGGCCGCATGGGCGCCGGCATTGCCCACGCTTTCCTGATCAAGGGCGCGGATGTGCTGGTGGTCGAACGCGACGAGCAGTCGGCCGAGGCCGCCCGCGAGCGGGTGGAGTCAGCCGCCGCCAAGAGCATCGAGCGCGGCGCCGTCGACGGCAACCTGGACGAGATGGTCTCCCGACTCGCCGTCTCCGTGGATTACGACGACTTCAAGGACCGTCAGCTGGTGGTCGAGGCCGTCCCCGAGGACTGGGACCTCAAGGTCGCCTCGCTGCGCGGCATCGAGGAGCGCCTGGCCGACGACGCGTACCTCGCCTCCAACACCTCCTCGCTCTCCGTGAACGGGTTAGCGCGCGAGCTGGCGCGGCCGCAGAACTTCCTGGGACTGCACTTCTTCAACCCGGTGCCGGCCTCCACCCTGATCGAGGTGGTCCTGGGCGAGCAGACCTCGGATGCTGTGGCCGCTGCGGCCCGCGGCTGGGTCGAGGCGCTGGGCAAGACGGCCGTCGTCGTCAACGACGCTCCCGGCTTCGCGTCCTCCCGGCTGGGGGTAGCGATCGCGCTGGAAGCGATGCGCATGGTCGAGGAGGGGGTCGCGTCCGCCGAGGACATCGACAACGCCATGGTCCTGGGCTACAAACACCCCACCGGCCCGCTCCGGACCACGGACATCGTGGGCCTGGACGTCCGCCTGGGCATCGCCGAATACCTCGCCTCGACCCTGGGCGACCGCTTCGCACCGCCGCAGATCCTGCGCGACAAGGTGGCCCGGGGCGAGCTCGGCCGGAAGACCGGCAAGGGATTCTTCGACTGGAACAGCTGAACCGGCCCCAGCGGGCCGTCTTCCCGGCCCCCTTGAGCCGCAGCGCCTAGCCGGAGTGCGTGGCCAGTGAGTCCAGCGTCCGCTTCATCCCGTCCATGGCGGGGTCCGCGAGCTTCTGGAACATGGGCCGGGCGATCGGCTCGGCCAGCTTCATCCAGCCCTTGAGCTGGAATTCCGCGGTGTAGTTGACCTCGCTGCCGGAGCCCGCGGGCCGGACCTCAATAGTGTCCACCGAGATCACGCTCTTGTTCTCGCCGCGGAGCACGATCTCCGAACCGGAGAGCTTGACCACCTCGTAGGTCAGGCTCTGGCGCTTGCCGCGGAACTCCGCCTCCGCGTGGTACCGGTGGCCCACCGCGACCGGGCCGTCGGTGAGCTTCCTGACCACCGGCGTGCCGGGGTCCCACTCGGGCGTGTGCTCGAAGGCGGAGAGGTAGGCGAAGGCCTTGCCGGCCTCCAGCGGCGTGCGGACCGTGCCGGTGACTGTGATCATGGGCCCAGCCTACCCACGGCGTCCAGCCCCCGGACGGGAATGCCCAGGGGTCCGCCGCCGCCGCGGGCCTAGGATGGTGCCGTGAACCCCTTCCAGCCGCTCACCCTGACCGGCCGCTACGTTGCCCTCGAACCCCTGGACCACAGCCACCACGACGGGCTGGTGGACGCGGTCCGGGACGGGGAGCTGTGGAAGCTCTGGTACACCGCCGTCCCCGCCCCGGAGGCCATGGGCGCCGAGATCGACCGGCGGATGACGCTGCAGGCGGCCGGCTCCATGCTGCCGTTCACCACCCGTCTGCTTGACCCCGCCACCGGCGAACCCGGCCGGATCATCGGCATGACCACCTACAAGAACATCGACGCCGCCGTGCCCCGGGTGGAGATCGGCTCCACCTGGAACGCCGCGTCCGCGCACGGCACCGGCAGCAACCCCGACACCAAGCTGCTGCTGCTCCGGCACGCCTTCGAGGTGCTGGGCTGCCCCGCCGTCGAGTTCCGCACGCACTGGCTCAACCACCAGTCCCGCGAAGCGATCGCCCGGCTCGGCGCCAAACAGGACGGGGTGCTGCGCAGCCACACCAGGAGCGCCGACGGCGCCCTGCGGGACACCGTGGTGTTCTCGATCCTGGAACACGAATGGCCCATGGTCCGGAACAACCTCGAATACCGCCTCGCCAGGCAACGGACCGAACGGGAACCTGCCCGATGAGCAGGAACGGAGCCGTGGGCGGAGCGGTCACCTGGGACGGGGCGGTGAACGCCTGGCACGTCGGCGGCGAGGTTTACCGGATGGGCCGCCGCGAGTGGCTCACCGAGACGGGCTGGCGGCAGGCGTACGACGCCGGCATCCGCACCGTTATCGACCTGCGCAACCCGGAGGAGATCCGCCGCCGCGAGACTGATCCGCGGGTGCCGGAGGCGGCCCTGGCGCCGTTCGACGTCGTCCATGCCCCCACCGAGGACCCCGCCAACGAGGAGTTCCGGGCCCTTTGCGTTCCCTACCTGAACGACCCCGCGTCCTACCCGGACAACGTCCGGCTCTTCCCGGACCGGATGGCCCGGGTCTTCCGGGCCATCGCGGCCGCACCCGCCGGCGTCGTGCTGCACTGCTCCGCCGGCCGGGACCGCAGCGGAATGATCGCCGCGATGCTCCAGGACCTCGCCGGGGCGGGGGAGGACGCCATCGCCCTGGCCTACGAACGGGCCATGCGCGGCATCAACGAACACCACCGCGTCTCCCCGGTCAAGCACCCGCACGAGCGCTACCTGACCGAGGCCGAACTGGGGCCGTTGCTGGCCACCCGGCGGGCCAGCCTCCTGCGATTCCTGCGCAACCTCAGGACTTCCACATTTTTGGGCCACAATGGCGTAACGGAAGGGGAGCTGGCGGCCATTCGGGCCAAGCTCGGACGCTAAAGTGACCGGGTGAAGATAGCAAAAAGCGTTCCTGCGCTGCGGATGACGGCCGCCGTGGCCGTTGCGCTCGCCGGAGCGTCCCTGGCCGTTCCCGCGCTCGCCGAAACGGGCTCCGTCCAGCCGACACCCGCCGCCACCTCCAGCCCCGCTTCTTCCGGGGCAACGGCCGCGCCGACGGCGTCGCCCGCGCCAGGCTCGCCCGCGACTGCCTCTTCCACAACGACGGCTACCGCCACGACGGCGCCGGCCCCCGGCATCAGCGAGGACGGCCTCGCCGAGGCGACCCTCCGCGACCTCGGCATGACCCTCGAGCAGTTCAACGCCGCAGGCGAGCTCGCCCGCCGCGCCGCCGACGCACTGCCCTCCCTGTCCGGACTGCCCGGCTACGTCGGCATCAGCATCAGCAACGGCAGGATCATCGTCGACGGACAGGGCGCCGAGCTGCAGGCCCGGGTGGATGCCCTCAACGCGGCCGGCCTCACGGCCGTGTTCACGCTCGCAGCCCCGGCCGCGCCGGCCCCGGCACCGAGCGCCGCCGACCTCATCGCGGCCAGCACTGACCAGCTCTTCGCCGCCTACGTCCGCGACGTCGGTCCCGCAGGACTGCAGGCCGTGGCCTACGCCGGCGGCCACTTCGTCATCCGGACCGGCGGCGTGACCGTCACCGAGGAGGCCTCCGCGACCCCTGCCCCGGCGACTGCGTCCCCGACGGCGACGGAGGGCCCCGGGCCAGCCAGCCCGGGCCTGACCACGGCCGCGCCCGGCAAGATTTCCCCGGCGGCGTTCGTGGCCCGCTATAAAAACGTCCAGCTGGAAAAGTCCGCCCCGATCGCCACCGAGGCCAGCACCGACTACTTCGGCGGCCAGGGCTACGTCACGGACATGAACACCATCTGCTCCTCAGGGTTCAACGCATATGATCCAACGGGACTGCCAGTCATCTTGACTGCCGGCCACTGCGCCGAGGACGGTGCCAGTAAGAACACCACCGTGGCGCCACTTGCCTCTTCGGAGGCGGCGGGCATGCTGGTCCCACTTCCCTCAATCCGTGAACCGCTGGGTACGTTTGGGTTTAGCCAATTCGGCGGCCCCGGGAACACCTGGGTCCTGGACCCGACGTGGGACATGGGCAACCCGGGAACGCCCGGAAACGTAGGCACCGACATTGCGGTTATCCAGGGAATATCTCCAACGGTCGCCGCCCAGCCTTCGGTTTCTATTTGGCGAGGGGACGAAGTGATGAGCGGAGATCCCTTGAATCCGGGGCCGACCGCGGTGAAAATAACCGGCATTACCTCTCCCGTGAGCGGTCAGAGCGTCTGCCGGTCGGGCCAAAGGACGGGGTGGTCGTGTGGCCACATCGACGAGGTCGGCATCTACGTTGCTGGTGGACTGTCGTACCGGAGCAACAGTAACGATGTGCGCGCCTTCAAAGGATTTCTCTCAACATCGGTGTCTTCGGCTGGCGGTGACTCGGGAGGACCGTGGATCAGCGGTCACCTCGCCGTGGGCACACATTCTGCCGGCGGAGTGAACGGAGCGGGTGCACCCGTAGCTGTTGCCACTTCCTTGGCTGATGCTCTTAACTATCTGCCCGGCGTCCAGCTGCAACTCTTCCTCAACGCACCGCAACTCGACGGGACCGCCAGCGGCGCCACCCTCCAGCCCGGGACCACGATCCGCGGCAAGGTGGCGGCCGCCCCCGCCTCCGCCGTCGCTTCCGGCTCCTCGGTCCGCCTGACCCGCGACGGCGCCAGCGTCGACCTTCCGGTGGACAAGGACGGAAACTGGTCCTTCACCCTGCCGGCCACCGAAGGAAAATTCGCCTACACCGCGGCCACCGTCAACGGCTTCAGCCACTCGGAGACCACCGCGTTCGCCCTGACGGCCTCCGCGCTGACCGCCCCCGCCATCACCACCCCCGCCGCGGTCCCCACCGCCTCGGCACCGGCCCGGATCGAGGGCACCGGAACGCCGGGCAACACCGTCGCGGTGACCGGCGCCGTCACCGGCTCGGCCACGGTCGCCGCCGACGGCCGCTGGAGCGTCCCTTTCGGGAGCGGCCCGCTGTACGGCAAGCTCGCGGTCTCGGCGGTGCAGACCTCCCCGGGCCACGAGGACGGTCCCGCGGCCACCGCCGTGTACCTGGTCCAGCCACCGGTCCCCGCCCTGGCACTGTCCCTCGACGGGTCCACGTTCCGGCAGGACGCGCTGCCCAAGACCATCTCGGGGACCGGTGTGGAGGGCGCCTCGGTCAGCGTGAGCATCGACGGCGTCCCGCTGGATGCCGGCCAGGGCGGCGGCCCCGGCGTCGGCGGGAAGGCCGTCTCCGGGTCACTGGCCTTGGCGATCCTCGCCACCGGCGGGCACTGGTCCGTGCCGTTCCCCACGGGCCTGGCCACGGGACAGCACATCCTGACCGTGTCGCAGTCCCTGGACGGCATCGCCTCCGCTCCGCTGTCCTCCACCTTCTCGATCAGCGCACCGGTGGTGGCCGCCGCTGCAGCCGTGTCCCCGGACCGTTCCGCCGGGACGCCCGTGCTAGCCAGCACCGGAGCCGGGGGACTGGTTCCCGCGGCCGGCGCCGCCGCGGCCGCGGTCCTGATGGGCGCCGGCATGCTGGTCCTGGGCCGCCGCCGGAAGCCAGCGGCGCCGGAATCTGCCCGGTAAATCGGACGGCCAAAGCGCCCCGGCACATCGGACCGGCAAAGCGTTCCGATAGGCAGTCCCCGGAAACGCCAAGCAGGCACAACAAAGCCCGGCGGGACGGGACCCTTGGAAATCATCCAGGGGCCGGTCCGGCCGGGCTTTGCGTTTAGCCGAAGTTCGCGACGTAGCTTGGCTTGCCCACCTCGGCGGTGGTCACCGGGGCGCCGGTGTCGTTGACCACGTGGTCCAGCGTTCCCGCGCCCAGGTTCACGGTCAGCAGCCCGTGCAGCTTCACGCCCGGGGTGACCGGGACCTCGAAGCCGCGGCTGGCATGGATCGAGGGATCCACGTTGGTGTAGACGTAGCTGCCGCCGCCCCAGAGCTCGTGGGACCGGACCGAATCGGCAACCTTGTACCCGGCCCAGCCGAGGACGCCGTCGTGCTGCCAGGCGTCTTGGTTCGGCGCGTCGTAGGGCAGTTCGTTCTGGAAGAAGACCGTCCGTCCGCGCTCACCGTTCCAGGTCACGTTGTACTTCTGGTAATGCTCCACGAACAGGCCTGTGGCGGTGACGTCGTCGCCGTTGATGGTGACGCCGTTGTCCGCCGTGTTGGTGTTCCAGCCCACGCCGTTGCCGTGGTCCGCGCGCCAGGCCCAGATGTGGTCCAGGAGCACGCCGTCGCTGTTGACCTCGAGGCTGACGGAGGCCTTGCCCACGTGCGGGCCGCCGATGCGGAAGAACACGTCGTGCAGGGCTGTGGGGTTGCCCGGGTCGCCGTGCTTGCCGGAGGCGTCCGTGTGGGAGGCGTTGCCCTTGGCCTTGCCCAGCCGCATCAGCGCCGGGGAGTTTACGGTTCCGGCGTCGATGGTGAGCCCGGCGACCTGGACGCCGGAGACGTCCGCGACCTCCAGCGGAACGGCGCCGCCGACGGCGGTCAGGGTGGTCATGCCGAGCCCGAGGGCCACGGTGTCGGCACGCTTGACCTCGAGGGTGCGGTCGATGTTGTACACGCCCGGGGTGAAGAGCAGGTTCTTGCCCCGGGCCAGCTGGACGTTGATGTCCTTGGCCGAATCGGCGGGTGTGGCCACGTAGAAGTCGGAGAGCGGCACGCTGCGTCCCGCCGTCGGGCCGTTCTCCCAGGTGGTGCCGGAGGAGTTCTGCCGCGCGGAGGGAACGAACACGCTGTAGCTGCCGGCGCCGTCGATGGTCAGGTACGGCTTTTCGCGGCTGACCGGGGTGCTGGCCAGTGTGGTGTACGGCGGGTCCGGGAAGGACTGTGCGGGTGCGCCGTTGACGCCGGAGAAGACCTGGTTCCAGACGGCGTTGGACCAGCCGCCGAGGGTGCTGTCGCGGACGTAGTACTGCTGCTGGGAGCCGTTGATTACGAACCCGGTCTTGGAGTCGGCGATGAATCCGCCGCTGGCGTACTGCGGGCCGGCGGTGCAGTAATCCATCAGGGTGAGGTTTCCGCCGGTGACGTTGACCCGCCGCATCGGCGAGGCCTGCGAGGCGGCCCAGAAGTTGGCCGAGGCGCGGCAGCCTTCCAGCCCGGTGACGTTGATGGTGAGGTTGGAGACCGACCGCCAGAAGTTATTCAGGGCGATGCAGTTGTCCGCGGTGAGGCAGCGGTTGTAGGTGTCCACGTGGCCGTTGATGGTCACGTCGGTGGGGGAATTGCCCAGGCCCGCCACCTCGGTGGAGTAGCCAACCTGGATGATCAGCGGCGTCTCCGCGGTGCCGTAGGTGCCGGGCTTGAAGAGCAGCGAGTAGCGGTTGGTGCCCATCTCGTCGTCGACCTGCTGGGCGGCGATGGCGTCGAAGGTGGCCTGGATCTGCGCCACCGGCATGCTCGGATCGAAGACCCGGACGTTGGGGCCGAACGCGGACGCGGCGCCGGGTGCCGGCTTGGCCGCTAAGGCGGGCTGCGCCGGAGCGGGCTGCGCAGGAGCGGGCTGCCCAGGAGGGGTGGAGGGGGCTGCCGGGACGACGACGGCGGCTGGCGCGGGGCCGGTCCCGGCGGGTATGGCGGCGGTGGCCGCGGTGCTGCCGGCCAGGGCAGCGGCGAGGGCGACGACGCCTCCGACGATCAGCCGGCCTGCGCCGTGCGGGGAGGTGCGGAGGCCCGGCGGGGACGCCGGGCGGAACGGGAAGTGGGCTAGCGGCATTGCTCGGCCTGCTCTCTGTGGGGGGTGGCGGGGCTCCGTGCGGAAGGTTGTGGGAGCGCTCCCAATCGAGGAAGCCTAACACCGGGCCCACGACCGAACAAGGGCTCATCACCGTCGGGGGATCCCGTATTCTCAAGGTGATGAGCTCACAGACCCACCACGGATCCCGGCCGGGAGCGGCCCGTCCCACTCCCACGCTTGAAGACCTGGCGACAGCGGCGGGCGTGTCCCGTTCCACCGCCTCCCGGGCCATCAACGGCGGGTCCAGGGTCAGCCCGGAGGCCAAGGCCGCCGTGGACGCCGCCGTAATCTCCCTGGGCTACACCCCGAACCGGGCGGCCCGCAGCCTGGTCACCCGCCGGACCTCCTCGATCGCGCTCGTCATCAACGAACCCGATGCCAGGGTCATGATGGACCCGTTCTTCGCCGCCGTCATCACCGGGGTGACCGAGGCGCTGCGGGAGACGGACATGCAGCTGGTCCTGCTGATGTCCCGGGCCGGCGGGGACCCGTCCCGGACGGTCCGCTACCTCCGCGGTGGCCACGTCGACGGCGCCATCGTCGTCTCGCACCATAAGACGGACGGCTGGACGGAGGAACTGGCGGCCTCCGGGTTGCCCACCGTCTTCATCGGCCGTCCCTGGGACACCGGCCTGGGCATCCACTACGTGGACGTGGACAGCTTCGAGGGTGCCCGGCAGGCTGCGTTGCACCTGGCCGCCACCGGGCGCCGCCGGCTGGCCACCATCACCGGTCCGCTGGACATGACCGCAGCGGCGGACCGTCTCGAGGGCTGGCGGGCGGGCCTCAAGGATGCCGGACTGCCGGCCGGGCCCGAGGAGCCGGGGGACTTCACGGCGGCCGGCGGCACCGCGGCCGCCGCCCGGCTGCTGGCCCGCGACGGCGGCATCGACGGTATTTTCGCCGCGTCCGACCTGATGGCCCGGGGTGCCATCACGGCCCTGCAGGGGGCCGGCCGCACGGTGCCCGGCGACGTCGCCGTCGTCGGCTTTGACGACCACCTGTCCGGACCGGGGGAGCTGCCCCTCACCACGGTCAACCAGCCCACCGTGGACATGGCCGAGCAGGCCGGGCGCCTGCTGCTGGCCGATATCGAGAACCCCGGGGCCGGCCGGGAGCCGCTGATCTTCCCGGCTCGCCTGGTGGTCCGGGCCAGCACGGAGCCGGCCGCCGGCTAGGCGGTTCCCCGGAAAAGGCCGGCTTAGCCCTTCCGGTCCAGCAGCAGGTTGGTGATCCGCAGCGTGCACAGCCGCTCGCCGGCGGCGTTGCTGATGACCACCTCGTGGGTGGTGACGGTGCCGCCCAGGTGGATGGGCGTTGCGGTGATGGTGACCAGGCCCTCCCGGGCGGACTTGTGGTGGGTGGCGGAGACGTCGACGCCTACGGCCGTCTTGCCCAGCGTGCTGGCATGCTTCACCGCGGCCCAGGAACCGACGGCCTCGCCCACTGCCAGCGAGGCACCGCCGTGCAGGAGCCCGAACGACTGACGGTTGCCCTCCACGGGCATGGTGGCCACCACGCGCTGAACCGATTCCTCGACGATCTTCACGCCCATCTTCTCGTCGAGCTCGCCGAGGGTGATCTTCCAGGGCTCGTTGGCGCCGGGCTGGGTGGTCATCGGGTCTCCTCAGGGTCGGGACGGGGTGGGGCGGAACCGGAACGGGACCGGGGCGGGGCCGCAATGGTCCCGCGGTAC
Organism: Arthrobacter sp. BPSS-3; assembly: GCF_044628475.1. Lineage (NCBI taxonomy): Bacteria > Bacillati > Actinomycetota > Actinomycetes > Micrococcales > Micrococcaceae > Arthrobacter > Arthrobacter sp. BPSS-3. The sequence goes on from NZ_JBIMMV010000001.1 coordinate 197,605, forward strand.
TAGTGTGCCGCAGGCCTCAGTCATGTACTGTGGTCATATTACCGAACGGCCGGTCAGTAATGTTCCGGACGTGCTGCTCTTGCCCCGCGTTGGAAGGACCCGTCAACGATGACCACCACTGCAACAGCCCCCGCATCCGCCGTGGATACCGCCGAAATCGTCCCCAGCTTCGTCCGGGGTTCCTGGTGGACGCCGGACGCAGCGGCCGCCGCCTCCGCCGCCCCGGTCCTGGACGCCAGCACGGGGGAGCTGCTCGCCAGGGTCAGCACCGAGGGCCTGGACCTCGCCGCCGTCGTCGACTACGGCCGCACCACCGGGCAGGCGGCATTGGGCCGGCTGACGTTTCACCAGCGCGCCCTCAAACTCAAGGAACTCGCCCAGTACCTCAACGGCCGCCGCGACGAGTTCTATGCCCTCTCCGCCCAGACCGGCGCCACCAAGGTCGACTCCATGATCGACATCGACGGCGGCATCGGCGTGCTCTTCACCTTCGGTTCCAAGGGCCGCCGCGAGCTGCCCAACTCCCAGGTGGTGGTCGACGGGCCGATGGAGATCCTGTCCAAGGACGGCTCCTTCGCCGGCGAGCACATCTATACGCGGATCCCCGGCGTCGCCGTGCAGATCAACGCCTTCAACTTCCCGGTTTGGGGCATGCTCGAAAAGCTTGCCCCGGCCTTCATCGCCGGCGTGCCCACCATCGTCAAGCCCGCAACCCCCACCGGCTACGTCGCCGCGGCCGTGGTGAAGGCGATCGACGAGTCCGGCATCCTGCCCGAGGGCTCGCTGCAGCTGGTGTCCGGCTCCGTCCGCACCCTGCTGGACCACCTCGACTACCGCGACCTGGTCGCCTTCACCGGCTCGGCGTCCACCGCGAACACGCTGAAGTCCCACCCCAACGTGGTCAAGGGCGGCGTCCGCTTTACCTCCGAGACGGACTCGCTCAACGCCGCCATCCTCGGCCCGGACGCCGTCAAGGGCACGCCCGAATTCGACGCCTTCGTCAAGTCCCTGGTCACCGAGATGACCGCCAAGGCCGGCCAGAAGTGCACCTCGATCCGCCGCGCCATTGTGCCGCAGGAGCTCGTCGCGGACGTCGTTGCCGCCGTCGGGGAGAGGATCACCGAACGCGTCGTCGTCGGCGACCCGCGTGCCGAGGGCGTCACCATGGGCGCCCTCGCCTCCCTCGAGCAGCTCGCCGATGTGCGCGCCGCCGTCCAGTCCATGCTCGACGCCGGCGGTGAGCTAGCCTACGGCTCCCTCGACGCCCCGAAGGTCACCAGCGCGGACGGGAGCGTCGGCGTCGTCGACGGCGGAGCCTTCATGTCGCCGGTGCTGCTGCGCTGGGCCGACCCCGAAGCCGAGGAAATCCACTCGCTGGAGGCCTTCGGCCCGGTGTCATCCGTGATCGGCTACAGCGATATCGCCGACGCCGTCCGCCTCGCCGCCCGCGGCGGCGGCTCGCTGGTCGCCTCGGTCTGCACCAACGATCCGTCGGTGGCCCGCGAACTGGTCACCGGCATCGCCGCCCACCACGGCCGCGTGCTGATGCTTAACCGCGAGGACGCCCGCAGCTCCACCGGCCACGGCTCCCCGGTCCCGCACCTGGTCCACGGCGGCCCCGGCCGTGCCGGCGGCGGCGAGGAACTCGGCGGCATCCGCTCGGTCATGCACCACATGCAGCGCACCGCCGTCCAGGGCTCACCCAACATGCTCACCGCCGTCACCGGCGTCTGGCACACCGGCGCGGACCGGAACTTCACCGTCGAGACCGAGGGGCTGCACCCGTTCCGCAAGCCGCTGGCCACCCTGCGCATCGGCGACGCCGTCCGCTCCGGGCTGCGCGAGGTGACGCTGGAGGACATCACCGCGTTCGCCAACTCCACCGGCGACACCTTCTACGCCCACACCAACCAGGAAGCGGCGGAAGCCAACCCGTTCTTCCCCGGCATCGTGGCGCACGGCTACCTGCTGCTCTCCTGGGGTGCCGGACTGTTCGTGGAACCCGCCCCGGGCCCGGTGCTGGCCAACTACGGCCTGGAGAACCTGCGCTTCATCACGCCGGTGGCCGCCGGGGACTCCATCCGGGTCACCCTCACGGCCAAGAAGATCACCCCGCGCGAGACCGACGAATACGGCGAGGTGGCATGGGATGCCGTCCTGACCAACCAGAACGACGAGATCGTGGCCACGTACGACGTCCTCACCCTGGTCGAGAAGTAGCCCCACCCTGTCGGCGCTCCCTCAGATGTGGCGCCTTCTTGCCCGACGCTCCCTCAGGTCCGGCGCCTTCTTGCCCGACGCTCCCTCAGGTCCGGCGCCTCGTAACCTAACCCTCCCTCACGTCGGGCGCGTCATAACCCAACCCTCCCTCAGGTCCGGCGTCTCGTAACCCAACCCTCCCTCAGGATGTGAGGGAGGGTTGGTCGTGGGGCCACCAGACGTGAGGGGGCGTCCGTCGTGGGCCCCCGGAGGTGAGGGAGGGTGGGGGCGAAGTGCCCGTTCCTCCAGCCGCGCTCCGGCGTAACATCGTGCCCGTAGGAGGTGGCATCATGTCCCTGGTACTCAACAAAGCCACAACCATCCTGCCCGTCGATGATGCGGCGCGTGCCCGGCACTTCTATGCGGACACCCTGGGACTCCCGCACCGCGGCGTAGCAGCGGACGGCAGCGAAATCTTCGGTTCGGACGGGGGCCCGCTGCTCCAGCTCATGCCGGTCACGGACGGAAAGCACTCCGAGCACACCGCTCTCAGCTTTGAGGTCGGCGGCATCGAACGCACGGTTCAGGACATGGAGGCCCGGGGCGTCACGTTCCAGGATTACGACCTTCCCGGACTCAAGACCGAGAACCACATCTGCACCACGGACTCAGAGAAGTGCGCCTGGTTCATGGACACCGAGCACAACGTTCTCTGCATCCACGAGAACCTGCCCGGCCCGGCCGACTACCAGCTCTAAACGGGCCGACGGCGGTGCGGGCACACGCTGGCGGGACGGCGGGACCGGCCCCGGGACGGACGCCGCCGAACGCCCGAAGCGGGACGAGGACCTGGTGGCCCACCACCCGGACCGGGAGGGTGGCCCTCGCCGTCGACGTCGTAATGCTTGGATTCCCGCTCTGGCTGGTCCCGTCCTGGTATCTGGTGACGTACCTCGCCGGCGCCGGGACCCTCTTCGAATCGCCCCCGGGCGGTGTTTGCCAACAGCGTGTTCCAGGCCGCCGTCGTGGCCGTCGCCGTGCTCACCAACCTTGCGGCACTGGTCCTGGCGCGGGACCGCTCCGTGGTGCTGGTGATGGCGGTGATCCCGCTGTCCGGCGTGCTGGCCTACATGGGCTGGGTCGCGGCCGTCCGCGGGTTCCCGGGAATCATCCCCGGCTAGGAGGTCCTCGCGGAGGAAGGGCTAGTCCGGGACGTGGAGGCCGTGGAAGGCCATGGTGATGACGTCGTCGGCGAGCTTCTCGGGGGAGAGGGAGCCGCCGGGCTTGTACCACTCGACGATCGAGTTGATGGTGCCGAAGAGCAGGCGGGTGACGGTCCGCGGGTCGATGTCCTGGCGGAGCGAGCCCTCGTCGCGGGCGGCGGAAATCAGTGCGGCGACTTTGCGGTCGAAGGTGCGGCGGCGGGCCAGGGCGTCCCGTTCAATCTCGGTGTTGCCGCGCAGCCGCAGCAGGAGGGTGACGAACGGCAGCCGTTCCACCAGCACCGAGATGGTCTCGCGGAGCACGAACTCCAGCCGGGCGTCCGCGGAACCGGTCTGCGCCTCGGGCCGGTCCAGGATGGCCTCGAGGCCGCCCAGGGCATGATCCAGTGCGAGTTTCAGCAGGTCGCCCTTGGAGGGGACGTGGTGGTAGATCGCGGACTTGGAGATGCCCAGGTTCTCGGCGAGGATGCCCATCGACGTGGCGTCGTAGCCGTGACGGTTGAAGACGTCGACGGCGATCATCAGCACGGACTGTTGGTCGTAGCCGGGCCGGCCGCGCTTGGTGGATGCTGTTGTGGGCATACTCGCTAGTTTCTCATGACGGGCCGGAGTGGTTCGGGCGGTTCTCAGCCCTTGGGGCGCATGTCGTAGATCCGGCGCAGTTTGCCGTTGGAGCGCTCCAGGGAGCCGGGCTCGACGACGTCGACGGCGCAGGAGGACCCGACGTGGATCTTGATCTGCTGCTGCAGGACCTTCGCCGCCGTCGCGCTGCTCTCCACCGAGACGGCATCGCGTCGTTCGATCTTGACCGTGAGCTGGTCCATCCGCTGGCCCTCGGGACGGGTCAGTTCCAGCTGGAAGTGCGGGCTGAGCTCCGGGATCCGCAGCGCGATTTCCTCGATCTGGGATGGGAAGAGGTTCACGCCGCGCAGGATGATCATGTCGTCGCTGCGGCCCGTGATCCGGCCCATGCGGCGGTGCGCCGGACGCGCCGTGCCGGGCAGCAGCCGGGTGAGGTCCTTGGTGCGGTAGCGGATGATCGGCAGGGCCTGCTTGGTCAGCGAGGTGAAGACCAGCTCGCCGTGCTGGCCGTCGCCCAGCACGGACTCGACGCCGACGGCAGGGTTGAACGGGTCGATGATTTCGGGCCGGAAGTGGTCCTCCCAGATGTGGCTGCCGTCCTGGGTCTCGACGGCCTCGCCGGCGACGCCGGGGCCCATGACCTCGGAGAGGCCGTAGATGTCGCAGGCCTTGAGGTTCATGGTGACCTCGAGTTCGTGCCGCATTTCCTCGGTCCACGGCTCGGCCCCGAGCACCGCGTACTTCAGCGAGGTGGAGGCCGGGTCGATGCCCTGCTTCATCATGGCGTCGGCGATGGTCAGCAGGTAGGTGGGCGTGGCCAGGATGGCGTCCGGCTCGAAGTCCTGGATGAGCTGGATCTGGCGTTCGGTCTGGCCGCCGGAGATCGGGATGACCGTGCAGCCGAGGGCCTCGGCGCCGGCGTGGGCGCCCATGCCGCCGGTGAACAGGCCGTAGCCGTACGCGTTGTGGACCTTCATGCCCGGACGGACGCCGGAGGCGCGGAGCGAGCGGGCCACGAGCTTGGCCCAGTCGGCGAGGTCCTGCTTGGTGTAGCCGACCACCGTGGCGCGGCCGGTGGTGCCGGAGCTGGCGTGGATCCGGGCCACCTCGTTTTGCGGCACCGCGAACATGCCGAACGGGTACTCCAGGCGGAGGTCTTCCTTCGTGGTGAACGGGAACTTGCCCAGGTCCGAAAGCTCGCGCAGGTCGGTGGGGTGCACCCCGGCCTCGTCGAACTTCCGCTTGTACAACGGGACGCGGTCGTAGGCGTAGGCCACGGTGTGCTGGAGCCGGGAGAGCTGGAGGGCCTCGAGCTCGTCGCGGGAGATGGTTTCTTCGCGGTCCAGGACGGCGTCGCTGGTGGCGAGGGCGGATTCAGCGGTGGGGGTGGTCATCTGCGTCCTACGTTTCTATTTCTTGGAGATGGTGCGGCTGCGGCCGCGGAACTCGGCGATGAGTTCTCCCGCGCCGGCGGGGATGGTGGTGGATCCAGCGGTGGGGTCGACGGCGTCGGGGTCGGCGGCGTAGATCTGGACGTCGTAGATGCCGCTGCGGCCGGTGCTGGCGCGGCGGTTGGCGACGGCGGTCAGGATCTGGCCGCGGTAGGCGGACTTAATGAAGTTGATGTCGACGCCGGAGGCCACCGTCATGGACCCCTCGTCATGCGGCCCGGGTTCGGCGGGGTTGCAGGCCAAGGCGAAGGCGGTATCGCCGAAGGCGAAGATCATCCCGCCGTGGGCCATCCCGAAGCCGTTCAGCATTTCCTGGCGCAGCGGCATCCGCAGGGTGGCGTGGCCGTCGGCGAGTTCGAGGACTTCGATGCCCATCCACTCGGAGGCATAGTCGTTGTTCAGGAGCGGGTGGGTCTTCCCCGGAATTGTCAGTTCAGCCATGCGTCGTTGCCTCCAGCTTTATTTACCGAATGTTCATTAGGTAATCCCATCGCGGGCCCCGCTGTCAAGGGGTGTAAGTATGCTGGGACACATGGCCAAGGGAATCTACGTCAGCGCAACCACGCCGGGATCCGGCAAGTCCCTCGTCGCCCTGGGCCTCGCTGACACGCTGCACCGGCACGCGGACCGGATCGGCTTCTTCAAACCCGTCGTCCACGGCCACGCCGAGGTCGACCCCATGGTTTCGCTGATGAAGGCACGCTTCGACCTCGACGACGCCCGGTGCCGGAGCGGGCTGACGTTCGAGGAGGTCCGCAGCCTCCTCGCCGAAGGCAAGCGCGAGGAAATCGACTCCCGCTGCGTCGAGATCTTCGCCGAGATGGGCCGGCACTGCGACGTGATCATCATCGAGGGCACGGACCTCACCGGCCAGGATGCCGCCGTCGAATTCGACCTCAACGCCCGGCTCGCCAACAACCTCTCGGCACCCGTCGTCGCCGTCGTGGGCGCCAAGGGTCGCACCGTGGCGGAGACCGCCGACGCCGTCGAGGTGGCCCGCAAGGAGCTTATTGCCGAGCGCTGCACGCTGCTGGCGATCATGGTCAACCGCGCCGAGCCGGAGGACCTGGAGGGGATCGCCGCCGCGGTCCGGCCCGGCGCCTCCGGCCGCCCGGTCTACGTCTTCCCGGAGCTCGAGGACATCGCCCGGCCCACCACCGGCGAGGTGGCCTCCGCCCTGGGCCTCGGCCAAGTGGCCGGCCTGCCGGACCTCGAGCGCGACGTACACTCGGTGAAGGTGGCGGCCATGAACGTGGCGAACTTCCTGCACGTGCTCGACGACGGCGCCCTGGTGATCGTCCCGGGCGACCGCGCCGACGTGCTGGTCGCCTGCCTGGCGTCTTCGTTCTCGCCCGAGTTCCCGGTCCCGTCCGCGCTCATCCTTACCGGCGGGCTGGCCCCGGACCCCACCATCTACTCGTTGCTGGCGCAGGCGCCGTTCCCGATTTTCGCCGCCCCGGACGACACCTACGTGACCGCCAAGCGTGTCTCGGAGGTCCGCAGCGAGATCTGGTCCGGGCACCGCCGCAAGGTGGCCTCCGCGCTGGGCCTCTGGTCCAAGCAGGTGGACGAGGCCGAACTGCTCGAGCGGCTGCACCTGCCCCGGCCGGAGCGGATGACGCCGCTGCGGTTCCTGCACGACCTGATCGAACGGGCCCGCTCCCAGCGTCGCCATATCGTGCTGCCCGAGGGCAAGGACGTGCGGATCCTGCGGGCCACGGAGATCCTGCACCGCCGCGACGTCTGCGACCTGACCGTGCTGGGCCGCGAAGCCGAGATCCGCGAGCTCGCCGCCACCCAGGGCATCGACCTGTCCGGGATCAACATCGTGGACCCGGCCACCTCGGAGTTGCGCCAGGGCTTCGCGGAGAAGTACGCCGAGCTGCGCGCGCACAAGGGCGTGGACCTGGCGAAGGCGCTCGAGGTGATGCAGGACGAGAGCTACTTCGGCACCATGATGGTTCAGCTGGGCGTGGTGGACGGCATGGTCTCCGGCGCCGCCCACACCACGGCGCACACCATCCGGCCGGCGCTGGAGTTCGTGAAGACCCGCGAGGGCGTCAAGATCGTCTCCTCCGTGTTCCTGATGCTGATGCCGGACCGGGTCCTGGTCTACGGCGACTGCGCCGTGAACCCGGAGCCGAACGTCGAACAGCTCGCGGACATTGCCCTCGCCTCGGCCGAGACCGCCGCGCAGTTCGGCGTCGAACCGCGGGTGGCGATGCTGTCCTACTCCACCGGCGGCTCCGGGTCCGGCGAGGCGGTGGAGGCCGTCCGGAAGGCCACCGAGCTGGTCCGCGACCGCCGTCCGGACCTGGCCGTCGAAGGCCCCATCCAGTACGATGCCGCCGTCGACGCCTCCATCGCGGCGTCGAAGATGCCGGGTTCCACCGTGGCCGGCCAGGCGACGGTGTTCATCTTCCCGGACCTGAACACCGGCAACAACACCTACAAGGCGGTGCAGCAGTCCTCCGGGGCGGTCGCCGTCGGGCCGGTTCTGCAGGGCCTGCGCAAGCCGGTCAACGACCTTTCGCGCGGCTGCACGGTGGACGACATCCTGAACACCGTCGCGATCACCGCCATCCAGGCCCAGTCCGTGCCGGCAGCCGCATCACACGAAGTGCCCCAGCCCGCTCAGTCCGTCGACGCCCAGGCCTAGGAGGCCCCCCGTGCTCGTGCTCGTCATCAACTCCGGTTCGTCGTCGCTGAAGTACCAGGTCCGTGACGTGGAGGCCGGCAGCGTCCTGGCCGAAGGGCTGGTGGAACGGATCGGCATGGGCAACGGCGGTGGCGGCGACGGCGCCGTCGAGGGTCCCCGGGACCATGCGGAGGCGCTGGAACTGGTCGACGGTGCCATCCACGAGGCGCTGGGGGACCGGACCCTGGACGCCGTGGGCCACCGCGTGGTGCACGGCGGCGAGCGGTTTGCCGAGCCGGAGCTGATCAACAACGAGATCACCCGTGCCATCGAGCGGCTCAACCCGCTGGCGCCGCTGCACAACCCGGCCAACGTCCTGGGCATCCGGGCCATCGCGAAGAAGTGGCCGGATCTGCCGCAGGTGGCCGTGTTCGACACCGCCTTCCACCGCACCCTGCCGGAGCACGCCTGGCGGTACGCGGTACCTGATGAGCTCTACACCAACCACGGCATCCGGCGGTACGGCTTCCACGGCACCTCGCACGAGTATGTGGCGCACCGTGCCGCGGCCCTGCTGGACGTGCCGGTGGAGGAGTTCGACGCCGTCATCGCCCACCTGGGCAACGGCGCCTCCGTCACCGCGATACACGGCGGAAAGTCGATCGACACTTCGATGGGGTTTACACCCCTCGAGGGCCTGGTGATGGGCACCCGGTCCGGGGACCTGGACCCCTCGATCCTGGTCTTCCTCGGCCGCGCCGGCTGGTCCGCCGAGGACATCGACTCCATGCTGAACCGTCAGTCCGGGCTGAAGGGCCTGGCCGGGAACAACGACATGCGCTCCGTGGTGGAGGCCGCGGAGGCCGGGGACGCGAAGGCCGCCATGGCGCTCGCGGTGGCCTCCTACCGGCTGGCCAAGTACATCGGCGGTTACCACGTGGCCGTCGGCGGGGCGAGAGCGCTGGTCTTCACCGCCGGGATCGGCGAGAACTCCCACCAGTTCCGGAACCTCGTGGCCGAACGGCTCGGCGCGCTGGGCATCGAACTGGACACCGCCCTGAACCGGCAACGCTCGAAGGAACCGCGGGTGATCTCGACGCCGGAGTCCGCCATCCCGGTGCTGGTGGTCCCCACGGACGAGGAACGCGCCATCGCCGAGGCGACCGCCGCCGTCGTCTCCGCTCCCCGGTAGGTCCGTGGGCGTTTCTCGGCTAGGTCCCGCTGGAACGTTCGCGAAGTGAAGCCGTCGACTTGCCGGAAATGGCCGCTATGGGAGTTCCATAGCGACCATCTTTGGCAATTGGTCCCGTGCTCAGCCCCTTACGGCGACGGTGCGGCTGTGCCCGTAGGGGCGGCCGACGTCGCAACCGGGGCGGGTGCGACGGCGCCGCCGGCCGGCTGGCTGGGCTCGGACGAGACCGTGGCATCCGGGACGGTCGTTTCGGCCGGTCCGGGCGCGGCCGTCGTACCCGGAGCGGGCTGCTCCGTGGCGCCGGTTGTTGGCGTCTGCGGGGCCTCCGGCGAAGCGGTTGCCGGCGCCGTCGCGGTTCCGGTCCCACCCGGAGTGGGGGTACTCGTAGCCGTTGCCCCGCGCGGCTTGGCGCTGGGGTCGGCCTGGACCACGTCCATGATCTGCTTCTTGAAGCCCTCCAGCGTCCCCTGGATCTCCGAGAGCGGCACGTTCTGCAGGTTCCGGCCATAGTCGGCGATCTGCTGCCAGAGCGCGTTCAGTTTGGCCGTGCCATCGGCGCTCAGTGGTCCGTCGAGGGTCAGGACCAGCTGGTTTGCGAGGGCATAGGTGAGGCAGCGGACGCAGTTGTAGTTCGCGGCGGTAGAGAGGTTCTGCGGCACCACGACGTCGGCCTGCCCCACAATCAGGACCACCTGGAATCCCACGGCCACGGCCGCGCAGTCCTTGCAGCTCGCGAACGCGTAGGCCTCGTTGGTGTTCAGGACGTCCGCGCCGTCGTCGGCCCACACCAGAGCGAAGGCGACGTCGTAGACGACAGATCCGTCCGTGGTGTTCACGGCGAGGGCCTGGTTGCCGCCATCGTCGGGGGCGGCCGGCTTATCGAAGGGGAACACCCACGACGGCGCCGCCGCCGGTGCGGTGGCGCCCGCGGCCCCGGGCGACGTCGCAGAAGCCCTGGGGACCAACACCATGCTCAGCTGCGGTTCTTCCCGGGTGGGCTTGCGGGCGCCCTGCGGCCAGAGCGCCACGGTCCGACCCGCCTGGCCCTGCTTCAGGTCGCGCCCGGTGGCGGTGGGGAAGATGGCGGTAGTGGCGTCGGTCAGCGTCCCGCGTTCGTAGGGCTGGACGGGCCGGTAGGTCCCCCCGGCGGGCCACCATGCCCAGGCGAGGCCTGCCACGACGGCGGCGACCGCGGCGAGGGCCACGCCGCGCTGCCAGGCCTTGCCGCGGGTCTTCTGCCACAGCCCCGTGACGAGCTGCCGGCCCAGCCGGATCAGGATGTAGAGGATGCCGGCCACGGGCAGTGCGATGCAGACCAGTGCGAGGACCCGCACGGCGGCGTCCGTGGGGTCGCCGGTTGCCAGGCTGTGGGCGAGTGCGGCCTGCTGTTTGACGCCGTTGTCCCAGGCGGTGCCCACCACGCGGGGAAGTGTGAGGACCATGGTGACCAGGCTGAAGACCAGCAGCGGGACGGTGACGAGGACCCAGAGGGTGACGACGGCGCGGGCCCAGGGCTTGAGCAGCTGCGCCTGCGGGTCGGTTTTGCGCCAGGGAATCAGGGCCAGCAGGGTGGGCTTGATCCGCTGGAAGAGGTCCGGCACACCGGTGGCGTCCGCAAGGATGTGGTAGCCGTCGAAGCGGACCATGGGCATGAGTTGGCGGACCATCTGCAGGATCTGGGTGACCACCACCAGGAGCAGGGCGTCGAAGCCGGTGGCCCACCAGATGCCCATGATGGCCACCGCGACGATGGCGTTGAAGTAGAGGCCGCCGAGGTCGGTGCGGATCCGGCCGGCCCGTCCCAGCCGGTAGGAATCGGTGACGTCGGTGTAGAAGGCCGGCCACATTAGGTACAGCCCGGTGCCCATGGCCCCGGGTGTGGCGCCGCCGCGGCGGGCGGCGGCCGCATGGCCGAACTCGTGGAAGCCCGCGGACAGGACGGTGACCACGAAGATCAGCAGAACCAGCCCGGGGTTGGCGAAGGCCTCGTGCGTGGCCGAGGCGAGGCCCTTGACCATGAGGAGCCACCAGCAGATCGCCAGGAAGGCGGCGGTCACCGCCACGACGATCAGCGGGTTGAAGAGGGTGGCAAAGGGTGCCGTGATCTTCCGGGTGCGTTCGGGGTCCGTCACCGAATAGCGGAACCGCATGCCCAGCAGCGGGTTGGCCTTGCGGACCTCCGGCTGCGAGCCGTCCGCCAGCCGCAACAGCCCCAGCGGCAGCAGTTGCTGATCGACCAGGGTCCGCACGTTGGCGGCGCTGATCGGTTTGCCCGCGGCCGTCCCGGCGTGGGCGGCGATCTCCTCGAGACCGCGTCGGCCGTCCACGGCCTCAAGCACCAGGTAGAGGAGTCTGGTCAGCTGGATGGTCTGGCCGTCGGCACGCCGGACCAGGGAAGGGGCCTGCTTATATCCGGAGCCCTTGGTTTCGCCCAGGAGCTGTACGCCGTCGGCCAGCGCTGGCGGCGGAAGGGTACCGGCGGAAGGGGAAGGGCCGGGGGCAGGAGCCGGCGGGCCGTCCTGGGTGGACGGCCCGCCCTGCACGCTAGTCATGGACCGATTACTGCTTCAGGGTGGACTGCTGCTCGGCCCCGGCCGTGGCATTGCCGTTGATGTCCTGGTTGATGATGGCGTCCTGCTGGGCGACGGCGGTCGCGTTGCTGTCGATCGAGCCGATGTTGGCGGCGACAGCGGCGTCGATCGGGGCGGCGACGTTGGCGTTGGCGGCCACGGCGCCGTTGATCGGCGCGGCGATGCCGGCGTTCGCGTCGAGGTTGACGTCGACGTTGAGCAGGTTGCCGTTCAGGGCGCCGGCCGCGGTCGGGTCGGCCGTCGTGGTGGTGGTCGGATCCGTGGCGGCGGTGGTGCCGGCGGGGTCTGTCGTGCCGGTGGTGTCCGTCGGGGTGGCGGTGCCCTGGTCGATACCGCTGTCCTGGACGGAGTGCGCGGTGGCATCGCCGGTGATGCCCTGGGTGATGAGGGTGCCCTGATCGGCCAGGGCCTGGGACCCGGAGCCGAAGGAGAGGACGTTGGCGGAGGCGGCGGCGTCGATCGGGGCGGCCACGTTGGCGTTCGCCGCGACGCCGAGGTCGATCGGCGCCGCGGCGCTGATGCCAAGGTTGAGGTCGGCATTGAGGTCCAGGACGGAGGCGACTTCCTTGTCAGGCAGCGCGGTGGCGCCCTCGGCCATCAGTTCCTCATCGGACAGTCCGTTGGCGGCAGATTCCATGCTCACGATTGGCTCCACTTCCCGGCGCCGGTTCTGCTGCCCCCAGCGGGCAGTGTCCCCAAGGCACCTAACGACGCTCAATAGTAAGCATGGTGATGAATTTTTGCTACCACCCGGCCGGGTTACTTCAGCCCGGCCCCCGCCAGCAGTTCCGTGGCGCCGAGGGAGTCCGCGACGAAGGCGTAGTCCCAGGCCCGTTCCTTCCACTGCACGTACCGGCCGGACGCGCCGCCGTGGCCGCCGTCCATCTCGATCTTCATCACGATCGGCTCACTGCCGGTGTTGACCTCCCGCAGCCGCTGCACCCACTTGGCCGGCTCAACGTAGAGCACCCGGGTGTCGTTGAACGAGGTCACGGCCGCGATTTTCGGGTACGCGGCGGCGTGGACGTTCTCATACGGGGTGTACGACTTCATGTACGCGTACACCTCGGGGTCCGTGATCGGGTTGCCCCACTCCTCCCACTCCAGGGCCGAGAGCGGCAGCTCCGGGTCCAGGATGGTGGTCAGCGCGTCCACGAACGGGACGGCGGCGACGATGGCGGCGTACTTCTCCGGCGCCAGGTTCGCGACGGCGCCCATCAGTAGTCCGCCGGCCGATCCGCCCATCGCCGCGATCCGGGCCGGGTCCACCCAGCCGGAGCCGGCCAGCCAGTCCGTGGCCGCGATGAAGTCCGTGAACGTGTTCTTCTTGTGCAACTTCTTGCCGTCGTCGTACCAGTGCCGGCCCAGCTCGCCGCCGCCGCGGATGTGCGCAATCACGAACACGATCCCGCGGTCCAGGAGCGAGAGCCGGGCGATCCCGAAGCCGGGGTCCATGCTCATCTCGTAGGAGCCGTAGCCGTACACCACGCCGGCCGCGCTGGAATCCCGCGCCACGGAGGCGTGCCGCAGCACCGAGAGTGGGATCAGGGTGCCGTCGGAGGCCTCCGCCCATTCCCGGGTGGCGACGTAGTCGGCGGCGGAGTAGCCGCCCAGCACCGGGCTTTCCTTGCGCAGCAGCAGCTCGCCGGCGGGGCGTTCGGGCGTCGGCAGGACGAAATCGTAGACGCGGGAGGGGGTGAAGTAGGACGTGTAGCCCATCCGGATCACCGGCGCCTCGTAGTCCGAGCCCGAGACCCCGGCGGTGTAGAGCTCCTCGTCGAAGGCCGGTTCCACGGCGGGGGCCTGCTCCGGCGTGCCCAGCCCGGCCAGCGGCACCACCTGGACGCGTTCGATCGTGTCCTTCCGGATCGAGAGCACCAGGTGGGTGGCGGTGACGCCGGCGCCGTTGACGCGGACGTCGTCGGAGTGGGCGACGACGGTCTGCCAGTGCTGCTCCGCGACCGGCTTGGCGAGCTCGGCCGGGTCCACCAGGGACACCATGGAGTTGATGGCGTCCTTGTTGTGGGTCAGCAGGATGGTCTCGCGCGGGGCGCCGGAGGCGTCGGCGAGCAGGAACGGCTCGGCCTCGTAGAGGATGCGTTCGTCGCGGGAGATGACGGTGGTGAGGCCGGCGCCGGGGTCATCGAAGCGCAGCAGCCGGGTCTCGCTGAACTCGGAGCAGCCGATGCCCAGGACCAGGTGGCGGCGGTCCGCGGAGAGCTCGAAACCGAGCCACATGGCGACGTCGTCCTCTTGGTAGATCACCTCGTCCTCCGCCACGGGGGTGCCGAGGACGTGGGCCTTGACCTGGTAGGGCCGCCAGGAGGCATCCACCACGGTGTAAAAGATCCGGGTGCCGTCGGGGGAGAAGGAGAGCCCGTAGAAGACATTCTCGATCACGTCCGGCAGCAGTTCGCCGGTCCGCAGGTCCTTGATCCGCAGCGTGAAGCGTTCGTCGCCGGCGTTGTCCACGGCGTAGGCGTAGAGGTTCCCGTCGATGGTCACGGCGGCGCCGCCGATGGAGAAGAACGGCTTGCCCTCGGCCTCTATATTGCCGTCGAGCAGGACCTCCTCGCCGGGGATGTCGACGCCGACCTCGACGGCGGGCGGCGTCCAGTCCGTCACCGGGTCGCCGCTGTCCTGGGCGCGGACGCGGCACTGGATGCCGTATTCCTTGCCCTCGACCGAGCGGGTGTAGTACCACCAGCCGTCCTTGCGGTTGGGTACCGAGAGGTCCGTCTCCTGGGTCCGGCCCTTGATCTCCTCGAAGATGGCCTGGCGCAGCGGCTCCTGGTGCGCGGTGACGGCCTCCTGGTAGGCGTTTTCGGCCTTCAGCAGCTCCACGACCTCGGCGGATTCCTTGTCCCGCAGCCACTCGTAGTTGTCCTCGAACACATCCCCGTGGTGGGTGCGGAGCGTTGGAAGCTTCCGGGCGACGGGCGGCTGCGGAGCGGCCTGGGCGGGGGCGGACGGGCTGCCGGCGGCGGGAGTCTCAGTCATGGACCCAATCTACCCGTGACCGGTGTCAGTTCCCGTTCTGCAAACCGTGCGCGGCGATGTAGTCCGGCAGGGTCCCGGCCGCCAGCGCGGCGGCCACCTCGGCGGTGGCCGCCGGGTCCTGCAGCACGATCGACTGCCCGTCCGTGCTGGTGCCTATTCCCGCCGTCGGCAGCGTGAAGAAGGCGGTGTTCCCGGGCGGGGTGCCGCGCATGCTGTAGGAGAGCCGTTCCAGGGTGTCCAGGGTAAGTCCCGGGGTGACCGAGACGTGCGGCAGGACGCCCGTGACGAAGGCGCGCGCCGTGGCCCGGTCCGCCAGGGCGCCGCTGCCCACCGCCTTGGCGAGGACCGCCTTGAGGAAGGTCTGCTGGTCCCGGACCCGCTGATAGTCGCCGTCGGCGAAGGCTTTGCGCTCGCGGACGAAGTCCAGGGCCTGCGGGCCGGTGAGGTGGTTGATCCCGGGTGTGAACGTGTGGCCGGATTCCAGGGTGGAGGTGAACGGCAGCGTCACGTCCACGTCGATGCCGCCGACGGCGTCCGCCAGGGCGGCGAACCCTTCGAAGTCGGCCATCACGGTGTGGTCGATGTGGGTCTGCAGCAGGGCCTCGACCGTCCTGGTCTGCAGGCCGATGCCGCCGAGTTCCAGGGCCGCGTTGACCTTGGCCTGGCCGTGGTCCGGGATTTCCACCCAGAGGTCGCGCATGATGGAGATGCCGTAGACGTGCTGCCGGTCCGCGGGCAGGTGGACGAAGATCAGGGCGTCGCCGCGCTGGTCCGACGGCGCGCCCGCGACCGCGTCCGCCCGGGCGTTGACCCGGCTGTCGCTGCCGATGATCAGGAGGTTGAGGTCGGTCGCCGGCGGCTCCGGCGTGGGAGTGGGGGAGGGGGTAGGGCTGGGGGAGGCCGACGGCGACGGCGTGGGGGTCGGCTGCGCGGCGGGCCGGACGGGCTCGGGCTGGGGACGCCCCAACCAGATGGCGGCCACCGCCAGCACCGCCACCAGCAGGGCCGCGGCGGCGATCAGCAGGATGCGGCGCCGTCGGAGAACCGCGCCCGGCCCGGCACCGGCCCCTGTACCCGCGGCAGCCGCGCCGACGGCCCCACCTGTACTGCCGGGCTGATCTCCCTGTCCGCCCTGAACGTCGTCGTTCACGTCGCCCCCTTCCACCGCGGCCCGTTGCCGGCGCCACGGAGTGGTCCTCACGGCCCGGGCACACTGCCGGTCCGCGTGGAGCAGACGCTACCACCGGCTCCCGGTCCGGCCAGGAAACACGCCTGCACCGCGGCGCCCGGTGCTTGACGCGCTCCGAACCTTCCGCATATCCTGAACGAACGGTCGGTAATTATTTATCGGAAACGCATAGGAGTAACCATGGCATCGCAGACCCTGCAGTCAGTGCCCGCCGAGCCTTCGCCGGCACGGCACGATTCACGGCTCGAGAGCCGGCACGAAATGAGCCCCGAGGACGCGGCCCGCCGTGATGCCGAAGGCCAGGCCTACTTCGACAAGGTGATGGCGGACGATTCCCGGATCGAGCCGCGCGACTGGATGCCGGCGGCGTACCGCAAGACCCTGGTGCGGCAGATCTCCCAGCACGCGCACTCCGAAATCATCGGCATGCAGCCGGAGGCGAACTGGATCACCCGCGCCCCCAGCCTGAAGCGCAAGTCCATCCTGATGGCCAAGGTCCAGGACGAGGCCGGCCACGGGCTCTACCTGTACTCCGCCGCGGAGACCCTCGGCCAGCCGCGGGATCAGATGATGCAGGACCTGATGGACGGCAAGGCCAAATACTCCTCCATCTTCAACTACCCTGCCCGTACCTGGGCGGACATGGGCGCGATCGGCTGGATGGTCGACGGCGCCGCGATCGCCAACCAGGTGCCGCTGTGCCGCGCCTCCTACGGACCTTACGGCCGCGCCATGGTCCGGGTCTGCAAGGAAGAATCCTTCCACCAGCGCCAGGGCTTCGAGATCCTGCTGGAACTCTCGCACGGCACGCCTGCGCAGAAGCAGATGGCCCAGGACGCCGTGAACCGCTGGTACGCCCCGGCTCTGATGATGTTCGGGCCGCCGGACGACGATTCCCCCAACTCCAAGCAGTCCATGGCCTGGAACATCAAGCGCTTCAGCAACGACGAGCTCCGCAACCGCTTCGTCGGCATGATGATGGAGCAGGTCAAGGTCCTGGGCCTGACCCTGCCGGACAAGGACATCCGTTTCAACGAGGAAACGAAGAAATGGGAACACGGCCCGCTGGACTGGGATGAATTCCACGAGGTCATCGCCGGCCGCGGCCAGTGCAACGCCCAGCGCCTGGAACGGCGCCGCGAAGCCCACCAGAACGGCGCCTGGGTGCGCGAGGCCGCAGCGGCCTACGCCGAGAAGCAGGCAAAGAAGAACGCAGAGAAGGAAGCCGCAGCATGACAACGCCCGAACCCCACGCAGGCAACGTCTGGCCGATCTGGGAAGTCTTCGTCCGCTCCAGCCGCGGACTGTCCCACGTCCACGCGGGATCCCTGCACGCCCCGGACGCGGCGATGGCGCTGCGCAACGCCCGCGACCTCTACACCCGCCGCAACGAGGGCGTCTCCATCTGGGTGGTCCCGGCCGAGGCCATCGCCTCCTCCGATCCGGACGCCAAGGGCTCCTTCTTCGAGTCCCCCCAGGGCAAGGACTACCGGCACGCCACCTACTACACCAAGAGCGAGGGCGTGAAGCACCTGTGAGCACCCCCGAAGCAGCCACCAACGCCCTGGCATCGCCCGCCCCTGCGGAAGAATCAGTCGGCCACGGAGAAATCTCCGTCGGCGTCGCGGGTGCGGGCGCGGGCGGCGACGGCATGGCTAGCGCGACCCGCATCACCCCCGGCAACGCGCTCCGCCCCGAGGACATCGCCCTCGCCGTCAGCCGCGGCACCGCCACACCGGACGCGGATGCCGCCGAGCTGGCCTTGCGCCTGGGCGACGACGCCCTGATCCTCGCCCAGCGCCTGAGCCACTGGATCTCCCGCGCTCCCGAGCTGGAAGAGGACATCGCCCTGGGCAACATCGCCCTGGACCAGTTGGGCCACGCCCGTTCCTTCCTGACCTATGCCGGCGGCCTGGACGGCCGCAGCGAGGACGACCTGGCCTACTTCCGCCGCGAGCACGAGTTCCGCTCCGTGCAGCTCTTCGAACAGCCCAACGGCGACTTCGCCGTCACCATCGCCCGGCAGTTCGCCGTCAGCTACTACCAATTCGAGCTCTACCGCCGGCTGGCCCAGTCCAGCGACGCCACGATCGCCGGCATCGCCGCGAAGGCGGTCAAGGAAGTCGACTACCACCGGGACCACAGCGCCCAGTGGGTGCTGCGCCTGGCCCTCGGCACGGACGAATCCCGGGCCCGGATGCTCCACGGCCTGGCCGTGGTCTGGCCCTACGTGGACGAATTGTTCCGCGACGACGAGCTCACCGGCCGGCTCAGCGACGCCGGCGTCTCCGTCCAGCCCTCCACCCTGCGCGCCGACTTCGACCGGCTGACCGGAGAGGTGCTGACCGAGGCCGAACTCGAGGTCCCGAAGGTCCAGCCCGCCCCCGGCGGCGGCCGTCGCGGCCTGCACTCCGAACACCTGGGCTACCTGCTCGCCGAGATGCAGGTCCTGGCCCGCGAGCATCCCGGAGCGAGCTGGTAACCATGGCCGAGATGTACCTCAGCCACCCGACGGCGGACGCTGCCCCCAGCCCGAAGTCCGCGGAGCAGAAGGCCTGGGACCTTGCCGCGACCGTCTGCGATCCCGAAATCCCCGTCCTGACCATCGCCGATCTCGGCATCCTCCGGGATGTCGAAGTGGCGAAAGAACCGGACGCGGGCGACGGCGGCATGGTCCCGGCGGTACGGGTCACCATCACGCCCACCTACTCGGGTTGCCCGGCCATGGACACCATCCGTGACGACCTCACCGCGGCCTTCCACGCCGCCGGGTACCCGCGCGTCGACGTGGACCTGGTGCTGTCCCCGGCCTGGACCACCGACTGGATGAGCGAGGAGGGCAAGGCCAAGCTGGAGCAGTATGGCATCGCCCCGCCCTCCGGCCATTCCCGCGCCGGCGGCCACTCCGGCCCGGTCCGGCTGAGCCTGGCCGTGAAATGCCCGCAGTGTTCCTCGCTGCACACCAAGGAACTCACCCGCTTCGGTTCCACCTCCTGCAAGGCGCTCTACGTCTGCCAGGACTGTAAGGAACCGTTCGATTACTTCAAAGTCTTGTAAGGAACAGGTGCAACCATGACCGTTGTCCGCCAGACCGCCGCCGAGACGGCGGCAGCCACCGGCCGCCGTCGTGCGTCCTTCCACCCGCTGACCGTGGACCAGGTCCGCAGGCTCACCGACGACGCGATCGAGGTCACCTTCGCCGTCCCGGCCGAACTCGCCGGCCAGTTCGACTACCTGCCCGGACAGTACGTTGCCCTGCGCACCACCCTTCCGGACGCCGCCGGCGAACCGCACGAGATCCGCCGCAGCTACTCGATCTGCGCGGAGCCGCGCAGCTTCGCGGACGGCAGCAGCGAGATCCGCGTGGCCATCAAGAAGGACTTGGGCGGCCTGTTCTCCACCTGGGCCAACGCCGAGCTCAAGGCCGGGGACGTGCTGGACGTGATGAGCCCGATGGGCGCGTTCGTCTCAAAGCACGGCCGGGACGGGGCTGCCGTGGAGCAGAACGTCATGACGTCCATGAACAACCCCGAGCAGCTCGCCGGCGAGGCCGGGAACTTCGTGGCGATCGCCGCCGGCTCCGGCATCACCCCCGTGATCGCTATCGCCCGGACCCTGCTGGCCGCGCACCCGGACACCCGGTTCGACCTGATCTACGCCAACAAGGCGGCCATGGACGTGATGTTCCTCGAGGAACTCGCGGACCTCAAGGACAAGTACCCGTCCCGGCTGGCCCTGCACCACGTGCTCTCCCGCGAGCAGCGGATTGCCCCGCTGCTCAGCGGCCGGATTGATGCCGAGAAGCTCGAGGCGTTGCTGGGCACCGCCATCCACGCCGACGACGTGGACGAGTGGTTCCTCTGCGGGCCGTTCGAACTGGTCCAGCTGTGCCGCGACACCCTAGCCGCCCGCGGGGTCAAGCCCGAGCACATCCGCTTCGAGCTGTTCACCTCCGGCAAGCCGGACCGTCCCGAGGGCAACATCGGCCGGCCGGTGGTGGCCGACGAATCCCAGGAAACGTACAAGATCACTTTCACCCTCGACGGGTTGCAGGGCGAGGTGGCCAGCCCCACCCACGCCCGGGAGTCCATCCTCAACGCCGCGCTCCGGGTCCGACCGGATGTCCCCTTCGCCTGTGCCGGCGGCGTCTGCGGCACCTGCCGGGCCAAGGTGGTCACGGGGTCCGTCACGATGGACGAGAACTACGCGCTGGAACAGGACGAACTGGATAAGGGGTACGTGCTGACCTGCCAGTCGCACCCCACCACCCCCAGTATCACCGTCGACTTCGACGTCTAAACCCGCCACATTTCCCCGTCTGCCCTTCCATGCCTAGGAGCCGCATGATTTCCCTGACCATCGCCGACGGCGTCGCCGAGATCGTCCTGGACGCCCCGCAGAAGCTGAACTCACTCGACGAGCAGGCACTGCGGGACCTGGACCGGGCCTACGACGACGCCGCGGCCGCCGCCGCGCGCGGCGAGGTGCGGGCGCTGCTGCTTCGCGGCGAGGGCCGGGCATTCTGCGCGGGCCGGGACATCGCCGGTGTTACCCCCGCGAACGACGACGCCGAGGCCTATCTCGGCGGCCTGGTGCAGCCGCTGATGGAGAAGATGAGCGCCTTCCCGGCGCCCACCTTCGCCGCAGCGCAGGGCGCCTGCCTGGGGGTGGGACTGGGACTGCTGCTCGCCTCGGACGTGGTGTACGTGGCGGAGAATGCGAAGTTCGGCTCGCCGTTTGCCAAGCTTGGCGCCACGCTGGACTCCGGCGGGCACTGGTACTTCACCGAACGGCTGGGGATGCACCGCACCCTGGACCTGATCTACACCGCCGAGCTGATCTCCGGGACCGAGGCGGTGGCGCAGGGGCTCTTCAGCCGGGCGCTCCCGGCGGAGGAGCTGCTGGAAACCACCCGCGGCATCGTTGCCAAGGTCGCCGCCGGGCCCACCGGCGCCTTCACCGCCAGCAAGGAGCTGGTGGCCCACATCCGCGATCAGCGGCTGGGTCTCTGGCAGTCCATGGCGGAGGAGAATTCCGAGCAGGCCCGGCTCTGCAAGAGCGAGGACTACGCCGAGGGCTTCCTGGCCTTCCAGGAGAAACGAAGCCCGGTTTTCAAGGGCTGACCCGGGCCGCCGGCGATTCCCTCCACTTCCTGCGTCAGCGTGTGTCCAGGTCCTCGAAGACCAGGAACGTCTGGGTGTCCAGCACCCCCGGCATGGACTGCAGCTGGTCGAAGATCACCCGGCGCAGATCCACGTTGTCCACGGCCCGCACCAGCAGGATGACGTCGAAGTCCCCGCCGACCAACGCGATGTGGTGAACCTCCGGAATGGCCCGCAGCAGCTCGCGGAGCTCCCGCCAGGAGTGCTGCCGCACCTTGAGCGTCACGTAGGCCGAGGACTTCAGTCCGGCCTTGATGGGGTCCACCAGGGCCGTGAACTTGGTCAGCACGCCCTCGCCGGTCAGGCGGGAGATGCGCGAGTAGGCGTGGGCCCGGGAAATGTGCACGTTTTCGGCCACTTGGGTCACGGACATGCGCCCGTCCCGGGTCAACTCGGCGATGATGCTCCGGTCCACCTCGTCCAGCGGCACCGCCTGCTCAGATTCGGTTCCTGCCATTTGTCTTCAACTCCCGCCGGTAACCCAGCTCACACTTACGATTTGTCTTCAAGAGTAAGCCGTTTGAGATGAAGTCTCCACGATCTTGCCCGGGCGTGGATACGAAAGCGCCCTTGGAAGCATACTTGGTGCGAATAGTGGCTACAGAAGGACGGACCAATGACGATCTCCGCGGACTCCGCTGCACAGGAATCCGAGACCCGGCAGGGCAGCGCCGCCAGCGAGGCGGTACGCAAGTTCGGGATCACGGTCGAGGATTACATGCTGCCCGCCCGGCACCCGATCCAGATGGTGAGCCCGGACGGGACGCCGAACGCGCACACCGAACAGGGCGCGCAGCCCGGCCACGAATACGGACTCCCCGGCGATGCGGAGCTGCTCGCCGCCTACGAAGAGCTCATCGTCGGACGCCGGGTCAACGACCAGAACTCCGCCCTGGTCCGGCAGGGCCGGATGGCCGTCTACCCGTCCAGCCACGGCCAGGAAGCCTGCCAGGTGGCAGCCGCCCTCTGCCTCGCCGAGGGTGACTGGATCTTCCCCACCTACCGCGACTCCGTGGCCGTGATGGCCCGTGGCGTGGACCCCGTCCAGACCATGACGCTGTTCCGTGGCGACTGGCACGGCGGCTACGATCCGGCCAGGCACAAGGTCGGGATCCAGTGCACGCCGCTGACCACCCAGCTGCTGCACGCCGTCGGCGTCGCCCACGCGGCCAAGCTGCGCGGCGAGGACACCGTGGTCCTCGCCATGTGCGGCGACGGCGCCACCAGCGAGGGGGACTTCCACGAGGCCCTGAACTTCGCCGCCGTCTTCCACCTTCCGGTGATCTTCTTCGTCCAGAACAACCAGTACGCCATCTCCGTGCCGCTGGCGCACCAGTCGGTGGCGCCGTCGCTCGCGCACAAGGCCGTGGGCTACGGCATGGCCGGCGAGCGCGTGGACGGCAACGACCTGGTGGCGCTGCTCGCCGTGCTGGGCCGGGCCGTGAAGCTGGCCCGCGAAGGCTCCGGCCCGCTGCTGGTGGAGGCCCACACCTACCGCATGCAGGCCCACACCAACGCCGACGACGCCACCCGCTACCGCCAGGACAGTGAGGTGGCCGAATGGCTGGCCAAGGACCCGCTCACCCGGATGCGGACCTACCTGACGGAGCGCGAACTGCTTGACGACGCCGGGGCCGCCCGGATCGCCGACCGCGCCGAGGCGGTCGCCGCCCAGCTCCGCGAGGGCCTGGGGGAGGACGTCCCGGTGAACCCGCAGGACCTCTTCTCCTACGTCTTCTCCACCCCCACCCCGCAACTGAAGGAACAGTCCGCGCAGCTCGCCGACGAGCTGGCCCGCGACGCCGCAGCAACCTCCGAGGAGTCCGCACGATGAGCCCCACCGTCACCACCTCCTCCGAGGCCAACGGCAACGTCAGCGCCGCCACCGCCCGCGCCGCCGCGAAGGCCGCGGTTGAAGCGGAGCAGACCGGGCCCCAGCCCCTCACGCTGGCCAAGGCCCTGAACACCGCCATGGCCGACGCCATGCGCGCCGACGACTCCGTTCTGGTCTTCGGCGAGGACGTCGGCATGCTCGGCGGCGTCTTCCGCATCACCGACGGGCTGACGGCCACCTTCGGGCAGAACCGCTGCTTCGACACCCCGCTGGCCGAATCCGGGATCGTGGGCATGGCCGTTGGCATGGCGATGAACGGCATGCGTCCCGTCATCGAGATGCAGTTCGACGCCTTCGCCTACCCGGCCTTTGAGCAGATCGTCAGCCACGTCGCCAAGATGCACAACCGCACCAAGGGCGCCCTGAAGCTGCCCATCGTCATCCGGGTGCCCTACGCCGGCGGCATCGGCGGCGTCGAGCACCACTGCGACTCCTCCGAGGCCTACTACGCCCACACCGCCGGTCTCAAGGTCTACACGCCGGCCACGGTGGCCGACGGGTACCGGATGCTCCGCGAGGCCATCGACTCCGACGACCCGGTCATGTTCATGGAGCCCAAGAAGCTCTACTGGTCCAAGGACCAGGTGGATCTGGGTGCGCTCCGGGCCGAACACGACGCCAACGCCGCACGCGGCACCTCCTCCGAGGGCCGCGCCGCCGTCGCCCGCCCCGGCACCGACGCCACCCTGATTGCCTACGGCCCCTCGGTCCCCACCGCGCTCGCCGCCGCCGCGGCCGCCGCCGAGGAGGGCCGCTCCCTCGAGGTGATCGACGTCCGCTCGATCGTCCCGTTCGACGACGAAACCGTCGCCGCCTCCGTCCGCAAGACCGGCCGCGCCGTCGTCATCGCCGAGGCCCACGGCTTCGCCTCCGTCGCCTCCGAGATCGTGGCCCGGGTCCAGGAACGCTGCTTCCACCACCTCGCCGCCCCGATCCGGCGCGTCACCGGCTTCGACGTGCCCTACCCGGCGCCCAAACTCGAGCACTACTACCTGCCCGGCGTGGACCGCATCCTCGACGCCGTCGACGACCTCCAGTGGGAAGACTGACCATGAGCGAACCGAAAGTATTTCTCCTGCCCGACCTCGGCGAAGGCCTCACCGAAGCCGAACTGGTCAACTGGCTCGTGGCCGTCGGTGACGAAATCCGCGTCGACCAGCCCATCGCCGAGGTGGAGACCGCCAAGTCCATGGTCGAGGTCCCCTCGCCGTACGCCGGCACCGTCGCCGTGCTGCACGGCGAGCCCGGCCAGACGCTCGACGTCGGGAAGCCGTTGATTTCCGTGACTCCGGTGGGTGCTGCTTCCGTTTCGGCCCGTGGGGCCGCCACGGATGATGCCGCCCCCGCCCCTTCGCCGGGGGGCATTGCTGCAAGCAGCATGCCGCCCGGCTCCGACAGGCCCGATGCCACTCCCGGGGCGGCATCATCCGCGCCGGCTGGGTCGGGCGGGGACGTCGCCTTGACGTCCTCAAGCGACTCACCTTCCGCCGCTGCGGCCGAGGCCTACCGCGAGGAGGAGAAGGCCGGGTCCGGGAACGTGCTCATTGGGTACGGGACGCCGGGCGGGCATGGGGTGGCCCGGCGGACGCGGGCTCCGAAGCGGGCCTCCGGGGCCGAAGCCGGGGCTGTTCAGGTTTCGGAGGCCGAGAAGGCCGCCGATGAGCTGATCCTCATGCGGACCCGGGTGCCGGGGAAGCTGGGGGCAGTGATTTCCCCGCTGGTGCGGCGGATGGCCCGGGACCATGGGGTTGATTTGGGGGGACTCCAAGGTTCCGGGACCAGCGGGATGATCATGCGGCGCGACGTCGAGGCCGCCATCAAGCCTGCGCCGGCCGAGCAGCAAGCCGTGACCGCACCGCAGACCGCGCCGGTCTCAACACCGGAAATTACCTCCGCCGGCGGGACCGACTCCCGGACCGGGCTCGGCATCACCGGCCGGACGCCGGTGCGCGGCGTGCGCAAGGCCGTCGCCGTGAACATGAGCCGCAGCCGCTCTGAAATCCCCGAGGCCACCGTCTGGGTGGACGTGGACGCGACCGCGCTGGTCGAGCTGCGCGCCGGCCTCAAGAAGGCCGACCCGCACCACACCCCTGGCCTGCTCGCCTTCATCGCCCGGTTCGTCACCGCCGGGCTCAGGAAGTACCCGGAGCTGAACACCCGGATCGTAACCACCGGCGATGCCGACGGCGGAACCGGCCAGGAGATCGTGGCGTTCGACGGCATCAACCTTGGGTTCGCCGCGCAGACGGACCGCGGCCTGATGGTCCCGTCCATCCGGAACGCCGACAAGCTCAGCGCCCGCGGGCTGGACGCCGAGATCCGCCGGCTCACCGCCGTCGTGCGCGAGGGCAAGGCGACCCCGGCGGAACTGGGCAGCGGCACCTTCACGCTGAACAACTACGGCGTCTTCGGCGTCGACGGCTCCGCGGCGATCATCAACCACCCCGAGGTGGCGATCCTCGGTGTGGGCCGGATTATCGACAAGCCCTGGGTGGTCAACGGGGAGCTCGCCGTCCGTAAGGTCACCGAGCTCACGCTGACCTTCGACCACCGGGTCTGCGACGGCGGCACCGCGGGCGGCTTCCTGCGCTACGTCGCGGACGCGATCGAAAACCCGGGAGCCGTGCTGGCGGATCTCTAAGCGCCGGTGGGTAGAATCGAGCCCTGAACATCGCACCAACCACGCCGGCCAAGCGTCGGACTACGGAGATTTCATGTCACGATGGCTCGAAGTCGGCCAGGACAACTACGTTCTGACCACCGAAGGATCGCTGCTCAACACGGGTCTGATTGTGGGCACCGAACGTGCCATGGTGATCGATACCGGCGGCGGGCCCCGGCAGGGCCGTGAAATCCTGGACGCCGTCCGTGAAAAGACGGACCTGCCGCTGGTGGTGGTAAACACGCACGCCCACTACGACCACTTCTTCGGCAACGCCGTGTTCGCGGACGACGGCGTGACCGAGTTCTGGGCGCACGAGAACTGCGCGGCCGAGATCGAGGAGAACGGGGACGCCCAGCGCCGGCTCGTCGCGGCCGCCGAACCGGAGATGGCGGCCGCCGAGGGCGGCGCCGTGGAACTGGTGGTGCCGAACGCGATCGTGAAGGACCAGCCCGTTCTGGTGGATCTGGGCGGCCAAAGCGCCACCCTGTTCTTCCTGGGCCGCGGCCACACCGACGGTGACCTGCTGGTGGGCTCGTCCACCACCCTCTTCGCGGGCGACCTGGTGGAACAGGGCGCCCACCCGTCCTTCGAGGACTCCTACCCCGAGGAATGGGCGGACGCTCTGCGGCACATCTCGGCCCTGCGGCACCGCTACGAGTTCCTGATCCCGGGCCACGGGGAACCCTGCAGCGACCAGTTCGTGAAGACCATGGCGAACACCATGAGCACCGCGGTGCGGCAGGCTACCCAAGCAACCCGGGAGACTCCCAACGACGCCACCAAGGCCATCCCGATCCTGCCTTACGGCCCCGAACAGTCGCGCTGGTTCATACGCCGGCTGCAGGAAACCCGCGCCCACCACTAGCCTCCGCGGCGCCGGTTTGGGCCGTCCTGCAGTGACGGAAGATAAGGGTGCGCACTACTGCACCTAGACTGGGTCCTTGAAAGAAGTTCCAACACGCGCCGCAACGGTCACCGCTGCGGGTCCTGGGGGAGAAACCAACTTATGCCCGAACCGGTGGAAGACAACTCAGCTGCCACTGCTGAAAACTCAGGACAGCCTGAACTCCGGCGCCGCCGCGACCTTCGTCGCGGCGATAACGACGACTTCGCTGCCCGGACAGGAACCATGCCGGTCATCAACCCCCGCGCCTCCGACGACGCGACCGTGCCGGCCCGCCCGGCGCCGGTCCGGAGCAGCTCCTGGGCCCAGGCCGCCGAAGCCGCCGACGAGCGCTTCGGCAACCCCGCCACCGGCACCAACCCCGTGATCCGGCAGGTCCCGGCCGCCCAGCGGCCCGCCCCGGAACAGCCCGCCCAGCAGCCGGACGCCGGCCAGCCGTCCTTCCGGCGGCTCGCACCCGAACAGCCCGCCCAGCAGCCTGCCACGCCCCGCCAGCCCGTCGCGCCGCCGTCGTCGGCAGCCCCGGCCGCGGAACTGGCAGACCTGGACGAGGCGGACGAACTCCACCCCGCCGAACCCGCCAGGGAATCCGGCACCGTCCCGCCGCCGCCCGCACGGGCCACCCGCGCCGGGCTGCGCGCCGCGGCCTTGAGCGAACCCGCTCCGGACTTCATCAGTTCCCCGGGCCTATTCGTCCGCGAACAGAAGCCCCGGCCCGTCGGCGGCGTGCGGGGTGCGCTCTACAAGCTCACCGGCGGCAGCCTGAACCTGGGCCCCAGCGCCAAGCAGCGCGAGGAGGACGAGCTTGCCCGCCGCATCTCCCGCCAGCTGCAGGGCAGCTACAACACCGCCGTGCTGAGCCTCAAGGGTGGCATCGGTAAGACCTCCACCACCGTGGGCGTCGGGCTGACCCTGGCCGAATACCGGGGCGATCCGCCCTGCGCCATCGACGCCAACCCGGACTCCGGCGACCTGGTGGAACGGGCGCTGGGCGAGGGGATCTACCAGCAGCAGACCCCGCGGACCATCAGCGACCTGCTCCGCAACGTCGACTCGATCGATTCGCTGACCGCCCTGGCCCGCTACATGCACCACGCCGGCCGGCTGCACCTGATCGCCGGCGAGCAGGACCCGGAAGTTTCCGATTCGCTCACCGCCGAGGAATACCTGCGCATCCGCAAGCTGATCTCCGGCTACTACTCCGTGGCCCTCACGGACTGCGGCACCGGTGTCACCCATAACGCCATGAGCGGGATCCTGCAGTCCGCGGACAACCTCATCATCGCCGCCGGCTACGCGGTCAGCGGCGCCAAGCGGGCCCGCAGCACCCTGCACTGGCTTGCCGACCACGGCTACGAGGACCTGGCGCGCAACGCCGTTGTGGTCATCACGGACAAGGACGAGGTGTCCTCCCGCGTGGATAAGGACGCCATCGAGGACCACCTCTCCGGCATCTGCCGGCAGCTGATCGCGGTTCCGCACGACCGCGGCGTGGCCGACGGCGACCTGGTCACCCTGGACGCGCTGCGCCCCGAGACCCGCCGTGCCTACCGGGAGATTGCAGCCGCAATCGTGGACGGGTACGTTTAGCCGCTACATTTAGGCCATGAGCAACTACGTCGGGGACGACGCCACCGCCCACCTGCAGGAGCTTGTTGCAGGAACCGAAACCGTCGAGGACTTCCTGGACGGCCTCTCGGAATTCGCCGCGTCGACGCTGACCCACTTCGCTGGCACCGACATCGAATGCGGCGTCACGCTGCAGCGGCGCAGGAAAACCATGACCGTGGCCGGCTCCAGCAGCACCGCCGTCGCACTCGACCAGATCGAGCAAAGCCTGGGCGACGGACCCTGCATCGAGGCGCTGCGGACCAAGAAGGTCATCCTGCTGGCAGATGTCGTGACGGACCCGCGCTGGCCGGAGTACCAGAAGCAGTTGGCAGCCCACGGCTGCCGCAGCAGCCTGGGCGTCCCGCTCGAAATCGGCGATGACTCCACCGCCGCCCTGAACTTCTTCGCCCCCGCCACCGGCGTCTTCACCACCGAGGTGGTCTCCGAGGCCGCCGGGCTGGCCGACATCGCCGGCCGGGCGCTGCGGCTGGCCGTCCGGATCGGCACCGCGCAGGGCCGGGCCGAGGACCTGCAGGCCGCCATGGAACACCGCACCACCATCGACCTGGCCTGCGGCGTGGTGATGGCGCAGAACCGCTGCTCCCAGGACGAGGCGATGCGGATCCTCACCAGCGTCTCTAGCAACCGCAACCAGAAACTGCGGGTGGTCGCCGCGGACATCCTCGGCAGCGTCACCTCCCACGAGGTCCACACGCACTTCGACGGCTAAAGCGCCCGAGGGCCCGGACACCTTCCATGGCGGATGTCACACACCGCCGGACACCCTCCCGGCCGGTGCCCCGGACCTAGGATGAAGGGGATGACCAGCACAGAGACCGCCCCCTTCAGCCTCCGCAGCATCGCCGTTCCCGCGTTCGGGCCGGCCCTGCTGTTCAGCTTTGGCGAGGGGGCGATCCTGCCGGTGGTGGCCTTGTCCGCCCGCGACCTCGGCGCCTCCGTGGCCGTCGCCGCGCTGATCGTCACGCTGATCGGGTTGGGCTCCTGGTTCTTCAACCTGCCGGCATCCGTGATCACCCTCCGCTTCGGCGAACGCTGGGCGATCGTCGGCGCTGCCGCCGCCAGCGCCATCGCCCTCGTCGGTGCAGCTATGGCCCCGTTCGCCCCGCACGGACTCTGGCTGCTGGCCGGCTCGATGGTGGTGGTCGGGATGGCGGCGAGCGTCTTCAGCCTGGCCCGGCAGAAGTACCTCACCGAGGCCGTCCCGGTGGTCCTCCGCGCCCGCGCCCTGTCGAGCCTGGGTGGCGTGAACCGGATCGGCATCTTCATCGGCCCGTTCATTGGTGCCGCCGTCATGCAGTTCGGCGGCATCCCCGCCGCGTACTGGGCCGGCGTGGTCGGCATGGCCGCCGCGGCAGCCCTGTCACTGACCATCCCCGACCTCGAAACCCCGGCCGCGGACGTCGACGGCGCCCCCGTGCAGGCGGCCACCATGCGCAGCGTCGCGGCCTCGCACGCCGGCGTCTTCCTCACCGTGGGCATGGGTGTGCTGCTGCTCAGTGCGCTGCGTGCCTCCCGGCAGGTGGTGATCCCGCTCTGGTCCGAGCACCTGGGCCTCGATGCGACCCAGGCGTCGCTGATCTACGGCATCTCCGGCGCGATCGACATGCTGGTGTTCTACCCGGCCGGCAAGCTCATGGACCGCAAGGGCCGGCAGTGGGTGGCCATCCCGTCCACGCTCATCATGGGCACCGCGATGCTGCTGATCCCGCTGAGCGCCGGGTTCGTCGGGTTGCTGCTGGCCTCGCTGCTGATCGGCTTCGGCAACGGCATCAGTTCCGGGCTGAACATGACCCTGGGCGCCGACTTCTCGCCCGACAACGGCCGCGGACAGTTTCTGGGGATCTGGCGGTTCCTGGCCGACGCCGGGTCCACCGGCGGCCCCGTGCTGCTCTCCGGCGTCACTGCCCTGGCGTCACTCGGCGCCGGCGTGGCGTCCACGGGCGTGCTGGGCTTCGCCGCCGCCATCGTCTTCGCCATCACCATTCCCCGGCTGAAGCACCGCCGGAACTACTGAACGGGCCGCCGTCCCGGCGTGCCCTGATGGCGCGGCCGCAGCCGGAGCGCGGCGTGGCCGAAGAGCCACACGCCCGCCACCGTGGCGAGGTAGCCGGTGATGACAATCAGCGCCGTGCCCGCCCAGAAGTAGTTGGTGGTGCTGCCCTCCTGGCCCGGGCCGGGCGCGATCTTCAACAGCGAGTAGGCCGCCACCACCGCCGAGGCCAGCCCGGCGAGCACCGGCAGGGCGACCCACAGTCGCACCGAGGCCCAGTGCCGGTTGTACCCCTCCCAGCCGTTCCACCGCGGGCCGGTGCGCATCACCAGCCAGCCGGCAGGCAGCGTGAACATGCCCACCACCAGGAAGGCGGCCACGACATCGGCCGGGCGGTGCCACTGGTTGATCAGCGTCGAGACCCCGGTGGCGACGGCGAAGGTCCCGCCGAGGAACCCGGCAAGCGGCCGCCAACGCGGCGAGGACATCAGGAACACCGCGGCCGCGGCGGAGGCGGCCAGCGTGGTGTGCCCGGACGGCAGCGAGTTCAGCTCCAGCGTCTCGATCCCGCGGTAGGGCCGGTCCGGCACCAGGTTCTTGATCAGCTGGGTGGTCAGGTTCGCGCCCACGGCGGCGGCGACGGCGATTCCCGCGGCCGCCCAGCGCCGCTTCACCACGGTGACCACCAGGACCACCAGCGTGGCGATCAGCAGGGAGAGCGCGGGCAGCCAGTCCAGAAACTGCGTGGCCGCCTTTCCGGCGGTGCCGTACAGCTGCACCGCCTCCACGAGGGCGGACTCGTCAATGAACTGCCCGGTGGTGGTGCGCACGAAGAACAGATAGGTGGCCGCCAAGGCCACCGCGCAACCGAGCGTGCCGACGACGAAGAGGGCAGCCGTCAGCGCGTGGCTGGTGCTCCTGAACCGAAAACTCATCGTCATACAGGTTCCCACAGAACCCTTTGACTCCGCTGGACCGATGAGCGGAGGTGCCCGGTGACGCACGGCCCGGGGTGGTGCCCGCCGGTAGAGTACAGCCATGCCCTCCAGCGCCCCGGACCCCGCCCCGCTCCCGCTCAACCCCGGCGGGTTCGACGAACTCCTCGCCGCGGCCCGGGTGGTCAGCCTGCCCATGCGGGTGAAGTTCCGGGGGATCACCACCCGTGAGGCCTTGCTTCTCAACGGCCCGGCCGGCTGGGCCGAGTTTTCCCCGTTCCCGGAGTACGGCGACGCCGAGTCCTCCCGCTGGCTCGCCGCCGCCATCGAAGCCGGCTGGCACGGCTTCCCGGAGCCGCTGCGGACCAGCATCCCGGTCAATGCCACGGTCCCGGCCATCCCCGCGGCGCGGGTCCCGGAGATCCTGGCCCGCTTCGGCCGCGTGGACGTCGTCAAGATCAAGGTCGCGGAGGCCGGGCAGACGCTCGAGGACGACGCCGCCCGGGTCGCCGCGGTGCGGGACGCCCTGCCGGAGGCCGCGGTCCGGGTCGACGCCAACGGCGGCTGGAACGTCGACTCCGCCGTGGCCGCACTGACCCGGCTCGCCGGCGTCGGCCTCGAATACGCCGAGCAGCCCGTCCCCGATATTGCCGGCCTCGCCGAGGTGCGCCGCCGGCTCAGGGCCGCGGGCGTGCCGGTGCCGATCGCCGCCGACGAGAGCGTGCGGAAGGAAGAGGACCCGCTCAAGGTTGCCCGGGCCGGTGCCGCGGACCTGATCGTGGTGAAGGTGGCCCCGCTCGGGGGAGTGCGCCGCGCCCTCGAGATCGTCGCCGCCGCGGGGCTCCCCGCCGTCGTCAGCTCCGCCCTGGATACCTCCGTAGGCATCCGCGCGGGCCTGGCGCTCGCCGCCAGCCTTCCGGAGCTTCCCTACGCGTGCGGCCTGGGCACCGTGTCGCTGCTGGCCGCCGACATCACGACGGACTCTCTGGTGCCCGACGACGGCGCGATCGCCCTCCGCGACATGGCCGCGGACCCGGCCCTGCTGGAGGAGCACGCGGCGTCCCCGGAGCGCCGCGACTGGTGGCTGGCCCGCCTCCGCCGGGTGCACGGGGAATTGACCCGCGCCCGGTAGGCTCCGAGCATTCGGTAGGCTCCCAGGTTTCATTGGGGAAGTTCACCGGAATTTCACTGCCGGGCCGCCGGGACGTCGCGTCCCGGTGACAGGGTGGGCGGTACCGCACCCCACACCCTCTCGAAAGGTCCGCCATGCCTGAACGTCCCGGACGCCCCTTCCCGCTGCTGCCGATGCTCGGCCACACCAAGGGCAAGCGAAGCCCCGTCACCTGCGCCCTGAAGTGCGACAACGCGTGCTCCGGCGAAATCTGCAACACCAGCTCCAACGGCTACTTCCGCGACATCGCCTCAGCCACCCTCTCCCGCCGCTCGGCCCTCGGGCTCGGGGCCGCGGGCGCGCTCGCCGTCGTCTTCGGCAACGCCGCCATCACCGGCACGGAGGGCAAGGGTGCCGGTCTGGCCGCCGCCGCGAAGGCAGGCTTCGGCCCCTCGAAACTCCAATTCACCGCCATCGCCCCGGTGGACGCCGCCGTCGATTCCCTCACCGTCCCCGCGGGGTTCACCTGGCAGCCGGTGATCCGGTGGGGTGATCCGCTCTTCGCCGACGCGCCGGACTTCGACGTGGACCACCAAAGTGCCGCGGCGCAGGCCCGCCAGTTTGGCTACAACAACGACTACACGGACATCCTGCCCATCGACGCCAAGAACCGCCGGGCCGTGCTCTTCACCAACCACGAGTACACCAACGAAAACATCATGCTCCCCGCCGGTTTCGACCCCGCCGAGGCCCGCGCGATCGGCCGCGCCGCCCACGGCCTCACCGTCGTCGAACTCGAGCGCCAGAACACCACGAAACCCTGGACCTACGTCAAGGGCGCGCCCCGGAACCGCCGCTTCCTGACCGACACGGCGTACGCATTGACCGGTCCCGCCGCCGGCTCCGCCCTGGTCCGCACCGCCGCCGACCCCGCCGGCCGGACCATCAGGGGAACCCTGGGCAACTGCTCCGGCGGCACCACCCCGTGGGGGACCATCCTCTCCGGCGAGGAGAACTTCAACGGCTACTTCGTCGCCGCGGGAACGTCCGCGGCGGACAGGCGCTACGGCCTGACCAACAAGCCCACGGCCCGCCAGTGGGAGCTTGACGACCCGCGCTTCGACACCCGCAACCCCGGGTTCGGGAACGAGGCCAACCGCTTCGGCTGGATCGTCGAGGTGGACCCGCTGGACCCGACGTCGACGCCGCGCAAGCACTCCGCGATGGGCCGCTTCAAGCACGAAGGGGCCAACGTCATCGTCGCCGCCTCCGGCCACGTCGTCGCCTACATGGGCGACGACGAACGCTTCGACTACCTGTACAAGTTCGTCTCCCGGGACACCTACCGCGAGGGGGACCGGGCACACAACATGACCCTGCTGACCGAGGGTGACCTCTACGTCGCCCGGTTCTCCGGCGACTCGCCCGCGGCGGAGATCGACGGCTCCGGTGCCCTGCCGGCCGACGGCGCCTTCGACGGGGCCGGTGAATGGCTGCCGCTGGTGGTGGGCGGCCAGTCCAAGGTCCCCGGGATGAGCGTGGAAGAGGTCCTCGTCTACACTCGGCTCGCCGCGGACAAGGTGGGCCCCACGAAAATGGACCGCTGCGAGGATGTCCAGCCGAGCCTGCACACGGGCAAGGTCTACGTGGTCTGCACGAACAACACGGACCGCGGAAAGGCCGGCAAGGAAGGCCCCACCGAGGTCAACCCCCGCGCCATCAACCGGGACGGCCATATCGTCGAGATCTCCGAGACCGGGGACCAGGCCTCGACCACCTTCACGTGGAACCTGCTGATGGTCTGCGGCGATCCCGCCAAGAACCCGTCCGCCTACTTCGCCGGCTTCCCGGCCAGCCAGGTCTCACCGATCTCCTGCCCGGACAACGTGGCCTTCGACTCGGTCGGCAACCTGTGGATCTCCACCGACGGCGCCCCCTCCAGCACCGGCTACGCCGACGGCCTGTTCAAGGTCACCCTCGACGGCCCCGAGCGCGGCCGGGTGGAGCAATTCCTCGCGGTGCCCCGGGACGCCGAGACCTGCGGGCCGGTCATCCACGACGACGAACGCCGCGTCTTCGTCGCCGTCCAGCACCCGGGCGAGGAAGGCACCTTCGCGGACCAACACTCCGCCTTCCCGGACTACGTGCCGGCCGGCGCGGCGCCGAAGCCCGGCCAGGCCCGGATTCCCCGCCCGTCGGTGGTCCAGGTTTTCCGCGGCGGCAACTAGCCCCTCCGCCACTGCCGACGCTCCCTCACGTCCGGCTCTATTCCGGTGGACGCTCCCTCACGTCCGGTTCCCGCGGGTCCGGATGTGAGGGAGCGTTGGTGGTGAAGTGGCGGGATATGAGGGAGCGTCTGGCGCGGGGCGGAACTGATAATTTGAACAGTGTGAATAATCCGGCCGAAATGGTTGTCCCCAGAGTCCAGGCAGCGATTGCCACCGCGTTCGGCGACGAGTTCCGCGGAACGGACCCGGTGATCCGCCCCTCGCAGTTCGCGGACATCCAGATCAACGCCGCCCTGGCCCTGGCCCGCAAGGTCGGACTGCCGCCCCGGGACGCCGCCGCCCGGATCGTCGAGGCGCTGGACCTGGACGGGGTCTGCAGCCTGGTCGAGATCTCCGGCCCCGGCTTCATCAACCTCACCTTCGACGGAACCTGGATCGAGGAGCTGCTCAACGCCCCCACCGCGCAGGCCGCCGGGGGCGACGGGCACGGTCCGCTGCACCGCGTCGTCGTCGACTACTCCTCCCCGAACGTCGCCAAGGAAATGCACGTCGGCCACCTCCGTACCACCGTGGTGGGCGACAGCCTGGTCCGGGTCATGGAGGCCCTCGGCCACACCGTGATCCGCCAGAACCACATCGGCGACTGGGGCACCCCGTTCGGCATGCTGATCGAGCACTGGCTGGAGGTGGGCGAGGATTCCCCCGAAGCCGCCCTGCTGGTCGATGACCCCAGCGCCTTCTACCAGGCCGCGCGTGCCAAATTCGACGCGTCCACCGAGGAACCGGACGGCTTCGCCACCCGTGCCCGCCTCCGCGTGGTGGCCCTGCAGGGCGGGGACCCGGAAACGTTCGCCGTCTGGGAACGACTGGTGGCCCAGTCCAAGCGCTACTTCAACGCCATCTACGCCATGCTGGGCATCAGCCTCACCGACGACCACATCGCCGGCGAGAGCTCCTACGACGCGCATCTGGCACAGCTGTGCCAGGAGCTCGAGGAACGCGGCATCGCCCGGATCAGCGAGGGCGCGCTCTGCACCTTCCCGGCCGGCTTCACCGGCCGCGAGGGCGATCCGCTGCCGCTGATCATCCGCAAGTCCGACGGCGGGTACGGTTACGGCACCACCGACCTGGCCACCATTCGCTACCGCGTCCGCGAGCTGCAGGCGGACCGGGTGCTCTACGTCGTCGGCGCCCCGCAGAACGTGCACCTGCGCATGGTCATGGCCACCGCGCGCGACGCCGGCTGGCTGCCGGACACCGTCGAAGCCACCCACGTCCAGATCGGCAACGTCCTGGGCGAGGACGGCAAGATCCTCAAGTCCCGCGCCGGTAACCCGGTCAAGCTGATGGCGCTGCTGCAGGAAGCCGTGGACCGGGCCCGCGCCGTCATCGACGCCAACCGGCCCGAGCTCAGCGATGAGGAGCGCGCCGTCACCGCCCGTCAGGTGGGCATCGGGGCGGTCAAGTACGCCGACCTCTCCACCGGCCACGACACCGAGTACGTCTTCGACTTCGACCGGATGCTGGCCCTCAGCGGGAACACCGGCCCCTACGTCCAGTACGCCGCCGCCCGGATCCGCTCCATCCTCCGCAAGGCCGGGGCATTGGAGCAGCACGAGGCCGCGGCCGTGACCGTGCCGGCGGCGACCATCGCCGTCGTCGAGCCGGCCGAACGCGCCCTGGCCCTGCACCTGCTCGAGTACGACGCCACGCTGCGGAAGGTCGCCGAGCTGCTCGAACCGCACCGGCTCTGCGCCTACCTGTTCGAGCTCGCGCAGCTGTTCACCTCCTTCTACGACCAGTGCCCGGTGCTCAAGGCCGAGGACAGCGTGCGGGAATCCCGGCTGGCCCTCTGCGGGCTGGTGCTGCGCCGGCTGAGCGCGGGCCTGGACCTGCTGGGCATCGAGACGCCGGAGAACATGTGAGCCAGGGCGGGGGACTGGGCGCCGTCGAGAGCGCGCGGATGGCCGTTGCCGCCCTGCTCGGGACCGGCGTCCGCTACGTCGTTGTCGCTCCCGGCTCCCGGTCCGCGCCCATGGCGTACGCGCTGGCCGAGGCGGACACCGCCGGCCGGGTGGAGCTGCTGGTCCGGATCGACGAACGCGACGCAGGCTTCACCGCCCTGGGCCTGGCCCTCGCCACCGGCGCCCCCGCCGCCGTCCTCACCACCTCAGGGACCGCCGTCGGCAACCTGCTGCCGGCCGTGATGGAGGCCAACCACGCCGCCGTGCCACTGGTGGTCCTCTCCGCCGACCGGCCCGACGAACTGCGCGGCACCGGCGCGAACCAGACCACCATCCAGCCTGACCTGTTCGGCGAGCACGTCCGCTTCGCCGTGGACGTGGCCGCCGGGGACAACCCGGTCCGCGCGGTGGAGACCGCGCTCAGCGCCGCCACCGGAGCCTTCGAGGACATCCCGCCCGGCCCCGTGCAGCTGAACCTGGCCTTCCGGGACCCGCTGGTCCCCGCCGAGGGGGAAAGCATGGGCGACCCCGCCGCCCGCCGGGTCCACCACGTCCCGCGGACCCCGCTCGCGCTGGACTTCCCCGCCGCCGACGCCGCCCTGCCGGAGCGGCGCACCGTGGTCCTCGCCGGGCACGACGCCGGCCCCGTCGCCGAGGCGTTCGCCCGAGCCCACGGACTGCCGCTGCTGGCTGAACCGTCCTCCAACGCCCGGTTCGGTCCCAACGCCGTTGGCCCCTACCGGCTCTTGCTGGAGCACTTCGGCCCGGACGCGGCCCAGCCCATCGAACGGGTGGTCCTCTTCGGCCGGCCCACCCTGTCCCGGCCGGTCTCGGCGTTGCTGGCCCGCGCCGACGTCCCCTCCGCCCTCTACCAGCCGGTGCCGGTGGCCTGGTACGAACCCGGCCGCCGGACCGAGCTGCCGTTGGAAACCCTCGCGGACCTGGCCGAGTTCGCCGGCCGCGGACCCGCCGCCTGGCTGGACGCCTGGGTGCTGGCCGGGGCCGCCGCACAGCACGCCCTGGACTCCGTTCTCGCCGGCACGGCCGAGGCCACCGGTCCCGCCGTCGGCGCCCAGGTCTGGGAGCACGCCTCCGGGCAGCTGGTGCTGGGCTCCTCCAACGGCATCCGCGACGTGGACCTGGCCGGTGTCCCGCCGCAGGAACCGCGGGCCACCGTCTTCGCCAACCGCGGCCTCGCCGGGATCGACGGCACCCTGGCCACCGCCACCGGCGTCGCGGTCGGCGGGCGGCAGGAAACCACCGTCCTGCTGGGCGACGTGACGTTCCTGCACGACGCCGGGGGCCTGTTCCTCGGGGCGGGGGAGACGGACCCGGCGCTGCGGATCGTGGTCCTCAACGACGCCGGCGGCGCGATCTTCGGGCTGCTGGAACACGGCGGAATCGACCAGTCCGGCCGCTACGGCACCGCCGTCGAACGCCTCTTCGGCACCCCGCACACCGTGGATCTGTCCGCCCTCGCCATGGCCTACGGCGTGCCGCACCGGGCCGTGACCACGACGGCGGAGCTCGCCGCGGCCCTGGCCGAACCGGTGGAAGGCCGCAGCATCATCGAGGTCCGGACCGACCGGCGGCGTCTGCGGGCCCTGCACGGCAGCATCCGCACCGCGGTGGCCGCCGCCGTCGCAGGCACCCTCGGCCGGTAGCTCCGCGCCGCCCGCGGATTCCGCTGCGGCAGTCGGTTTCCGCTACGAAAAAGGACAGCCGCCACGTGGATCCACGGGGCGGCTGTCCTTTTTCGGCGCGAAATCGCGTCCAGGCCCTAGAGCACCCGGCTCAGGAACTCCTTGGTGCGGGCGTGCTGCGGGTTGGACAGCACCTCGCGCGGGTCACCGGATTCGACGACGACGCCGCCGTCCATGAACGTCAGCCGGTCACCGACCTCCCGGGCGAAACCGATCTCGTGGGTTACCACGATCATGGTCATGCCGGACTTGGCGAGGTCCTTCATCACGTTCAGCACGTCGCCCACCAGTTCGGGGTCCAGTGCCGAGGTGGGCTCGTCGAAGAGCATCAGCTCCGGATCCATGGCCAGCGCCCGGGCGATCGCCACACGCTGCTGCTGGCCGCCGGAGAGCTGCGAGGGGTAGTGCCCGGACCTGTCGGCCAGGCCTACGCGGTCCAGCAACTCCAGCGCCCGCTTCTTGGCGACGTCCTTCGGCTGGCCCTTGACCTGGACCGGAGCCTCCATCACGTTCTGCAGCGCGGTCTTGTGTGGAAACAGGTTGAAGCGCTGGAAGACCATGCCGATCTCGCGGCGCTGGGCGGCGATCTCCTTGGCCTTGAGGTCGTGCAGGCGGCCGTTGACCTCGCGGTAGCCGATCAGCGATCCGCCGACCGAGATCCTGCCGGCGCTGATGGTTTCCAGCAGGTTCACGCAGCGGAGCATGGTGGACTTGCCGGAGCCGGACGGACCGATCACCACGGAGACCTCGCCCTGGTTGACGGTCAGGTCGATGCCGCGCAGCACATGGTGGTGGCCGTAGTACTTGTGCAGCCCCTGGATTTCGACCAGTGGCTTCTCGGCGATGGCCGTCATCGGGCACTCTCCTCGGGGAAGTCCGTTTTCAGTGACCGCTGGGCGTCGGCGCCGGGGGTGCCGGCGGCGGCGGCCTTGGCGGCGGCGGGGTTCACCGCGGCGGGCGCCAGGTTGTCCACGCCCTTGCCGTAGTACGCCTCAAGGTAGTGCTGGCCCACCATCAGGATGCTGGTGACCAGCAGGTACCAGAACGCCGCGACGATCAGCAGCGGGATCGGCAGGTAGATCCGGTTGGCCAGGGCGTTGGTGGCGAAGGTCAGGTCCAGGGTGAACGGCACGGCCAGGACCAGAGAGGTGGTCTTGAGCATGCCGATGGTCTCGTTGCCCGTGGGCGGGACGATGATCCGCATGGCCTGCGGCAGGATGATCCGCCACATAATCTTGCCCTTGGACATGCCGAGCGCCTCGGCGGCCTCGGTCTGGCCCCGGTCCACGGACTTCAGGCCGGCCCGGAAGATCTCGGCCAGGTACGCGGACTCGTTCAGGCCCAGGCCCAGGATCGCGGGGATCAGGCCCTTGCTGGGATCCGAGAGCGCGTAGCTGAACAGCTCCGGACCGAACGGGATGCCCAGGGTGATGGCCGGGTAGAGCACGGTGACCAGGCCCCAGAACACCAGCTGGGTGTAGACCGGGGTGCCGCGGAAGAACCAGACCCAGAGCCAGCTGGTGTAGCGCAGCACCGGGTTGTCGGACTGCCGCATGACCGCCAACAGGATGGCCAGGACAATCGCCAGGACCATCGAGGTGACGGTCAGGAGCAGGGTCCAGCCCACGCCCTGGACCACCTTGACGTCCAGGATGTAGGTGGCGACGACGTCCCAGCGGAAGTTGGGGTTGGTCACGAGGCTCTGCAGCAGCAGGATCAGGGCGCCACCGATGATGATGGCGCTGATCCAGCGGCCGGGGTGGCGCACCGGTACCGACTTGTTCAGTACCGGTGCTTCCTCATTCCGGTCCTTCATTGCAGCATCCGAGTGGCCGGTTAGGCTCAAGACGACGCCGCCGGGTTGAGCTCGGACTTGGTGATGGCGCCTTCGGCGTTGCCCCAGCCCTCGAGGATCTTCTTGTAGGACCCGTCAGCGATCAGCTTGGTCATGGTCTTCTGGACGAGGTCCGCGAGGGCCGTGTCCGACTTGGCGACGGCGATGCCCTGCGGAGCGGCGTCGTAGACGTCGCCGAGCTTCTCGAGCTGGCCGTTGGTCTGGGTGAGGGCGTAGCCGATGATCGGGGAATCGGCGGCCATCGCGTCGATGCTGCCGTTGACCAGGCGGGTGGTGACGTCGGTCTGGTTCTTCAGCGTCACGATTTCGATCGGCTTCTTGCCCTCGGCGGTGCACTTCTTGTTGCGGTCGGCGAGGTCCGGGTCTTCCTGCACGGTGCCGGTCTGGACGCCGATGGCCTTGCCGCAGACGTCATCGAGCGAGAAGCTCTTCGGGTTGCCCTTCTTCACTGCCCAGGCGGTGCCGGCGTTGAAGTAGCTGACCATGTTCACCGCGCCGAGGCGCTCCTTGTTGATGGTGAAGGAGGAGATGCCCAGGTCGTACTTCGGGCCGAGCGCCGGGAGGATGCCGGTGAATTCCGCGGTCTGGACCTGGACCTTGAGGCCCAGGGTCGCGCCGATCGCCTTGGCGATGTCGACGTCGTAGCCCACCGGGGTCTGGCCGTCCGGGCCGAGGAATTCGGCCGGGGCGTAGCTGGTGTCGGCGCCGATGGTCAGGGTGCCCTTGGACTTGATGGCCGCGGGGACCATGGCGGCCAGGGAATCGTCCTTCTGCACGGTCGTGGGGTCGAAGCTGGCCTTCGTCGCGCCGGAGGCTGCGGGGCTGCCGGCGCCGGACCCGGTCTCGGAGGCGTTGGTGCAGGCGGACAGTGCCAGAGCACCGACGGCAAGGACGGTGGCGGCCTTGAGCGTGGAGGCGCTCAGGAGCGAACGGGAGATCTGCATTTTTTCTTACCTTTTGTTGCAGGGGAGCCGGGAACTAAATCGGTTCATAGTGTATCGCCGAACAAGAGATGTACGTCACAGAAAACTAAGTTTCACTATTGGATAACTATAGTGAACGCTTTTGCAACCATTACCGCCGGGCAGATGTCTGGGATCCCGGATTCGGTGTCGCGGCGGACGGCCGCCGGGTGAGCCAGGGGTACGACGGCGGTGGGCCGGACTCCCGTGGGCGGCGCCGGTGCGCCGGCTTCCCGCCGCCAGCGGCCACGCCCGCGTGCGCGTCGAGAGCCGGGGCTCAGCTCTCGATGCCGAGGGATTCCAGCATCGGCCGGAACTTCGCCCAGGTCTCGGCCAGCTCCATCTCCGGAACCGAACCCTCGACCACGCCGCAGCCGGCGTATAGCCGGACCGTGTCCGGGCCCTCGACTACCGCGCCGCGCAGGGCGATGCCCCACTCGCCGTTGCCGGCCGCGTCCAGCCAGCCCACCGGACCGGCGTACGGGCCGCGGTCCAGGTGCTCGAGCTTGCGGATGAGCGCCCCGGCCACCGTGGTGGGGGTGCCGCAGACGGCCGCGGTGGGATGCAGGGCATTGATCAGCGCCAGGCAGGTGGGGACGTGGCCCTCCACCTCGGTCAGCTCGGCCTTCACGTCGGAGGCGAGATGCCAGACGTTGGGCAGTTCCAGGATGAAGGGCTCGCTGTGGGCGTTCATGGCCTCTGAGAACGGCGCCAGCCGGGTGGTCAGCGACGCAATGGCGATGTCGTGCTCGTGGCGCTGCTTCTCGGACCCGGCCAGGACCCGCTCGGCGAAGTCCAGCGGGCTGCCCTCGATGCCGTCGGCGTCCCGCCGGTCCAGGGTCCCTGCCAGAACGCGGGCCTGGGCCGTGCGGCCCTCCACCTGGATCAGCATCTCCGGGGTGGAGCCCACCAGTCCGTCCACGCCGTAGGTCCAGCACTCGCGGTACCGGACGGCCAGTTCGCGGAGTATGGCGGCCGCGTGCACGCCGTCGGGCAGGGTGGCCACGATGTCCCGGGCCAGCACCAGCTTCTCCAGGGCGCCGGTGCGGATTTCGGCGACGCCGGCGGCGACGGCGGCCATCCAGTCCGTCTCGCTGAGCGCCCCGGTGCTGAGCTTGGCCTCGCGGTCGCCCTGCGGCTCCTGCTCCGGAGCGGTGTCCAGCCAGCGGTTCAGGGCGGCGCGCGCGCCTGCCTCGGTGAGTTCGACGTCGTCGGCGGTGATCTGGGTCAGCCAGGCCGTCCCGTCGCGCAGCCCCACCACGATCTCTGGGATGATCAGCCGGGATTCGTGCGCGGAAACCTTGGAGAAGGCAAAGGATCCGAAGGCCGCCGGGCCGGTGCCGGGGCACTCCACCGCGTCGGTAACGTCGGCCTCGAGGACCAGGTGGCGCCACCAGATGTCGGCCTCCAGGAACCGCTCCGGGCCCGTGGCCGTGAACCGGTCCACCTCGCCGAAGCCCACCAGTCCGGCCTCGCGGCGGGTCCAGCAGAGCACGTCGTCACGGACCAGAAATGACGGCAGCCCCCCGGGGAACGAATCAGCATCGAGGGGGACTGTCAGGGTCCTGATATGTCTGGTGCCGGGCGCGCTCGTCATGATGAGACAACACTACTCCCGCGTGTCCCGCCCTCTGCCCGGTCCGGCGGTTAGGGGGAGGGTGGAAGTTTTGAGACAATGACGGGGTGAACCGAGCATCCTTGGATAAGCGTCCGGACGAAGTAGCCACGATGTTTGATGACGTCGCGCCTAAATACGACGTCGTCAACGATGTGCTGTCGATGGGACAGACCCGGCGCTGGCGCCGGATCGTCGTCGAGGCCATGGATGTGAAGGCCGGCCAGCGGGTGCTGGACCTGGCCGCGGGAACCGGCACCTCCAGCGAGCCGTACGCGGACGCCGGCGTCGACGTCGTCGCCTGCGACTTCTCCCTGGGCATGCTGAAGGTGGGCAAACGCCGCCGCCCGGACATCGACTTCATCGCCGGCGACGCCACCCGGCTGCCGTTCGCCGACAACACCTTCGACGCGAGCACCATCTCCTTCGGC
Organism: Arthrobacter sp. BPSS-3; assembly: GCF_044628475.1. NCBI lineage: Bacteria > Bacillati > Actinomycetota > Actinomycetes > Micrococcales > Micrococcaceae > Arthrobacter > Arthrobacter sp. BPSS-3. The sequence continues at coordinate 240,721 of NZ_JBIMMV010000001.1, forward strand.
CTGCGCAACGTCAACGAGCCCAAGAAGGCCCTCGCCGAGATGCTCAGGGTCACCAAGCCCGGCGGCCGGCTGGTCATCGCCGAGTTCTCCCAGCCCGTGGTGCCGCTCTGGCGAACCATGTACACCGAGTACCTGATGCGCGCGCTGCCCGCGATCGCCGTCAAGGTCTCCTCCAACCCGGACGCCTACGTCTACCTCGCCGAATCCATCCGCGCCTGGCCAGATCAGGACCACCTGGCCGCCTGGCTGCAGGAAGCCGGCTGGGAGTCCGTCAGCTACCGCAACCTCAGTGGCGGCATCGTTGCCGTGCACCGGGCGCAGAAGCCGGCCGGTCCGGCGGACGGCCCCGCCGCCGGTGCGCAGGCCCTGGCCAACCACACCGGCCCGGTCGCGAAGCTGCGGCGCAACATCGCCCGGCCCGGGCGCTAGCCCGGCGATGCCGTGAAAGTACTGATCGTCGGCGCGGGTCCCGCTGGATCCACCGCCGCGTACTACCTGGCGCAGGCCGGCCTCGAGGTTACGGTGCTGGAGAAGACCAGCTTCCCGCGCGAGAAGGTCTGCGGCGACGGCCTCACGCCCCGCGCGGTGCGGGAAATCCAGAAGCTCGGCCTGCCGCACCCCGAAACCGAGGGCTGGCGGCGGAACAAGGGCCTGCGGCTGATCGCGGGCGGCCGCACCATCGAACTGCCCTGGCCCGAGGTCTCCGACTTCCCGCAGTACGGCCTGATCCGGACCCGGCTGGGCTTCGACGAGGAGCTCGCCCGGCACGCCCAGTCCGCGGGCGCCGTCGTGCTCGAACGCCACAGCGTCACCGAAGCACTCCGCGACGACGACGGCCGGGTCACCGGCGTCCGTGCCGCGCTGCTCGATGACGCCGGCCGCAAGACGGGGGAGACCCGGGACTTCACCGCCGACGTCGTCCTCGCCGCCGACGGCAACTCCGCCCGCACCGCCGTGTCCCTGGGCCTGCGCAAACGCGACGACCGGCCGCTGGGCGTGGCCGTGCGCACCTACTTCACCAGCCCCCGCCACGAGGACGACTGGATGGAGGGCTGGCTGGAACTGCCCGGCGCCGACGGCAAGCTGCTGCCCGGCTACGGCTGGATCTTCGGCGTCGGTGACGGCACCTCCAACGTGGGCCTGGGCATCCTGAACTCTTCCAAGGAATTCGGCAAGCTCGACTACAAGCAGGTCCTGCGCGAGTGGACCGCCGGGATGCCGCCGGAGTGGGGCTTCACTCCGGAGAACCAGGTGGGCGAGATCCGCGGTGCTGCGTTGCCCATGGGCTTCAACCGCACCCCGCACTACGCTCCCGGCCTGCTGCTGCTCGGTGACGCCGGCGGCATGGTCTCCCCGTTCAACGGCGAGGGCATCTCCTATGCGATGGAGTCCGCCCGCTTCGCCGCCGAGTACCTGATCGACACCGCCTCCCGGTCCGCGGCGGCCGGCTGGGACCGGAACGACGCCGACGCGCACCTGTCCGGGTACGCCGGCTACGTCCGGGACCAGTGGGGCTCGCACTTCACCCTGGGCCGCGCCTTCGCCGCCGTGATCGGCAAGCCGGCGGTCATGAAGCTCGCGCTGCGGACCGGCATGCCGCTGCCGCTGTTGATGAAGTTCGTGGTCCGGCTGATGGCCAACCTGACCGACCCCTCCGCCAGGGGCATCGAGGACCGGATGATCCGGGTCCTGGAGGCCCTGGTCCCGGCGACGTCCAATACCGGCACCGTTCCGGCCCCGAATCCGCGGTTTCCGCAACAAAAAGTTAGGGTTAACCCGTGACCAACTCCGCAGACCAAAGCTGGACGCACGCCGGGCACGGCCTGCAGGGCTCCGAGCCCGACCTGAACACCACCGCCATCGCCACCGGGCTGCAGCTTCCGGCAGGGTTTGCGGCGATCGCCGGCGACGCCGAACTGGGCCCCGCGATCACCACCAACCTCGCCCGCGTGGAGAAGAAGCTGCGCGAGGCGATCGCCAACTCCGACCCGCTGGCTGACGCGACCTCCCGTCACCTGGTGGAGGCCGGCGGCAAGCGCATCCGGCCGCTGCTCACCCTGCTGTGCGCGCACCTGGGGGACGCCTCGCGGCCCGCCGTGGTGCAGGCCGCCGTCGTTGTCGAACTGACGCACCTGGCCACGCTTTACCACGACGACGTAATGGACTCCGCGCCGTTCCGCCGCGGGGCCCCCACCGCCCACGAGGTCTGGGGCAACTCCGTGGCCGTCCTCACCGGCGACCTGATCTTCGCCCGCGCCTCGATCCTGGTCTCCGAGCTGGGCTCCCGGGCCCTGGGCATCCAGGCCCGCACCTTCGAACGGCTGTGCCTCGGCCAGCTGCACGAGACCGTCGGGCCGCGGCCGGACGAGGATCCCGTGGAGCACTACCTGTCCGTGATCGCGGACAAGACCGGCTCCCTCGTGGCGGCCTCGGGCCAGCTTGGGGCGATCTTCTCCGGGGCCGACGAGTCCTACGAGGCCCTGCTGGTCGAGTACGGCGAGAAGGTGGGCGTGGCCTTCCAGCTCGCCGACGACGTGATCGACGTGACCGGCGTCAAGGTCAAGAGCGGCAAGTCTCCGGGCACCGACCTGCGCGAGGGCGTGCCCACGCTGCCCGTGCTGCTGCTGCGCAAGGCCGCCGCCGACGGCGACCAGTCCGCCGTGGACCTGCTGACCCTGATCGACGGGGACCTGAGCTCCGACGAGGCGCTGGCTGCCGCCGTCGCCGGGCTGCGCGAGCACCCTGTCACCGCCCAGTCCTGGACCGTGGCGCGGGAGTGGGCCGCCGAGGCGATCGCCGCCTTGGAGCCCCTTCCCGAGGGCGTGGTCAAGGATTCGCTGACCAGCTTCGCGCACGCCGTGGTGGAGCGCAGCAGCTAGGTTCCTTGCGGTGCCGTGGCCCCTGTCCGGACCGGCAACCCTTTGGACGCGGAATGGCCCCGGTCCTCACAACGTTCGAGTCGTCCGTTGTGCGGAACCGGGGCCATTTCTCCGTTCGCATCAGATTCACCGGAGGCATTTAGTGAACCCATGAATAAGCGTATGACAAATCTGTCAAGCTGTCTAGGGTTTCTGTAAATTGGCTGTCACGGTTCGCGGCGGGCTCCCCGGCGGAGTTTCCCCACTTTTCCCCAACCCCGGCGTCGGCTGCCCAGCGAGCCGCGGCGACCCGCCGTCGTCGGTCCGCAAAGGCGGGGAAAACCCGCAGCCGAGGACGAGCCATCTCCAACCCGGTCTTTTCCACATAGGGGATGCGGGGGCTTACGACGTCCGCCTGCCATCCGGTCTGCTGTGGCCATGGACGTCGTGGGTTACCTGAGGTATGCCGGCTCCGTGGCCAGGCCGCAGACGCTGCTTCGCGGCGGGTGCACGGAGCGGGCGATCCGCAACGCCGTCGCGGCCGGGGACATCCTCCGGCTGCGCCACGGCGTCCTGGCCCTTCCCGATGCCGCGCCCGACCTGACCGCCGCCGTGATGGCCAATGGGCTGCTGTCCTGCGTCTCCGCGGCCGGTCATCTCGGCCTGTGGCGGCTGCACGAGCCCGACCGGCCGCATCTGCTGTGCCGGCATGGTTCGGCTACCGGGGTGGTGATTCATCGGGGGAGCGTTGTTCCTGCGGAGTTCCCGCTGCCTCTGGCCGGGGTGACCGACTGCCTGCTGCATGCCCTGCGCTGCCGTCCCCCGATCGAGGCCGCGGTGATAGTAGAAAGTGCGCTGCGACAGGGACGGACCACCCCGGACTACCTTCGCCAACGCCTGCCGGGCAACCGCAACGGTGTGGCCCGTGCCGTACTGGAGCTGGTAGACGGAACGGCGGACTCCGCCGTCGAAGTCGTGGCCCGGCTCCTGTTTCGCGCCGAGGGAATCTTCACGCAGACGCAGGTGGCCCTGCCGGGCATCGGGATCGTCGACTTCCTGCTGGAAGGCTTCCTGATCATAGAAATCGATGGCAAGACCCACCTGGAACCCCGGCAGGTGGTCAAGGACCGGCGTCGCAATAATGCCAGCAGCCTGTCCGGCTATGTCGTGCTCCGGTACGGCTACCAGGACGTCGTCTACTACCCAGAACGGGTGGTCGCTGAGGTCTGGCAGGTGCTCCGCGGCCGCGTCATCCGCTGAGATTCCCCGGGTTTGGACCGAAGTTGGCCGTCAACACCGGCGTGGCGGTGCGACACTCCGGCGGGGGCTGCCAAAGGTGGGGAGGTTTGGCAGCCGAAGTGCCCCCGGGGGGAGCGCCGGCGGCGGGAGGCTAGTCCTCGTCGTCGTCGTTGAAGGCCCACTCGAACATGTCGAAGACGAACTCGGAGAAGGTTCCCTCTTCGCTCTTCCACTGTCCGCGGGCGTTGTTGCGGCGGTACACGATGGGGTCCGGGACGCTGAGGTCGCCCACGCGGAAGCCCCAGGTGAACTGCTCTTCCTCGTCCTCGAGGAACATCAGGAAGCCCTCGTCGTCGACTTCGAGTTCCTCGGGATCCCAGAAGTAGTGGTACGCCTCCATCAGGTCCTCGCAGCCGCCGAGGGCCAGGTAAAACTCGCGGAGAACCAGCGGGATGGTGAACTGGTGCTCGGCCAGGGCCTCGTCCAGCTCCTGCTCGGACAGGCCGTCCGCTTCCTGCCATTCGTCTTCGAGATATTTCGGAACAAGCGCGCGGAACTTCTCGAGGAACATGTCAGTCATGCTTCATATCCTAGCTAATCCGAGGGCCCTCTCCCCGCCCGGCCCAGGCCCAGCCGGTGCCAGCCGCGCACGGCCAGTGGAACCCGCCAGCGGCGCCGCCACGCGGTGACCCGGAACGCGAAAACCAGGGCGGCCACCACCGGCCCGGTGACCGGGTTGAAGGAGCCCGTCACGGACAGCGCCACCGTCAGTCCGGCGCCGGCGAACGCGGGCAGGGCGTACAGGTCGCCGGGGTCGAATAGCTGCGGTACCTCGTTGGCGGTGATGTCGCGCAGCAGGCCGCCGCCCACCGCCGTTGTCACACCCAGCAGCACCGCGGCCACCGGGTGCATCCCCGCGGCGAGGGCTTTCAGGCTGCCCGTGATGCAGAACAGGGCCAGGCCGCCGGCGTCGAAGAGCACCAGCAGGGAGGTGAACCGCTGGACGCTTGAGTAGAGGAAATACACCAGCACGGTCGCCAGCAGCGGGGGAGCGAGGTAGGCGGGGTTGGTGAACGCCGCCGGGGAGCCATTGTTGATGATGATGTCCCGGATGACGCCGCCGCCCAGGCTCACCACCGAGGCCAGCAGCAGGGAGCCGACAATGTCGAATTCCTTCCGCGCCGCCAGCAGCGATCCGGACACCGCGAAGAAGAAGACACCGGCCAGGTCCAACCACACCAGGACGAGGCTGAAGGAAAAGGTCATGGCGGTCCTGGTTATTCGGCGGGGCGGAGGGGCGGCTCCAAGGTTACGCTAGCGGCTATGGATAGCCCCCTCCTGATCGCCTGCGCCCACGGAACCGCCAACCCCGACGGCGCCGCGGAAGTCAACGCCCTGCGCGCCGCCATCGCCGCCCTCCGTCCCGGACTGGAGGTCCTTGAGGCCTACGTCGACGTCCAGGAGCCCGTCCTGCCCGACGTCGTCGCGGGGCTCCCCGCCGGTCGGAGCGCCGTCGTCGTGCCGCTGCTGCTCAGCATCGGCTACCACGTCAAGGTGGACATCGCCCGCGCCGTGGGCAGCCGCCCCGGCACGGTGGCGGCGGCGCCGCTGGGGCCGGATCCCCGCCTCGCCGCCCTGCTTGACCGGCGGCTGCGGGAGGCGGGGGTGACGGACAACGACGCCGTGATTGTCGCCGCGGCGGGCTCCTCGGACCCCACCGCCGCGGACAACGTCGAAGAACTGGTGGGTCAGCTCCGGGACCTCCGCTCGAACCGGATCGTCGCCGCCTACGGAGCCTCCGCGAAACCGTCGGTTCCCGAAGCCGTCGCAATGCTGCGCGAGGAGGCGGCCGGGGGAGCGGGGGCCGGGGCGTCCGCCGGCGCCGTCGACCTCGGTGGCCGGGTGGTGATCGCGTCCTACCTGCTGGCGCCCGGGTTCTTCCACAACCAGCTCGCCAAGGCCGGGGCGGACCTGGTCACCGCGCCGCTGCTGCCCTCCCCGGACCTGGCCCGGATCGCCTTGGACCGCTACGACGCCGCGGTGGCCGCGTCCTAAGGTCCGCGTATGACGAATTGTTGCCCACGGTGACCCCGCGTTTCTGACCCGTTGTCGGCCGATTCGGGCCGCCCCTACAGTCGAGCCATGACTGATACAGCTCTAGCCGGAGCGCCCCAGGACCAGACCGCCGGCGGCCGTTCGGCCCGCGCCGCCAGGCCCGGCCGGCCCGCCGCCAAGCCCCACGGGCAGTGGAAGGTGGACGGCACCGCGCCGCTGAACGCCAACGAAACCTGGAAACAGGAAGACAACGGCTTGAACGTGCGGGAGCGCATCGAGTCGGTCTACGCCAAGCACGGTTTCGACTCGATCGACGGCACCGACCTTCACGGCCGGTTCCGCTGGTGGGGTCTCTACACGCAGCGCAAGCCCGGGATCGACGGCGGCAAGACCGCCACCCTGGAGCCGCACGAGCTCGAGGACAAGTTCTTCATGCTCCGGGTCAGGATCGACGGCGGCGCCCTATCCACCGAGCAGCTGCGCGTCATCGGCGGCATCTCCGTGGACTTCGCCCGGGACTCGGCCGACCTCACGGACCGGCAGAACATCCAGCTGCACTGGATCCGGGTCGAGGACGTGCCGGAAATCTGGCGCCGCCTCGAGGCGGTGGGGCTGTCCACCACGGAGGCCTGCGGCGACGTGCCCCGCGTGATCCTGGGCTCCCCGGTGGCCGGGATCGCCAAGGACGAGGTCATCGACCCGACCCCGCTGATCCGGGAGCTCGCCGAGCGCTTCATCGGCGACCCGGAGCTGGCCAACCTTCCGCGCAAGTTCAAGACGGCCATCACCGGCCACCCCAGCCAGGACGTGGTCCACGAGATCAATGACGTCGCCCTGGTGGGTCTGGTTCACCCCGAACTCGGCGCCGGCTACGACCTCTGGGTGGGCGGCGCGCTCTCCACTAACCCGATGCTCGGCAAGCGCCTCGGCGCCTTCGTCCGCCCGGACCAGGCCGCCGACGTCTGGCTTGGAGTCACCAGCATCTTCCGCGATTACGGCTACCGGCGCATGCGCACCAAGGCCCGGCTGAAGTTCCTGCTCGCCGATTGGGGTCCGGAGAAGTTCCGCCGGGTCCTCGAGGACGAATACCTCGGCTACGCGCTCAGCGACGGCCCGGCCGCGCCTAAGCCGGCAACCCCCGGCGACCACATCGGCGTCCATGAACAAAAGGACGGCAGGTTCTTCATCGGCGCCACTCCGGTGGCCGGACGCCTCTCCGGCAGCCAGCTCGTGGCCCTCGCCGACACCCTCGAATCCCGCGGTTCGCGGCGGCTGCGGACCACCCCGCATCAGAAGCTCGTGGTCCTGGACGTGCCCGGCGGCCAGGTGGAACCGCTCGTGGCCGAGCTCGACGCCCTGGGCCTGTCCGCCCGCCCGTCCGTGTTCCGCCGCGGCACCATTGCCTGCACCGGGATCGAATTCTGCAAGCTCGCGATCGTCGAAACGAAGGCGACGGCGGCGACGGCGGTGGCCGAACTGGAGCGACGCCTCGCCGACCTCGTCGACGCCGGGAAGCTGCCGGAGTCGCTGTCCCTGCACATCAACGGCTGCCCCAATTCCTGCGCCCGCATCCAGACGGCGGACATCGGCCTAAAGGGCATGATGCTTCCCACGCCCGACGGCGACCCGACGCCCGGCTTCCAGGTCCATCTCGGCGGCGGACTCGCCTCCACCGACCGGGAGGAGGCGGGCCTGGGACGCACCGTCCGGGGCCTCAAGGTCACCGCCGACGAACTGCCCGACTACGTGGAGCGGGTGGTGCGAAAATTCGCCGACACCCGTACCGACGGCCAGAGCTTCGCCGAATGGGCCTTCGCCGCCGACGAAGGGGACCTGCAGTGAGCTCCAGCGCCCCTGTTGCCCTCCGCCGCCGCGAGGAGCTCAAGGCCCTCGCTGCGGCCGGGGCCGCCGAACTCGGCTGGGACGCCCCGGCCGGCGACGTGATCGACTGGGTGGCGCGCACCTTCGAACGGCCCGCCGTCGCCGTCGCCTGCTCCATGGCCGACGCCGTCCTGCCCGCCCTCGTTGCGGAACGGATTCCCGGCGTCGACGTGCTCTTCCTGGACACCGGCTACCACTTCCCGGAAACCTACGCCACGCGCGACGAGGTGGCCGCGAACCTGCGCGTCACCGTCGTGGACGTACTCCCGGAAACCACCGTGGAGCAGCAGGACCGGATCCTCGGCAAGGACCTCTTCGCCCGTGACGCCGCCCAGTGCTGCGCGCTCCGCAAGGTCGCCCCGCTGCACCGCACCCTGGCCGGCTACGAACTCTGGTTCACCGGCGTCCGCCGCGACGAGGCACCCACCCGCACCAACACCCCGCTGGTGACCTGGGACGAAGCCAACGGCCTGGTCAAGGTCAACCCCGTGGCGGCCTGGACCTTCGACCAACTGGTGGCCTACTCGGAGGAGAACCTCCTGCCCGTCAACCCGCTCCTTTCACAGGGCTACCCCTCCATCGGTTGCCAGCCCTGCACCCGCCAGGTCGCCCCCGGCGAGGACCCCCGCGCCGGCCGCTGGGCCGGAACCGACAAAACAGAATGCGGACTACACGTATGAGCATCAAGACCACCAACGAGGAACTGCAGCTGGCCGGGCTGGTCCACGGCACGGTTGGGACGCCGATTGCCGCCCCGGGAGTGGCATCGGGCCTGTCGGAGCCGCGCGGCGCAGGGGCGGGGGCGGCAATCGGCGTCGCGGCCCCGGCACGTCTTTCATCCCTGGACACGCTCGAATCCGAGGCGATCCACATCATCCGGGAGGTTGTTGCCGAGTTTGAGCGGCCCGCGCTGCTGTTTTCCGGCGGCAAGGATTCTGTGGTGATGCTGCACCTGGCCACCAAGGCTTTCTGGCCTGGCAAGGTGCCTTTCCCGGTCCTGCATGTGGATACCGGGCACAACTTCCCGGAGGTGATCGAGTTCCGGGACCGGACCGTGGAGCGGCTGGGGCTCAGGCTCGTGGTGGGCTCCGTGCAGGAGTTCATCGATTCCGGCGAGCTGGCCGAGCGCGCGGACGGCACCCGCAACCCGCTGCAGACCGTCCCGCTGCTGGACGCGATCAGCAGCAACCGGTTCGACGCCGTCTTCGGTGGCGGCCGCCGGGACGAGGACAAGGCCCGGGCCAAGGAACGCATCCTCAGCCTGCGCGACGAGTTCGGCCAGTGGGACCCGCGCAACCAGCGCCCGGAACTCTGGAACCTGTACAACGGCCGCCACACCGTGGGCCAGCACGTCCGGGCCTTCCCGATCAGCAACTGGACCGAACTGGACGTCTGGCGCTACATCGAACGCGAGAACATCGACCTGCCGGGCCTCTACTACGCCCACGAGCGGGAGGTCTTCGCCCGCGACGGCATGTGGCGCGCCGTCGGCGAGGTCTCCCAACCCCGCACCGACGAGCAGGTCCTCACCAAAACGGTCCGCTACCGCACCGTCGGGGACATGTCCTGCACCGGCGCTGTCGAATCCGCCGCCGCCACCGTGCGCGACGTCGTGATTGAAGTTGCCGCCTCCACCATCACCGAACGTGGCGCCACCCGGGCCGATGACCGCATCTCCGAGGCCGCCATGGAAGACCGCAAGAAAGACGGCTATTTCTAATGAGCACGATTCCCGCCACCGAGGATGCCGCCGCCGAAGACCTGGGACTCTCATCCGCGTCGCTGTTCCGCTTCGCCACCGCCGGCTCCGTCGACGACGGCAAGTCCACCCTGGTGGGCCGGCTCCTGCACGATTCGAAAGCCATCCTTGCCGACCAGCTCGACGCCGTCGCCCGCACCTCTGTTGACCGCGGCTTCGGCGCGGCGGACGGGGAGGGCGGAGGGCAGCGTATCGACCTCGCGCTGCTGACCGACGGGCTGCGCGCCGAGCGGGAACAGGGCATCACCATCGACGTCGCCTACCGCTACTTCGCCACCGACCGGCGCAGCTTTATCCTCGCCGACTGCCCCGGGCACGTGCAGTACACCCGGAACACGGTGACCGGAGCCTCCACCGCGGACGCCGTCGTCGTCCTCATTGATGCCCGCAAGGGTGTCCTGGAACAGACCCGCCGGCACCTGTCCGTGCTGCACCTGCTGCGGGTGCCGCACGTGATCGTGGCGGTGAACAAGATCGACCTGGTGGACTTCAGCGAGGACGTCTTCCGCACCATCGAGGCCGAGGTGCAGCACGTGGGCCGCGAACTGGGGCTGGGGGACGGGGACGGTTCCGGGCTACTGGTGGTGCCGGTGTCCGCGCTCGACGGCGACAACGTCGTCGAGCGGTCCACGCGCACCCCCTGGTACCGGGGACCGGCGCTGCTGGAGATCCTTGAGACCCTCCCGGCCGCCGATGAGATCGAAACCCACCTGGAGAGCTTCCGGTTCCCGGTCCAGCTGGTAGTTCGGCCGCAGGGGGCGCTGGCCCCCGACGCGCTCGCTCGCGGCCTCAACCCCGGCGCGTACCGCGACTACCGGGCCTACGCCGGCCAGATCACCGAGGGTGCGGTGAGGGTCGGCGACCCGGTCACCGTCCTGACGCCCGGGCAGGCGCCGCGGAACACCACGGTGACCGGGATCGACTTCGCCGGCCGGCAGCTCACGGAGGCCGTGGCGCCGCAGTCGGTGGCGCTGCGGCTGGCGGACGAGTTCGACGTCGCCCGCGGCGACACGATCACGGCCGCCGGAACGATCTCCGAGTCCACCGCCGACCTCTACGCCTCGCTCTGCTGGCTGTCCCCGACGCCGCTGCGGGAGGGCGCCAAGGTGCTGGTCAAACACGGCACCCGCACGGTCCAGGCCCTGGTCCGGAACGTTACCGGCAGGCTGGACCTCGGCAGCTTCCGGGTGGAACCGGCCTCCACGCTGGAACTCAACGACATCGGCCACGCCCAGCTCCGGCTTGCCGCCTCCTTGCCGCTGGAGAACTACCGGCACCACCGGCGGACCGGTGCGTTCCTGGTGATCGACCCTCGGGACGGCAACACCCTCGCCGCGGGACTGGTCCGGGACCACCCTGGCGACCACGAGGACGAGCGCTACAGCATCTGAGCCGCATCTGAGCCGCGATCTGAGCCTCGGCGGAGGCGGCGCCCAACGACCCTAGCCGCCGCCAAACCGGCGGAGGACAATGGGCGCCATGCCGGAGAACACGGCTCCCACCCCGGCCCCAGCGCCGGACCCCGGCCCTGGGCCGGAGCGCGGCCCTGGACCCGAACCCGGCCACGCCGTTGAACCCGCCGGGCCGCCGCCCGCGGTGCGGGCGCAACTGCTCGCCACCGAACACTGGAGCCTGCTGGCCTCCCGAAGCACCACCCAGAGCGAGGTGCTGACCCGGATCAGCATGTTCCTCACGCTGACCTCCGCCGGGTTGCTCAGCCTGGCCCTGGTGGGCCAGGCGACGGGGTTCACCGGGCTGTTCCCGGTGTTCGAGCTCTCGGTCCTTGGCTTCGTGACGCTGGTGGGGGTTCTCACCCAGGTCCGCGTCATGAACGTCGGCATCGAGGACCTGATGTACGTGATCGCCATGAACCGGATCCGGGCCGGGTACCTCGGCCTGGACCCGGGACTGGCGCCGTACCTGATGTCCTCCCCGCACGACGACCGGCCCGGCTCCGAGCAGACCTATTTCTTCTTCCGCAACCGGAGGCACGCCAGCCAGTTCCTGGGCAGCAGCATGGTCTTCATCGCCGCCGTCAACGCCGCGCTCGCGGGCCTCCTGACCGCGGCCGTCGCCGGAACCCTGACCGCCCCGGCGCCGGTCACCGTGGGGCTCGGCGCGCTCGCCGCCGTCGCGTACCTCGCCGTCGCCCTGGTCCGCAGCGGCCGCCGCTACTTCGGCCTCTGGACCCGCTATTCACCGAGCTTCCCTACGCGCCCCGAGGACTGACATCTGCCCGTTGCGACCCCAGTGTGACGCAGCGTGAACCCCCGTGACCCCCGGTTTCCGGACCATTGAACCCGGTTCGGACGGCTCCCTAGGGTGAAGCCATGACAAGCTCACAGCCCGGGACCACCCGGATCGTTGCCGGTGAACCGGGCCCCTCCCGGCACCAAAAGACCAGGCGCCGCCGCGGCCTCGAGGTGGGCCTCGCCGTCGGGCTCGCGCTCCTGATCGGTGCCGGGGCCGCCGTCGCCTCCACCGTCAGCCGCGGCCCGGCATCGGACGCGGACGCGGGCACGGTCGGCGGCACCCCCGCGGCCGAACTCAAACTCGGCTACTTCGGCAACGTCACCCACGGGGCCGCCCTGATCGGCGTCAGCAAGGGCTTCATCGCCGCAAGCCTCGGCCAGACCAGGCTCAGCACCCAGGTCTTCAACGCCGGCCCCGCCGCCATCGAGGCCCTCAATGCCGGCGCCATCGACGCCACCTACATTGGCCCCAGCCCGGCGATCAACTCCTTCGTCAAGAGCAAGGGCGAATCCATCAGCATCGTCGCCGGTGCCGCCTCCGGTGGCGCCCAACTGGTGGTACGGCCGGACATCAGCTCCCCGGACCAGCTGCGCGGAAAGACGCTCGCCACCCCGCAGCTGGGCGGCACCCAGGACGTGGCGCTCCGGGCCTGGCTCGGCAAACAAGGCTTCCACGTCAGCCCCGACGGCGGCGGCGACGTCACCATCAACCCCACCGAGAACGCCCAGACCCTGAAGCTGTTCCAGGCCGGAAAGCTCGACGGCGCCTGGCTGCCCGAACCCTGGGCGTCCCGGCTGGTGCTGCAGGCCGGCGCCAAGGTCCTGGTGGACGAGAAGGACCTATGGGACGGCTCGCTGTCCGGCTCCCCGGGACAGTTCCCCACCACCGTACTGATCGTCAACAAGGCCTACGCCGCGGCCCACCCGGACACGGTCAAGGCCCTGCTCAAGGGCCACGTCCAGGCCGTGGACTGGCTGCAGCACGCCCCCGCCGCGGAGAAGGCCGGCGCCCTGAACGCCGCGCTCAAGGACGCCGGCGGTGCCGAGCTGCCCGCCGACGTCGTGGACCGCTCCCTGCAGAACATCGTCTTCACCGTCGACCCGCTCGCCGGCACCTACCCGAAGCTGCTGCAGGACGGGGCGGACGCGGGCATCACTAAACCCGCGGACATCACCGGCATCTTCGACCTGACGGCGCTCAACGCCGTCTCCGCCGCCCACGTGTCCGCCCGGGGCCTGGGCAAGGACTGACGGCCCCGGCCCCCACCGCAACCAAGGAGGACCTCCTCATGCCGGTACTGCTGGAAAACCTCGGAAAGACTTTCGACGACGGCGCGCCCGTCCTGGAGGGCGTGAACGCCAGCATCGGCGCCGGTGAGTTCGTGGCGCTGCTGGGAGCCTCGGGCTGCGGGAAATCCACCCTGCTGAACATCATCGCCGGGCTGGAGGCGCCCAGCGCCGGCGCCCTCGAGGTGCCCAGCGACGGGGCGGCGTTCATGTTCCAGGATGCGGCCCTGTTTCCCTGGCTCACCGCCCGTGAAAACGTCGAAGTGGCCCTCACGCTCCGCGGCGTGGGGAAGGCGGAACGCCGCCGGACGGCCGGGGAACTGCTGGACCTGGTGCACCTGGCCGGCGCGGGCGGCAAACGCCCGCACGAGCTCTCCGGCGGCATGCGCCAGCGGGTGGCCCTGGCCCGGGCGCTGGCCCAGGACCGGCCGTTGCTGCTGATGGACGAACCCTTCGCCGCACTCGACGCCATCACCCGGGACCTGCTGCACGACGAACTGGAACGCGTCTGGCACGAAACCGGCCGGACCATCATCTTCGTCACCCACAACGTCGGCGAGGCGGTGCGGTTGGGCCAGCGGGTCCTGCTGCTCTCCTCCCGCCCGGGCCGGGTGGTCCAGGAGTGGCAGGTCACCGCGGAACACCGCTCCAACCCCGGACTGGCCGGACAGCTCACCAGCGCCATCACCGCCCGGCTTCGCGAGGAGATCCGCCGCCATGCCCACTAGCCACACCGCTGCCCCCGAAGCAGCCACTCTCCCTTCCGCCGCCCGGGAGGAGACTGTCCGTCCCGGCGTCGAGGACCTCCGCCAGTTGGAGGCCGGCCTGGACTCGCTGCAGTCCGCCGCTGCCCGGACCGCCCGCATCGACTGGTCACGGGTGCTGCTGCCGGTGGCTGCGCTCGCCGTGCTCCTCCTGGCCTGGCAGGCCTACGTCTGGCTCGGCATCAAACGCCGCGACCTGGTCCCCGGTCCGCTCGACGTCGCCGGGCAGCTCGGTGCCCTCTGGGGTGAGGCCACCCTGCAACAGGCCGTGGCCACCTCCCTGCAGCGCGGCGCCGCAGGGTTCGTCATCAGCGTGCTCATCGCGACGCCGCTGGGCCTGCTGCTCGCCCAGGTGGCCCCGCTCCGGCGCGCCTTCGGGCCGCTGATTTCCGGTCTGCAGGTGCTGCCCTCGGTGGCATGGGTGCCTGCGGCCATCATCTGGTTCGGCCTCAGCGACGCCACCGTCTACTTCGTGGTCCTGATGGGCGCCATCCCGTCGATCATCAACGGCCTGATTTCCGGCGTCGACCAGATCCCGCCGCAGTACCGCCGCGTCGGCTCCGTCCTTGGCGCCTCCCGGCTGGACCTGACCCTCCGGATCATCCTGCCCGCCGCCCTCCCCGGCTATCTGGGCGGGCTCAAACAGGGCTGGGCCTTCTCCTGGCGCTCGCTGATGGCCGCCGAAATCATCACCGTGGGCGGCAGCATGGGCTTCGGCCTGGGCTCCCTGCTCAACCAGGGCCGCGATCTCGCGGACATGACGGTGGTCCTCGCCGCCATCCTGCTCATCCTCGCCATCGGCATCCTGGTGGAACTGCTGGTCTTCGCCCCGGTGGAGAAACATCTGCTCCGCCGCCGGGGGCTTCTGGCCGGCAGTACCCGCTGACTCCGCCAGACCAGAGATAACAGTCCAGAGAGGACGGCACAGATGACGCCCCGTGACCTCGCGTGAACCGGTGTTTCCCGGCCACTGGTCGGCCCGCCCGGACCCGCCCTACCCTCGACGCATGACCATCCAGGACATCTACCCCGCCGCACTGCGCCTGCTCGGCCGCTCCGTACTCGTGGTCGGCGGAGGCCCCGTCGCCGCCCGCCGCGCCAAGGGCCTGCTGGACGCCGGCGCCCGGGTCACGCTCGTCGCCCCCGAGGCCGGGGCCGGGGTGCGGGAACTGGCCGACGCCGGCCTCCTGGCCTGGAAGGCCCGGCCCTACCGCCCCGGCGACGCCGACGGCGCCTGGTTCATCCAGACCGCCACCGGCGACCCGGCCGTCGACGCACAGGTCGCCGCCGACGCTGAGGCGCAGCGTACCTGGTGTGTCAACGCCTCCGACCACGAGGCGTCCGCCGCCTGGACGCCCGCCGTCGCCGTCGTGGACGACGTCAAGATCGCCATCAACGCCGGGGGAGACCCGCGCCGGGCCATGGCGCTGCGCGACGCCGTCGCCACCGCCCTGGACACCGGCGACCTGCCGCTGCGCCGCCACCGCGTTCAGACGGACTCAGCCACCGGCTCCGTCGCCCTGGTGGGCGGCGGCCCCGGCGACCCAGGCCTGATCACCGTCCGCGGCCGGCGCCTCCTGGGCCAGGCCGACGTCGTCGTCACCGACCGGCTGGGGCCCCGGCAACTGCTCGACGAACTCGCCCCCGACGTCCGCGTGGTGGAGGTCGGCAAGACCCCCGGCCACCACCCCGTCCCGCAGGCCGAGATCAACCGGATCCTCGTGTCCGAGGCACTGGCCGGCCACCGCGTGGTCCGGCTCAAGGGCGGCGACCCGTACGTCCTGGGCCGGGGCGGCGAGGAAGCCGAATACTGCCGGCAGCACGGCGTGGACGTCGAACTGGTCCCCGGGGTGACGTCAGCGGTGTCCGTCCCCGCCGCCGCCGGCATCCCGGTCACCCACCGCGGCCTGGCCAGAGGCTTCAGCGTGGTCACCGGCCACGAGGAGCTCGCCGAGGTGCCGGCCCGGGCCGACCACACCGTCGTCCTGCTCATGGGCGTCGGGCGGTTGCGCGACTCCGCTGCCACCCTCGCGGCGGCGGGTTTGCCCGCAGCGACGCCGGTTGGCATCGTGGAGAACGGCTACCTGCCGAACCAGCGGGTCACGATCGGGACGCTCGGGACCATCGCGGACCAGGCGGAGGCCGTCGGGGTGGCGAACCCCGCCGTCGTGGTCATCGGCGACGTCGTCCGGGTCAGCCCCTACGCCCCGCCCCACTTCAAGACCGCGGACTACAGCACCACCACCCCGAACACCCCGCGCGTCCCCGCCCCCTAGGCACGCCCGGAACCAGCCACCGCCCGAACCAAAGGAACACAGCCGTGTCAGCAATCCTCCCCGCAGGAACCCCCGCCCGTCCGCTCCGCGTCGCCGTGATCGGCGCCGGTCCGGCCGGCGTCTACGCCGCGGACATCCTGACCAAGAGCGAGGCCGTCACCAGCGGCGCGCTCACCGTCAGCATCGACCTCTTCGACCGGTACCCGGCGCCCTACGGCCTGATCCGCTACGGCGTGGCCCCGGACCATCCCCGGATCAAGGGGATCGTCAACGCCCTGCACAAGGTCCTGGACCGCGGCGACATCCGCTTCTTCGGCAACGTCGACTTCGGTACGGACCTCACCCTCGCGGACCTGCGCACGCACTACGACGCGGTCATCTTTGCCACGGGTGCGATTAAGGACGCGGACCTGAACATTCCGGGCATCGACCTGGAGGGTTCCTTCGGCGGCGCGGACTTCGTCTCCTGGTACGACGGGCACCCGGACGTGCCGCGGGAGTGGCCGCTGGAGGCCAAGGAAATCGCGGTGATCGGCAACGGCAACGTGGCACTGGACGTGGCCCGGATCCTGTCCAAGCACGCCGACGACCTCCTGGTGACCGAGATCCCGGACAACGTCTATGAGGGTCTGAAGGCATCCCCGGTCACGGACGTGCACGTTTTCGGCCGTCGCGGGCCCGCCCAGGTGAAGTTCACCCCGCTGGAGCTGCGCGAACTCTCCCACTCGAAGGACGTGGACATCGTCCTGTATGCGGAGGACTTCGAGTTCGACGAGGCTTCCGACGAGGCAATCCAGTCCAACAACCAGATCAAGACCATGGTGGGCACGCTGACGAACTGGATCGCCGAGCAGCCGGAGGACCTGTCCGAACTCACGGCGTCCCGCCGGCTGCACCTGCACTTCCTGCACAGCCCGGTGGAGATCCACGACGACCCGGCCCACCCCGGCAAGGTCACCGGCATGACCTTCGAGCGTATGCAGCTCGAGGGCACCGGCAACGCCCGCGGCACCGGCGAGTTCGTCGACTACCCGGTCCAGGCCGTCTACCGCGCCATCGGCTACTTCGGTTCCGCCCTCCCCGAGGTGGACTTCGACCACAGCAAGGGAGTGATCCCGAACGAGGGCGGCCGCGTGCTGGACACCGCTGGCAGCCCGGTCCCCGGGATCTACGCCACCGGCTGGATCAAGCGCGGCCCGGTGGGACTGATCGGCCACACCAAGGGCGACGCCCTCGAGACCATTACCCTCCTGCTCGAGGACCGGGAAACCCTGCCGGCCGCCCCGGCACCCGCCCCGGACGCCATCGTCGCCCTGCTGGAAGGCCGCGGCACCGGCTTCACCACCTGGGAGGGATGGCTGGCGCTGGATGCCCACGAGCGGGACCTGGGCGGCCGCGCTGCGGACGCGGGCCTCCGGCGCGAACGCATCAAGGTGGTCCCCCGGGACGAGATGGTGGAGATCTCCCGAGCCGGGGTGGCGGCGCAGGTCTAGGGAACACCGCGCGTCCAAAGTGGCGGCATTCCGGGCTGATAGTCAGTAGGCTTACCGTCATGAATGCACACTCGACGCTTGGGCCGCTCCGGTGAGGCTCCGCCGCAGCAACGCCTCCGGCCGCGGCTACCGGCGCGTGCCCTCCGGTTCCGGGTTCAGCTACAAGGACCTGGACGGTTCCACCATTCCGCCCGGGGAGCTCCGGGACCGACTGGAGGGCCTGGGCATCCCGCCGGCCTGGACGGACGTCTGGATCGCCCCGTACGAGAACGGGCACATCCAGGCCACGGGTGTGGACGCCGTCGGCCGCCGGCAGTACATCTACCACCCGACCTGGCGGGAGCGGAAGGACCGGGTGAAGTTTGACCGGTCGCTCCAGCTCGCCGAGACGTTGCCGTCCGCGCGGCGCGGGGTCACCCTTGACCTCCGGTCCGAGGGCCTGACCCGGGAGCGGGTCCTCGCGGCTGCCTTCAGGATGCTCGACAGCGGTTCGCTGCGGGTCGGCTCGGAGCGCTACACGAACGAAAACGGCAGCCACGGCCTCGCCACGCTGCTCTGCGCCCACGTCACCGTCCGCAAGGACGAGCTGCGCCTGACCTTCCCGGCCAAGAGCGGCAAGACGTGGGAGTCCCGCATCGACGACGCCGACCTGGCCGCCGTCGTCCGCTCGCTCAAGCGCCGCGGAGGCAACGCCCGCCTTCTCGCCTACAAGAACGGCCGCAGCTGGCACCCCGTGACGAGCGCCGAGATCAACGAGTACGTCAAGGAGCGCACCGGCGGGGACTTCACCGCCAAGGATTTCCGGACCCTCCGGGGCACCGTCGCGGCCGCCGTGAGCCTGGCCAGGAGCGGTCCGCAGCCCAAGGTCTCAGCACGGAAGCGGGCGGTGAGCCGGGCCATGGTGGACGCCTCCGCTGTCCTCGGCAATACGCCCTCGATCGCCCGCAAGAGCTACGTCGACCCCCGGCTGCTGGATCACTTCGCCGCGGGGGAGACCATCGACCCCAAGCGGCTGGACTCGGCTGAGTCGGAGATCCGCGCCCTGCTCTACCAGGAGGGCAACGTGGTGCCGCTGCGCTGATCAGCGCTGAGGGCCGCCGGGCCCGGCTACATCCGCCCGAAGCGGGCCCGGATCAGGGCGAACAGGCCGTAGGCGATGAAGCCGGCGCCGATGGCCAGCAGCAGGAACGGGCCGAACGGATGGTGCTGGAGGGCCTTCAGGCTCCCGTCCAGCCCGGTGGAGGAAGCGGGGTCATCGGTGACCTCGGCCGTGACGAACAGCAGGCCGGTGAGGATCAGGGCCACGCCCTTCGCGACGTGCCCGGCCACGCCCAGTCCGCTGATCAGGTGGCCGCGGTGGGTGCCCTCGAAGTGCCGCAGCTCCTCCTTGAACTTCTTCCCCAGCCCCTTGACCACGAAATACACGCCTATCCCGCCGACGGTCAGGCCCAGGCCGATCAGCAGCGGGCCGCCGAGCGGCCGGCTCATCAGGTCCTCGCTGAAGGCGGCGGTGGAATCACCCGAGTCGCTGCGGACCCCGATCGCGAAATTCGCAAAGGTCCAGCCCACGCTGCCGTAGGCCACGGCCAGGAACCCCGAGGAGACCAGCTTGCCCAGGCGCTCCCCGCGCGGCAGGTGCCGTGCCCGCAGGGTGGCCTCGCTGAGCTGCCACAATGAGAGGCCCGCGCAGCCGATAAACCCGGACCACATCACCGCAGGGCCCCATGGGTTGTCGGCAAGCTGCTCGATGGCGCCGGTGGGTTCGGCCTGGCCGGGCGCGCCCAGGACCAAGGCGACGGCGATCGCACCGATGACGATATGCAGCAGGGCCATCACCGCGAATCCCCAGCGGGCCACGACGTCGAGCGCCCGGCTGTTGGAGGCGGCCTCGGCCGCTTCGACGGCGTCGAGTCCCGGGGCGGCGACCGCGTCCGGTGTCGTGTCGGGCAGGTGCCCGTCCCGCAATCGTCCGTCCGTCTCCCGCGTCATGGCCCGAGTTTACGCGCCGCCGCGCGGGGATGCCGACGGCGCGGCCCCGTCCCCGCCCGGACTTCACACTTGTTGGTAAGTGTGCTTACTATGTGCTGGGGCATGGTTGATCCTTGACCATGCCGGCCCGGACCCGCAGACAGACGATAGGAAGCTCATCATGGCAGGAAACCTCGTTGCACGTTCCATTCACGATTTGACCGCAGGCGCCTGGTTTGGCGGCTCGCTGATGGGCGCCATCGGACTCAACGGCGCCACTGCGGAGGCCAAGGACCCGGCCGAGCGCACGCGGCTCTCCAGCCTCGGCTGGAAGAAATGGGCCCCGTACCAGACCGCAGCCTTCGGCGCGCACTTCCTCTCCGGCCTGGCCATCATGTGGGAGAACAAGGGCCGGATGGCCAAGCAGGACGGCGTTACCCGCCTGAGCATCTACAAGTCGATCGTGACCGCGGCCGGCGCGGGCGTCACCCTCTACGCCGGCATGCAGGGTGCCAAGGTGGAGAAGCTCGCAGCCGAAGGCGCCGAGGGCGCCACCGAACCGAAGCCGGGCGCCTCTGAGAAACTCCGCTCCGCGCAGCAGCAGTTGAAGATCCTGCAGTGGGCCATCCCGGTCTTCGCCGGCTGGGTGATCGTCCTCGGCGCCAAGCACGGCGAGATGCAGCGGCCGAAGAACGTCCTCAAGGGCCTCGGCCGCTCCTAGTCCTTCAGCAGCACCGTCCTTCCACGGCACCACCACGGCGGGGTCGGAACCGGCCCGGGAACCATCCCGGCACCGGATCCGGCCCCGCCGTGCTGTGCGGGCAGGATCGATGTGCAGGGGCGGACGGGTCAGGAAAAGAGCGCGGAGAGCGGCACGGACTGCCCAGGGACACCCTCGCGTCCGGCCACGGCTGCGAGGTAGCCGGGCGGAGCCGGAACCCCGGCGGCGAGCAGGCCGTCCACGGAGGGGTGGCCTGTTCCCGTCGCCTGCACATGGGCTCCCGGGACAGGCGCAGGAGCGCCGCTGGCGTCCACCAGGGACACCGTGGCCGGATCAAGCGCCAGACCCAGGCCGGCCGCCTTGAGCACGGCCTCTTTCGCGACCCAGAGCGCTATCCGCGCTGTGACATCGCCGTGCGGTGAACTCTCCGGGGGTTCCGCCATTCCCGGCCCGGTCCGCTCCTCAGGCGCCAGGACGTAATCGTCAAAGCCGGCAAAGAGGTCAGCGGGAATTCTTTCAATGTCCGCTCCCAGTTGCGTCCCGGCGGGTCCTGCCGCGGCCATGACGGTGCCGTGGCTTCGGGACAGGCTCAGCTCCACGCCGGCAATGGACGGCTTGCCGTGTTCCGTACTACCGCACCCGGCGCAACGCCGACTGACGGTGAGCCCGGCGGCGGCGCCCGGACTTAATCCCAAGTGCCTGGCAGCCAGGAGCCGGAAAAGCGCATGCGATGCGGCGTAATCCAACCGGTCAGTCTCGTGTTTGAAGCGCAGCATTGACCGCTGTTCGTTGGGGGAGAGGAACGTCTCCAGGCCGCCTGCCGGGTCCGCTGCCGCGCGGACCGCGGCGGCGGGCGCCGTGAGATAAACGGGGCCCGCGGCGCCCCCGTCGGGCACTGTCACCGCCTGCTGATCCGGCGGTACTGCGCGATCGCCAGCGGGGCAAAGACGGCGATGATCGCAAGGCTGCACAGGACCGAGTAGAGCACCGCGTTGTCCGCGGCCCATCCGCCGGGCGCCGCAAAACCTGCGGGGGCCGCGTTGCCGAAGAGCTCGCGGGCGGCCGTTGCCACAGCGGTCACCGGGTTCCACTCGGCGATGGTGCGCAACGGTCCTGGAAGCGAGCTGACAGGAACGAAGGCACCGGAAACGAACGTCACGGGGAACAGCCAGACCAGGCCCAGGCTTTGGGCGACCTCGACGCTCCGGGCGGTGAGGGCGATGACGGCGCCGATCCACGACACCGCGAAGGCGAACAGCAGGAGCAGGGCCAGGGCCGCGAGGGCGGAACCGGGGCCGGTGGTGATCCGCCAGCCGATTGCGAGTCCGCACAGCAGCGTCACGGCAACGGAGAGGACGCTGGTCGAGAGGTCGGAGGACGTGCGCCCCAGGATGACCGCCACGCGGGACATCGGCAAAGAGCGGAACCTGTCGATCAGCCCCAGCTGCAGGTCCTTGGCCAGGTAGACGGCCGTGAAGGACGCGTTGAACGTCAGCGTCTGCGCCAGGATTCCGCCGATCAGGTAGCTGCGGTACTGGTCTCCGCCGAGGGCCCCGCCAAAGACGAAGCCGAGCAGCAGGACGAACATCACGGGCTGCACAATGCCGGTGACCAGGGCCCCGGGGGTGCGCAGCACGTTGATCAGGTTGCGCCGGGCGATGACCGAGCTGTCCCGGGCGGCAGCGGCGATGGCGCTCATGCGGACACCCCCGCCGTCTCGGAAATCCGGTCTATGGCGGAGTCCCCGCCCTCCGCCGGTCCCTGCCCGGTCAGCTGCAGGAAGACGTCGTCCAGGGTAGGTCGGCGCAGGGCTGCCTCCTCGACGTGCAGGGATTGGGCGTCGAGCTCGGACAGCACGTGGACCAGCAGCCGGTGGCCGCCGGGGGCGGAGACGGAGATCCGCAGGTTTTGTGGATCCTCCTCGGCCCTGGCGCCGGCGGCCCGGGACAGTACCGCGGCGGCAGCTTCGAGGTCCCCGGCGTTCCGCAGCACGACGTCGATCCGTTCCGTTCCGGCGCGCTGCTTCAGTTCGGAGGCCGTGCCTTCGGCGATCACGCTGCCGTGGTTAATCACGGCAATATGGTCCGCGAGGCGGTCCGCTTCCTCGAGGTACTGGGTCGTCAGCAGGACCGTGGTGCCGTCCGCGACGAGGCGGGACACCACATCCCAGGTGTCGAGGCGGCCGCGTGGGTCGAGGCCGGTGGTGGGTTCGTCGAGGACCACGACCTTGGGCCGGGCCACGATGGCCCCGGCCAGGTCCAGGCGGCGCCGCATTCCACCCGAGAACGTCCCGGCGCGTTTACCCGCGACGTCGTCAAGCCGGAAGTTGAGCAGCAACTCATGCGCCCTCGCCGAGGCCGAGCGATGACTCAGCCCGTACAACCGGCCCACCATGTGCAGGTTTTCGAAGGCCGTCAATTTTTCGTCCACCGCCGCGTACTGGCCGGACAGGCCGAGGTTACGGCGTACGTTGCCCGGTTCCTTGACGACCGAGTACCCGGCCACCCGTGCGTCTCCGCTATCCGGGCTCAAAAGGGTGGTGAGGATCTTGACGGTGGTGGTCTTGCCGGAGCCGTTCGGTCCCAGCAGGCCAAGCACCGTTCCCTCGCCGGCCCGCAGGGTGAGTCCGTCCAGGGCCTTGAAACTCCCGAAGCTCTTGCTGACGTTCTCGATCCGGATCACTGCGAAGCGGCGAGTTCGGCGACTTTACGCGGTGCCATGTCGGTCCACGTCCGGGACACGTAGTCCAGGCAGGCCTCACGGCTGTCCGGGCCGAACATGGTCACCCAGCCCTGCGGTACGGCCGCGAAATCGGGCCAGAGGGAGTGCTGCTGGTACTCGTTCACGAGCACGGAGAACGTTGCGGACTTGTCATCGAAGGGGTTCGTCACGTCGACCTTTCCTGTCGGTTCTGTCGTTCGGACCGCCCCTCAACTGCATCAGGGGCATCATTGGTTATTCGGCTCGCGGGCCCAAGTGGATTGCCAGAGCGGGCATGATGGCGCTGAGAGCCCGGTCACTTAAGAGCTGTGAATGGCGGTCATCCACCTCCACCTCGGTGATGTTCCCGGAGATGAAGGGCGCCCAGGCTGTGCTGTCCGGGGTCCCCGCCGGAATGTCGCGGGTGGCCCGGAAGAAGAGCAGGTCACCGTCGAACACGCCGGGCCGCCCGGACCGAATGAGCCGCGCCAGCTCCGGGAAATTGGCCACCATCGCCTGGACGGATTCCAGCGGCACCGTGCCCAGCGGATTGTCGTGCTCCCGGAGGATCTGGAGTGCGCGCGGCCCGTCCATGGCGGCACGGTCCTCATCGGAGAGCTCATAGCCCTGCGCGTCCAGGTAGCTGGCCCAAAGGGCCGGCCCCGTTCCGACGTCGGCGTTGTTCTCCACGTTGCCCGGGAACGCATCCAGGATCGCCAGGAAGGCCACTTCCTCGCCGAGCTCCTGCAGCCGGGTGGCCAGGCGGTGGACCAGGTGGCCGCCGAACGACCAGCCCATCAGGTGATACGGCCCCTCCGGCTGGATCGAGCGGATCCGGGCGATGTAGTCATCCGCCAGCTCGGACAGGCTGCCGGCGTCCACCTGGTGTGTCCGTCCCGGTTCCATCCCGGGCATCTGTAGCCCGATCAACGGCCGTTCAGGGTCGAGATGGCCCAGCATTGAGGCGTAGCCCCAGCTGATGCCCGAGGCCGGGTGGACGGCGAAGAGCGGCAGCTTGGTCCCGCTGGTCCGCAACGGCAGGAGCTGTCGCAGGCTTTCGGCCGTGCTCTCGGCGGCACCCTTCGATGCCTCCCGCAGCAGACCCTCGACCGTCGGTGCCCGGAACAGCGACTGGACCTGGAGGTCCGTGCCGAGCGCCGCGTTGATCTTGGTGATCAGCGGCCGGGCCAGGAACGAGTGTCCGCCCAGTTCGAAGAACGACTCGTCGACACCCACCCGGTCCAGGGAGAGGACCTCCGCGAACACGCCGGCGACGGCTTTCTCCCGCGGTGTTCCCGGCGGGCGGCCGGCGGCCCGGACGCTGGTTCCGGGGTCAGGCAGCGCGGCGGTGTCGACCTTGCCGTGCGGGGTCAGGGGCACTTGGTCGATGACGACGACGGCGGCCGGCACCATGTAGTCCGGCAGGATCGCCTTGATGTAGGCGCGGGCAGTGGAGGCGAGCTCCGAGGGCTCGGCGCCCGAACCGTCCGGGACCACGTAGCCGACCAGGCGTGTGTCGGAACCGCCGGTCCCGACGGCCCGGACAACGGCCCGGCCGATACCGGGGGCCTGGCCCAGGGCGCGTTCGACCTCGCCGGGCTCCACGCGGAACCCGCGAATCTTGAGCTGATCGTCGTTGCGGCCGCCGAAAACCAGTCGTCCGTCCGCGTGGCGGAAGACCAGGTCGCCGGTCCGGTACATGCGCTCGCCGCGGCCGGTGAAGGGGTCGGCGACGAAACGCTCCGCCGTCAGGTCTGGGCGGCCCCGGTAGCCGCGGGCCAGCTGCGGTCCCGCGAGGTACAGTTCGCCCGAGGCGCCGGGCATGACGTGCTGCAGCCGGTGGTCCAGGACGTACAGCCTGGTTCCGGCGGTGGGCGAGCCCAGCACCGGCTCGGCGGAGTAGCCGACCCGGGCCAGCACCGTGTCCACGGTGGCTTCGGTGGGCCCGTAGAGGTTCCACGCGCGGACCCCCGGGTGCGCGGCGAGCGTGCTCCAGAGGTCGGCGTCGAAAGCCTCGCCACCGAGGGCCAGGCTGAACACGCCGCCCCGGGTGGCGTGGCTGTCGAGCAATTCCGCGAAGGCCGGTTCGGTCAGCAGCTGCCGGACGTAGCCCGGGGTGGTCTCCCACACCGAGATGCCGTGGAGGGAGAAGTAGCCCGCGAGTTGTTCCGGATCGCGCCGGGTCGGGTCGTCGATCATGTGCAGCTCGTGGCCCGCCACCATCCACAGGATCGGGTCCCACGAAGCGTCGAAGCCGACGCCGGTGGTGTGGGCGACCGTCTGCCGGCCGGAGACGCCCGCCATCAGCGTGCCCCGGTGCGAGGACAGCAAGGCGGCGAGTGCGCCGTGGCTGACCTCGACGCCCTTGGGACGGCCGGTGGAGCCGGAGGTGAACATGACGTAGGCCGTCTGCTCATGACCCACGTCGCGGAAGGCGGGCAGGTCGTCGGGGTGCCCGGCCACATCCCCGTCGGCGAGATCCTCGAGCAGGAGCACCGAAGGCCGTCGCCGGAGGCCGGCCAGCAGCCGGTCTACCCGGTCGGCTTCGCCGCGGGAGGTCAGCAGGACCGCCGGGGCGCCGTCTTCGATGATGGCCGCGGCTCTTTCGTCGGGGTAATCGGTGTCGATCGGGTTGTAGATCGCGCCGGCGGCCAGCACCCCGAACATTCCCTCCACGGTCCCGGCAGAGCGCGGAAGCATCACGGACACTACGTCCCCGACGTCGACCCCCGCCGAGGTCAGGGCGGCGCCGATGCGGGCGGCGGAAGCAGCGAGCCTGGCGTAGCTCAGGGTTCGGCCGTCGGCGACGAGTGCCGGTGACTCCGGGGTCGATCGGGCCGTCGCCTCAAGGGCCGCCAGCACTCCCATCCCGGCGCCGGCGTCAGGTTCGGCGCCGGCGGTGGCCCGCATCAGTTGCCCGGCCTCATCGCCGCTGACCAGCGGCAACAAGGCGACCGGCGAATCCGGGGACCCGCCTGCCAGTTCCGCGAAGCGAACGAACGCATCCGCCAGGCGCCGGGCGGTGTCCTCCTCGAACATGGCCGCGTTGTAGTCGAGGGTGACGTTGAGTCCATCCCCGGGGGCCGGCCGGAACGTGAAGGAGAGATCGAACTTGGCTTCACCGGTCGGTGCCTCCGGCTCCGGGGTGACCCGCAGCCCGGGCAGTTCCGGGACGGACGGCGCCTCGCTGTCGACCGTCAGCATGGTCTGGAACAACGGGTGACGGCCCAGTTCACGCTCCGGGTTCACCGCCTCGACGAGCCGCTCGAACGGGACATCGTCGCGGTCAAAGGCGGCCAGGATGCTCTCCCTGGAGCGGGCCACCATGGTCCGCAGGCTGGGGTCGCCGGTGGCGTCCACGCGCAGCGGGAGGGTATTGACGAAGAACCCGACCAGATCCCGCAGGGCAGGGTCCGTCCGGCCCGCAGTAGGGGACCCGATCACCAGGTCATCACCGGCACCGGACCGGTGCAGGAAGGCGGCCAGGACGGCGTGAAGAGCCATGAACTGGCTGGCGTTGGCCGCGGCTGCCACCGCGTTGATGGAAGCAGTAGCGGCGGGAGACAAGCGGAAGGACAGCTGCCGGCCGGGCTGCCGGGCTTCCCGCGGCCGGCGGTGGTCGGCCGGCAGGGCAAGCTCGGCGGGTATGCCCGCCAGGTCCTCCTGCCAGCGGTCCAGTTTGGTCTGCAGGGCCGGGCCCGAGAGTTGCTGGCCCTGCCAGTGGGCGTAGTCGGCGTACTGCAGCGGCAACGGCGCAGGCTCCGCCGCGGGAGCGCCGGCGAGGGCGCCGGCGAGGGCGGCCGCGTAGCCGGCAGAGAGGTCACTGGCCAGCGGAGCCAGGGAGGCGCCGTCGCTGGCGATATGGTGCATCACCAGGTGAAGAACCCACGTGCGGTCCTTGCTGTCGGCACCGGCCGGGCCGACGCGGATCAGCCGGGCCCGGAGCGGGAGGTCGGACCGGACGTCGAAGCCCCGGGCCGCCTCCGCGGCGAGGAAGGCTTCCACCTCGGCGTCGGAACCGGCGTCGACCACGTCGAGGCCCATGGCTGCCGCAGCCGGGCCGCCTGTAGCCAGCACGCGTTGCTCAGCGACCCCGCCGGTTTCCGGGTAAACGGTCCGGAGCACCTCGTGCCGGCCAACCAGGGCCCGGACGGCAGCGTCCAGCGCGGCCTCGTCGAGGCTGCCGGTGAGCCGGACCGCCAGCGAGATGTTGTAGTCGGCCGATCCCGGATCCAGCTGGTTGAGGAACCACATCCGGGACTGTGCGGGGGAGAGCGCGGGACGCTCGGGCCGGACGGAATCAGGCCCCGACAGCCAGTCGGCCAGGGACGTACGGCCCTGGACCGTTGAGCCGTCGGCGCCCTCCGCCATTTCGGAGGTGCCGTGGCTGCCGTGCACCGCACCGGTCTGCCGGTGGACGGCGGAGAGCAACCCGGCGGGAGTCGGTTCGTTGAACAGGGTGCGCAGCGGCAAGTCGACGCCGAAAGCATCCCGGATGCCGCCCATCATGGCGACCGCCAGGAGGGAGTGGCCGCCGAGGGCAAAGAAGTCATCGGCCAGGGAGACCGTGTCCACGCCCAGGACACCGCCGAAGATTCCGCACATGGTGTGTTCGTCCGGGGTCGCCGGCGCCTCCCCGGCGCCCGCGGTGGCCGTGGCCGCGGGGAGCGCCCTGCGGTCCAGCTTGCCGTGCGGCGTCAGGGGAATGGCCGGCAGGGGCATGAAGACGGCGGGGACCATGTAATCGGGCAGGCGGTCTCCGGCCAGCGCCCGCAGCTCCTCCGGCGCGGCGTGACCCGTGTAGTAGGCCACAATCCGGTGGGCCGGGACGCCGTCGGCGATCGCCACCGCCCGCTCCACCCCGGTGTGTGAGCGCAGCACGGCCTCGATCTCGCCGAGCTCGACGCGGAAGCCGCGGACCTTGACCTGCTCGTCCGTGCGGGACAGGAACTGCAGGTCACCGTCCGGCAGGCGGCGGACCAGGTCGCCGGTGCGGTACATGCGGCTGCCGTCGGCCGCGTAGGGGTTTGCCACAAACCTGGATGCCGTCTCAGCCGCGCGGCCGTCGTACCCCTGAGCCATGCCCTCGCCGGCCAAATACAGTTCGCCCGGCACGCCGGTCGGAACAACCGCGAGGTACTGGTCCAGGACCAGTGTGTCCGTGCCTGCGATGCCGCGGCCAATAACCGGGACGTCCCCGCGGACCTCAGCCACCACCGAATCAACCGTGAATTCGGTGGGTCCGTAGAAGTTGTAGGCCGTGACGCCCGGCGCGGCGGCCAGGGTGTTCCACAGCTCGGCGGACACCGCTTCGCCGCCCAGTGCCAGAAGCAGGGGCTCACGGCGCGGCTCCGCCAGCAGGCCGTAATGCAGCAGTTGGTCCGCGTAGGAGGGGGTGGTTTCGAGCACGTCGATTCCGTCGTCCCGGCAGTAGGCGGCAAGCGCTTCGGGGTCGGTCCGGACCATGTCATCGACCATATGGAGTTCCGCTCCGGCGACCATCCAGAGCATGGGGTCCCACGCTGCGTCGAAGCCGAGGCCGGCAATGTGGGCCACCGACGTCCCTCCCGCCTGGGTCCCGAACCGCGGGGCGTACAGGGTCCGGTGATGGTGCCGGTACAGGTTGGCGAGGGCGCCGTGGGTGACGCTCACACCCTTGGGCCGGCCGGTGGAGCCGGAGGTGTAGAGGACGTAGGCCAGATCGTCTCCGTTGGGGCGCCTGCTGGACAGGGCGTCTTCGGAAGTCCCGGTTCCTGCGGTGATCAACTGGTCGACGGTGAGCACTCGGGCTCCGCCCCCGGCGGCTGTCGGGGCATCGGCGGTAGAAATCACGACGGCGGGGTCGCCGTCTTCGAGGATGATGCGGATCCGTTCCTGCGGGTAGGACAGGTCCACGGGAAGATAGACAGCTCCCGCGGCGAGGACGGCCAGCGCGGCCGCGGCAACGTCGCCGGTTCGCGGCAGCGCCACGGCTACCCGGTCGCCGGGTTCGACGCCGGCAGCGATCAACCCCTTGGCGAGATCCTCGACCCGGTGGGCGAGCGCGGAGAAGGTGGTCCGGCCGGAGCCGTCGTACACCGCCGGGGCGTCGGGGGTCCGGGCAACGGTGGCCTGGAAGGCCTCCACGATGGTCCCGCTGGCGGTGCCCGCGTCGTCCCCGCCGTCGTCCCCGCCGTCGTCCGTCATCGTGCGGAGACCCCGGGCCAGTGCCTGCGCGTGCTCGTCCGCGGACTGGATCCGGAGCCGGTCCAGGGTGATCTCCGGATCTGCGGCGAATTGGGTGAGTACGGCGAGTAAGCCGGCGGCCAGTCGCTGGGCGGTTTCGGCCTCGAACAGCGCCGGGTTATAAGCCAGTGAACCGCCGATAGCGGGCGCCGTGTCCGCGAGGGCACCCGGTTCCCCCGCCCCCTGGGCGGAGGTGCCGGCCGTTTCGGCCAGGTCCAGCAACAGGTCGAACTTGGCGCCGCCGGGTTCCTGGCTGAGATCCGCGCTCGCCTCCAGGCCGCGCATGGACAGCTCGGCGGCGGACGTGCCCTGCAGCGTCAGCATCACCTGGAAGAGCGGGTGCCGGTGTTGGGAGCGGGCCGGGTTGAGGTGCTCCACGACCCGCTCGAACGGTGCGTCCTGGTTGGCGTAGGCATGCAGGTTCGTGTAGCGGACACTCTCGACGAGTTCCGCGGCGCTCGGGTTTCCGGACGTGTTGGTCCTGAGCACCAGGGTGTTGACGAAGAAGCCCACCAGCTCATCGAGCTGGGTGTCGGTCCGGCCGGCCACGGGCGTACCCAGCGGAAGGTCTTCCCCGGCACCGGACTTGGTCAGGAGGGCGGCGAGGGCGGCCTGCAGCACCATGAACAGGCTGGCGTTGTGGTCGCGGGCCAGCCGGTGGAGACCGGCCGCCGTCGCGGACGGAATCCGGACGGGTACGGACGCCGCAGCGGCCGAAGCACTGTTGCTGCCCCGGACCGAGTCGAACGGCAGGGTGAGTTCTTCCGGAGCACCGCGCAGTTCACGGGACCAGAACTCAAGCTGGCGGGAGATGGCGCTCGCGGGATCGTCCTCGCTGCCGAGCTCGTCGCGCTGCCACAGCGTGTAATCCACATATTGGACCGGGAGGGGCTCGAGACGGGTTCCGTCGCCGGAGAGGACACCGTTGTAGGCGGCAGACAGGTCGTTCGCCAGAGGTGCCAGCGACCAGCCGTCCGCAGCGATGTGGTGCAAGGTCAGGGCCAGCACATGCCGGTCAGGGGCCAGCTGGAACAGCACCGCACGCGCCGGCAGTTCCCGGCTCACGTCGAAGCCACGGCCGGTCTCCGCCCCGAGGGCGGCGGCGAGGTTGTCGTCGGAGCACTGGACCGCCAACAGGTCGACGTGGTGTCCGCCCGCGGGGAGGACCTCCTGGACCGGTTCACCATCAACCAGGGGGAAGACAGTGCGCAGGGTCTCATGCCGGTCGGCCACCATGCTGAGGGCACGTTCCAGGGCCGTCACGTCCAGGACACCCCGAAGGTTCAGGACCACGGGGATGTTGTAGGCCGCGGATTCCGGATCGAGCCGGTTCAGGAACCACAGCCGGCGCTGGGCAAAGGAGAGCGGCACGGCCGCCGGCCGGGCAGCCGGGACCAGCGGGTGTGTGGAGGCAGTCCCGTCGTCCAGTGCGGCGGCGAGGGCCGCGACGGTGGGTTGTTCGAAAATGGTGCGCAGGGCAGGAGCGGTTCCGGTGCGGTCGCGCAGGAGCGCCGCCAGCCGGGTGGCCAGCAGCGAGTGGCCGCCCAGCTCGAAGAAGTCGTCCTCCAGGCCCACGGCGTCCAGACCCAGGATTTCCTGGAAGGCGGCGGCTACGGTCCGTTCCTTCTCGTTTCGGGGTTCGGAGACGGCGGTTTCCCTCTCCGGCGCCGGAAGCGCGGCGGAGTCCAGTTTGCCGTTGGGGGTCAGCGGGATCGCCGGGATCTGCTGGATGGCGGTGGGGACCATGTAATCGGGCAGCAACCGGCGGGACTGCGTCCGCAGGGCGGCGGTGTCCAGCTCGCTATTGGCGGTGACGTAGCCCTGGAGCTGGTCGTAGCCGGCGCGGTTCTTGGTGACGGCCACCGCGGCGTGCTCCACGCCGTCGAGCCCGCGCAGGACTTCCTCGATCTCGGCGAGTTCGATCCGGAATCCGCGGATCTTGATCTGGGCGTCCATGCGTCCGCGGAACTCCAGGGTCCCATCCGGAAGACGGCGGACGACGTCGCCCGTGCGGTACATCCGGGATCCGTCCGGAACGAACGGATCGGCCACGAAGCGCTCCGCACTGAGGCCGGGCTTGTCGAGGTAGCCGCGGGCCAGGTTCACGCCGGCAACGTAAAGTTCGCCGATGGCGTTGACCGGCACCGGGTTCAGAGCCGAGTCGAGGATGTAGTGCCGGGTGTTGGCGATGGATTCGCCGAGCGTCGGGTCGGTGCCGTCCTGCATGAGAGCCGTGAGGGAGTCCACCGTCGTTTCGGTAGGACCGTAGAAGTTGTATGCCGTCAGGCCGTCTTTGCCGCCGAGCGCGGCCCACAGGGCCGGATCGACGGCCTCTCCGCCCAGAGCCACCACGGACGGGTGACCCGTCCGGTCGAAAAGGCCTTCGGCCAGCAGCGCCTTGGCGAAGGACGGCGTGGTCTCCAGCGAGTCGATGCCGGAGACGGTGAGGTACCTGCTGAGGGCTTCCGGGTCGCGGCGGGTCTGGTCGTCCACCAGGTGCAGTTCGTGGCCGGCGACCAGCCAGAGGATGGGATCCCAGGAGGCATCGAAGGACAAGCCTGCCGTGTGCGCCACCTTGAGCTTGCGTCCAAGGCGCTCTTCGGCCGGGACGAAGATGCTGTCCCGGTGGGAGCTAAACAGGTTCAGCAGGGCAAGGTGCTCAACACCGACGCCCTTGGGACGGCCGGTGGAACCGGAGGTGAAGATGACGTAGGCGAGGTCCTGCTGGCCGGCGGCGGGATGGGTGGCCGCGGCGTCCTTGCCGTCGAGACAGGACTCCACCAGGGCAGAACCCAGCACCGTGACCGGCACCTCGGTGGAGAGGGGTGCATGGCTGGAATCGCCGCCGGTGAAGGCGGCGCTCGTCAGCAGCCGCACCGGGGAGGCGTCTTCGAGCATGCCCTCCACCCGGCCGGCCGGGTACTCAGGGTCCAGGGGCAGGTAGGCTGCACCCGCTTTCAGGATGGCCAGGAGCGAAACAGGCACCATGACGCTGCGGTCCAGCCGCACGGCCACGGTTTCCCCCGGACCCGCTCCGTGGCCGGACAGGAACCGGGCCAGTTGGTTGGAGCGGGCTTCCAACTCGCCGAAACTGAGTTCGCCGTCGGGCGCGACGACGGCGGTGCGGGAGGCGTGCTCCCGGGCGTTCTTGCGGAACTCCTCCACGATCGTGTGGCCGGGCAGTGCGCTGCCCGTGGCCTCGCCGGCAGCAAGGAGCGATCGTTCTTCCTCGGCGGTCGTGACCGTGAGGGAAGCCAGCAGGGCGTCCGGTCCGGAGGCGACTTCTCCCAGCAGACGAAGGAAGCGGTGCAGATGATCGCGGAGCCGTTCGCTGCTGTAAAGGTCAGCATTTGCCTCGAACTGGACCGTGGCCGGGGCCCCGGAGGACCCTCCGTCCAGGCCGTGGACCACGATCGAGAGGTCGTCGATGGGACCGGTGGAAAGGATGTGCATGGTGCCGCGGGCGGACCCGAAGTGGATTCCATCAAGAACGGGCAGGATGTTGACCGAGGGGCCAAAGTACCCCGCCTGCACGTCGCGGTCCTCGAAGCGGTGGCGTTGGTGGATCAGGGCGCCGCGCAGCTTTGTTCCCATCGCGGCCGTTGCGTCCTTCACCGTCGAGGACGGGTCGACCGCGAGCCGGACGGGCAGAACGTTCGAGAGCATCGAGGGCGTGGACTTGGCCAGCTTTCCCCGCCGGGCGGTGACGGGCAGGGCCACGGAAACCTCGCGTTCGCCGGTGATCCGGTGCAGGTAGAGGCCGGCAGCCGTGAGCACCAGCGCAGGGGCCGATCCCGCGGCAGCCTGCAGCGCGGCAGCTGTCGCGTCGGGCAGCGCCGAGGCCGCGCGCACCAGGGCCGAGGCGGTCCCGGAAGGACGTCCCGCCAGTCCGGTGGCTGCCGGGACGCCGTCGAGCTCGTCCCGCCAATAGTCACGGTCGCCGTCGGCAGCCGCGGAACCGGCGTAGCCTGCCTCCGCCGCAATCAGTTCCGGCAGCCCGTCGAAGGGTGAACCGCCGTCGTCCGCAGCGCCGCCGGGGCCGTTCTCCGCCAGCAGCGCGTTGTAAAGCTCGGCCACGCGCCGGAGGACCAAGACGGCGGAGTAGCCGTCCATCACCACGTGGTGGACGCGCTGGTAGAAGAAGTACCGCTCGTCCGAGAGCCGGATGAGCTCGGTGTGCAGCAGATCGCCGCCATCGGTGGCCCGGGGAAGCCCCAGATCGGCGTCCATCAACATCCGTGCCTGGGTCTCCGGGTCCCCGGCGGCCCGTAGGTCCGTCACCTCCAGCAACGACCCCTCGCGCACAAGCGGGCGCTGGTATGGTCCGGCGTCGTCCTCGTCGAAGGCCATGTTCAAGGCGTCCGTCTCGGATACGGCAAGCCTGAGCGCCTCCTCCAGGACCGGCACGTCCACGGCGCCGAGGATCTCGACGAACTGGCCGATCTGGAACATGGGGTTCTCCGGAGCCAACTGCTGCGCGTACCAGATCCCGCGCTGCGCCGTGGTCAGCTCGAGCCGGTTCTTGGCATCATCGGACGTGGTGGTCAGGGGAGTCTTGGACATGTTCCTTCTCGGGTTGTCTGCGGGGCGAAGACATGCAGGGGCACGCCAATAGGGCCCGCGCCGGGAGCTCAGGCAAAAGGGCTGTCGGCGGCCGCGGGCGGCCGCCGACAGATCAGGATGTGGGAGGGGTTACTGGAACTGGCCGAACTGGAACGGGCCCACCGGGCCCGTGCTGATTCCGCCGGTGGTGACCGGGGCGTTGACCAGGGGACCGGTAATCAGCGGGCCATCGATGATGCCGCCGTTGAGGATCCCGATGTCCTGAAGCAACCCGGAAGTGGTGCTGGGTCCGGACATGGCCGGTTGGCCCGCAGTGGCGGCTTCGGGCACGCTGGCCTGGGCGGGCATGGATGCGGCGGCGAAGGCGGTCAGCGCCAGGGCTGAGCCTGCTGCGACGCGGGTGGTGGTCTTAAGGATCTTGTTCACGATGATCATCTCCAGTTACGTATCCGTATGGTTTCCACTCGCCAGATGGTGGCGTCAAAGGAATATTCGGAGCCGTGATGGAGCCGGATGGGATGGGGACCGCCCGGGCGCCGGAGTCATCGCGAGGGATCGCGGGTTGCCCGCGGGCGCCCTAGCGCGGGTGGCGGGCGCTGAGCCGCTGGACGGCCAAGGCCAGCCAGAGCTGGACCCGGTCCGCGGTCTGGGCAGGGTCATACCCGGTCAGGTCCGTGATCTGGGCCAGGCGGTAGCGCACCGTGTTCCGGTGCAGGGTCAACTCCTCGGCCACCGCGGCCACTGAGCCGTTGTTATTCAGGTAGCTCTCCAGCGTCGTCATCAGTTCCGCCCCGTGCGCGGCGTCGAACTGCCGGAGCGGGTTGAGCGATTCGTTGGCCATGTCCGCGAGCGGGACGTCCTCGCTGGCCAGCAGCAGCGAGGTCAGGCTCAGCCGTTCCGGTTCGTTGACGGGAAGGCCGTGGCTGGCAGCCTCGCGGGCCTCGAAGTAGCTCCAGCGCAGCCCGTTCGGTTTGGTGTAAGCCCCGCCCAGTCCGATCGTGGCGTGGATGCCGGCCTCGGCCAGGTGGTCGCTGAGGTTGCGGGCCAGGGCGCTGGCGCCGCTGCCGTCGTCGGCGACCACCACCACCAGGTCCTTGCCCACCACGGCGGTCACGGCGGCGCGCAGCGGCTGCGGCAGCGAGGAGCTTCCCAGCTGCTTGGCGTGGGCAGGCGACTCCGCCAGCAGCACCACGTTCTTGCGGGTGCTGTCCACGCCGATCCCCGCGAGCCGGCGGGCGGCCTCGGTGGGCTCGAGCGTGCCGTGGATGACATCCTCCAGCACCTGGCCGGCGAGGGCCCGCTGTGCCTGCCGCTGCTTGACCATGTTATTCAGTTCGACGCTGATCAGGTTCTGGGCGTAGCCGATGATCCCGGTGTCCTCGAAGGGCTGTTTCACCCACAGGGTGCAGGCGTCCCGGCGCCCGGTGGGGATCGGGTAGGACGCCCAGCCGTCGGTGCTGGGGGAGGGGCCGCCCGGAGCACTGTTGTACAGCTCCGCGGTGAATTGGGTCAGGACCAGGTCGGTGCGCAACATCGTCCCGAGGTGCTTGAGGAGTTCGGCCAGGCCGCCGCCGGTGAGCAGCGCCCGGGCCAGGATCTGGTGCCCGGCAATGAGTCGCTCCAGCTTGGCGTAGTGGTCCGCGGACTGGGCGTCCGCCACCAGCTTGCCGATGGCGATGAACGGTGTCTCGTAGGGAACCTCCACCACCGGCAGCCCCCAGCGGTTGGCCTCCGCCACCAGGGCCGGGGGGACCGTCTCGTGCGTGAGGCCGACGCCGAAGCCGATCCCCACCGCGCCGGCCCGCTGCACCTGCCGCACGAAGCGTCGCTGCTCAGGGGCGGACCGGAGCCGCATCCCCGTGGTGAGAACCAGTTCCCCGCCGTTGAGGAAGCGCTGCGGGTCCTCCTGCTCGGTCACCGCCACCCAGTGGATGTCCTGGTGCCAGGTGGTCTCGGCCAGGCCGGCCTTCGTCAGCCGCAGGGACGGAACCCCCAGCAGGGCGGCGAGAGAAATTGCCATGGATTCAGGATAGCCGCGTGCTGGTCAGGCGCACTAAAGTGCCGCCGGGCCGGTGTGCAGCTGCCTATTCCACCCCCAAGCACCCTGGCATAGGCTCGGAGCAGTCACCGATCCCCTCATCCCTGCCTGACCCAGGCCAGCACGAAAGAGGTTGTACACCGTGGTTCAAACCTTGCAGAACTTCATCAACGGCGAGTTCGTCACGCCCGCCGGCACCGGCATGCTGGACATCGTCAACCCCGCCACCGGCGAGGTGGTGGCGAAGTCCCCGATCTCCGTGCAGGCCGACGTCGACGCCGCCATGACCGCCGCGAAGGATGCCTTCGCCAGCTGGAAGCACGTCACCCCGGGCCAGCGGCAGCTGATGCTGCTCAAGCTCGCCGACGCAGTCGAGGCCAACAGCGACGAGCTCGTCGAGGCCCAGCACCGCAATACCGGCCAGGTCCGCTCGCTGATCGCCGCCGAGGAAGTCGCCGCCGGCGCGGACCAGCTCCGGTTCTTCGCCGGGGCTGCAAGGCTCCTCGAGGGCAAGTCCGCCGGCGAGTACCTGGAAGGCCACACCTCCTTTATCCGCCGCGAGCCGATCGGCGTCGTCGCCCAGGTGGCCCCTTGGAACTACCCGTTCCTGATGGCCATCTGGAAGATCGGCCCCGCCCTGGCCGCCGGCAACACCGTGGTACTCAAGCCCTCCGACACCACCCCGGAATCCACCCTGGTCCTGGCCCGCCTGGCCGGGGAGATCCTCCCGGCCGGCGTGCTCAACGTGGTCCTCGGCACCGGTGAGACCGGAGCCATGATGGTCGAGCACAAGGTCCCGGGCCTGGTCTCCATCACCGGCTCCGTCCGGGCCGGCATCGCCGTCGCCTCCGGCGCCGCGAAGGGCCTCAAGCGCGCACACCTGGAACTCGGCGGCAAGGCCCCCGCGATCGTCTTCAAGGACGCGGACATTAAGAAGAGCGCAGCGGCGATCGCCGAGTTCGCCTTCTTCAACGCCGGCCAGGACTGCACCGCCATCACCCGCGTGCTGGTCGAGGATTCCGTCCACGACGACGTCGTGGCCGCCATGGTGGAGCACACCAAGACCCTGCACACGGGCTCGCAGAACGACGCGGACAATTACTTCGGCCCGCTGAACAACGTCAACCACTTCAACGCGGTCACCTCCGTGGTGGAGAACCTGCCGGAGAACTGCCGGATTGAAACCGGCGGCCACCGCGCCGGGGACAAGGGCTTCTTCTTCGAGCCCACAATCATCACCGGCGCCAAGCAGACCGACGACATCGTGCAGAAGGAAACCTTCGGCCCGGTCATCACCGTGCAGAAGTTCAGCAGCGAGGCCGAGGCGATCGAGCTGGCCAACGACGTCGACTACGCCCTCGCCTCCAGCGTCTGGACCACAGACCACGGCACCGCGATGCGCGTCAGCCGCGACCTGGACTTCGGCGCGGTCTGGATCAACACCCACATCCTGCTCACCGCCGAGATGCCGCACGGCGGTTTCAAGCAGTCCGGCTACGGCAAGGACCTCTCGATGTACGGCGTCGAGGATTACACCCGGATCAAGCACGTCATGAGCGCGCTCGACGCATAACGCTGTCGCATAACGCTTCTGCCTAGCGCTGTCGCATAACGCAGGCTCCTGCCGACCACTTCACCCTGAGAAAGGCCCCGCAATGACCACCACCGCCAACGAACTCACCTACCGCCTGGAGCAGAAGCGCCGCGTGCAGGCCGACTTCCCCGGCCCCAAGTCCGTCGCCCTGACCGAGCGCCGCAAGGCCGTCGTCGCCTCCGGCG
The DNA here is from genome assembly GCF_044628475.1 of Arthrobacter sp. BPSS-3. Classification (NCBI taxonomy): domain Bacteria; kingdom Bacillati; phylum Actinomycetota; class Actinomycetes; order Micrococcales; family Micrococcaceae; genus Arthrobacter; species Arthrobacter sp. BPSS-3. Next base: position 278,579 of record NZ_JBIMMV010000001.1, read on the forward strand.
TCGCGTCCAGCGTCCCGGTCTACGTCGCCGACGCCGACGGCGGCATCATCCAGGACGTTGACGGCAACTCCTTCATCGACCTCGGTTCCGGCATCGCCGTCACCAGCGTGGGCGCCTCCGACCCCGCCGTCGTCGGCGCTGTGAAGGAGGCCGTGGAGCACTTCACCCACACCTGCTTCATGGTCACCCCCTACGAGGGCTACGTCGCCGTCGCCGAGCAGCTGAACCGGCTCACCCCGGGCGACCACGAGAAGCGCACCGTGCTGTTCAACTCCGGCGCCGAAGCGGTCGAGAACGCCGTCAAGGTGGCCCGCCTCGCGACCGGCCGCGACGCCGTCGTCGCCTTCGACCACGCGTACCACGGCCGCACCAACCTGACCATGGCGCTGACCGCCAAGGCCATGCCGTACAAGACCAACTTCGGCCCGTTCGCGCCCGAGGTTTACCGCATGCCGATGAGCTACCCGTTCCGCGAGGAGAACCCGCAGATCACCGGCGCCGAGGCCGCCAAGCGCGCTATCACCATGATCGAGAAGCAGATCGGCGGCGAGTCCGTGGCCGCGATCATCATCGAGCCGATCCAGGGCGAGGGCGGCTTCATCGTCCCCGCCGAGGGCTTCCTGCCGGCCCTGGCCGCCTGGGCCAAGGACAAGGGCATCGTCTTCATCGCCGATGAGGTCCAGTCCGGCTTCTGCCGCACCGGCGAATGGTTCGCCGTGAACCACGAGGGTGTCGTCCCGGACATCATCACCATGGCCAAGGGCATCGCCGGCGGCATGCCGCTCTCCGCGATCACCGGCCGCGCCGACCTGCTCGACGCCGTCCACCCGGGCGGCCTCGGCGGCACCTACGGCGGCAACCCCGTGGCCTGCGCCGCGGCACTGGCCGCGATCGGCTCGATGGAGCAGTACGACCTGAACGCCCGCGCCCGCCGGATCGAGGAGCTCGCCACCGGCAAGCTGCGCGAGCTCGCCGCCGAACTCGGCGAGGGCTCCGTGGTGGGCGACATCCGCGGCCGCGGCGCCATGCTCGCCGTCGAACTGGTCCAGCAGGGCTCCAAGGAACCCAACCCGGAGCTGACCAAGGCGGTTGCCGCCGCCTGCCTCAAGGAGGGCGTCATCATCCTCACCTGCGGCACCTACGGCAACGTCATCCGCCTGCTGCCGCCGCTCGTCATCAGCGACGAACTGCTCACCGACGGCCTGGAGGTCCTCGCGGCCGCCATCAAGGCGCACGCCTGAGCGCTCAGCCTCAGGTAAATCGGCCGGACGGCCGGCCCGGTTCCTGAGCCGGGCCCGGTAAGCACCCGGCAGCAGTACCCATCCGAGCAGCACCCCCGCATCGCGGGGGTGCTGCTTTTTTGTTTCCCCTCCGTCGCTCCGGCCCCTTGGGCAACACTCACGGGCCCCGCCGGAGGCTGGCCGGGTACTAAAGGCCCTAGCGCGCGTAGCAACAGGTAGTCGGCGGGAAATACCCATGTCAGAGCCGCATTTCGGTCCGCGTAGCCCCGGGCCGCCGACTACTCAGACCGGGGCCGGCGGGGGACCTTTGCCTAGGTAATCACTCGGTCCTTTTTGTAGTACCGGCTACTCGTGTTCGCCCTTCGGCCGCCTCCGTACCGTGGAAGTGAAGAAAGGGCCGGCAGCCAATGCTGGCTGGCCCCTATGAGGGGAGTCGCCATTGAAAACCTCATCACAACTCAATCCCCGGCGAGGGACCCGGGGAACGCAGGGGAGACCTCCTGCCTGACACGGCACCCACGGCCCAGGCAACCGGAGCTTAGTCCGGTTCACTCCGCTACCGCGGACCGGCCACCACCCTGCGTTAGCGCGCCCCGCTACCGGAACCCACTCTGTTCCGGCGGGGTATGCACCGTGCGCGGCCACCGCGCCATGGACGTCAACGATGCCGATCCGTGGGGGGCCGTGGCACCAACTTTTGCACGAGAGAGGGGACATGCAAATGATTCAGCTTCTACCTACCCAGAGTCCAAAAGACCCGGGAGTCCGGGCATGACCGCCGCCGTTGCCGTGACCACTGCCATCGCGGTGCCCGCGGAGACGACCTTCGGCCGGGACGGGGCGCTGTTCGAGGCTCTGCTGGGCTTCGTCGCGCAGATGAGCCTGGTGCTGTGGGCGCTCGTGATCTTCACCGTCCTGATCCGCTTCGTCGGTATCCGCGTGTACCGCCGTGCCGCCCGGCGCGGTGCCGCACGCCAAGCCGCCGTCGTCGCCCCGGTGGACTCCCCGGCGGACCTGCTGCCTCCGGCGGTTACCGCCGTGATCGACGCAGCCGTCGACGCGGCCCAGCCTGCGGTCTCCGCCGTGATCGACGCCGCTGTTGACCTGATCCAGCCGCCCGAAGCGCGCCCGGCCACCGTCGCCGCCAGCGTGGCGCCGGTTGCGGCCGCTCTCCCGGCGGAGGATCCGCGCGGAGCGGGCATGCCGCCCGCCGTGCCGGCGCCCTTCCCCGCCGTTCCCGCCCTGGCAGCGCACGGGGCCGGTCCGGCCATCACGCTGCCCTACAGGAGGCCCCGCGACCGGCACGCCGACCGGCACGCCACGGCCCGCACCGATGAGCATCTCCCCGCCATGTCAGTGAGGGCAGCGAAGCCGTGAGCCTGGATATGCCGCTGCTGACATTCTGGCTCTTCGCCGGCGTCAGCATCCTGTACGTCATGCACTTCGGCCTGTACCTGGTCGGGGCCAACTTCTACGACGTGTGGCAGCAACGCCGCAAGGCCGTTAGGGCGGTCCCCCGCCGCGTCGACTTCGAACCGGAGTGCGCCGCGACCGCCACCTGGACCCGGCGCGCGGCGCCCGAGGTGCCGGGGCTGGTCTCGATCGTCGTTGCCGCGCACAACGAGGAAGCCGTCATCGTCCGGACCCTGGACTCGATCGGACGGAGCCTGTACCGCTCCTTCGAGGTGATCGTGGCGGATGACGCCTCGACCGACCTGACCGGCCGGCTGGTCCGGGACTACCAGGTGCGCCATCCCGGCATGAACCTGCGGATCGTGCGGATGCACCACAACGTCGGCAAGGGCGCCGCGCTGAACGCGGCACTGCGCCGGCACGCCCGCGGCCAGTTCGTCATGACCCTGGACGCGGACTCGATCATCGCCCCGGACGCCATCTCCAACGCCCTGGCCTACTTCGAGGACCCCTACGTGGCCGGTGTTGCCGCCAACGTCAAGATCCTGGAGGAGACCACCGCGTTGGGCATCCTGCAGCGCTTCGAGCACATGATCGGCTACCGCTCCAAGAAGCTGTACTCCCTGATGAACTGTGAGTTCGTCGTCGGGGGAGTGGCCTCCACCTACCGGATGCGGGTGCTGCGGAAGGTGGGCTTCTACGACACGGACACCCTCACTGAGGACATCGGCCTGAGCGAGAAGGTCACCAGCCTGGGCAACCGCCGCTTCCGCCTGGTTTACGGCTCGGACGTCGTGGCCAAGACCGAGGGCGTCATGACCCTCCGGGCGCTGGCGAAGCAGCGCTACCGCTGGAAGTACGGCAGCCTGCAGAACCTGATCAAGTACCGCGGCATGATCTTCAACCCCAGCCGCCGGTACACCCGGACCCTGACCTACTACCGGATGCCGATGGCCCTGCTGAGCGAGTTCACCCTGCTGATCTCCCCGCTGGCGTGGACCTACGCCGTCTACTGGTCCCTGGTGACCCGCACCCCGGCGCTGGTCCTGGGCGCCTACCTCACCATCACCGCCTACACACTGATGACCATCTGGCTCGACGAAAACCTCAGTCCCCGCGAGCAGATCCGGCTCACCATCTACGCGCCCACCGCCTATTTCCTGTTCTACATCATGGACCTGGTCCAGTTGACGGCGGCGGTCCGCTGCATCGTCCGCTCCCGCGGTCTGTTCCGCCGCCCCGCAGTGAACACGTGGAAGTCACCGCAGCGGGCCGGGAGCACGACGGCGGTGGTAGCCCATGGCACGTAGGCGCCCCTGGATCCTGAGGCTGCTGCTGAACCCCCTGGTGGTCATCGCGGCGGTGGTCGCCCTCGTGGCTGCCGGCTGGATGATGTACACGGGCGCGACCAACGGCATCGCCCAGGCCCGCCCGGGCGCGAACCTGCTGCCGACGCTGGCGCGCACTGCGGGCGGCGCCGCCGGATCTGTCTCCGGAACGGCTGCCGCGTTGCCCACCGCTGGCTGGACCGTCAACCACAGCGGGGACGCCAAAACCTCCCTCGAAGTGACCGACGGGCAGGTGATCGGCCAGGCGCTGAAGCTGGACGTCACCAGCTACGCCTCGGGCGACATCACGCTGACCAGCCCCCGCGTCAACGTGGACCCGGGCAAAACCTACCTGTTCAAGGCGTATGCCGCCAGCGAGGCGGATTTCACCCTGCTGGCCCGGCACCACCACGCCGACGGCTCCGCCACCCTGGAACAACTGCGCAACCCGCTGCAGAAGCCCGGCAATTCCCCGTTCACCGTCAGCGACGCCTTCGACACCAACGACAAGACCACGGCGGTGGAGTACGTCTTCCGGATGGCCTCCAAAGGCACCCTCCGGGTCGAGGGTGCCTACCTGGAGGCGGCCGACGATGTCCGTGTCCCGCCCGCGTCCCCGGCCGGACCGAACCTGATTCCCCCACCCGGCCCGGCCGGGCCCCAGCCCGGCGACGCCGACGGCTGGGCCCCCTTCACCTACGGGGCGCTGGCCATGCAGTCCGGCCGTGGCGTGGACCAGGACGGCAGCTACTTCTGGACCCGCATCACTAATTACCAGAACGGCGAGGGGAAGTGGCAGTACCCGCCGGTGACGGTGGCCCCGGACCGGTCTTACGAATTCGGGGCGAGCTACCGGGCCGACCGTGAGGTGGACGTCGTGGCGGAGTTCGAACTGGCCGGGGGCGGACGCATATTCCGGAACCTGGCGACCCTGCCGCCGGCCGGGGAATGGACCACGCTCCGGGACGTCGTCCAGGCCCCCGCCGGAGCCGCGTCCGTGATGGTCACGCTGATTTCCCACGCCAACGGGAACACCGCGGTGCGTGGCTACACACTCAAGGACATCACCCGGCCCGGGCCGCTGCGCTGGAGCCAGCCGACGGTTTCCCTGACCTTCGACGACGGCTGGCAGTCGGTGTATGACCGGGCTCTTCCGCTGTTGAACAAGCACAACTTCGTCTCCACGCACTACATCAACGCCAGCTCCATAGAGACGCCGAACTTCATGACCGCGGCCGAACTCCAACAATTGCACCGCTCCGGGCATGAGATCGCCGCACACAGCTACCAGCACGTCGACCTCACCTCCATCGGTACCGCCCAGCTGGACGAGCAGCTGCGTAAGAGCGAGGACGGGCTGGCCGCGGCCGGCCTCGCCACCGACGACCTTGCCCCTCCGTATGGGCGGATGGATCCACAGGTCCAGTGGTACGCAGGGAAGTACTTCAACGTCATCCGCGGCACCGACGACGGCATCAACACCCGGCAGAACCTCGACCCCGAGGACCTGAAGGTCCTCTACGTCACCGACGAAACCACGCCGGAAACCCTCAAAGAAGCGCTCGCCGAGACCAAACAGGCCAACGGCTGGCTCATCGTGGTCTACCACCAGATCTCGGCTCCCGATTCGTCGGGCACCCAGGAACACACCATCGCGGCGGACCGCAGCACCATCACGAGCGACGCCCTCACCACCCAGCTCCAGATCATCGCCGACAGCGGCATTCCGGTGCAGACGGTAGCGAAGGCGTTCATGCAGCTGCAGGGACCCTGACCGCCGTCCGGCGGTGCGGCCCCGCAGCTGAGGTCACCCAAGAGATACGGAGAAATTCATGACCAGAACCAGATCCGGCTTGGCGCGGGGGCGCGCCTTGCTGATGACCGTCGGGGTGGCGGTGGGGGCCATGGGTGCCGCACTGCTCACGCCCGCCGTGGCTAACGCCGCCGCGGACAACCCCGCGGCGACTCCGCTCGTGTCCTTCACTTTCGACGACAGCATGGCAAGCGCCATCACCCAGGCCGCCCCCACGCTGCAGAAGTACGGGCTCACCGGCACCAGCTACGTGATCACCAACTGTGTCGGAATGACGACGGCGCCCAACACCTGCCGGGCGAACACCGATGTCCCGTACATGACGTGGGACCAGATCACGCAGCTGCAGAACACCTACGGCTGGGAAATCGGCTCGCACACCGTGGACCACCAGTGCCTGGTCAGCGTCGGCAATGACTGCCAGGCCACCAAGCTCACCGCCGCGCAGGTGGAGGCCGAGCTGGCCAACAGCCGCTCCGCCCTGGTGTCGCACGGCTTCAATCCGACCGCGTTCGCGCCGCCCTACGGCGACTACGACATGTCGGCCCTGGCCCGCATCGCCAAGTACTACAGCTCGATGCGCGGCTTCGCGGACACCGGCAACAACCCCTGGCCGCTGGGGGATTACCTGCTCCGTGACGTCCCCGTCCAGGAGGTCACCACCCCGGTCTCGAACCTGAAGGCCCAGGTGGACGCGGCCATCGCCAACAAGACGTGGGTGATCTTCACTTTCCACGACATCCGGCCCTCGCCCAGCCAGGTCCCGGACGACTACCAGTACGGCACCGCCGAACTGGACCAGCTGGCCGCGTACGTGAAGACCAAGGTCTCCGCGGGCCTGATCAAGAACGTCAACGTCAGCAAGGGCCTGGTCAACGGCAGCCCCAACAAGCTGCCCAACGCCTCGTTCAACAACGGCATCGCCGACGGCTGGACCACCGATGCTCCGACCGGCATCACCGCCGACTCCGGTACCAACGGCAACTACCCGGACGCGGCCAAATCGGTGAAGCTGGTCTCCGGCACCACCTCCCGCCACCTCTTCTCGCCCAAGGTTCCGGTCACGCCGGCCACGAACTACATGTTCAAGGCGTACCTCAACGTGGCCGCGATCAGCAGCGGTGAAGTGGGCTTCTACGTCGACGAATACAACTCCGCCGGTCAATGGATCTCCGGGCAGTTCCGTAAACGGGAGAACACCAGGTGGGTGGAGTCGATGAACTTCACCTACACGCCAAGTTCCACCAGCGTCGCCTCCGCCAGCCTCCAGGTGTACGTCACCGGGACCGGCATCACGGCCTACGTGGACAACATGCAGATGTTCGCCCTCGGCGCCGAAACCGCCCCGCCGCCTGCCACCAACCTCGTGGCCAACGGCACCTTCGACGCCGGCATCAGCGCCGGCTGGACCACCGACTCGGCCACCACCATCCTGGCCGACGCCGCCAACCACGGCAGCCCCGCCAACCCGGTGAACTCGGTCAAGATGACGGCCACGACGGCGAACAAGCACTTGTTCTCGCCGCAGGTCGCCGTCAGCGCCGGAACGTACAAGATCGCCAGCTACCTCAACGTCACTGCACGGACCAGCGGTGAGGTGGGCTTCTACATCGACGAGTACAACTCCGCCGGCCAGTGGATCTCCGGCCAGTACAAACTCGGGGTCACCGCCGGCGGTGTCACCAACGTGGACCTGACCTACTCGCCGAGTACGACGTCGGTCGCCAAGGCGAGCCTCCAGGTCATCGTGCAGGGGAACTCCGCAATCCAGGGGTACTTCGACGACGTGCGCTGGACCAAACCGTAGAGCCTCTGCCCGGTGCACGAGGGCTGCGCGCCGGGCACAAAGAGAGTAGAAACGAAAGGACGATTGGAGACGCAATGGGCGGGCGCCGGGCATCACGGTTGGTGGTGCTGGCGTCCGTCCTTGCCTTTGCCGCGGGGTGCACGCCGCCCGCCCCGAAACCCGACGTGACCATCGACCTGCTCCGCCAGGACTGGGGACACACCCCCGGCATCACGGCCGACGGCGGCGCCCTGCAGGTCTCCGCGCTCCAGCGGACCATCGTCGAACAGGACGGCTCCGGTGGCCAGCCCAACCCGCCGGTGAACCTCGCCGGCACCCACCTGGAGGCGGCCGGGGACTTTACCCTCGCCGCCACCTTCACGAACATCGGCACCGACGCGACGTGGACCGTCTACAACCAGCCGCCGATCATCGCCGACGAATTCAGGGTCGAACCGGCCTCCCTCCGGCTCACGCTCCAGGGATCGGACCTGCACATCGCCGTGTTCGACGGGAAACAAAAGAAGGACGTGACCCGGCCGGCCCCCGTGCACGACGAGACCGTCACGCTCAAGGACCCCGCGGCCGCCCTGACGGTCAACCGGTCGGGGGACACCCTGAAAATCCTCAACGGCCCGGACACCCTCTCCTCCCAGCCGCTGGCGAACATCTTCTCCTCCGGCAGCCTCTGGTTCGGGTTCTCCACGGGAGCGGGCAGCTTCGAGGTCACCTCGCTCACTGCGACGGCGCCCGCGTCCACCGGGCTGCGGGCCTCCGGCGCCGCGGTGGCCGGCGACGGCTCCGCCACCAACGGCCTGCAGGCGCTCGCCGCCAAAATCCGGCCGGACTTCCGGATCGGGGCCGCCGTCGCCCTGGGACCGCTGACGGGGGACCCGGACTACGCCCGCGCGTTCGCCGGCAACTTCGGCGCGCTCACCCCGGAAAATGCCATGAAGCCGCAATTCCTGTCCCCGGCGCGCGGGCAGTACACCTTCGAGGAGGCCGACGCGATCCTGGCGATCGCGCAGAGCAAGGGAATGGCCGTGCACGGGCACACCATCACCTTCTCCGAGGCACTGCCGCGCTGGATGCAGGACCTGCCCAGCGGGACCGACGCCGAACGCCGCGCCAGCGCCGGTGCCCTCCTGGACTACGTGAAAACCGTGGTGACCCACTTCAAGGGCCGGCTCGCCTCGCTCGACGTCGTCAACGAACCCTTCGACGTGGACCAGGGCACCAGCATGCAGAAGAACGTCTGGTACCGGGTGCTCGGCGCCAACTACCCGGCCGTCATCTCCAAAGCCGTGTTCGCAGCGGACCCGGACGTCCGCCAGTACATCAACGAGAACGGCGCCGACGTCCCCGGCCGCCGGCAGGACGCCCTGCTCAAGCTCGCCCTGGACACCAACGCCGCGGGCGGCCACATCTACGGCGTCGGGCTGCAGGCCCACATCTACGACCTGAAAACGGACGCCATCTCCGCGGCCGACCTCACCAAGACCCTCGGCAAGTTCGGCGACGCCGGGCTGCGGGTACGGATCTCGGAGAACGACGTCACCGACGGCAAAGGCAAGCAGGCCCAGGCCGAGCAATACGCCGCCGTCCTCTCCACCTGCCTGCGCTCGCAAACCTGCGTTTCCTACACGACCTGGGGAGTTGACGACCGCTACGACTGGCGGATCGAGGACGACGGAAGCCTGCAGCAGGGCCACGATTTCCTGTTCGACGGCGGCAAACCCACCCCCGCCTATGACGCGCTCCGCAAGGTCCTGGGCGGCTAAGCCCTAAACCTCCCGCATCCGCGCATTGCTGGGCTAGAGTCGTGCCAACACTGCAGGAATGCAGGCCGGCCAGCGCAGCCCGGAATCCCGGGCGGATGCCCGGTCCTGCCCGGACCCACAAGGGGTACACATGCGATACATCGTCGGCTACACCCCCAACGACCGCGGCGCTGACGCCGTCGCCCTCGCCTCCGCCATGGCCCGGGCCCAGGGCGCCCACCTGGACCTGGTCCACGTGGTGGACGGCAACACCCCGTACGTGGCGCTGAACCCGCAGGGCAACCGCGTAAGCGCGGCGGAACAGTCGGTGCTCACGGCGGAGCGGCAGGGCCTGGCCCTCGTCCCGGAGGGGCTGCAGGCCCGCTTCCACGTCCGGCAGGCGGAGTCCTTCGCCGCCGGACTGATCGACGCCGCGAAGGAATACCGGGCCGGCCTGATCGTGGTGGGCGCCGCCGGCAACGGCCTGTTCAAGAGGTTCAGCATCGGCAGCGTGGCCAACGCCCTCCTGCACGCCTCCCCGGTGCCGGTGGCGCTCGCTCCCCGCGGTTACCGGCGCACCGAACCCGTCAGCCGCCTCACCCTCGCCGTGGGCCAGCGCACCGGCGCGGAGGCGGCGATCGACGTCGCCATCGAATCGGCCGAACGCCGTGGCGTGCCGCTGCGGCTGGTCTCCCTGGTGGAGCTGGACGCCGAGGGCGACGGCGGCGAGAACGTCAACGCGGCCCACGTCCACGCCAACACGGTCCTGAGGGCGGCCGCCGAACGGCTACCGGAGGGTCACCACGTCAGCGTCGAGGTCGCCCACGGCCGGACCATCGAGGAAGCCATCGACGACCTCGAATGGGACGACGCCGAAATCATGATTGTCGGGTCCTCACGGCTGGCGGAGAAGAACAAGCTGTTCCTCGGCAGTACGGCCAACAAGGTCCTGCGCGCCCTGCCGGTTCCGATGGTCGTGGTCCCGCGGGACTACGTCCGGATCGACAGCAGCCCGGAGGACTAGGTCTACTAACAACTAGGCGGCGGCGCGGGCGCGCTTCCGGGTCACTGCATTCCTGCGGGCGGCCCGGAGCATGTCCGCCGTCAGCAGCAGCAACGCCAGCCAGACGACGCCGAAGCCAACCCAGCGCTCCGGGGTCATCGCCTCCTTGAAAACCACCAGCGCCACGATGAACTGCAGCACCGGAGCGAAGTACTGCAGCAGCCCGATGGTGGTCATCGGCAGCCGTCGCGCGGAGGCGCCGAAGAAGAGCAGGGGCACGGCAGTGATCACGCCCGAGGCGGCGAGCAGCCAGAAGTGGCCGGAGCCGTTGCTGGTCAGCGTGGCGGCACCCGTGACCGCCAGGACCACCATCGCCACCGCGGCGATCGGGGCCAGGACGAACGTCTCCACGCTGAGGCTGGTGAGGGCGTCAACGCGCGGGCCCACCCGCTTCTTCACGAAGCCGTAGAGGCCGAAGCTGAAGGCCAGGGTCAGCGCGATCCAGGGCAGCTTGCCGTAGGAATACGTCAGGACGCCGACGGCGACGAAGCCCACCGCCACCGCCGCCCACTGCAGCGGCCGCAGCTTCTCCTTCAGGACGAAGACGCCCAGCAGCACCGAGACCAGCGGGTTGATGAAGTATCCCAGCGACGTCTCCACGGCCTGGCCGGTGGTCACGCCGTACGTGTAGGTCACCCAGTTCACCGCGATCAGGCCGGCCGCGAGGGCCAGGGTGCCGAACACGGTGCGGTTGCGGAAGGCGGCGCCGATGGCGGGCCACGCGCGGGACACGGTGATCAGCAGCGCACAGAACAGCAGCGACCAGACGACGCGGTTGGCGACGATCTCGACGGCGCCGGCAGGGTTCAGCACATAGAAATAGAGCGGGAGCAGCCCCCACAGCCCGTACGCGCCGATGCCGAAGAGGATGCCCGTCGTCGTTTCCTTGTCCGCTGCCTTGTCCATGACCGAGCGCGTTGCCGCCGGGCCGGGACCGCTGCCGCGGGCGACGCCGTTCACTGCGGGGGAAGCGTCTCCCGAAGAGGTCAGGGCGGTGGGAGCGGAGGATCCGTCGGAAGTAGGCACAGGAGACATAACATCACCTCCGCGGACCCTATTCCTCCCGCCGAGCCGTGTCCGGGACTCCGCCGCACTGCGACGTCCATCACGCCCGCTCCCGTTTTCCGGGCCGGGAGCGGGCGCGGGCATCTAGAATGGAAGACTGCGCGCCGCATCGTGCCGGCGCATCCGCCAAGAGTCAGAAGGGTTCCCGGTGTCCAACTCGGCCGAATCACCGTCCAATCGTCCCCTCCGCGTCGCCATCATCGGCGCCGGACCGGCCGGCGTCTACGCCGCGGACATCCTGACCAAGTCGAACCAGGTCAAGGACGGGGACCTCGAGGTCAGCATCGACCTCTTCGAGGCCTACCCGGCGCCCTACGGACTGATCCGCTACGGCGTGGCCCCGGACCATCCCCGGATCAAAGGCATCGTCAACGCCCTGCACAAGGTCCTGGACCGCGGCGACATCCGCTTCCTCGGCAACGTCACCTACGGCCGTGACCTCACCCTCAGCGACTTCCGGGCCTTCTACGACGCCGTCATCTTCGCCACGGGTGCGATCAAGGACGCGGACCTGAACATCCCCGGCATCGACCTGGAGGGCTCCTTCGGCGGCGCCGACTTCGTCTCCTGGTACGACGGGCACCCTGACGTGCCCCGGGAATGGCCGCTGGAGGCCAAGGAAATCGCGGTGATCGGCAACGGCAACGTGGCCCTGGACGTGGCCCGTATCCTGTCCAAGCACGCCGACGACCTCTTGGTCACCGAGATCCCGGACAACGTCTACGAGGGACTGAAAGCCTCCCCGGTCACCGACGTGCACGTGTTCGGCCGTCGCGGCCCGGCCCAGGTGAAGTTCACCCCGCTGGAACTGCGCGAACTCTCGCACTCCAAGGACGTGGACATCGTCCTCTACGCGGAGGACTTCGAGTTCGACGAGGCCTCCGACGAAGCAATCCAGTCCAATAACCAGATCAAGACCATGGTCGGCACGCTGACGAACTGGATCGCCGAGCAGCCCGAGGACCTCTCCGAACTCACGGCGTCCCGCCGGCTGCACCTGCACTTCCTGCACAGCCCGGTCGAGATCCACGACGACCCCGCCCACCCCGGCAAGGTCACCGGCATGACCTTCGAGCGCATGCAGCTCGACGGCACGGGCAACGCCAAGGGCACCGGCGAGTTCGTCGACTACCCGGTCCAGGCCGTCTACCGCGCCATCGGCTACCACGGCTCGCCCCTGGCCGAACTGGAGTACGACGCCCGCCGCGGCGTCATCCCCAACGAGGGCGGCCGCGTGCTGGACACCGCTGGCAGCCCGGTCCCCGGGATCTACGCCACCGGCTGGATCAAGCGTGGCCCGGTCGGCCTGATCGGCCACACCAAGGGCGACGCCCTGGAGACCATCGGATTCCTGCTGGAGGACCGGCTCACGCTGCCCCCGGCGCAGAACCCGGACCCGCAGGCCATCATCGACCTCCTCGAGGAACGCGGCGTCGAATACACCACCTGGGAAGGCTGGAACAAGCTCGACGCCCACGAGAAGGAACTCGGCGCCGCCTGGACCTCCGCCCACCCGGCCGACGGAATCGAACGCGAACGCGTCAAGGTGGTCCCGCGCGAGGACATGATCCGGATCTCCCGCGACTGACGCCGCGGCAGTCCTGCACTGTCGACGCGCATCATGCCCGCCGCCCCCGGAATAACCGGGGCGGCGGGCATTTTCCGTATCGCAGGCCACGAACGACGTCGGTCCATCCTCTGGCGGGCGGCGTGCCGCGACCGTAGACTCGACGGGACGAGTTGCAGTGCATCGACGCCGATGCCGGCCAGGGGAGTTCAATGAGGAATCCGCTCCAGCAGCCAGCCCCGCACGGATCCTACGCCGGACCCGACCCGGAGCTGCGGCAGCGGTATGCCCGCGCCGGGCACGAACTCCTCGGCGCCGCGGGTGACACCGCCGGCCTCCCCGACGGCCCGGTCCCCGGCCTGCGGAGCCTGGTCCAGGAATCGTGGCAGCGCTCCGCCCGATCACACGCCAACCCGGACAACCCCGAGGCCCCGCTGGCCATGGACCGCGAGGAACTCGAAGAATACCGGCGGCAGCACCCCTTGGCCGCCATCATGCCCATCATCCACAAGCTCCTCATCCTGCCCAGTCACGACAGCGGCATGCTTGTGGCCGTGGGTGACGAGGTGGGCCGGCTGCTGTGGGTGGAGGGCAACCCGGTCCTGCAGCGCCGGGCCGAATCCATGATGTTTGTCCCCGGGGCGGACTGGTCCGAGGCCACTGTGGGCACCAGCGCGCCGGGGACCGCCCTGGCCCTGGGCCGCGGCATCCAGATCGCCGGCGCCGAACACTACAAGCGCTCCGTCCACCCGTGGAGCTGCACGGCCGTGCCGTTCCACGATCCGGACTCCGGCGCCCTGCTCGGCGTCGTCGACATCACCGGCACGGAGAACGCCGTCGCCCCGCACACCCTGTCCCTCGTCGAGGCGACCGTCGCCGCCGCCCAGGCGCACCTGCGGGTGGAACGCCTGCAGCGGGAGGCGGCCCGGCTCACCACCCCCGCAGGCCGCCGCCGGACCGGCCCGGCGGCCGGCGGAGCCGCCGCGACCGCCGCCGGGCGGGGCACAGGAAACGCCGGCGGCACTCTGTACCGCAACGGGCTGCAGCTGCTGGGCCGGGACCAGGCCGTGCTCACCCTCGACGGCCGGACCGTCACCCTCTCGGCCCGGCACAGCGAGATCCTGGCCCTGCTCAGCTCCCACCCGGAGGGCCTCAGCGCCGAGCGGCTCACCGCCCTGCTCTACCCGGGAGACGGGTCCACCACCACGTTGCGGGCCGAGATGGTGCGGCTGCGGAAGGTTCTCCAGCAACTCAACCCCGCCGCCGTGCCCGACTCGCGGCCGTACCGCCTGCCGCTGGACCTGGTCCCGGACACCGGACAGGTGCTCGGCTGCCTGCGGCGCGGAGCGCACCGGATCGCGCTGGAACTCTACCGCGGCGCCGTCCTGCCCGGCTCTGAGGCGCCCGGCGTCGTCGAACTCCGCGGCCGGGTCGCGACGCTGCTGCGCGAGGCCGTGCTCACCGACGGCAGCGCCGACGCCCTGCTGAAGTACGCCGCCCTGCCCGAGGCCCGGGACGACGTCGAGGTCCGCGCCGCGGCGCTGCGCCTGCTCCCGGCCCGCTCGCCGCGCCGGGCCGCCGTCGTCACCGAACTCGAGCGGCTCGAAGCCGAACTCAGCGCCTGACCCCCCGCACCCCCGCAGCCGCCACCGGGGCCGCAGCGCGGAACGTGACCCGGATCACCCCGATGCAACCTGGCTGCAACCTTCCCGCTCCTACGCTGGGTGCAGCGGCGGCCCGTGATGTCCCGGCCGCGTCCGCCACCGACCTTGCACAGCAAAGGAGCTAGCAATGACTGTTTACGCACAACCCGGCACCGACGGTTCGAAGGTCCAGTTCAAGGACCGCTACGAGAACTGGATCGGCGGGGAGTGGGTGGCCCCGGTCAAGGGCCAATACTTCGAGAACATCACCCCGGTGACCGGCAAGGCCTTCTGCGAGGTGGCCCGCGGCACCGCCGAAGACATCGAGCTTGCCCTGGACGCCGCGCACAAGGCGGCACCCTCCTGGGGCAAGATCTCCGTCGCCGAACGCGCCGCGATCCTGAACAAGATCGCGGACCGGATCGATGAGAACACCGAGCTGCTGGCCGTCGCCGAAACCTGGGACAACGGCAAACCGATCCGGGAAACCCTCAACGCCGACATCCCGCTCGCGGCCGACCACTTCCGCTACTTCGCCTCCGCCGTCCGCGCCCAGGAGGGCCGGCTCTCCCAGCTCGACGACGACACCACCGCCTACCACTTCCACGAGCCGCTCGGCGTCGTCGGCCAGATCATCCCCTGGAACTTCCCGATCCTGATGGCCGTCTGGAAGCTGGCCCCCGCCCTTGCCGCCGGCAACGCCGTCGTCCTCAAGCCCGCCGAGCAGACCCCGTCCTCGATCCTGGTCCTGATGGAACTGATCAGCGACCTGCTGCCGGCCGGCGTGGTCAACGTGGTCAACGGCTTCGGCGTCGAGGCCGGCAAGCCGCTCGCCTCAAGCCCGCGGATCCGCAAGATCGCCTTCACCGGCGAGACCACCACGGGCCGCCTGATCAGCCAGTACGCCTCCGCGAACCTCATCCCGGTCACCCTGGAACTCGGCGGCAAGAGCCCGAACATCTTCTTCAACGACGTCGCCGACAGCAACGACGCGTTCTACGACAAGGCCCTGGAGGGCTTCACCCTCTTCGCGTTCAACCAGGGCGAGGTCTGCACCTGCCCCTCCCGCGCCCTGGTGCAGGAAGGCATCTACGACTCGTTCATCGCCGACGCCCTGGCCCGGACCCAGAAGATCATCCAGGGCAACCCGCTGGACACCGACACCCAGCTGGGCGCCCAGGCCTCCAACGACCAGCTGGAGAAGATCCTCTCCTACATCGACATCGGAAAGCAGGAGGGCGCCAAGGCCCTCACCGGCGGCGCCCGCGCAGAGCTCGACGGCGACCTGGCCGGCGGCTACTACGTCCAGCCCACCATCTTCGAGGGCCACAACAAGATGCGCATCTTCCAGGAGGAGATCTTCGGCCCGGTGGTCTCGGTGACCCGGTTCAGCGACTACAACGACGCCATGGGGATCGCCAACGACACCCTCTACGGCCTCGGCGCCGGCGTCTGGTCCCGCAACGGCAACGTCGCCTACCGTGCCGGCCGCGAGATCCAGGCCGGCCGGGTCTGGGTGAACAACTACCACGCTTACCCGGCAGGGGCGGCGTTCGGCGGCTACAAGTCCTCCGGCATCGGCCGCGAGAACCACGCCATGATGCTCGACCACTACCAGCAGACCAAGAACCTGCTGGTCAGCTACAACGAGAACAAGCTCGGCTTCTTCTAAGCCGCGGCAGCGGCGGGCCGGCCCCCACCCGGGACCGGCCCGCCGCACCCCCCATTCGCCCCTCCCAGCCCTTTCCGCCTCCAGGAGTCCGCCATGACCCAGCCCGTGCTCGACGCGGCGTCCACCCTCCCCGGCGAGGACTTCTCCAGGGTGGCCCTCACCCCCGAAGCCGTGGAGCTGCTGCGCAAACTGTGGGACCAGCACGGGCCGCTGATGTTCCACCAGTCCGGGGGCTGCTGCGACGGCTCCTCGCCCATGTGCTACCCGGCGGGGGAGTTCATCACCGGCGGCTCCGACGTACTGCTGGGACGCTTCGACATCGCCGCGGACACCGGCGCGGGAGCAGCCCAGCCGATTGAGTTCTGGATGTCCCGCGAGCAGTTCAACTACTGGAGCCACACCCACCTGACGGTGGACGTCGTGCCCGGCCGGGGAAGCGGCTTCTCGGTGGAGGCACCTGAGGGAAAGCGCTTCCTGATCCGCTCCACGCTGATGGACTGGCCGGTTTAAGACACCTTCACCGTCTCACCATGTGGGATTAAAGCGGCCGTCCAGTGGATGGACACTACTATTAATAGGTCCGTTTTCCCCAGCTATAGAGACCGTGGACCTTCCTATGAACCTTTTCCGGACCAAGTCCGTCGAGCAGTCGATGGCCGACGCCGATGAGCCGGGCCGCAAGCTCAAGCGCTCGCTCAGCACCTGGGACCTGATGATCATGGGCGTCGCCGTCGCCGTCGGCGCCGGGATCTTCTCGGTCGGCGCCAAGGCCGCCGCCAACTTCGCCGGCCCTGCCGTCACCATCTCCTTCGCCATCGCGGCCGTCACCTGTGCCCTGGCCATCATGTGCTATGCCGAGTTCGCCACCGCCATCCCCGTGGCCGGCTCCGCCTACGTCTTCACCTACGCCACCATGGGCGAGGTGCTGGCCTGGATCATCGGCTGGAACCTGATCCTGGAACTGTTCACCGCCGGCGCCGTGATCGCCAAGTACTGGGGCATCTACCTCAGCAAGGTCTTCGCGCTGATGGGGCTCGACGTCCCGCCGTCCATCTCCCTCGGCGGGATCGACCTCTACTGGGGCGCCTTCCTGATCGTGGCCATCTTCACCGTGCTGCTGGTGCTGGGGACAAAGCTGTCCGCCCGCGTCGGGAATGTCTTCACGCTGATCAAGATCGCCGTCGTCCTCTTCGTCATCGTCGTCGGCTTCACCTACGTGAAGTTTGAAAACTACAGCCCGTTCGTCCCGGCCTCCCAGCCCACCGGCGGCACCGGCACCACCGACGTGCTCAAGCAGTCCTTCTTCGGCTTCCTCACCGGCGCGGCCCCCGCCCAGTACGGCACCCTCGGCATCTTCGCCGGCGCCGCGCTGGTCTTCTTCGCCTTCATCGGCTTCGACGTCGTCGCCACCTCCGCCGAGGAAGTCAAGAACCCGCAGAAGACCCTGCCGCGCGGCATCTTCGGCGGCCTCGCGATCGTCACCGTGCTCTACATCCTGGTCTCGCTCGCGCTCACCGGCATGGTCCCCTACAGCAAGCTCGCGGAGGCAGAGAGCCCCACGCTCACCACCGCCTTCGAGGCCGTGGGCAACAACGACGCCGCCAAGGTGATCGCCTTCGGCTCGCTGGTGGGCCTGACCACGGTGATCATGGTGCTGCTGATGGGCCTGTCCCGAGTGGTCCTCGCGATGAGCCGCGACGGCCTGCTGCCGCGCTCCCTGTCCAAGACCAGCACCATCCGCGCCACCCCGGCCCGGCTGCAGATCATCTGCGGTGCCGCCGTGGCCCTGGTGGCCGGCCTGACCAAGGTGGACCTGCTGGAGGAAATGATCAACATCGGCACGCTGTCCGCCTTCGTGATGGTCAGCCTGGGCATCCTGGTCCTGCGCAGGAAGCGGCCGGACCTCAAGCCGTCCTTCCGCGTGCCGTTCGGCAAGGTGGTTCCGGTGGTCTCCGCCGTGCTCTGCCTCTACCTGATGACCAATCTGGCTGTGGAGACCTGGATCTTCTTCGCCCTCTGGCTCGTGGTGGGCATCATCATCTACTTCTCGTACGGACGCCGGCACTCCCGGCTGAACGAGAAGTTCGCCGAGGCGCGGGCGTCCGTCAGCGGCCCGGCCGCTGCGGGCACCGGCGAACCCGGCACCGACGAACCCAGCAACGTGGCCTCCGAGAAGGTCTCCCGCCACTAGCGGGCCACCTCCCGCAGCACCGCACAGCGGGGTCATTCCGTCCCGTCCGGCACCGCCGGACGGGCCCGGAGTGGCCCCGCTTTGCTGTGCCCGGCGACCTGTCTCAGAGCCGTAACAATGCCCCGGATGTGGTTGACCTCACAGTAGCCTTAGACCAGACTTGATATTTGAACGTTTGTTCGAAAAGCGAACATTGGCGGTGGTGGGGGCGAGTCACTCCCGGGCCGCAGTGCACAAAGGAGTGAACATGTTACGTCGTACCTTCTCCCTGCTGGCGGCCGCGTCCGTCCTGGCCCTCACGGCCTGCGGCAGCGGATCGCCCAGCTCGACGGGCGGCACCGCCCAGGGCGGGGCCGCCGGCGGGGGAGACCTGACCAAGGTCAGCGTCGGCGTTATTCCGATCGTCGACTGTGCGCCGGTCTACCTGGGCAACAAGCTGGGCTTCTTCAAGGACGAGGGACTCCAGTTGGACATCCAGACGGCCACCGGCGGCGCCGCGATCGTTCCCGGCGTCGTCAGCGGTAGTTTCGATTTCGCCTTCTCCAACCTGATCTCCGTGATGGTCGCCAGGGACAAGGGCCTCGACCTGAAGTTCGTCGCCAACGGCGCTTCCACCACCGGTGAGAAGGGCAAGGACGTCGGCGGCGTCGTCGTCCCGGCCGGTTCCCCGATCAAGTCCGCCAAGGACCTGGCCGGCAAGACCGTCTCCGTGAACAACCTGTCCAACATCGGCGACACCAGCATCAAGTCCGCGATCGAGAAGGATGGCGGCGATCCCTCCTCCGTGAAGTTCGTCGAGGTGGCCTTCCCGGACGCGCCGGCGGCCATCGCCAACAAGCAGGTGGACGCGGCCTGGATCCTCGAACCCTTCATGTCCAAGGCCCTGGCCGACGGCGGCACCGTAGTCTCCTGGAACTTCGTGGATGTCAGCCCCAAGCTGGACATCGCCGGGTACTTCACCAAGGCCGACACCATCATGAACAAGCCGGAGCTGACCCAGAAGTTCACCCGGGCCATGAACAAGTCCCTCGAGTACGCCCAGGCCCACCCGCAGGAAGTCCGGGACATCGTGGGCACCTACACCAAGATCGACGAGGCCGCCCGCTCCAAGATGACCCTCACGCACTGGACGGTCACCTTCGACAAGGACGCCTTCAAGACCCTGGGCGACGCCGCCGCCAAGTACGGAACCCTTTCCAAGGCCCCGAACGCGGGCGACCTGCTGCCGTGAGTGCCGACGCCCTCGCCACCGGCGGCCGCACGACCCGTGCGGGACGCGGCCGCCGTACGGGCAAACGCGCCTTCCCCGGCCAGCGGCTGCTGGGCCTGGCCGGGATCCTCGGATTCCTGGCCACTTGGGAGCTGATTCCTTGGCTCGGCCTGATCGACGCCAAGTACCTGCCGCCGGCCAGTGAGGTGGTGATGGCGCTGGTCCGCGACCTGGGCCTCACCGCGTTCTGGGTCTCGGTGGGGGAGACCATGAAGGCCTGGTTCCTGGGGCTGGTCCTCGCGATCGTCCTCGCCGTCGTGCTGGGCTTTGTGATCGGGTCCAGTACCTTCCTCCGCCGGGCCACCAACTCCACGGTGGAGTTCCTGCGGCCCATCCCGTCGGTGGCGCTGATTCCGCTGGCCGTGCTGCTGTTCGGCGTGAAGCTGGAATCCTCGCTGATGCTGATCACCTACGCCGCCTTCTGGCAGGTCCTGATCCAGGTGTTCTACGGCGTGGCCGACGTCGACATGGTCGCCAACAACACGGCCAAGACCTACGGGCTCGGGCCGCTGGCCCGGATCCGCTACGTCGTCTTCCCGACGGCGCTGCCCTACCTGATGACCGGCGTGCGGCTGGCGGCCACCGTGGCACTGGTCCTGGCCATCACGGCCGAGCTCGTGATCGGTTCCCCGGGCCTGGGCCGGGAGATCGCGCTGGCGCAGTCCGGCGGCGCCATCTCCGGGATGTACGCCCTGGTGCTGGCCACCGGCCTGATCGGCGTCGTGATCAACGCCCTGATGCGGCTGATCGAGAAGAAGACGCTGTCCTGGCACTCCTCCGTCCGCTCCGAGGTGATCCTATGAAAGCCCTGAAAACCCTGGGCTACGTGCTGGCGCTGCCGGTGCTGCTCGTCCTGCTTTGGTGGGCCTCCACCCTGGGCGCGGTGAACTTCTTCGTGCCGACGCCCGCGGCGCTGGTGCAGAAGTTCGCCCAGACCTGGTTCGGCCCGCGGTTCTTCTCGGACGTGCTGCCGAGCATCGGCAGGCTCCTGGTGGGCGTCGTCGCGGCGGTCGCGATCGGCGTCGTCGGCGGCGTGGTGATCGGCTCCGTCCGGTGGCTGCGCGCCCTCCTGGAACCCACGCTGGAGTTCTTCCGGGCCATCCCGCCGCCGGTGCTGGTGCCGGTGCTGATGCTGCTGATGGGCATCACCGACTCCATGAAAATCGCGGTGATCATCTCCGGCTGCGTCTGGCCGGTGCTGCTGAACACCATCGAGGGTGTCCGCGCCGTCGACGGTGTCCTCTCCGACTCGGCCCACACCTACGGAATCTCCGGCTGGGCCCGGGTCCGGTACCTGGTGCTGCCCTCGGCCAGCCCGCAGATCCTGGCGGGTGTCCGCCAGTCCCTCTCGCTCGGGCTGATCCTGATGGTCATCTCCGAAATGTTCGCCTCGTCCTCCGGGCTTGGCTTCACCATCGTGCAGTTCCAGCGTTCCTTCGCCATCCCGGAAATGTGGTCCGGCATCGTGGTGCTGGGGCTGCTGGGCGTGACGATGTCGTTCATCTTCCAGTGGGCCGAGCGGAACATCCTGCGCTGGTACCACGGCCAGAAAGAGGTAGAAAATGCAGCCTGACACCACCCCCGAGGCGGGGACCATCCGGCCGGAGGCCATGCTCTCGGTCCGAGGACTGAAGAAGGTCTATCAGACCGACGGCGGCGACATCGAAGCCGTCCGCAACCTCACCTTCGACCTGCGCGCCGGGGAACTGGCCTGCCTGGTGGGTCCTTCGGGCTCGGGCAAGACCACCCTGCTCAAGTGCATCTCGGGCCTGATGGCGCCCACCGAGGGCGAGGTCCTGCTCGACGGCAAGCGGGTCTCCGGGCCGCCGAAGAAGATGGCGGTGGTCTTCCAGGAGTACGGCCGCTCCCTCTTTCCCTGGATGCGGGTCCGGGACAACGTGGCGCTTCCGCTGAAAAACCAGGGCGTGCCGAAGGCCGAACGTGACCGGCTGGTAGACGAGGCGCTGGAGGCCGTGGGCCTGTCGCACGTGCCGCGGTCCTACCCCTGGCAGCTCTCCGGCGGCATGCAGCAGCGCGTGGCGATCGCCCGGGCCATCGCCTACCAGCCCGAGGTGCTGCTGATGGATGAGCCGTTCGCCGCGGTGGACGCGCAGACCCGCGCCGACCTGGAGGACCTGATCCGGACGATCTGGAAGAAGTTCGGCGTGACCGTCCTCTTCGTCACCCACGACATCGATGAGTCGGTCTACCTGGGCGAACGGGTCATCATCCTCTCCAGCTCGCCCACCGTGGTCCAGGAGGATATCCGGATCGACCTGCCGGTGGAGCGGGACCAGCTGGAGACCCGGTCCCTGCCGCGGTTCACCGAGCTCCGGCACCACGTGTACGAGCAGATCCAGCTGGCCAAGAAGGGCCACCGCCCGGCCGCGGCGGAGCCGGCGCCGGCCGGCAGCGCGGCCAAACCCGCCTGACGCTCGCCCGCCTAAGCCTGGCCCGCCTGACACGTCCGGCACCCCCGACAAACGACAGCGCCCCGCCGCGGAAGATCCGCGGCGGGGCGCTGTTGTGTCCTGCTGTGTGTCCGGGGACACTTAGGCCATCTTGTTGGCGGCCTCGGCGTCGGACGGGTTGGCGGCACCGAGGTTGGAGCGCAGCTTGGCGCCGAGCTCGGCGTCGACGTTGGTCCAGTACTGGATGGCGCGTTCCTTGATGTCGGCGTTCTTCACGCCGCCCACGGCGGTGGTGATGGTCTCCAGGAACCGGGCCTTGGCGGCGTCGTCGTAGACCTCGCGGTACATCGTGCCGGCCTGGCCGAAGTCGTCATCCTCGGCGTGCAGGGAGTGCGCGGAGAGGGTGAGTGCGCCGTCGTTCTCCCAGCCGCCGGCCGGGTTCTGCGGCTCGACGGCGGCGGGGCCGCCCAGGGAGTTCGGTGCGTAGACCGGAACGGTGGGCGCGTTGAAGTGGTAGCGGGCCGCGCCGTCCTGGCTGTAGTTGTGCACCTCGTTCTTCGGGGCGTTGACCGGCAGCTGGGCGTGGTTGGTGCCCACGCGGTAGCGGTGCGCGTCCGCGTAGGAGAAGATGCGGGCCTGCAGCATCTTGTCCGGGGAGGCGGCGATGCCCGGGACGAAGTTCGACGGCGCGAAGGTGGCCTGCTCGATCTGCGCGAAGTAGTTCTCCGGGTTCTTGGTCAGCTCCATGGTGCCGACCTTGATCAGCGGGTAGTCGCCGTGCGGCCACACCTTGGTCAGGTCGAACGGGTTGAAGCGGTAGGTCTTCGCGTCCTCGTAGGGCATGACCTGGACGTGCAGGTCCCAGGCGGGGAAGTTCCCGGCGTCGATGTTTTCGCGCAGATCGCGGATGTAGAAGTCCGCGTCGTTGCCGGCCAGTTCCGCCGCCTCGTCGTTGGTCAGGGACTTGACGCCCTGGTTGGACTTGAAGTGGTACTTGACCCAGAAGCGCTCGCCCTCGGCGTTGATCCACTGGTAGGTGTGCGAGCCGTAGCCCTGCATCTCGCGCCAGGTGGCGGGCAGGCCGCGGTCACCCATCAGCCAGGTGACTTGGTGGGCGGACTCGGGGGAGAGGGTCCAGAAGTCCCACTGCATGTCGGCGTCCCGCAGGTGCGAGCCCGGCAGACGCTTCTGGGAGTGGATGAAGTCCGGGAACTTGATGCCGTCGCGGATGAAGAACACCGGGGTGTTGTTGCCCACGAGGTCGTAGTTGCCCTCGGAGGTGTAGAACTTGATCGCGAAGCCGCGCGGGTCGCGCAGGGTGTCGGCCGAGCCGGCCTCGCCCGCGACGGAGGAGAAGCGGATCAGCATGTCCGTCTCGGTGCCCGGCTGGAAGAGGGCTGCCTTGGTGTACTTCGAGACATCCTCGGTGGTCTTGAACGTACCGAAGGCACCGCCGCCCTTGGCGTGCACGACGCGCTCCGGAACCCGCTCGCGGTTGAACTGGGCGAGCTTTTCGATCAGGTAGTGATCGGTCAGGATGATGGCGCCGTCGGCACCGACGGACTGCGAGTGGGCGTCCGACGTGACCGGCGCGCCGGACTGGGTCGTGGACACGGGCGCAGAAATGTTCTGAGTCATCGTTCTCCTCAATTGTTGTTGTGAACCTAGTTGCTGTGGGCGGGCAGTTTTTGGGTGCGCTGGCACTCTTCGCAGATGCCCTGGTACAGGACGTCGGCGATCTGGATGGTCATCGGTGCGGTCCCGGAGCCCCAGTGCGGGGTCAGGCAGGGGGCGTGGCCGACGGCGCACTCGACGTCCTCCACGCGCCCGCACCCGATACAGACGGCGTGGTGGTGGTTGTCGCCCACCCGGGTCTCGTACAGGGCGGGGGAGTGCGGGGGTTCGAAGCGGCGCAGCATTTGCAGCTCGGTGAGGTCGCCAAGGACCACGTAGACCGACTGCGCGGTGAGCTCCGGGAGTTCCTCCCGGGCGGCGGCCAGGATGCGCTCGGCCGGCGAGTGCGGGTGGCGTTCGACGGCGTCGAGCACGGCCAGCCGCTGCTTGGTCACCCGGCGGCCGTGGGCGCGCAGGGCGTCGGCCCATGCGTCGCTGCTGCCCGGGTTAGCGTTCATGGACCCATTCAAGCATCTATTTTGAGCAAGTCGCAATAAGGCTGGACTTAGTTAGCCTTGCCGTCCTATTAGAGTTGCCGGGTGGGGAAATTCCTGGCTGACATCACGCCGCTACGCGAGAGCCCGGCGTTCCGCCGCCTGTGGCTGGGAACCGCGGCTTCCGCCGTCGGCAGCCAGCTCACCCTGGTGGCCGTGAGCCTGGAGGTGTACCGCCTCACCCAGGACAGCTTCTACGTGGGCCTGCTGAGCATCTTCGCCCTGGTCCCCCTGATTCTCGGCGGGCTGCTGGGCGGATCGATCGCCGACGCCCACGACCGGCGCCGGGTGGCCCTGCTGGCCTCCTCCGTCCTCTGGCTGACCACCGGCTGCCTGGCGCTTCAGGCCTGGCTGCAGGTGGGCAACGCCTGGCTGCTCTACGCCCTGGTGGCGGTCCAAAGCGGCGCCCAGGCCATTAACCAGCCGGCCCGCAGCGCCATCATCCCGGTATTGGTCCGCAAGGAACTGCTGCCTGCCGCGAACGCCCTGTCCATGATGAGCATGGGCCTGTCCATGACCGCCGGGCCGCTGCTGGCCGGCGTCCTGGTGGCCACCATCGGCTTCGCCTGGACCTACACCATCGACGTGGCCAGCTTCGCCTTCGTGGTCTGGGCCCTGGTCAAGCTGCCGGCCATGCCGCCGGACCGGGTGACGCACCGGGCCGGGCTGCGCTCTGTGGTGGAAGGCTTCCGCTTCCTCGGCACCCGACCCAACCTGCGGATGACCTTCGTGATCGACCTGATCGCCATGATCCTCGCCCAGCCGCGGGCCCTGCTGCCGGCCATCGGCGCCCTGATGATCGGCGGCGGTGAGGCCACGGTCGGCATCCTGCTGGCCGCCACCGCCGTCGGCGCCTTCCTGGCCGGGCTGTTCTCCGGTCCGCTGGGCGGCGTCCGCGCCCAGGGGACCGCCGTGGTCTGGTCCGTGATGGGGTGGGGCGCCTCGGTCGCCGGGCTGGGGCTCGTCGTCGTCCTGGCCGGCCGCTCCGGAGGTGCCGGGGTGACGGCCTGGCTGATTCCCGCCGCGCTCTGCTGCGCGCTCGCCGGCATCGCTGACTCGGTCAGCGCCGTCTTCCGCACCACCATCCTGCAGTCCGCAGCGCCCGATCATCTCCGCGGCAGGCTGCAGGGCGTGTTCGTCGTGGTCGTCGCCGGCGGGCCTCGCGTGGGGGACCTGCTGGCCGGCGGCGCAACCAAGCTGCTGAGCGAGGGCTGGGTACTCCTGGCCGGGGGCGTCCTGTGCGCCGTGGCGGCCTGGCTGGTGGCACGGTGGCAGTCCGGTTTCCTGCGCTATGATGCCCGGAACCCGGTGCCGTAGCAGTTCGTTTCCAGAGTGGAACGGGCCCGGTGTTTCCGCACCGGGGGACGGTTCCGGTTTGGCTTGGGAGGATCTGTGCACAACCATCACAACGGCCTGAAGACGGCCGCCCTGTTCGGTGCCCTGTGGGCGGTGCTGCTGGCACTGGGTGCCCTGATCGCGTCCGGGACGCGCAGCTCGGCCCCGCTGTGGATCATGGCGCTGATCGGCGTCGGCACCACCTTCTACGGCTACTGGAACAGCGACAAGCTCGCCATCCGGGCCATGCAGGCCTTCCCGGTCGCAGAGGCCGAGGCGCCGCAGCTGTACCAGATCGTCCGGGAGCTTTCGGCCCGGGCCAACCAGCCGATGCCAAGGATCTACATTTCCCCGACCATGGCGCCCAACGCGTTCGCCACGGGCCGCGATCCGCAGCACGCGGCCGTCTGCTGCACGCAGGGCATCCTGCAGCTGCTGGACCTGCGGGAGCTCCGCGGCGTCCTGGGGCACGAGCTGATGCACGTCTACAACCGGGACATCCTCACCTCCTCGGTCGCGGCCGCCGTCGCGGGCGTGATCACCTCGGTGGGGCAGTTGCTGCTCTTCTTCGGCGGCGGGGACCGCCGGAACGCCAACCCGCTAGCCCTGCTGGCCATGTCCATCCTGGCGCCGTTCGCCGCGTCCCTCATCCAGATGGCGATCTCCCGCACCCGCGAGTACGACGCCGACGAGGACGGCTCGGCGCTGACCGGGGATCCGCTGGCGCTGGCCTCGGCGCTGCGCAAGATCGAACAGGGGGTGCAGCTGGCGCCGTTGCCGCAGGACCAGCGGCTGGTCAACGCCTCGCACCTGATGATCGCCAACCCATTCCGCGGCGGGGGCATGGCCCGGATGTTCTCCACCCACCCGCCCATGGCCGACCGGATCGACCGGCTGGAGCGGATGGCGGGCCAGCGGCTGGGCTAGGGCCCTTCAGCTCACCGCCCCGCGAGGCTGAAACCGCCCCGCGACACGGAATAGACCTGCCGCTGCCGGAATACCGGGAGCGACAGGTCTTTTGCGCGTCGAAATTGAGGGAGCTTAGCTGCGGAAGTTCACGAACTGCAGGTCGGCCTCGTCGAAGTTCTTCAGCAGGGCCATTGTCTCCTGCAGGTCGTCGCGGGACTTCGAGGTCACGCGGAGCTCGTCGCCCTGGATCTGGGACTTCACGGACTTGGGCGCCTCGTCGCGGATCAGTTTGTTGATCTTCTTCGCCAGATCCTGCGCGATGCCTTCCTTGATGCTCGCCTCCAGGCGGAACTCCTTGCCGGAGGGGTAGGGCTCGCCGGTGTCCAGGGACTTCAGCGAGATGCCGCGGCGGATGAGCTTGGACTGCAGGACGTCGAGGACGGCCAGGACGCGCTCCTCGGAGTTGGCCTTCATCAGGATCTTCTCGCCGCTGAAGTCGACCTCGGCGCCGACTCCCTTGAAGTCGTACCGCTGGGCCAGTTCCTTCTGGGCCTGGTTCAGCGCGTTGGCAACTTCCTGTTTGTCGACCTTGCTGACGACGTCGAATGTGGATTCGCCTGCCATGACTGTCCTCCTGCTATTTGTCGGTGATGTTTCACTGTGCCGGCCCTCGGAAAGGGCGGTACTTCCTGCCATCCAGCCTAATACGGATGGCCCGGACGGAGCGGGTGCGTTCACAGTCGGCTCAAAGCGAAACGCGGGTGGGAACGAAGGTTGGCCCGGCAGGGTTGAAGGCGTTGACAGAGTTTCACGAAAGGCAGGGCCCATGAGCCGCAAAGCCATCCAATACGTCACCGCCACCACCGCTGCGGCCGCCGGTTCACTGACGACGGCGGCCACCTCCATGGCCGCGGCCGCCCTGGCCGCCTCGGTGGTCCTGAGCCCCGCCGCCGGGACGATCGCCCGGCTCGACGGCGTCCACGCCGACCTCGCCCGGGCCGTCCAACTGAACCAGGTCACGTCCGAGCAGGCGGCCCGCTTCGAGGCCAGGCTGGCCGGACGCATCCTCGGCGAATCCTGACCGCAACCCACTTAGCCGCGGCCCGCTTCCGCCGCGGGCTGCCGCCGTCGTTCCGGCCCTCGAGCGGCCTTGGAGAGGGGCTGCGGGGCCGATTCGATTCTTCGGCGGAAGTTCTGTAAAGTTGTCTTGCCCGCGGTTGCCGGACACGGAACGAACTGGAAACAGGACGAACCAGGACGGTGGCGCGAGTGATCTTCTTTTGAAGTTCGGCAGATTACCCGAGCGGCCAAAGGGGGCTGACTGTAAATCAGCTGGCAACGCCTACGGGGGTTCGAATCCCTCATCTGCCACAGTCCCGGATTTCCGGGGAATTTAGACCCGTTCGGATCTCTTCGGAGGTCCGGGCGGGTCTTTTTTATTGCTCTGTGAGCACAGTTGTGAGCACACCGCTGCGCACACGCGGGTTTCGGGCCGGCAATTGGGAGGAAATTCCCTCCGCTGCAGCCTTGGCTGTCGCGTCGAACATGTGCCCGTACAGGTCGCGGGTGATCGCACTGTTGGAGTGCCCCAGCATCTTGGAAACGATGGCGACGTCGGTGCCGTCCTTGATCGCCAGCGAGGCGGTGAGATGCCGCATGTCGTGGAATCGCATCAGGGGGAGGCCGGCCTTCTCCACCAGCGCTTCGAACAACTTCGAGGGGTAGCCAGGCCGCAGCTGCCGGCCATCCTCGTACGTGAACACCCGGACGCTGGCTTGGTACGCCTCGCCCCACTGGTCTCGCTCCGCGGCCTGCTGGATCTGCCAGGCGACCAACGCGCCGGCGGCACGATCGTTAAGCGCCACGCGACGGTCCTGCCCGGCAGCCGTCTTGGCTGACACCTCCTTGACCTCCGCGCCCACCTGAACGAGCTGCACCCTTACGGTTAGGGTCCTATTTGCGAGATCGACGTCTTCCCAGCGCAGGCCGCAGAGCTCGCCGCGTCGCATGCCGGTGAGTATGGCCACCTCGAAGAGGGGAGCGAGTCGGTGACCGACCTTCCCGTTGGGCCGCCCATGGCTGTCCACGTTCTCGAAGTCCGCTATGTAGTCGAGGAACTCGCCCGCTTGGGTGGGCTCCCACACCTGTATGCGCTTCTTGTGAGCCTTCGGGAGGCGGACTTGGGCGGCGGGGTTGTCCTCGATGAGATCCTCGCGCAGAGCGTCGCCAAGGGCCGATGACAACGTGGCGTGAATCCGCTTGATGGTCACCGCGCCGCGCCCATCGTCCTGCAGCTGCTGCACCAGCCCGGACACCTGATACTTCCGCAAGCTGGTGAGCTGCAGGTGGCCCAGAACGGGAACGATGTCGTTCTCGATGTAGCGCCGGTACATGCGAACGGTTGAGGGCTTGAGGCCGGCGTGCTGCTCATGCCGGTCAAGCCACTTCGTCAGATACTCGCCAACCTTGATGCGGTCGAACTTGAAGTTCTTCGACATCAGCTTCTTCTCATCAGCGTTCTTGGCCGTGCGCGCCGCCTCCGCCGAAGGGTACTTGTAGCTGGTCACGTACCGGCGCTTACCGGTAACAGGATCGGTACCGGCCGACAGTCGGTAACCCCATGTGCCATGCCGCGGGTTCTTCAGCTTCGGGCACGCCTTCCCGTACTGCTTGCCCGCCTCATCACGGCACCCGCAGCGCCGGCTAACTTCCGCCATCTTGGTTCTCCTCGGCTCCCTGAAGGCGGCCCAGCAGTCCGGATTCAGGTAGTTCTTCTGTTTCGGGTTCGTAGTACTCCGATGCTCGCTGGATGTTGAAGTTACTCAGCACCGACAGGATGTCGTCGTGACCCTCGATCTGCACGGATGGCTGGTTCAAAACAGCCTGCTTTGCGTCCGATACAAGAACGTATTGGGCTGAGACCATCCCTTGCAGAGCGCGCTGAGACTTGTCCAACGCCCTCACGCTCCTGGCTATCCTCTGCATCTGCTCATCGCTTGATGCGCTGAGGTCTGAGGCCAGGGATTCCGCCGGGATAGCCAGAGTCCCCGTTGTCACTGTGCGGACATCGGCGGGCGGCAGAAATAACTGCGCTAGAGGGATTTCCAAGACGTGGGATACGGCAAGGACCTCATGGGCAACCATGGCCCGGTCTCCGCTCTCCATCATGTAGATCGTTTGCCTGGGCCAGGGCTTGCCGAAGATCTCCCCAAGACGCTCCCCGAGGACCGCGGCGGTCATTCCTAGCGCATCCCGCTTCGTGCGGACGTTGTGTCCGATCACCTGGGTGATTGTCCAGTCCATATGCATCCTTCCATTGTTGGTGGTCTCAAATATGTCAGGAATATTGAGTGTTGACAAGTGCTGCAAGGTGCCATAGATTATGACTGTCAGCTTCTAGGGAACCAAGGAGGGCAGATGCACCAGCAACAGGAAGAAAGCCCCACGCTCACCGTGGCGGAGGCAAAAGAGATCGCAGGCATCGGGATGAGCCAGATGTACGCGGCGATCAAAGAGGGAACAATACCTTCGCTCCGGATCGGCCGGCGGATCTTGATCCCTCGCAAGAAATTCATGGCCCTGCTCAATGGCGAAGCGGCCTGAGCCCAAAAAAGAAACGGCCCGGTAGCTGTAACTACCGGACCGTCAGTCGAACCCCAACCAACCAGAAGGAATCCGAATCATGTTCAACACACAGCTTAGCCCCCGCGGTCCCGTCAACGTCAACCGTCCGGCCCCGACCCGTCAGAACCCTGGCGTTGTCTACGGCCAGCGCGGAACCGACTTCCAGCGCCTCACCGGCCGCACCATGCCGGTCTTCATCAAGGGCGGCACCAAGTGAGCACTGCAACCCTGACAACTGCCCGCACGCTTCTCTACGACCCTTGGGAGCACGTCGCCGAGCTCGGCATCGAGGTCAACGCGACCAATCTCCCGGGATACATGGTCGCAGCGACAGATGCCAAGGCGATCTGGATCGACAAGCGTCTCTTCACCTGGGAAGCGACCAACGCACTGGCTCACGAGATCGTTCACTGGGAACTCGGTCACAGCACGGCCCAGCCGGCATGGATTGAGCGCTCCGTCAACGCATTGACTGTCAGCCGGTTGTACCCGGACTGGTTGCTCGAGCGCGCTCCAATGGAAACCATGTGCGGGCGCGACGTCAACGCCTGGCTCTACGAAGAGACCGGCCGGCAAATGACCGGCGGCCAGCTGCAGGACATGGCGGGGCTGGGCGGGACCGGCGTGTGGGGCGATCTGCGTAATTGCACAAAGGGCTTCGACGGTTCTTGCGAGCACGGCCGCCAGTACCCCAAAAGCTCGCGCACACGGGACTGGCTGAGCCTCATCTCCGGACGGCTGTCGTGACCTCGAAGGAACTTAGTAGGCATCTCGGCGCGCCCAGACCCCAAGCGGCGCAAGGCCGGCCGCCGAAATCGGTAGGCGGTTCGACCTGATTTTCAGCTTGTTGGGCCGCTTGTATACAAGGGAAAGTCGCAGGGATGGCCGAGGCCAAGAACTCTAAGAGGGGAGGTGAATGATGGGAGCTGACCACTCGATCTTCACTCGTGAGCCGCTGGGCCGGTTCGAGTGGGAGCGTCTAATGCGCCGGGCCATCATCAAGCCGCCCAGCGTCAAGCTGCTGGGCCTCGTCATGGCGACCTACGCGAACTCGGACGGCACGCGAATCCGACCCGGGCAGAGGCGCCTGGCAAACGTCATGGGAACCAGCATCAGCACTGTGGAACGAGGGCAACGCGTCCTTGAGAGTCTCGGATTCGTGGAGATGACCTATAAGGGCCACTCAGCGGGGCGCGGCCGGCCAGGAGGTTATGCCAGTGAGTACCGGCTAACAATCCCATCGGACCTTTTAGACCGGATTCCCATGTTGGAGCCGGACGAGAGTCACCCAGCAGAGATGAAGGGTGATTCCGATAATCACCCAGCACCTACGACGTGTGAGTCAGAGAAAACACCCGTCAATGGTGCGGAATCACCCGTCAATCCGTCCCAGTCACCCAGCACTCATGACGGCCCACCAGAACACTCTCACCACAACAAAGAACATCAATCAAAAGAGTCGGTCGCCAAAATGCCTACCTCACCTATGGCACGCAGGAACTTCGCGATGACCGCCGATTCCTTTTCCCCAGAACCAAGCATCCAAGAGCAGCGGGAGCGACAGTCCCGACTCCTCTTGCAGCGCCAAGCCGAGTACGAGAAATCCCAGAGGGAGACCGCCTAGACCATGACCATGAACCTCCAAGAGCTGATCCTGCACCGCAAGGGAGACCGCAGCTACCCGCAGCTCGCCACGGCCGCCGGCGGAGCCGTCACTAGCCGGACCCTCCAGAGCATCACCAAGGATGGATTCACACGCTTCCCCGACGCCGCCACACTAACCGGCATCGCCAAAGCCCTCGGCCTCCAGGCCCGTGACGTGGTCCTCGCAGCAGCCACAACCCTCGGCATCGACGTCGATGACGTATGTAGTACTGACGCCATCCATCCCGGCGCCCGCGAGATTGATGACCTCGGTAGTACCGACCCCGTCCGGCCAGGCACCCCAGAACCCGAAGAACAGATCTACTACTGGCGCAACCACGCCGAACACTACAAAGCCCGAGCGATGGTAGCGACCGCTACTGCTACCGGTAACCGAGGGGGCCATGCGCATGCGCGTAGGTAAGCCCGATGGGCGCGTTACCGGTGAAGAGCAGGTAGCCCTGGCTGCTGGCTTCGGGGCCCGGCTCCGGGAGCTGCGCGAGGCGGCCGGCATGACCCGGGCGCGGTTGGCTTCGCTGGCCGGTGTCGCGGAGATGACTGTCGACTTCCTCGAGACCGGTCACCGCCGCCCCGGGAGGACGACGCTGGCGGCTATGGCGGCGATCCTCAGCCCCGAGAATGCCGGCGGGGTAGAGGCGGAGCTGAGTGGCCTTGCCGGTGGCTCCCTGCGGCCTGGGTGGAAGCGCGGCACACCGCCGGGGGAGCGGGGCATCACCGTCGCGCAGGCCAGCCGGGCGCTGCAGCTGGCCAGGGACGGCCGGGCACTCGCCAAGAAGGTCCATGGGTATCGCCCCAGCGCAGCGGCGGAGCGGCACCTGCAGAGGGCTGACGCGGCGGTGAAGGACGCGCAGGCAGATCTCCGCCGGGCGGAGAATCTCGCAGCGATCGGCCCGCGCATCGCACAGGTGGCCACGACTATTACGGGGGAGGTGTGACCCCATGTCAGCTGATTGACCATCAGCTAACCGGCCCAGAAAGGCCGTTATTCCAGGTCAATTTTCAGCGGTGATCACAACGTGAGCACCCACCGACGACCCCAGGAGACACGCCATTATGGCTAACTCAGATCACTACACCGACCCGACCGGCCACCACATCAACATCGGCGCCATGCAGGACGCCCTTGGTCCCAACTGCGCCGAATGCGGCCGCACCATCATCCCTCGGGCCAGCGGCGGCACCGTAGCGGAGCCCTGGCAGCACGCCATGGATTGCTCTTCGTACCGGCCTCACCCGGACTCCATCGCCGGCCAGCCTGGCTACGTCCCCTCCACCTAAGCCAACAGATAGGACCCTCCCAACCATGAGCACCACATCCGAATACCTGCAGGAACTCAATCACCTGTCCCGCGACTACCGGATCTCCGTCGAAGAGGCCAGTGCGCACACCAGCGAATTCCTGACCGCCGAGGGCTTGCGTGACCGCCGAGAGAAGATGATTGCACAGGCGAACTTCACCCACGCGGCCAAGCTGCGGCAGCTCCAGGCCCGCATGGACACGGCGGCCTACCGTATTCAGTCCCGGGCCCAGGAAGCGCTGCCCAAAGCACCTGCCAGCACCCGCGACAGCTGGGAGCGGGTCAAGATGCTCTTGGACGCAGGCCAGTCCTTGGCGCAGGTCATCGGCAAGGCCGATGCTCAGAGCCTCCACGCGATCCGTGAATGGGCGCCGACCTGGCTCGACGCCACGTCCAAGGGGAACACCACGGACCTGGCTCCGTTCGAGCGATCGATCGCGGAGCGGTGGGCAGAGCTCGTGCCGAACGCCGAGCCGATTCGCGAGTACATCGACAGCGCACCCGACGTCGCCACTTTCAACCAGATGGCCGAAAGCTTCGGCAACCGGCTGGAGGGCCGCGAGTCCTCCTTCGGGTCCTTGTCGGACGCCTTCGCCGCCACGTACGCCGGCCAGCAGGCCAAGGTGAACCTGGCCTCGCTCGAGTCCTAGGACCCCTTCAGATCGGTCTGCCGCCGGGAGTCCAAGCCCCGGCGGCAGACCAAACCATAGGAGATTCGCCGGGGACGGCACGACTCCGTAGAAACTGCCGTCGGGTGTGCAGCACCCGACGGCAGACCCAAGGCCACTACCCCCAGGAGAATCAGCAATGCCCCAACCAGGAAAGCCCTCAGTAGCAGGCGAAGACTTTCTCGTCCGCAAGGTCCAAGACCTCGAGCGGACGGTCAAGGAACTCGCCGCGGCGAACATCTTCGGCCCAATGGGCATCAAGCCCCGCAAGGGCGGCATCAATGTCCTAGGCTTCGTCAACTCCCTCAGGGAGGACGGCACGGTCGGAGTCAGCATGGACGATGACGGGGTGTTTGTCGTCTACGACGCTGCCGGCACCACACCCGTTGCGCGCTTCGGGCCGCTCGACAACAGCGCACCCGGCCAATACGGCGTGGAAGTCCTCGTCGGTACCACGTGGGTCCAGATCGGGGCGCAGACCACCACGTGGTCAACCGTCAGCGGCAAACCAGACACCTACCCGCCCGCGGCGCACAAGCACGTCGGGGCGGACATCACCTCTGGCACTGTGCCCCAGGCCGATGGCTCCCAGTACGGGTGGACTAACAACGTCGCCGGCACCTCGTTCTACCAAGTCTGGGTGGGCAACGACGGCGGGTACCACTTCGGCCGCAACACCAGCTCAATCCAGTACAAGGAAAACGTTCGGGCCCACAACACCGACCCGGCCAACGTGCTCGCCCTCCAGCCCGTCATCTACGACCGAATCGACGGCGGCACCAACGAATACGGCCTGATCGCTGAACAGGTAGCCGAGCACTTTCCAGAGCTGGTGATCTGGTTCGACGGCAAGATCGACGGTCTACGCTACGACCTGCTCCCCGTCGCTCTGCTCGACGTCGTCCGTGACCAAGAGAACCGCATCAGGGCCCTGGAAGGCAAAGAACCCCTTCCCGCCCGTCCGACGGTGCCCAACGTTCCGGCATCGGGCGCACCAGCGGAACAACCTCAGCCGCTGCCCTTCGACATCCAGGAGACGCCGTGAACCTGCCAGCCGCCAACGTCCGCACCCTCGACCGGGCCCGCGCCCTCCGCGCCGTGCTCGGCTTCCGAAGCAATGACGCATTAGCCGTGGAGCACGTCGCCCGAGACGCGTCCTCGGACACCGAGCCTGAGGCGGTGGCCATGCTTGTCCTAGCCCTAACGGAACTCGCAGCCAATTTTCTAGGGCCTGATCCGACAGCCGATGAAAGGCTGAGGGAGATCCTTCTCGAGCATGCGCGGCGGGACGCTGAGCCAGGCGCGGGACCCCACCAGGGCAACTGACTCGCAGTGGCAAGGTAGACGCTCCCGACCAGCGCGGGGCGTCCTCCTGTCGATGCCGAGAGTGGGTCAATCCCAACGGAGGGTGGTGCTCGGAGGCCGGGCATGACCATTGGCCTAATTGACTTGCGTGTGGCCGCTCATTATGTTCTAGGTGGGTTGCCGGATGCCCCCATGCCGGTGCCCGCATCCGAAACGCCCCCGCGCCCAGCCGCCCCCAAATGGCTCCCGCGGGGGCGTTTCTCGCTTCCCCGTCGACTGTCGTACCCGGCGGCTACCGTTCCGTGCGTGGTGAAAATAGACACGGAGGCCGTTGCACGTCTGCTGGCCAAGGCCCGCGGTGGGCGTCGCCGCCGATACGATGGCGGCATGCCAAGCTTCACCCTCGACGGGGAGACGTTCGAGTACCTGCAGCCCGATTCCGGGAACGGGCCGGAGGACGCCCAGTCCTGGACCTACGGTGCCTACCCGAAGGTCCGTGCCGCGGTTCCCTTGGCCGCCGGTGGTTCCGTGCCGGTCTACGCCTCCGCAGAGCGCTGGAACCCCTCCAGCGTCCTTGTGCGGTGGGCTGACGACGGCCGGCACTCCCACTGGGCATGGATACCCGCCGGCAACGTGGAGCGCGTGACGGACTCAGAGTGGGACATCGAAGAGTACCGGCGCTGCCCCGAGAAGTTCCGCGCCATCAGATGGGGCGACCGGCTACCCGGATTTCTGCCCGCCTAGGACCGCCCGTAGGAAAGACCCTGATCATGGAAGGTCGAGGAGTTGGCTAATTAGCTCACTGACCAGCTAACGCACGCCTTTTCACAGCGCCATTCCTTGCCGCTGCCGCCGACAGTACGCTCGAGCTGAGGACGTAAGCGGACGTTCCCGCCGCACTTCGGGCAGGTGTCTGGGATCTCGGTTTCAGCCATTTGCCGACTCCTCCGCACCTAATCCGGACAGGTCAAGGCCGCCCATTTTCTCAACCAGCCCGTCGAAAGTTTCTACGAGGCTTGGGTCGAATTTGGGCATCTTGTCGGTGCTGTATAGGAACGTGAGAGGTATAGCGGAGGAAATCGTCACTGCAGTCGTGGCCGGCTCCCCTTGAGCGTCCTCACCGCTGAAAGCGAAGTAAAAGACCTCACCCCTAGCGAGTCGCCCCAGGATCGTTTCCTGTGCTGCCCGCAGTACCTCGTCGTGCATATTTAGCGTGACATGGCCAGACGCGCCGTAGATGAACTTACCCATTGGATCCCCAGTCTCCTTGGGCGCCTGATCTGGGCGCCAGTGAGGTCGAACGTACCATCGGGCGCTGACATATCGTGCTCACCACGTGCTCACGGCGGAAAGTGCCCAGAGGGAGCAAGGGTTCTGGGTGTGGGATCTGTCCTCAAGTCAGCTCACTGGGCGGAAAGCGTGGAATAGGCTGGGCCGGTGGAGATCATTTCGGTTACCGATCCGTTGGAAGTGGCGCATAGCCAGCGGATCATGAGCTACTTCCAGCGGGCGGAGCAGGTGGCCGCTGCGCTGAGCGAAGTTATCACGCCCGGAGAGGGAACTGATCTGGCGAACGACGACGCCCGATGTCCCCATCACGACGTCGCTGGGTACGCCTACAACCAGCTGATGGTGGCGACCTCCTGTATCGAGTCGATGAAGCGAATGATGGTACAGGAGTCAGAAGACTCAATCATGCTTACTGCGAGTGCCTTCGGTGCTTACGCCCTCGTTCGTAATTCGATCGACTCAGCAGCAACCGCCCTCTGACTGTTGGAACCCGTGAACGGGACGCTGAGGATTAAGCGCAGGATCCTGCTTGGGCTCGATGAAGAGGACAAGAAGGGTTTTATGCATGAGAGTCTCGGCAAGCCGTGGGACGAAGTGAAGCATCGTCGGCAGCAACGCCTCAAGGAGGTCGCTAGCGAAGCTCAACTTGGGTCATGGAACCCGCTCGCTTATCGCCTTCCATCCATGACTACGACTCTCCGCCGGCTGGAGTACAAGCACGAGAACGTCGTAATGCCGTGGCTTTCGGCATGGCAGTTGGCCAGCGGCCACGCGCACGGGAAAATGTGGGCCCACCTCGCATCCAACGAAATCGAGGAGATCCCGGGGACGAAGACCGCCACCGGCGCCCAGTACGTCATGACTATCAACTTCGGCATGCTTGCCGTTGTGCTCTATGAGGGAGTGCAACTGCTGGAGGTGGCCGCCAGCAGGTATCTGAAGCTGGCGCAAGGACCCCAGTGAGCTGCTGGTGCCGGCACTGACAGTGCGTGGAAAAGTCGGCAACGCCTTGATTAGTCTGCGTTGATGGACAACCAGCAGCCAGACTTGGCCGGCAAGATCCTTGAGCGCATCTCGACCGATAGGGCAGTGCAGGAAGCCTTCCAACGTCTCCTGGACGAGATGCAAGGCTTCCGGGCTGAAGTCCGCGAGCTGTCCCGGGCGATGTCCGACCCAGCACGTCAGCGGTACCTGACGACGGCCGAGGTAGCGAAGCTGTTCGGAGTCTCCGAGGCAACGGTCCGCAGGCGGGTCAAGGATGAGACCTGGCCGGCATGGCGGGATGGCAGGCAGATGCGTTTCGGGCCCGCAGAGATTGCAGCCATCGAGGAGTGGGGCCGGCCCAAGCAACCCCCAATGCCGTTGACGCCTTTGGAGCGACGGCAGCGGAACAAGCAGCTCCGTTCGGTGTTCTCTGGCGGACTGTGACTACATCGTGCTCACGGGGAAAACTGCCCAGCGGTAGCAAGGGATCCGGCGCCGGCAGCTGATGAGCGAACAATCAGAAGCCCTTAGAGCTTGGTGGAAGCCGTGCCACTCAGTTCGCGGCGGACCTTATTGATCCTCGTGTACGCCACGTACAGGCGTGGAAGGGCAATGATGAACACCACGAATACGTAGGTCGTGACGGTCGTGATCACGGCGGCCCAGACACCGCCGATGCGTCCTGCTGCATCGGCGCCAAAGCTCATTGCCATTATCAAGAGGGCTGCACTTACAGCCGCAGAATAGGCCGCAACGAGGAGGTGCGCGGCCGTCTCGTCCAAGTAATCGCGGTCGATTCGCTCGCTGAACTGATTGTCCCCGGCACGATCCGTCAGCTTCAAGCGGAGGGTTGATAGTTGCCCAAAGGATGCCAGCAGTCCGCCGGAAAAGAGAGCTACGGCTGAAAGTAACGCGCCAGGAGCGCTGAGGCAGCCCCTGTTGAGAAGCATCAAAACACCTGCCGCCAAAGGGACCCCAACAACCAGAAGACGTGACAGCTTGTCAGGCCTGGGAGTTGTACCTCTGTAGTCGCTAAGCCCCTTCCAGTGTCCGCGGAAAAGGCTTGTTGGGATGATGCGGTCTAACACTTGGACCTCCTACATCGATGCGTCCAAGTCTATATTCATGTCGAGGGCCGACAATATGGGGGGAAGCCGGCTCTTGGCCGCCTGGAGGATAGCTTCCGAAGACGGGGGCACCTCTCCCATGGGGTAGATGAAAAGCCTATCGACGGTGTTGGGCGTTATCGTTTGCTGCTTGTTGTTCTCCTTGAAGGAGATTTCGCCATCGTCGAACTCCTCGTCCATTTTGAGATGGACAAGCGCTTCTACCTGTTCCGCACCTTTCCTGCTTCGTTCTCCCTTGCTTCCGTTTTGTCGGTTGTTCCACCAGTTCAGCATTACCGCCATAACGCCCCCGATGCGCTCCACGCTGAGCCCAGTTTCCGTAACCTTGACTGTCCCCTCGTCCGGGCCCCCGTCGGACTTTTTCGCTTGACGGCGGAGCGTCAGCGAAAAGTTCGACGCCTCTGAAGCGATTGAGGCGAAGCGATCCGGGTCAAACATTGGGTTGGCCACCCAACGTAGCCATGCCGTCTCTGCCCTGTTTCCGGCCGCATCGAAGGTAACAGCGTCCCTTTGATTCAAACAGCGCAACCAATGAAACAGGACCTCACCGACGTGGGTCCTACCCTTAACTTCTGAGACCATCACGGCGGCATTCCCGGTTTCGGGGAAAACTAGCCACAGACGGTAGCCCCTACCACCTGCCTTGCCGGTCATAGGAGAATATGCGCCGGTTGATTCCAAGAGGGTCTCGTAATCTCCCTCAACGCCATAGTCGAACAGAAGATCCAGCCTTCGTCCATGTTGTGAAACCTTGCGGAGGAAGAGCATTGGCTTCCTCTTCTTGATGAGACCTTCTACAGGTTCGGCGTCATCTTCGGCTTCGGGCTTCTCTGTTAGGTAGGTTGGCGAACCCACAAGCGGCTGCCCCACGAGCGCCGTCAACTGCTCACACAACAACTGAACTGCGTGGAGGGTTTTGCTGCTATCCCCGGTTTTGTGGACCTTGGACATATCGAGTGTCGGCTGTTTCCGAGCCGGATGAACCACCAGTTGGTGCAACCGATATCCGTACGCTGTCAAGAGCCCCCCTGTTTCTGTGGTGTGTGATCACGCCGTGAGCACACGCCACAGAATACAGGGAGGTAACGGAAGTGATGGAAGGCTGTGCTGCGCGCCGTACACCGCGGTGAGAGGCAGAAGGGGGTGTCGGCAGTGCCAGCTGACGATATAGGGTAAATCACTGTAAATCAGCTGGCAACGCCTACGGGGGTTCGAATCCCTCATCTGCCACCCTCGGAAAAACCTCCGGAACCATCACGGTTCCGGGGGTTTTTCTTTTGCCCGGCGTCACATGCGGGCGCAGACCGCGGGCCACCGCGCCGATCCGGCACGCCCGGGGTTATTCTGGCGCTGGAAAGGATTCGACATGGAGATCAGCCTGGCGGCGGGAAAGGGAACGCTCACCCTCGACCGGAGCGGCATTCTGCGTCTGAGCTGGGCAAAGGGTTCCGCAGTAGAGGCCGTTGACGCCATGGAATCCGTGTTGGCGGTCGGCAAGGTCAGCGCCGGGCGGATGCTGCCCCTGCTGATCGACATCAGCGACGTCGATGTCAGCGCCGGCGCGCGGAACCACTACCTGGAGAGCCGCTTCGTGTGCGCCGTCGCCCTCGTGGGAGCCACCAATGTGGACCGCGTGGTGGCGGCGTGGATGCGCCGCGGCAATGACTGCCCCCAGCGGTACTTCACCGACCTAAGCGACGCCGAGGCGTGGCTGAACGGGCTCGAACGGCCCCCGGCCGCAGGGCACCAGCCCGCCGTCGCATCCGCCGTCGACCCCACCCCGGCCTAACTCCCGCCGCGGGCGCGAACCGCCTACCAATCCACCCTTTGCGCGGGCACCCGGACATCCCGCCCAACCCGGCGCCACGGCACCCCACGTCACCCCGCGGCGCGCCGAAAAAGTCATCTTCCGTGCAATCGGTTGGCGGACCCTACCGGGAAGTAGGGTTGTGCCGTTATTCGTGTTGAAGCATAGGAGCTGAAGTGAAGTCGTTTGCATGTGGTGACGTGGTCCCGGGCTGTGAAGCACGCTGGGTCTGCAGCACTGAAGATGAAATCCTGGTCCAGGTCGGTGCGCACGCCGCGTCCGTCCATGGCCTGACCGAACTGCCGCATGAGCTGGTCTCGTCGGTGCAGAAGTCCATTCGCCCGGTCAGTTGAGTCACGGGGCGGGCAGGTCGGGCCCGGAAACCGGCACTTTAATGCCGCCGGACTGGGACGCCCTGCTCGCCGCCGCCTGCCGCGGCGAGGGCCTTGCGACGGCGTATCAGCCGATCGTGGACACCTCCCGCGGGAGCGTCGTCGGGTACGAGGCGCTCGCGCGTTTCCCCGGCTACACAGAGAAAAACCCTGAGGTCTGGTTTGCCGCGGCGCGGACCCACGGCAAGGCCGCCGAACTGGAGGCCGCCGCACTGCGCACAGCCCTGCGGGCGAGGGCGGCCCTGCCTCCCAACTGTTTCCTGACGGTCAATATCTCCCCGGAGCTGCTGACCTCCGAGTGCGTCCGTTCCGTCTGGCGGGACGAGGGGCAGCTGGGCGGCCTGATTGTGGAGCTCACCGAGCAGACCCCCATTGATTCCTACGTCGGCCTCGAGCCGGACCTGAACCAGCTGCGCTCGGCCGGCGCGCTGATCGCCGTCGATGACGCCGGTGCCGGGTACGCGGGCCTGCGCCACCTGCTCGCGCTGCGGCCCTCGATGATCAAGATCGACAGGGAGCTGATCCAGGACGTCGACCGGGACGAGGCGAAGCGGGCCCTGATCGAGATGATGGGGGCCTTCGCGAGCCGCGTGGACGCCTGGATCCTGGCCGAAGGCGTGGAGCGGTCCGAGGAACTCGACGCCCTGGTGGCACTCGGCGTCCCCCTGGTCCAGGGCTACTACCTCGCCCGGCCCGGCCCGCCCTGGGCAGGAATCGAGCTTGACGTCGCGCACCGACTGGCCAGCGCCCGCACGGTCGCGGACAAGACCGTCATCCGGGACATCGTGGAGGCGGCTCCCGCCGTCCCAACCATCGCCGCCGCGGCCGAGGCCTTCGGAGCCAACCCGGCCCTGGAGGATGTGGTCCTGCTCGGGGAGCACCTCCGGCCGGTCGCACTCCTGAGTCCGGGGGCGGCAGCGATGGGCGTGGTCAGCCAGGGGATTCGAGTCAATCTCGACACCCCGCTGGAACAGGCCCTGGCCCGGTCCATGACCCGGCCCCGGGAGCAGCGCTACGAGGCCCTCCTCGTCACGGACAACGCCGGCCGCTTCGCCGGGGTCGCACGGATGGAGCGCATGATCCTTGCCCTGGCCGCACCCGGAGCAGATGCGGTGGAAGGATAGGGAGATGCCCCCTCCCGATTCCTTGCTGGCCGCCGACCTGCCGGACGGCGTCGTCATGCGCATCGTTCGGGAGGAAGACGCCGGTGAGCTCGCCGATGCCTACCGCCGCAACAGCGCGCACCTCGCGCCCTGGGAGCCGGTCCGCGGCGAAGAGTTCCTGACCCCAGCCGGCCAGCTCGCCAACACCCGGGGGAAGCTGGGGATGTTCGAGGCGGGAACCGGCGTGCCCTGGATCCTGCTCTCCGGACGCCGGGTGATCGGCGGCATGACCCTGAGCGGCATCGTGCGGGGCCCGTTCCTCAGCGCCAACCTGGGCTACTGGGTGGACCAGGACTTCAACGGCCGCGGGATCTGTTCGGCCGCCGTTGCCCACGTCCTCGAAGCCTCATCCACCACCCTGGGACTGCACCGGATCCAGGCGGCCACCCTGCTCCACAACGACGCCTCGCAGAAGGTGCTGCGGCGCACCGGCTTCGACGAGATCGGCGTCGCCCCGCAGTACCTGAAGATCGCCGGGCGCTGGCAGGACCACCTCCTGTTCCAGCGGCTGCTGTACTAAGCAGCGTCCGCGGGGCTTGCCCCGCCGTCCCGCCACGCTTCGTCATGATTGGCACCATAGTTACCCGCGGGTAACATAGCTGGCATGCACCTGCTGCTCCGCACCCTCTTCCTCCTGATGAACGCGTCCCGGCGCCCTAAGCTGGGCATCTGGGACGCCGCGAGCCTGCCGCTGCGGGTCCTGCCCACGGACATCGACATCGCAATGCATGTCAACAACGGCATGTATTTCTCGCTCATGGACCTTGGGCGGTTCGACCTGATGGCGCGCAGCGGCACCTGGAAGGCCATGCGGCGGCGCGGCTGGACCCCCGTGGTGGCGGGCGAGACCATAGCGTTCCGCCGCTCGCTGCAGCTGTGGCAGCAGTACACCATCGAAACCAAGGTAATCGGCCTGGACTCCAAGGCCATCTACTTCGAGCAGCGGATGGTGGTCGACGGCGAGATTTACGCCCGCGCGCACATCGCCACCCGATTGGTCAGCAAGGGCAAGCCGGTCAGCCAGGAGGACATCCTGCGCGAATTCGGCGAGCCGCCCGCCGGCCTCGAACTGCCCGAATGGCTGCACTCCTGGCGCGAAACCAACGCCCTCCCGGGTGCCCGCCGCCCGGCGCCGCACCTCTGGGGCTGACCGGACGTACTCACCTCCGCGCCCGCCGGGGGACCCGTCCGAGCACGCGTGCGGGGCGGACGGCCGGATGAGCCACGAGCGAAACACCGGCGACTTTCCGGCCCGTCTCGCGTACCGTTGAGAAATGGCAACCGTAGACATTACAGGTGAACAGTTCGCAGCGACCGTCGAGGACAACGATATTGTCCTGGTAGATTTCTGGGCCGAATGGTGCGGCCCGTGCAAGCAGTTCGGCCCCACCTACGCCGCCGTTTCGGAGAAGCACCCCGACGTGGTGTTCTCCAAGGTGGACACCGAGGCCGAGCAGCAGCTGGCCGCCGAGGCCGGCATCACCTCGATCCCCACCCTGATGGCGTTCCGCGAGAAGGTTCTGGTCTTCTCGCAGCCGGGCGCCCTGAACGCCCAGCAGCTGGAACAGGTGGTGGACGCCGTCAAGGCGCTCGACATGGAGGAAGTCCACGCCCACGTCGCCCGCTCGCAGGCCGAAGCCGCCACCAAGCAGGACGGCACGCAGATCCCCGACGCCTAGGCCCCACGGCCGGCGTCAACCAACGCGGGGCCGCCCCAGCCCCATCCTTCCAAGGACGGCGAGCCTGGAGCGGCCCCGCGTTGTGTCGTTATAGGCGGTGGGCTACCCCGCCGAACGGCTAGACCCGCTCCACCTTCACTGGCTCGGCCAGCAGGGCGCTCAGGGACTCGTTCAGGTCCTGGAGGGCGCTGCCCTTCGCGTGCCGGTCCAGGTCCTCCTGGCTGGCCCACTGCTCGGTCAGGACCAGGCGCTCTTCCGTGGCCTCGGTCAGTTCGTAGCGCAGGCAGCCGGGTTCATTGACCACCTCGTCGATCGCAATCTCGAGGGCAAGCTTCACGCGGAAGAATTCGCCGTCGTTGGGGATGAAAGTGGCTCGCAGATCAATGGGTTCGCTCATGTCCTCCAGCCTAGCTGGCGTCCCCGGGCGGCGCCCCGGGCGACCGAAAGATTTCCTAGGACATCCACGCTTTCCTCTTCTCTTGCCGACGGCGTGTTGGTAGCGTCACATCATGCTTGCGTACACCGCCGGGGACACTGACGTCCCGCTGATCGATGAAACCATTGGCGCGAACTTTGAGCGGATCGCCGCCCGGTTCCCCTACCATGACGCCCTCATCGAGGCCGCCGCCGTCCCGGGCGGTGAAGCCCGGCGCTGGAGCTACGCCAAAATGAACGACGACGTCGACCGGCTGGCCCGCGCGCTGCTCGCCGTCGGCGTCGCCAAGGGGGAGCGGGTGGGAATCTGGAGCCCGAACTGCGCCGAGTGGACCCTGCTGCAATACGCCACCGCCAAGATCGGCGCCATCCTGGTCAACGTCAACCCGGCCTACCGCAGCCACGAACTCGAGTTCGTCGTGAAGCAAAACGGGATGAGGATGCTGGTCACGGCGCCGTCGGACAAGAACAGCGACTACACCGCCATGGCCCGGCAGGCCTTGGCGGAATGCCCGGAACTGAAGGAACTCGTGTTCCTGCCCGCGGGCCAGCCCGGACTCACCGGGGCGGAGCCGGAGAACGACGCCGAGCAGGGCTACGCGGAGCTGCTCCGCCGCGCCGACGACGTCCCCTATGCCGCGCTCAAGGACCGGATGGCGGGTCTGGATCCGCACGACGCCATCAACCTGCAGTACACCTCCGGCACCACGGGCTTCCCCAAGGGCGCGACGCTGACCCACCACAACCTGCTCAACAACGGCTACTCGATCGGTGAGCTGCTGGACTACACCGAACACGACAGGGTGGTCCTGCCGGTGCCCTTCTACCACTGCTTCGGCATGGTGATCGGCAACCTTGCGGCGCTCAGCCACGGCGCGGCCACCATCATCCCCGGCCGCGGCTTCTCGCCGGCCGCCGCGCTGGA
The DNA here is from genome assembly GCF_044628475.1 of Arthrobacter sp. BPSS-3. Classification (NCBI taxonomy): domain Bacteria; kingdom Bacillati; phylum Actinomycetota; class Actinomycetes; order Micrococcales; family Micrococcaceae; genus Arthrobacter; species Arthrobacter sp. BPSS-3. The sequence continues at coordinate 323,576 of NZ_JBIMMV010000001.1, forward strand.
AGCCGTCCAGGACTTCGGCGGCACCTCGCTCTACGGCGTCCCCACGATGTTCATCGCGGAGCTGGCGCTGCCGGACTTCGCGTCCTACGACCTCTCCACCCTGCGCACCGGGGTGATGGCCGGTTCCCTGTGCCCTATCGAGGTGATGAATCGGGTGATCGCGGAGATGAATATGCGCGATGTGGCCATCTGCTATGGCATGACGGAGACCTCGCCGGTGTCCACCATGACCCGCAGCGTGGACACCATGGAGCAGCGGACCCAGACCGTAGGCCGGACCATGCCGCAGCTGGAGAGCCGCATCATCGATCCCGTCAGCGGCGAGGTGCTGCAGCGCGGCGAGATCGGCGAACTGTGCACGCGCGGCTACTCGGTGATGCAGGGGTACTGGAACCAGCCGGAGAAGACCGCCGAGGCGATCGACCCCGAAGGCTGGATGCACACAGGCGACCTCGCCCGGATGGACGAGGACGGCTACATCGTGGTGGAGGGCCGGATCAAGGACATGGTGATCCGGGGCGGCGAGAACATCTACCCGCGCGAGATCGAGGAGTTCCTCTACACCCACCCGGACATCCAGGACGTGCAGGTGATCGGCGTTCCCGATGCCACCTATGGAGAGGAACTGATGGCGTGCGTGATCCTCAAGCCGGAGGCCGGCCCGATGGACGCCGAGTCCCTGGCCGGCTTCTGCCGCGGCAAGCTGGCGCACTACAAGATTCCCCGGTACGTGGAGGTCCGCGACAGTTTCCCGATGACCGTGTCCGGCAAGATCCGGAAGGTCGACATGCGGCAGGAGGCCGTGGCGCGCCTGGGCCTCTGACCCGGGTCCCCGGCCGGCGGGTCCTAGTGGTGGCGGTGGTCCTGGATGGTCATCCGTGCGCCGAAGACGGGTTTCCGGAACCCGCTGAGCCCGATCATCCGGACCACCCGCTGGCGGTGCCCGGCCCAGGGCGCCAGCAACCGGATCATCCCGGCGTCGTCGGTGCGCCGGCCGGTCAGGGCCGCGCCCACGTAGGCGGCGAGGTGGTAGTCGCCCACCGCGATCGAATCGGGACAGCCGTGGGTGCGCTGCACTACCTCGGCCGCTGTCCAGATCCCGACCCCCGGGAGGGTCTGCAGTTTGGTGGCAGCCTCCGCCGAGGGCAGCCCGGCCAGCCGTTCGAGCGCCGCGGCGGAGCGGAGGACGCGCATGGCCGTGTCCGAGCGCTGCGGTCCGACGCCCGCCTTGTGCCACTCCCACGAGGGAATGGCGAGCCACTGCCGGGGCGTGGGCTGGACCATCAGGGTATCCGGGGCCACGGTGCCCGCACCCGGTGCCGGCGTCCCGAAGCGGTAGACCAGGTAGCGGTAGCCGCGGCGGGCCTCGATCACGGTGACCTTTTGTTCCATGATGGTCGGGATCAGGGCGTCGACCATGCGACCGGTGGCGGGCAGCCGGACGGCAGGGTTCCGGTGGCGGGCGTCCCGGACCATGCGGGGGAGCGTGGCGTGGAACGACGGCTCGTCAAAGCCAGTCCAGTCGTCGTCGCCGCCCAGCAGCCGGGGAACGGCCGCGACGGCCTCCTCCGCGCCGGGACCCCATGCCCGGGCATCGACGAAAGGATCCGACGCCGGCCCGTGGGAGACCAAGCGCAAACTGGCCGGACCGGCCGCGGTGGTGAAGGCCAGCCACACGCCGTCGGCGGCGACCTTGACGGCCGGGTCCCCGTGGCCGCGGCGCAGCGGGCTGATGGTCTGCAGCAGGTCGAACGGGCCGCCCGGACGCCAGCGCAGCGAGGCATCCGCGGACGCGGACGCGCCGGCGGACAGTTCTGCGGTGGTCATGCTTCCATGTTCCCACGGAGCTCCGACGCCGAGTCGAACGGCCCTGACCGGCGGCCCGCCTCCGGTCCTACAATCCCCCCAGGAGAAGCTGGTCCGGGCCGAAGGTGCGGACCCCGGCGAGGGCAGGAACAGATCATGGGCGGCGGCGTGGTGCATTTTGAACTTCCCGCGGACGACGAGGACCGGGCACGCGGTTTCTACAAGGCGGTGTTCGGCTGGACCTTCCAGGTGATGCCGGAAATGGAATACAGCCTGGCGCTGACCACTCCGATGGATGAGCACGGCCGGCCAGCGGTGGCGGGGTCCATCAATGGTGGCATCTTCCGCCGCGGCGAGCTGCGCGCGCCCGTGGTCACCATCGACGTCGAGGACATCGACGCCGCCCTTCGGGACATCGCCGCCCGCGGCGGCGCCGTCCTGCGCGGCAAGATGGAGGTGCCGGGCTCCGGCTGGAACGCCTACTTCACGGACACCGAAGGCAACGTGGTGGGGCTGTGGCAAAACGCCGCCCCCGCCGGGGATGCCGACGGCGGATAGGGCGGCGTTCAGTGCCAGGACAGGGTCAGTGCATCCCGCTGGTCAGCCACAGCGCCACGACCGCCAGCGGCAGCGTGAGGACGACGGCCGCGAGGCCGGCCAGGGCGAAGCCGCCCCAACGGATCTCCACATTCAAGGCCCGCAGCCGCTCGTGCCAGAGCAGGGTGGCCAGGGAGGCCCACGGGGTCACCAGCGGACCCAGGTTCACGCCGATCAGCAGGGCCGCCAGCCGCACGGGCGATCCGCCCACGGGCTCGAGGGCCAGGTAGGCGGGGAGATTGTTGACGACGTTGGCCGCCCCCGCGCCGAGGCCCGCCAGCTGCAGCAGCGCGGGCAGGCTGTCCCCGGACCCGGCGATTCCCGCCAGGGCACGGGTCAGGCCGTTGGAGTGCAGGGTCTCCACCACCATGAAGAGTCCCACCGTGAGCACCAGCGGGCGCCACGGCACCATGGACCAGCGCAGCGAGGATCGGCGGCGCCAGAGGAACAGCACCAGCAGCACCGCGGCCGCGATGCCGGCCGGGATGTAGACCGGCAGGCCGGAGACCAAGGCCGGCAGCAGGAGAATCATGACGCCCGATGACGCGTAGAGCAGTACCTTGTCCCGGACCCCGTGCGGGGCCTGGCGGCCGTATCCGCCGCGCAGGTCCTTGCGGAACGCCAGCCACAGCAGCACCAGCGGCAGCAGGATGCCCACCAGCGAGGGAGCCCAGACCAGGCCCGCGAAGCCGGCGGGGCTCAGGCCCAGCCGGGACTGGGCCAGCAGGTTGGTCAGGTTCGAGACCGGCAGCAACAGCGAGGCCGTATTGGCCAGCCAGATGGTGGTCAGGGCAAACGGCAGGGGAGGGATGCGCGCGTGCACCGCCAGCAGGACGACGACGGGCGTGACCAGCACCGCCGTCGTATCCAGTGATAGGAAGATGGTGGAGACCGTGGACAAGCCGATCACCAGCAGCCACAGCAGCAGGACCCGGCCCCGGCCCCACGCCGCCAACCGGTCCGTCACCGCCCGGAACAGGCCGGCGTCGTCCACCAGTTCGGTCACCAGGGACATGGCCACCACGAACGCCAGCACGGGGACCGTGCGGTCGGCCAGTTCGCCGAACGCCGGCAGCGGCAGCAGGCCCACTGCCAGCGCCAGGATGCCGGCCAGCAGCATGCCGCCGGGAACCGCGTAGCTGCGCAGCGCAGGCAGCCAGGAATTTCGCTTCACCGGCTAATCCTCGCACCCGCGCGGGCCCCGCATGGCACGGGAGCGGCCCGGTGACGCGAAGACGGTAACTTGGTAGTCATGAAGTATGCGCCGTCCGTCCTGGACCTCATCGGCAACACGCCCCTCGTCAAGCTCAACCACGTCACCGAAGGCATCGCCGCCACGGTTCTGGTGAAGGTGGAATACCTGAACCCCGGCGGGTCCATCAAGGACCGGATCGCGGCGAAGATGATCGACGAGGCCGAGCGCAGCGGCAAGCTCAAGCCCGGCGGCACCATCGTGGAACCGACCTCCGGCAACACCGGCGTCGGCCTGGCCCTGGTGGCCCAGCAGAAGGGCTACCGCTGCATCTTCGTGGTCCCGGACAAGGTGGGCGAGGACAAGCGCTCCGTGCTGCAGGCCTACGGCGCCGAGGTGGTTGTCACCCCCACCGCCGTCGCCCCGGACAGCCCGCACAGCTACTACGGCGTCTCGGACCGGCTGGTCCGGGAAATCCCCGGCGCGTACAAGCCGGACCAGTTCTCCAACCCCGCCGCCCCCGGCAGCCACTACGAGACCACCGGCCCGGAAATCTGGCGGGACACCGACGGCCGGGTCACCCACTGCGTGATCGGCGCTGGTACCGGCGGCACCATCACCGGCACCGGCCGCTACCTCAAGGAAGTCTCCGCGGACCGTCCCGACGCCGACGGCGGCGTCGTCAAGATCATCGGCGCCGACCCCGCCGGCTCGGTCTACTCAGGTGGCACCGGCCGGCCCTACTTCGTCGAGGGCGTCGGCGAGGACATGTGGCCCGGCAACTACGACAAGGGCGTCCCGGACGAGGTCATCGCCGTCACCGACGCCGACTCCTTCGCCATGACCCGCCGCCTGGCCCGCGAGGAGGGCCTCCTGGTGGGCGGTTCCTCCGGCATGGCCGTGGTCGCCGCGCTGCGGGCCGCCAAGGACCTGCCGGCCGACGCCGTCGTGGTGGTCATCCTGCCCGATTCCGGCCGCGGCTACCTGGCCAAGATCTTCAACGACCAGTGGATGCGCTCCTACGGCTTCCTCGCCAGCGGCGACGAGGCCTCCGTGGAAGAGGTACTCAAGGCCAAAACCGGGGAACTGCCCGACCTGGTGCACATCCACCCGAACGAGTCCGTCCGCGACGTCATCAACATCATGAACGAGTACGGCGTCTCGCACATCCCGGTCCTCTCGCAGGAACCACCCGTGGTGATGGGCGAGGTCCTCGGCTCCGTCGACGAACGCACGCTGACCGCCAAGCTGTTCCGCGGCGAGGCGGCCCTCACGGACAAGATCTCCGAACACATGGAGCCCCGCCTGCCCGTGATCGGTTCGCTCGAATCGATCTCGACCGCCCGCGAACTCCTCTCCGACGCGGACACCCTGATGGTGACCTTCGTCGGCGCGCCGGTGGGCATCCTCACCCGCCACGACCTCCTCGCCTACCTCAGCAACTGACATCTCCAAGGAGTCCCATGTCCTCGTCTGACAGCACCCCCGCAGGCTTCAACACCCGTGCGGTCCACGCCGGCCAGGCTTTCGAGCCGCGCACCGGTGCCGTGGTCCCGCCGCTGCACTTCTCCTCCACCTATGCCCAGGACGGCATCGGCGGACTCCGCTCCGGCTACGAGTACGGCCGCGGCGGCAACCCCACCCGCGACGCGCTGCAGGAGCAGCTCGCCGCGCTTGAGGGCGGATCGCACGCTTACTCCTTCGGCTCCGGCCTGGCCGCCGAGGACTCGATGATCCGCGCCCTGACCCGGCCCGGGGACCACATCGTCCTCGGCAACGACGCCTACGGCGGAACCTACCGCCTGATCAGCCGCGTCCTTGGCGAGTGGGGGATCGGCAACACCCCGGTGGACATGTCCGACCTGGAGGCCGTCGCCGCCGCGGTCGCCGCCAACCAGACCCGGCTGGTCTGGGTGGAGACCCCGTCCAACCCGATGATGAAGATCACCGACATCGCCGCGCTCGCCACGGTGGCGCACGACGCCGGGGCCCTCCTGGTTGTGGACAACACCTTCGCGTCCCCGTACCTGCAGAACCCGCTGGCGCTGGGCGCCGACGTCGTCGTCCACTCCACCACCAAGTACATCGGCGGCCACTCCGACGTCGTCGGCGGCGCGATCGTGGTCAACGACCCTGAACTGGCCGAGAAGATCGGCTTCGTGCAGTTCGCCGTCGGCGCCGTGTCCGGGCCGATGGACGCCTTCCTGACCACCCGCGGGTTGAAGACCCTCGGCGTGCGGATGGACCGGCACAGCGACAACGCCCAGGCCGTTGCCGAATGGCTGCTGCAGCGCCCCGAGGTGGAAGCCGTGCTCTACCCGGGCCTGCCCTCGCACCCCGGCCACGAACTGGCGAAGAAGCAGATGAAGAAGTTCGGCGGCATGGTCTCCGTGCAGTTCAAGGGCGGCGAGCAGGCTGCCCGCACGGTGGCGGAATCCACCTCCGTGTTCACGTTGGCCGAATCCCTCGGCGGCATCGAGTCGCTGATGAACTACCCCTCGGAGATGACGCACGCCTCCGTCAAGGGCACCGAGCTGGCCGTCCCGGAGAACCTGCTCCGGCTCTCCTGCGGCATCGAGGACGTGGAGGACCTGATCGCGGACCTCGAGCAGGCCTTCTCCCGGCTCCAGCCGGGCAGCTAACGCCGGTGTCCGTTCTCTCCACGCCGGCCCGCACCCCGCTGCGCGGCTGGCTCGCGACGGCGGCCGGTGCGGCCGCCGTCGTCGTTGCGCTAGTGGTCCTCTACACGGCCTACGAGCCGCTCATGAACGACTTCGAGGTCTACTTCTACGGCGGCAACCGCGTGCTGCAGACCGGCGAGACCGGAGTGAACGAACTCTACGCACCCCGGGAAGGGCTGCCGTTCACCTACCCGCCGTTCGCGGCCCTGGTCTTCGCCGCGATGGCCCTGCTGGGGTCCGCCGGCGGCAGCACGGTCTTCACGGCGACGGCGCTGCTGGGCGCCCTTGTAGTCTCCGCCTGGCTTACCCGGCACTACTTCGGACTGGGCCGGTGGCGGGACGCGGCCGCCGACTGGCGGTTCCGCTCCGTGACCCTGGCCGGCACCGCCGCGGTGCTGCTGCTGGGACCCTGGCGGGACACCTTCGACTTCGGCCAGATCAACATCATCCTAATGGGCCTGATCCTGGCCGACTTCGCCCTCCACGGAAAGTCCCGCGCGGGGGAGTTGCGCTGGCCCGCGGGGCTGCTGATCGGCGTCGCCGCCGGCATCAAGCTGACCCCGCTGGCGTTCGGGCTGTACTTCCTGGTCCGCCGCGACTTCAAGGCCCTGGCCTGGATGGCGGCCGGCTTCTTCGGCTCGATCGCCCTGGCCTGGGCGCTGCTGCCCGCCGCCTCGGTCACCTTCTGGACCAAAATCCTCCCGGACACCGGCAGGATCGGCGGCCCGGGCTACGTGGACAACCTCTCGGTCAAGGGCCTGCTGCTGCACCTGGGCCTGCCGGACACCACCTCCACCACCCTGCTCTGGCTGGTGCTGTCGCTGGCGCTGGCCGCCGTGGCCGCGCTGGTCATCCACTGGGCGCTGGCCGCCGACGAGAACTTCGTGGCCGTCTCCGCCACCGCCGTGCTGATGCTGCTGGTCAGCCCCGTCTCCTGGTCCCACCACTGGGTCTGGATGGCCGTCGCGTTGCCCTGCCTGGGCTTCGCCATCCACCGGGTCCCGTCGCGGAACGGCCGCATGAGGATCGCCGGGTGGGTCATCCTGGCCGCCACCGCCGCCGCGTTCTACCTGACGCCCAAGTACCTGGCGGTCCTGGCCGGGGCGCACGAGTGGGGCAAGGGACCGCACACCCAGTGGCAGCTCACCCTCGCCAGCCTGGGCGTGCTGTGCGGGATCGCGATGCTGGCCTACTGGGCCCTGGCGTACAGGCCGTCCCGCACCGCCCTCCGCTCCCGGGACTGATCCCGGAAAACTCTGGCTTTCTTGAAAGAAGTCAGCTAGCCTGCCGGTATGGCACTGAGATCCGACTGGTCCGAACGCACCTGCAGCATGGCCCGTGGCCTGGACATCCTCGGCGACCCCTGGGGCGTCCTGGTCCTCCGCGAGATCTTCTTCGGCAACGGCCGCTTCGATGCGATCAAGGACCGGCTGGGCGCCTCCGACTCGGTGCTGACCCGGCGGCTCGCGGCGCTCGTCGACGCCGGGCTGCTCACCCGGCGCCCCTACGACGACGGCGGCCGGAGCCGGGAGGAATACGTGCTGACTGCCAAGGGCCAGGACGCGCTCCCGGTGCTCAACGCCGTCGTCATCTGGGCCGAAAAGCACCTGCCCGCCCCCACCCCGGAGGCCCACATGTTCGTGGTCCACACCGGCTGCGGGCAGCGGACCAGCTCCGCCGACACCTGCACCGGCTGCGGCGAGCGGCTGAGCGCCGGCAACACCAGCTGGCATAGCCTCACCCGGACAGACCGGCCCGTCCCGCTGGCCACAGCCCCCGCTCCGCGGAACGGAGCCGCGGCATGAGCGCCCGGCCCGCCGGTTCTGCGGACGTCGCCGCGTCGACCCGGCCCCCGTCGGGTCGCCGGCACCGGATCCACCCCGCGTGGACGGTGGCGGCCGTCGCGTTCCTGGCCCTGGTGGGCGCGGCAGGATTCAGGGCCGCTCCCGGCGTGCTGATGGTCCCGCTGCAGCAGGAATTCGGCTGGTCCACCACGGTCCTCTCCGCCGCGGTCAGCATCAACCTGGTCCTGTTCGGCCTCACCGCCCCCTTCGCCGCGGCCCTGATGGAGCGCTTCGGCATCCGGTCCGTTACCGCCGTCGCCCTGGCACTGATCGGCGCCGGCAGTGCCCTCACCGTCCTGGTGACCCAGTCCTGGCAGATCCTCCTCACGTGGGGGCTGCTGATCGGGCTCGGCACCGGCTCCATGGCGCTGGTCTTCGCGGCCACCATCGCCAACACCTGGTTCGCCACGAGGCGGGGCCTGGTGACCGGCATCCTCACCGCCGGGAGCGCGGCCGGGCAGCTGGTCTTCCTGCCCTTCATCGCGGCCCTGGCCCAGCACCCCGGCTGGCGGCAGGCCTCCCTGCTGATCGCCGCCGGGGCCCTGGCCGTGGTCCCGCTGGTGCTGAAGTTCCTGAAGAATTCCCCGGCCGACGCCGGCGTCCTGCCCTACGGGGCCGAGACCCCGGAGGCGTCCGAGGCCGGCCCGGCACCCGCCCCGCGCGTCAACGCCGCGGTCCGGGCCCTCCGGGTGCTTCGGCGGGCCGGCAGGGTCCGCACCTTTTGGGCACTCGTGGCCGGCTTCGCCATTTGCGGTGCCACCACCAACGGGCTCATCGGCACCCACTTCATCCCCTCCGCGCACGACCACGGCATGCCGGAGACTACGGCGGCGGGGCTGCTGGCCGTCGTCGGCATCTTCGACATCGTCGGCACCATCGCGTCCGGCTGGCTCACGGACCGCTTCAACCCGCGGGTGCTGCTCGCCGTGTACTACCAGTTCCGCGGCATCGGGCTGCTGGTGCTCCCGCTCCTCCTCGGCGCCGAGGTCCAGCCCAGCATGATCGTCTTCGTTGTCATCTACGGCCTCGACTGGGTGGCCACCGTCCCGCCCACCGCGGCGATCTGCCGTCAGGTGTTCGGCGCCGACGGGGGCGTCGTCTTCGGCTGGGTGTTCGCCGCCCACCAGCTCGGCGCCGCAGCGGCCGCGCTGGCCGCCGGCGCCGTCCGGGACGCCACCGGCCAGTACACCTACGCCTGGTTCGCCGCGGCCGCCATGTGCACCATCGCGGCGGTCATCAGCGCCACCATCCCCAAGGACGCCGGGCGCGACGCCAAGGTCGCGGTGCCGGCCTGAGCACTCGGTAGGATGAACGGCGGGGACGGGCGCAGACGCCGCCGGCGCGCTGCGCCGCCGTCCCGCTGCAGCATCGACTGGGGGATCCACACATGCCACTGCTCGACGCCGGCTTTCCGCACGCCCCGCCGTCCGCACTCCCGGACGCGCCGCCCAGCGTTCCGGGCCGCCGACGCCTCAGCGTTGCCTTCGCCGGCGCCCTGCTTCCGCTGGGTCTGGCCGCGGTCGCCCTCGCGGTGTGGCATTGGCTGTCCGGCTGGGGTGAGCAGGGGCTCGACTTCAGCGTCTACTGGTACGGCGGGAAGATCCTCAACGACGCGGGCCCTGCGGCGTCGGAGCTCTATCGGGGCAATGTCGACTGGGCCGGAGGACCCGGCCTGCCGTTTACCTACCCGCCCTTCGCCGCCCTCCTCTTAAGCCTGCTGGCTCGACTGCCCGAGAAGATCGCCCTGAACCTGTTCAACACCGCCGGAGTGATCGTTGCACTCTGGGCCGCTGTCCGCGCGGTCCGCTATTGGACGGCGAAGGCAGACTGGCGCGCGGCCTTCCGCGTCCCGGCCAACGGCTGGGGCGCGGCCGTCCTGGTCCTGGCCGTGCTCAACCTCGGCCCGTGGCGGGAAACCCTGGCCTTCGGGCAGATCAACATCCTGCTCATGGGCATGATGGCGGCGGACCTGCTGGCCCGGAACCCCCGCTGGTCCCGTGGCGTTCCCGGCAGCGGGTTCCTGGTGGGGGTCGCCGCGGGCATCAAGCTGACGCCGCTGGTCTTCGGGCTCTACTTCCTGGTCCGCAAGGACTGGCGCGGCCTGCTGAACATGGGGGCGGGCTTCCTCACCACCGTCCTGCTCGGAGCGCTGCTGCGCCCGGCCGAGTCCGTGGAGTTCTGGTTCCGGATCCTGCCGGACACCTCGCGGATCGGCGGGGCGGGCTACGTGGACAACCTCTCGCTCAAGGGCGCGCTGTTGCACTTCGGAGTTCCCGAGGACGCCGTGACCGTGCCCTGGCTGGTGCTGAGCCTGCTCGTGGTGTCGCTGGCGGCCGGCATCATCAAGTCGGCGAGCGAACAGGGTGCCCGGGTGGTCGCCATCTCAACGACGGCCCTCACCATGCTGCTGATCAGCCCCGTGTCCTGGTCCCACCACTGGGTGTGGGTCGCCGTCGTCCTGCCGGCCTTCGCCTGGACCCTGCGCGAAACCCCGGACCTCTACCGTGAGACGCGCTGGCTGATGGGTGCGGTGCTGGGCGTCTCCGTCCTGGTGTTCTTCTTCTCGCCGAAGACGATCGGCACGGCGTTCGGCGCGCAGAACCTCGACGTCCAGACGCCGGGGCTCTGGATCATGGCCTCAAGCGCCGGGGTCTTCTGCGCCGTCGCCCTGCTGCTGTGCTGGCGGCTGGCCCTGCACCGCGGGTCGCTGGCCCACGCCTTCGACGTGCACACCGCGCCAACGACGGTCCGCGCACCGGCTGCCGCGCGGGCCGCGCTAGGCTCGAGCGCATGACCTCGCCTCCCGGTTCCCCCGCCCCCGCCCCGGTCCAGCGCAGGACGGCCATGGTGACCGGCGTCGGACGGCTCGCGGGCCTCGGGGCCGGCATCGCGCGGCGGCTGGCCGCCGACGGCTGGGACCTGGTGCTCACCTACTGGCAGGACTACGACGCCCGGATGCCCTGGGGCGTCCAGCCGGACGACGTCGAACGCCTCACCGCCGAACTGCAGGCCACCGGGGCGGCGGTGGTGACGGTACCCGCCGACTTCGAGGATCCGCAGGCCGTCGACGTGCTGATGGCCACGGTCGCGGAGGAGGCCGGCACCCTGCACGGACTCGTGCTCAGCCACGCGGAATCCGTGGACTCCGGCATCCTGGACACGTCCCTGGCCAGCTTCGAGCGGCACTTCGCCGTCAACACCCGCGCCAGCTGGCAACTGATCGCGGCGTTTGCCCGCCAGGCTCCGGCCGAAGGCGGCGCAATCGTGGCGCTCACCAGCGACCACACCGCCTTCAACCTGCCCTACGGGGCGTCCAAGGGCGCCCTGGACCGGATCGTGATAGCCGCGGCGCGGGAGCTGGGACCGCAGGGAATCAGCGCCAACGCGCTCAACCCCGGCCCCGTGGACACCGGCTGGATGGACGCGCAGCTGCGCCAGGACCTGACCGGGCGGCAGCCCGGCGGACGGCTCGGCACCCCCGCGGACGTTGCCGGGGCGGTGGCGTTCCTGCTCTCGCCCGAGGGCCGCTGGATCTCCGGGCAACTGGTCAAGGCCGACGGCGGTTTCTCCGCCTGACGGCCCTGAGCCGGGGCCCGAACCGCTAGCGGAAGGCCGGGAGACCGGTGATGTGCTGGCCCAGCACCAGGGTGTGCACTTCGTCGGTGCCCTCGTAGGTGCGCACCGATTCGAGGTTGGCCGCGTGCCGCAGCGGTGAGTAGTCCAGGGTGATGCCGTTGCCGCCCAGGATGGTCCTGGCCTCCCGGGCGATCGCGATGGCTTCCCGGACGTTGTTGAGCTTGCCGAGGGAAATCTGCTCGGGCCGCAGCTGCCCGGCGTCCTTGAGCCTGCCCAGCTGCAGGGCCAGCAACGTCCCCTTCTGGATCTCCAGCAGCATGTTCACCAGCTTCTCCTGCGTCAGCTGGTAGCCGGCCAGCGGTTTGCCGAACTGCAGGCGCTCCTGCGCGTAGCGGAGCGCCGCCTCGTAGGAATCCCGGGCCGCGCCCATGGCACCCCAGGCGATCCCGTAACGGGCCTCGTTCAGGCAGCTGAATGGGCCGCGCAGTCCGCGGGCGGCCGGGAGCAGCGCCTCGGGTCCCAGCCGGACGCCGTCGAAGGTGATGTCGCACTGGATCGAGGCGCGCATCGAGAGCTTCTGCCGGATCGGCGCGGCCGTGACCCCGGCGGTGCCGGCCGGAACAAGGAAGCCGCGCACGCCGTCGTCGGTCATCGCCCAGACCACCATGATGTCCGCCACGGACGCCAGCCCGATCCAGCGCTTGGCGCCGTCCAGAATCCAGCCGGCGTCCTCGCCGCTGCCGTCCCGGCGGGCGAAGGTTTGCATGGCGGCGGGATCTGAGCCGGCGGTGGGTTCGGTCAGGGCGAAGCAGCCGATCGCCTCGCCCGCGGCCATGCGCGGCAGCCACTGCTGCTTCTGGTCCTCGGAGCCCCACAGGTGGATGGAGGTCATGGCCAGCGAACCCTGAACCGAGACGAACGTGCGGATGCCGGAGTCCCCGGCCTCCAGCTCCATCGCGGCCAGGCCGTACTCGACGGCGGAACGGCCCGGGCAGCCGTAGCCCTCCAGCTGCATGCCCAGCACGCCCAGCTCACCGAGCTCCGGGGCCAGGTCCAGCGGGAACACGCCCTCGTCGAACCACTCGGCAATCCCGGGCCGGATCCGCTGCCGGGTGAAGTCGCGGACCTTCTCCCGGACGGCCAGCTCCTCGGAGCTGAGCAGGGAATCGATGGCGAGGACGTCGGAGACGTCGGACACTTCGGCGGGTCGGCTCATGCGGCCATCCTACGGCCGGGCGCCGTCGACCGCGGGCTCCGTCCGCGTTGGCCGGACGAAATAGTCCCGCGTGGCGGGGGCGAAGCGGCAGACGGCGGCGAGGACCACACCCAGTGCCAGCAGCACCACCCCGCTGACGAAGGCCCCGCCGACGCCGAAGATGGTGGTGTTGCCGTAGCCCGGGTCCCACATCTGCACCGCGGAGACCACGAACGCTGCCGTCAGCGCCACGGCCCCGACGGCGGGCAGGATCCCGCGGAACCACAGGTTCCGGGCCGAAGCGCGCAGGGTCCCGCGGAAGTACCAGACACAGGCGAACCCGGTCAGGGCGTAGTAGAAGGCGATGAAGAGGCTGATCGAGCTGATCGAATCGGCCAGCAGGTTCTGGCTCAGGATGCTCATCAGCACGTAGTAGCCCACCGCCGCGGCGCCCATCACCTGGGTGGAGAACCCGGGGGTCTGGTTGCGCGGGTGCACGTGGGCGAAGCGCCGGGGGAGCGCGCCGTGCACGCCCATCGAGAGTGTGCCGCGGGCCGTCGGGAGGATGGTGGTCTGGGTCGAGGACAGCACCGAGGCAAGGACCGCGACCACGATCAGCCAGCCCCAGGGGCCGAGCACGGTGTCCTTCATCGCCAGGAAAACGTCGCTGCGGTTGGCCTCGTTGCCCAGCCCGATCCCGTCCGTTCCCACCGAGGCATACATCATCACCAGCAGGGCCACCGAGACATAGATCGCCACCAGGATCACCGCGGAGAGCACCGCGCCGCGGCCGGGCGTGGTGGCCGGATGCTCGGTCTCCTCGTTGACCGCCAGGCAGGTGTCCCAGCCCCAGTAGATGAACAAGGCCAGCAGTACCCCGTGCACCGCGGCGCCCGGATCGGAGACGAGCGCCGCCGGGTTGAACCAGGCCGGGTCGAACGGCTGGCCCGAGGCTGCGGGGCTGCCGGCGGCGATCTGGACGATCAGGGCCACGGCGAAGATGCCGAGGGACACGTACTGGACGTAGGTCAGGGTGCGCTGGACGTGCTCGCCGAGCCTGATCCCGCGGTAGTTCACCAGGGTCATGAAGACGATGAAGACGACGCCGGTGGCCGTCACCACCAGCGGATTGCCGGCGAGCGACCCGTCGCCGATCAGCAGCCAGAGGTACTGGCCGGCGACCTGGGCGAGGTTGGCCAGCACCACGATCCCTGCCAGCGCCACGCCCCAGCCGCCCAGCCAGCCGGCCCACGGGCCGAAGGCGCTGCGGGCCCAGGTGAAGGTGGTGCCGCAGTCGGGTATGGCGCTATTGAGCTCGCGAAAGGCGTACGCGATGAAGAGGACCGGAATGAAGCCCAGCAGCAGGATCAGCGGCGTCGCGTTCCCGTTGACGGCCACGATCAGGCCCAGGGTGGCGGCGAGGGAGTACACCGGGGCCGTGGAGGCCAGGCCCAGCATGACGGAGTCGCCCAGGTCCAGGATGCCGGCGCGCAGGCCCTTGGCCGGGACCGCGTCCGCGGCTCCGGGCGCCGTCGTGGAGGGGATGGTCATAGCGCGATACCTGCCTTGGCTGAGTTCCGGCCGGCCGGGGGAGCGGGGGCCGGGGCGTCGATGGTGTTGGGGACGAAGCGGCAGAAGTAGTCGGTGACCGGGCCGTCGGATTCGCGGATGCCGCAGCCGACCGATTCGCCGTCGACCACCCACAGCCCCAGCACCGGCCGGTTGCCGTCGAAGTCCGGCAGGGCGTGGAACTGCTGGTAGCACCAGCCCTCCCGGCCGTAGTCCCCGGGCTGTTCCAGGCTGAGGCCGTCGGCGTGGATCCGGATGTTGTCCCCCTCGCGGCCGTGCAGCGGTTTGGCGACCCATTCCCGCAGCGGGCCCGGGCCGTCCAGGTAGGCCGGCAGCAGGTTGGGGTGGCCGGGGTAAAGGTGCCACAGCGCGGCAAGGAGTGACTTGTTGGAGAGCAGCATCTTCCAGGCCGGTTCCACCCAGCGGGGGTTGGAGGCCCGCTGGAAGAGCCGCTGGCCGAACCGTTCCTTGATCATCAGCTCCCAGGGGTAGAGCTTGAACATGGTGCTGATCAGGTAGTTGTCCAGGTCCACGAAGCGGTTGAGGTTGGGGTCCCAGCCGATGTCCGACATGTTGATCCCGATGGTGCTCCAGCCGGCCTGCTCGGCCACGTCGCGCATGTACGCGGCGGTCATCCAGTCCTCGCCGGATTCCTCCTCCTCGGCGTGGGCCACGTGCAGGGTGCTCATCCCGGTCCGGTACTGGAGCTTGCGCCACTGCCGGATCAGGGCCTCGTGGATGCCGTTCCACTGGTCCTTTTCCGGGTGGACGTCCTGCAGCCAGAACCATTGGGCGACGGCGGCCTCGATCAGGCCGGTGGGGGTGTCCGCGTTGTACTCGAGCATCTTGGCCGGGCCGCCGCGCCCGTCGTAGACGAAGTCGAAGCGGCCGTAGATGTCCACGTCGCCGGCCTGCAGCGATTCGGCTGCCAGCTCCAGCGCCTGCGGGCCGATGCCGATCCCGCCCATCGCCCCGGTGGCCAGGAACTTTGCCGCCTCCAGGCACATGAGGTGCATCTGCTCGGCAGTGGTCTCCAGCGTCTCCACCTCGTCCATGGTGAATTCGTAGTAGGCGTCCTCGTGCCAGTACTCGAGGGTCTTTCCGTCGGGAAGTTCGGTGGTGGAGAACACCAGGCCCTGGGATTCGATCCGCGCCTTCCAATCCGGGCGGGGTGTGGAGTGCAGCCGTTTCATCCCTAGCCTCCCGTGCTTCCGCCCTTGGCGCTGCCGCCGAAGCCGCCGCGGCTGACCGTTCCGCCCTTGGAGCTATACCCGGTAGAGGCCTTGGCGCCCGAGGGGACGGTTTTGCTGAAGCTGGGGTAGGCGGAGCGGTTCTGGCCGATGCCGGGGACGCTGGCGCCGCGGGAGTAGAAGTACCAGGCGTAGATGCCCGAGCTGCGGCCGGCGGTGCTGCTGTTGCCGCACTGGGAGTCGTCCACGCGCTCGCCGGTTTCGTCGTTGAAGCAGACCTGGGCGTAGTCGGCGTCGTCGCCGCCGCTGGAGACCATGGCGGTGATGGTGCCGGCCAGCAGTGCGGTGACACCGAGGCCGACGACGACGGTGCGGCGCTGGGAGCGCTTCTTCCGCGCCGCTGCGGCGCGCTCGCGGTCCCGCTCGAACGGATCGAACACTGCGGTGGGTCCGGCCTCCGCCGGTCCGTGAGTGGGCCCGGGGGCGGTGCCGGCCTGATCCAGCAGCTCGGGCCGGAGTTCGGGCTGGGGGACCTGCCAGGGTGGCGGCTTGGGACCCTTCCCGGGCGTGGTCGCGTCGCCTTGATTGGCAGCCTTGTCAGCGGCCCGGTCGCCTGCCGGCTCCCCGGGCTGGTCCGGGGCGCTGCGCCCGCCGTCGTGCGTGTCCATGCTTCCCCCTGCGTGGTTGCTTCTCCGAATGGCGGCCTGCGCCGGCCGGGACGGCCCGGCACTCCGGCGGACCGCGGAATTCTGAAAGCCAGCCTAACCGGCAAACAGCCGGTCCGCTGCGGATTCGACCGCTCAAAAACCCGGCCGCGCTGTCCCCGGACCGGCCTACACTGGTGCCATGGAAACCGCATCCGTGCTTGCCGTCTGCGTGGTACACCAGTTGCTCAGCGATGAGGGACGGCTGGGCGTCACCGCCATCGACAAGCGCCCGGTCCAGGGCCCGGTCAAGGTCCACCGGCTGGGGCTGCGCGGCGACGTGCAGGCCGACCGGCTGGACCACGGCGGCGAGGACCAGGCGCTCTACGCCTATTCGCAGGACGACGCCGACTACTGGGCGGAGGAACTGGGCCGGGACATCCCGCCGGGGTACTTCGGCGAGAACCTTCGGGTGGCGGGCCTCTCCGCGACGGATGCGGTGATCGGCGAACGCTGGCGGATCGGGCTGGATCTTGAGGTGGAGGTCACCTCACCCCGCGTTCCGTGCAGCACGTTCCAGCGCCGGGTGGGGGAGCCGCACTGGGTCAAGCGCTTCACTGAGGCCGGCCGGGTGGGGACCTACCTGCGCGTGGTCAAGCCCGGCACCATCCAGGCCGGCGACCACATCCACCGGCTCTACGTCCCGGCACACGGCGTCACAGTCGGCAAGTGGTTTGCCGACCCCACCCCGGAGGACGCGGACGCCCTGCGGGACGCCGAAGCGGACGGCTCCATTCGGCTGCAGCCCGAGTACCACCGGATGTTCGAGAAGCTGCAAGCCGGCCGCATGGCCTGAAGCGGGCTGTAGCCGTAGGCCTGCGCCGTGCCTAAATACGCCTTGGCCCTGGCCCCGACGGCCGGTGTGCGCAAGCTCACCGCCGTCGTCGTCGTTCTCCGTTGGCGCCCGTGCGGGGCCATGGCCTACACTTGAAGCATCCCCCACTCCGGAAATCCCTAATTCCTGCCCAATTTTTGAGGCAGGACTGGTAAGTGTTGGGGCCCGCCATTGTGAGCGGGCATTTTCATAGGGAGAGCCGGCTAAAGAAAACGCTGTACAGACTGCTGGGATAGCAGCCAAGAGATGCAGCGTGAAGTCCTGCCAGGGATTGCGAAAGCGCCGGACTTCTGTGACCGGCCGGTCAAAGGATGCCCGGCGTTAGTGCGTCACGCGTTCTGCGGCTCCGCTCACCTCGGGTTGTGCCGCTTGGCCCCTATGGATGAGGAAGAATCACCTATGCCCGAAAATCAGGACCACTCCGTCGACACCGAAACCGCCACCGCGACCGGTATGAACGACGTCGAGACCACCGAAACCACTGCCGCCGGGACTCCGGCCGAGCAGCCCGCTGAGAACGCCGGCCAGGAAGAAGAGGGCGTCAAGTTCGTCGACCTCGGCATCGACGGCCGCGTCCTCGCCGCCCTGCAGGACGTCGGCTACGAGAAGCCGTCCCCGATCCAGGCGGCCACCATCCCGCTACTGCTTGAGGGCCGCGACGTCGTGGGCCTCGCCCAGACCGGTACCGGCAAGACCGCAGCCTTCGCGGTGCCGGCCCTGTCCAGGCTCGCCGAACTGCACGACCTGAACGGCCCGTCCCGCAAGACCCAGGCCCTGGTGCTTGCCCCGACCCGTGAGCTCGCGCTGCAGGTGGCCGAGGCCTTCACCTCCTACGCCAAGCACATCGACGACTTCACCGTCCTGCCGGTCTACGGCGGCTCCGCCTACGGCCCGCAGCTGGCCGGCCTGCGCCGCGGCGCCCAGGTTGTTGTCGGTACCCCCGGCCGCGTGATCGACCACATCGCCAAGGGCTCCCTGGACCTGTCCGAGCTTCAGTACCTGGTGTTGGACGAGGCCGACGAGATGCTGCGCATGGGCTTCGCCGATGACGTGGAGCAGATCTTCCAGCAGACCCCCGAGGGACGCCAGGTTGCCCTGTTCTCCGCCACGATGCCCGGCCAGATCCGCCGGATGTCCAAGCAGTACCTGAACAACCCGGCCGAGGTGCAGGTCAAGTCCAAGACCACCACCGGCGCCAACACCCGCCAGCGCTACCTGCAGGTCATGGGCCCGCACAAGCTCGACGCCATGACCCGCATCCTCGAGGTCGAAGAGTTCGACGGCGTCATCGCCTTCGTGCGCACCAAGATGGCCACCGAAGACCTCGCCGACAAGCTCCGCGCCCGCGGCTTCCAGGCTGCCGCCATCAACGGCGACATCCCGCAGCAGCAGCGCGAGCGCACCGTCGACGCGCTCAAGGAAGGCCGGATCGACATCCTGGTCGCCACCGACGTCGCCGCCCGCGGCCTCGACGTCGAGCGCATCAGCCACGTCATCAACTACGACATCCCGCACGACACGGAGTCCTACGTGCACCGGATCGGCCGTACCGGCCGCGCCGGCCGCTCCGGCGAGGCGATCCTGTTCATGACGCCGCGCGAGAAGTACCTGCTGCGCTCGATCGAGAAGGCTACCCGCCAGCCGGTGGAGCAGATGCACCTGCCCACCGCCGAGACGGTCAACACCCTGCGCTTGGGCAAGTTCGCGGACAAGATCACCGAGACCCTCGAGTCCGAGGACGTCGCGGCGTTCCGTGACCTGATCTCCTCCTACGAGGAAGAGCACGGCGTACCCGCCGCGGAGATCGCCGCAGCCCTGGCCGTCATGGCCCAGGGTGGACAGCCGCTGCTGGTCAAGGAACTGCCGGCCGCTCCCGAGTACCAGAAGCGCGAACGCTCCAAGGACGGCTTCGGCTCCCGCGGACCGACCCGCACCCTCACCGAGGGCAACGCCACCTACCGGATCGCCGTCGGACGCCGCCAGCGCGTCATGCCGGGCTCGATCGTGGGTGCAATCGCCAACGAGGGCGGCATCTCCTCGGCCCAGATCGGCGGCATCGACATCCGCTCGGACCACTCCCTCGTGGAGCTCCCGGCGGACCTCAGCCCCGAGCAGCTGAAGGCACTGTCCCGCACCCGGATCGGCGGCGAGCTGATCCACCTGGAGCTGGACAACGGCCGGAAGCCCTCCGGGGACCGCGGCGCAGGCCACGGCGGCCGTGGCGGCTACTCCGGCGGCAGCGGCAACTTCAAGGGCAGCGGCGGCTTCAAGCGCGAGTTCCGTAAGAACGACGGCGGCGAGCGTTCGTCCGCTGACCGCGGCGGCCGCTCCTACAGCGACCGTTCCGAGCGCAGCTTCGGCGACCGCAAGCCGCGGACCGAGGGCGGTTTCAAGCCCCGCAACAAGTGGTAACCACCTGTAGCTAAGCACTACCCGGACGGGCCGGCTCATCGCGAGCCGGTCCGTCCTTTTTGTCCCCCCACAGGGGCTCGGCCCGGGCGCAACGTAGCCTTCGTCACATCCGGGCCTAAAGGGGTCCCGCCGTCGTTGTTTCAGAGGCCCCGGGTGCCGCTATATCCCCGTCCTGGCGCGGATTTTGGGGGTAGCGGGACGCCGGCTGCGCCGATTTGTTGGGAGCGGAATCTTCCGGTAGAGTATTTACTCGTTGCCCCCCTAGCTCAGTGGTAGAGCGCGTTCTTGGTAAGAACGAGGTCACCGGATCGATTCCGGTGGGGGGCTCTGAATGAGGGCCTGCGTCAAGGCGGTTTTGACCGGCTTGACGCAGGTTTTTCTCATTCGTGGCGGTGTAGCTCAGTTGGTTAGAGCGCACGACTCATAATCGTGAGGTCGGGAGATCGAGCCTCCCCACCGCTACAGATGAATCCCCGGAAGTGCGAAAGCGTCCGGGGGTTTTCTGTTTCCCGTCTCGGGGCGTTGCGCTATCACCTCCGGGGCCCATCCGGGCTGTCTAGCCGCCCGAAGTGATAGCCCAACGGATGCGGTAGTTGCCGGGGTGGGACAGAATGGGACGATGACGAAAATTGCGATCATCGGCGGCCACGGCAAAGTGGCCTTGAAACTCTCCAGCATCCTCACCCAGGACGGGTCCCAGGTGACCTCGGTCATCCGCAACCCCGAACACCGGGACGACGTCGCCGCCACCGGCGCCACCCCCCTGGTGCTGGACGTGGAAAACTCGACGACGGCGGAGATCGCCGCGGCGCTGGACGGCCACGACGCCGTCGTCTGGTCCGCCGGAGCCGGCGGCGGAAGCCCGGAACGCACCTACGCCGTCGACCGTGACGCGGCCACCCGCTCCATGGACGCCGCAGACCAGGCGGGCGTGCGCCGCTACGTCATGGTCTCCTACCTCGGCGCCGGGCCGGACCACGGCGTGCCGGAGGACAACAGCTTCCACGCCTACGCCGAGGCCAAGGCGGCGGCCGACGCCCACCTGCGCCAGAGCGGCCTGGACTGGACCATCCTGGGCCCGGGTTCACTGACCGACGGCGAAGGCAACGGCCTGATCGAAGCCAACCCGGCCGACACCTCCGACGGCACCGGCACCGCCCGCGCCAACGTCGCGCTGGTCGCGGCCGCCGTACTGGCCGAGCCGAAGACCGCGGGACACACCATCGAATTCCGTGACGGTTCGGCTCCGGTGGCGGACGCCCTGCAGTCCCTCCTCTAAGCCCTCCCAATCCCCGGACCCGGGGGCGCAGGCGCGCCCCCGGGTAGGGTGGTAGGGGCTCCCGGCCGCGCCGCAATGGCAATTGCGCCGACGGGCCCGGAAGCAATCACCCCGGGGAAAGTGAGCACATGGATCTTTTGGCCCTCATTATTGGACTACTGCTGGCCACCGTCGTGGCCGTGGGTCTGGGGGACCGGCTCCGGTTGCCCTATCCGGTGCTGATGCTGATCCTGGCCGTGGCGCTGACCTTCATCCCCGGCTTCCCGGAGGTTGACATCACCCCGGAGTTGATCCTTCCGGTCTTCCTCCCGCCGCTGCTCTTCGCCACCGCGCAGCGAAGCTCCTGGGCCGTGTTCCGGGTCCGCTGGCGCACCCTGCTCATGCTCGCCGTCGCCTTGGTGGTGGTCTCCACCGCCGTCGTGGCCGGTGCCGCTTGGCTGATGATTCCGAGCATCGGCATCCCCGCTGCCATCGCACTGGGGGCCATGGTGGCACCCCCGGACCCCGTGGCCGTGGATTCCATCGCGGGCCGGGTCCACATGCCCCGCCGGCTGATCACCGTGCTGCAAAGCGAGGGCCTGTTCAACGACGCGGCGGCTATCGTCATCTTCCAGGCCGCCGTCGCCGCCTCCGTTTCGGGCACCAAGCTGGGGCCCGACGTCGTCCTCCAGTTTGCGCTCGGCGCGGCCCTGGCCGTGGGCGTCGGGATCGCCATGGGCTGGCTCACCGGCCTTGTCACCCGGCTGGTGCAGTCCATGGTGGCCCGGAGCGCCGTCACCCTGGTGGTCCCGTTCGCCGCTTACATCCTCGCCGAGGAGCTCCACGCCTCGGGCGTCATCGCCGTCGTCGTCACCGCCCTTGAGGTGCAACGGCACTCACGGCCGCAGGACGCCGCCGAACGCATCACCCGGACCGCATTCTGGGACGTGGTGGAACTGCTGGTCACGGGCCTGGCGTTCGGGCTGGTTGGCCTGGAGATCCGTCAGGTCATCCATGATGAGGGCTCTGCGGTCCTCGGCATGGCCGGCACCGCGGCGGTGATCTGCGTCCTGGTCTTCGCCGTCCGCTTTGGCTGGCTGGCCCTGATGTCCGGGCTGGCCCGCAGCAGCAAGAACACGCTCCGGCCCACCTCCGCCAAGGAAGTGCTGATCCTCACCTGGTGCGGCATGCGCGGGCTGGCCACCCTGGCCCTGGCCCTCGCACTGCCGCTGACCCTGGAGGACGGATCACCGTTCCCGGCCCGCAGCGAGCTGCTGGTGATCGCCTGCGCCGTGCTGCTGGCCACCCTGGTGCTTCCCGGGCTGACGCTGCCGTGGCTGATGCGGGTGCTGAAGGCCTCCGAGGACGGGTCCGTGGAGCGGGATGCCGCCCGCCTGCTGGCCGCCCGCGCGCAGCAGGCCGCCGTCGCCGCCCTGAAGGACCACCAGCTGATGAAGGAGCTGCCCCCGGAGAAGGTGGCGCTGGTGAAGGAGAAGATGACCCGCCTGCACGCCGAGCTACTCGACGGCAGCCTGCGCAACGAAAGCCTGGGGGACAAGCGCAAGCGCGGCCGGGAGCTGGCGATCGCGGTTCAGACCATCGCCCTGGACGCAGCCCGCCAGGAAGTCGTGGCCGCCCGGAACGAACCGGATATGGACCCCGAGGTGGCGGACCGGGTGCTGAGGCAGCTGGACCTGCGCACCATGACCATGCCGGAGTAGGTGCGGCCGCTACTTCGTCAGCCGCAGGTCCAAGGCGTTCGCCTCGACGTAATCCAGGGCGTGCCGGACGGCGCCGACCGTCACGATCGCATCCCCCAGTGTGGAGACGGTGACTCGCGGGGGAGTGGCGGTGAGGGCCGGCAGGGCGGCGGTGATGCCGGGCAGCAGTGCGCCGGCGGAATCGGCGACGGCGCCGCCGATCACCACCTGCTCGGGGTTGATGAAGCTGGCGATCGCGGCGATCACCCGGGCCATCCGCTCGGCGAGGCGGTCGAGGATCTCCAGCGCTGCGGCGTCCCCGGCCGCGGCGTCGGCGAACACCCTCCGGGCCCCCGCCGGACCGCCGCCGGTGGGACCCCCGGCCTCCGCCTGCCACGTCCTGGCCAGGCTCGCGATGCCCGCGCTGGAACCCACGCCCTCCACGAGGGAGAGGAATCCCATCTCCCCGGCGCCGCCCGCCCGGCCATGCAGCAGCCGGCCCGATTCCAGCACTCCCGCGCCGAGGCGTTCACTGGCCAGCAGCACCACCAGGTCGGTCACCCCGGCGCCGGTTCCGCGCCAGCGTTCGCCCAGGGCCGCGAGGTTGGCGTCGTTCTCCAGCCGCACCGGCCAGCCGTGGCGTTCGTGGAGGGCGGAGCGGAGGCCGACGTCGAACAGGGTCCAGAAGTGCTGGGCGGCGAGGACGGCACCCTCCCGGTCGACCGGGGCGGCGATGCCGGCCGTCACCGCCAGCACCTTCTCCGGGGTCTGGCCGGCCTCCCGGAGTGCGTCCAGGCAGGCCCGGTCCACCACGCTGACGCGCTCCTCCGCCGGGATGTCCGTGGCCCGGAAGGCCGCACTGGCCCGGCCGAGGACGGTGCCGCGCAGGTCCGCGACGGCCGCCGTCGTGGTCCCCGCGCCGATGTCGACGCCGAGGACGACGCCGGCGCGGGCATTCAGCTCAAAGCGCCGCGCGGGCCGGCCCTTGCGCGGTTTGCCGGCGGCGGAGGGGGAGGCGCCTTCGCGGGCCGGGGTGTCCAGCTCCCTTAGCCAGCCGCTCCGGACGAGGTCCTCACACACGGCGATCACGGTGGCACGGGTGAGTCCGGTGGCTGCCATCAGCCCGGTGCCGGTGGCCACCTCCGTGGTCCGGACGGCGGCGAGAACCGCCTGGGCGTTGACCCGGCGGAGGGACTGCGGCGTACCGGCGGCGTGCGGCTGCGGAATCTTGACCTCCCTGTAACGCGGCACCCATAATTGAGCGGTAATAGATTTAGTTTCTATCTAAATTATGCTGTCCAAAGTATCAGACCCGGCTCTCATAAGGACTTCACTTGTCGAACACCGCCACGCTGGCCACCCTGTCCGGATCCGACGCCGCCGCCGACCCGAACTGGTGGCGCCAGGCGTCTGTCTACCAGATCTACCCGCGCAGCTTCTCCGACTCCAACGGCGACGGCATCGGTGACATCAGGGGCATCACCGCCAAAGTCCCGTACCTGAAGGCCCTCGGCATTGACGCCGTCTGGCTCTCCCCGTTCTACCCGTCCGCCCTCGCCGACGGCGGCTACGATGTCGACGACTACCGCGACGTCGATCCCAAACTGGGTACCCTCGCCGACTTCGACGAGATGTCCGCCGCGCTGCACGCCGCCGGGATCAAGCTGATCGCCGACATCGTCCCCAACCACTCGTCCAACCGGCACGAATGGTTCAAGGAGGCCCTTGCCTCCCCGCGCGGCTCGGACGCCCGCGAGCGTTACATCTTCCGCGATGGCAAGGGCGAGAACGGCGAGATCCCGCCCTCGGACTGGGAGTCCGTCTTCGGCGGCCCCGCCTGGGAGCGCATCACCGAACCCGACGGCACCCCCGGCCAGTGGTACATGCACATCTTCGCCAAGGAACAGCCGGACCTGAACTGGTCCAACCGCGAGATCCGGGACGACTTCCTGAAGACCCTGCGCTTCTGGTCCGACCGAGGCGTGGACGGCTTCCGCGTCGACGTCGCCCACGCCCTGACCAAGGACCTGACCGAGCCGCTGCTCTCCAAGCTGGAACTCAGCGAGGCCAACACCGGCACCGACGGCTTCATCGACGGCTCGCACCCGTTCTGGGACCGCGACGAGGTGCACGAGATCTACGTCGAGTGGCGCGAGGTCTTCAACGAATACAACCCGCCGCGCACCGCCGTCGCCGAAGCCTGGGTCCACGCGAGCCGCCGCGCCCGCTACGCCAGCCCGCAGGGCCTGGGCCAGGCGTTCAACTTCGACCTGCTGCAGGCCGACTTCGACGCCGACGAGTTCCGGGAGATCATCACCCGCAACCTCGCCGAGGCCACCGAATCCGGCGCCTCGTCCACGTGGGTGTTCTCCAACCACGACGTCGTCCGGCACGCCACCCGGTACGGCCTCCCGCAGGGCGGCGGCAAGCACGCCAAGGGCCAGGACGGCAAGGGCTGGCTCCTCGCCGGTGCCCCCGCCGAGGAACTCGACATCGAACTCGGCCTGCGCCGCGCCCGGGCCGCCACGCTGCTGATGCTGGCGCTGCCCGGCTCTGCCTACTTGTACCAGGGCGAGGAACTGGGCCTCCAGGAAGTCGGCGAAATCCCGGACTCCGAGCGTCAGGACCCCACGTTCTTCCGCAACAAGGGCGTCGAGATCGGGCGCGACGGCTGCCGTGTCCCGCTGCCCTGGGAAACTGAGGGCAGCTCCTTCGGCTTCGGCGCCGGACGTGCGCACCTGCCCCAGCCCGAATGGTTCGGCCGCTACGCCGTCGCCGCCCAGGACGGCCAGGAGGGCTCGACCCTGGAGTTCTACCGCAAGGCCCTCAAGCTCCGCCGTGAGTTGCAGGCCTCCGAGGAACTGGAATGGGTGGAGAACAGCGATGCGGGTGTCTTGCACTTCCGCCGGCACGACGGCTGGCAGTCGGTGACGAACTTCGGCTCCGACGCCGTCGACCTGCCCGCCGGTGAGGTCCTGATCAGCAGCGGACCCCTCGACGGCGGCCGGCTGCCCGGCAACACCACCGTCTGGCTGCGGTGAGTGCCGAAGAAGTGCCCCCCGTCAAGGAACTGAACCCTGTCCAGGAACTGATTTATGGCTGCATGGGCCTGGGCGGCAGCTGGTCGGCGGAGCCGTACACGGCAGCCGACGTCGATCAGGCGGCGGCCGCGGTTGATGCCGCTCTGGAGGCCGGCATCACCCTGTTCGACCATGCCGACATCTACCGCAGCGGCAAGGCCGAGGCGGTGTTCGGCGAGGTGCTGGCACGGACGCCGGGCCTGCGCGAGCGGATCCGGCTGCAGACCAAGTGCGGGATCCGGCTGGGTGAGAACGGACTCGACGCCTACTACGACCTGAGCGGCGAGGCGATCCTGGAACGCGTCAACGGCAGCCTTGCCCGGCTCAAGACGGACTACGTGGACGTGCTGATGCTGCACCGGCCGGATCCCCTGCTGGATCCGGCCGAGGTGGCCTCCGCCGTCGGCCGCCTCATGGCCGAGGGAAAGGTCCGCGCGGTTGGCGTGTCCAACATGTCCGCGGCGCAGATCGAGCTTCTGCAGGACCGGGTGGAGGCGCCCGTCGTGGCCAACCAGTTGGAGATGAGTCTCGGGGCCCGGGCCTGGCTGGAGAGCACGGTCCTGGTGAACCATGCCGACGGCACGGACTACAGCTTTCCGCACGGCACCGTGGAGCACTGCGTCCGCCGTGGCATCGGGCTGCAGGCCTACGGAGCGCTGGCCCAGGGCCGGTATACCGGGGCGGCCGGCGGTGGGGATGCCGCCGCAAGCGCGACGGCGGAACTCGTCGCCGCGATGGCGGCGGAGAAGGGCACCACCGGCGAAGCCGTGGTGCTCGGCTGGCTGATGAAGCATCCGGCCGGCATCTCTCCGGTGATCGGCAGCGCCAACCCGGAGCGGATCCGCGCCTGCGCCGGTGCGGCGGACGTGGCCGCGGCCATGACCCGGCCCGAGTGGTACCGGCTCTGGATCACCGCCCGCGGCAGCAACATCCCCTAACCCATCCCACGGGCCGGCAGGCGAGGCTCTTACAAGCCCCATCTGACGGCCCGTGGGCGGCGGGAACGTGATTTTGGTCGTAATGGTCGCCCGGAACCGGGGTATTACTTGGCGGCCGGACGTTCCGGGCGGCTAGCGTAGAGGCATGACCTCTACGACCACCGCCGGGATTGTCCGGCCCCAACGCAATGTCCCGGCCGAGATCGCCCGCTCCTGGCTGCTGGTCAACGCCATGAAGCCGGAGCTGTTCACCGAATCCTCGGAGTCCCGCGCCGACGCGATCATCCTGGACATCGAAGACGCGGTGGACCCCTCCCAGAAGGACCAGGCCCGGCAGCACGTCGTCGACTGGCTGACCGCGGGCGGCAACGCCTGGGTCCGGATCAACGACGCCACCAGCCCGTTCTGGGCCGACGACCTCGCCGGCCTCCGCGGCACCCCCGGACTGCTCGGCGTGATGCTGGCCAAGACCGAGTCCGCGGACCAGGTCACCGAGAGCTTCCACCGCATGGACGGCAAGACCCCCGTCATCCCGCTGGTTGAGTCCGCCGTCGGCATCGAGGAAGCCAACCACATCGCCAAGGCCCAAGGCGCGTTCCGCCTCGCTTTTGGCTCCGGTGACTTCCGCCGCGACACCGGCATGGCCGCCACCCCGGAGGCCATGGCCTACCCGCGCGCCAAGCTCGTCGTCGCCAGCCGCGTCGGCAACCTGCCCGGCCCCATCGACGGCCCCACGGTGGGTACCAACCACCCGATCCTGCGCGAGCAGACCGGCATCACCGTGATGATGGGTATGACCGGCAAGCTGTGCCTGGCCATCGACCAGACCCACGTCATCAACGAGGTCATCAGCCCGACGCCGTCAGACGTCGCCTGGGCCACGGACTTCATGGCCGACTTCGAGGCCAACGGCCGCGTCATCCGCGACGGTTCCGACCTGCCGCGCCTGGGCCGCGCCGAGAAGATCATGAAGCTCGCGGTAGCCTTTGGGGTGCAGCCGGCCCTGTAGCGGCGCCCGACCCGTCAGGAGACCCCGTGATCCATGCCAACGAGCTGGTTCACGGGGTCTTTTGGGATCAACCGGAGAATCCCCGCGCCGCCCTGCGCGTCCAGGACGCCGCGGGCGGCTTCCGGGATGTGGAGCTCGACGCCGGAACCCGGCTCGGGTTCCGGATCTCCGTCCCCGGCAAACACTGCCTGGGCCACCACAGGGTGCACGGCCCGGCCGAGCGGGACCACATCCCCTGCCCACGGAACGCTCACGCCGAGCGCGGGAACCAGTGCGGCCCCTGCTTCGCGGCGGACGATTCCCGCCTGATCCACGACTTCCACCGCGGCGGCCACGTCCCGCCGCCCGGCCTGCGGGC
This sequence comes from Arthrobacter sp. BPSS-3, assembly GCF_044628475.1. Lineage (NCBI taxonomy): Bacteria > Bacillati > Actinomycetota > Actinomycetes > Micrococcales > Micrococcaceae > Arthrobacter > Arthrobacter sp. BPSS-3. The sequence continues at coordinate 351,520 of NZ_JBIMMV010000001.1, forward strand.
CTACCTGATGCAGCCGCACTGGCTCTACGTCGCCTCCTTCGCCCACGGCGCCACCAAGGTGGGCACGGCCTCCGCGCTCCGGAAATGGCACCGGCTCGCCGAACAGGGCGCCGTGGCGGCACGGTACATTGCCCGGGCCGACGACGGCCGGATCGTCCGGCTGCTCGAGGACCTGGTCACCCGGGACGCCGGCCTGCCCCAACAGATCCGGTCCGCCGCCAAAGCCGCCGGCCTGGCCGACCCGCGCCCCGCGGCCGAGATCGATGCCCGCAACGCCGAGGAAGCTCAACGGGCCAGGGCGCTGCTGAGTGTGGCCGGCGGCGACGGGTACGAAGTGGTGGACGAACCCTGGGCCCGGCCTGCGCTGGCGGACCTGGCCTGCGGCCACAGCCCCCGGCACCCGTACCCGCACCCCCTCGCCGCCGACGCCCACGGCTTCACCATCCGGTCCCTGAGCGGCGGGATCGCCCTCGCCGGCCTGATGGACAACGGGCCGGAGTTCGTCGTCAACCTCGGAGACCTGAAGGGACGCCTGCTGGAAACCGGGGAGCACCACTCCGAGGTGCCGGCGGTCCAGGAGTCGCTCTTCTGAGCCGGAGCTTCCAAACCGGGGCGGGCCGCCCGGTCCGGCCCCGTAGAATGGCAGGGTGCTGAACGAATTCTGGGCCACCGCGCCGACCCGCTACAAGGTGCTCGTCTTCGGCGCCATGGGACTGATCGCCGCCGGCATCGTCCTCACGCTGATCGGCAACTCCACCGGCAACCAGGCGCTGTCCTTCGCCGCCCTCGGCGTGATCGGCGCCGGCCTCATCCTGCACATCGCCGGCATGGTGGTCCGCGGCCAGGCGATCCGCAAAAAACTCCAGCGGTAGCGGCCGCTAGGCTGGACTCATGACTATTAATCCGGACCTGCAGGGACGCAGCTACCCTGCCGCAGAGGTTTACGACGTCGGCCGGGATAAGATCCGCGAATTCGCGCGCGCCGTTAAGGCCGCCCACCCCGCCCACTTCGACGTCGAGGCTGCCCGGTCGCTGGGCCACGCGGACCTGGTGGCACCGCCCACCTTCGCCATCATCGTCGCCCAGCGCGCCGACGCCCAGCTGATCGCGGACCCTGCCTCCGGCATCGACTTTTCCCGCGTGGTCCACGCGGACCAGCGCTTCGTCCACCACCGCCCCATCACCGCAGGGGACCGGCTCGTAGCCGAGCTGCACGTCGACGGCGTCCGCGCCATGGGCGGAGGGGCCATGATCACCACCCGCGCCGAAATCTTCGCCGTCACCGGCGACGACGCCGGAACGGATTCCGGGCAGCGCGTCCCGGTCGCCACCACCACCTCGTCCATCCTGGTCCGCGGAGAGGGACAGTAACCATGACCCCCACTTTCACAGAACTCACGGTCGGCCAGGACCTGGGCAGCCGCACCATCGAGGTCACCCGCACGGACCTGGTCAAGTACGCCGGCGCCTCCGGAGACTTCAACCCCATCCACTGGAACGAGGCCTTCGCCACCGGTGTCGGCCTGCCCGGCGTGATCGCGCACGGCATGTTCACCATGGGCGCGGCCGTCCAGCTCGTCACCGACTGGGCCGGCGACCCCGCCGCCGTCGTGGACTTCCAGACCCGCTTCAGCAAGCCCGTCCCCGTCGCGGACACCACCGGAACGCCCGACGCCGGCGCCGTGATCGAGGTCGCTGCCGTCATCGGCGCGCTCGACGCCGAGGCGGGCACCGCACGCGTGGACCTCACCGTCGCCTCGGGCGGCCAGAAGGTCCTGATGAAGGCCCAGGCCGTCGTCAAGGTGGCCTGACCCGATGGCGCTGCCGTGACGGTCGGAACCCCGCAGGCCACCGAGATCACCCGGTGGCGCAACGCGGTGGTCGCGGCGTACGCCTTCAGCGGCGTCGCCTTCGCCAGCTGGGTGTCCCGCATCCCCGCCATCCGTGACGGGCTGGACCTGACTCCCGGCACCGTGGGCCTGCTCCTGCTCTGCATGACGCTGGGGTCCTTCGTCTCCGTATCCGCGTCCGGGCTGATCGTGCTGCACTTCGGGTCCAAGCAGACCATCCGGATCGGCAGCATCATGGTGGGCACCGGGCTGGTGATCGCCGGCATCGGCACCTCCGTCCTGGTCAGCCCGCTCGCGGTCGCGGCCGGGCTGGTGGTGGTGGGCCTGGGCACCGCCAGCTGGAACACCGCCTCCAACGTCGAGGGGGCCGCCGTCGAGCGGGCTGTGCGCCGGCACATCATGCCGCGCCTGCACGGCGCCTTCAGCCTCGGAACGGTCGCGGGGGCCGGCGCAGGAGCGTGGGCCGCCGGCGCCGGGATCCCGGTCGCCTGGCACCTGGCCGCCGTCGGCGCCCTCGTCGCCGGATCCGTGGCTACGGCCGCAACCTGGTTCCGCGCTGACGTCACCCCTGTGACCGCCGACGAACCCTTCACCCCCGCTGGCCCCGATACCTTCGAGGACCCGTCCACCGGGCCCATCCCCGTGATCAGCCACGCCTCCCAGGACGCGGCCGCGCCCCTGGACAACAAACGCCAGATCGCGCAGGCCTGGCGCGACCGCAGGACCCTGCTGCTGGGTGTGCTGGTCCTCGGCCTGGCCCTCGCCGAGGGGGCCGCGGGGGACTGGGTGGCGCTGGCGCTGGCCGACGGCCACGGCCAGACGCAGGCCGCCGGGGCCGCCGGGTACGGATTGTTTGTCACCTTCATGACCGTGGGCCGGTTCGCCGGAACCGTGGCGCTGGACCGCTTCGGCCGGGTCCCGGTGATGCGCTGGTGCGCCGTGCTGGCCGTTGGCGGCCTCGCCCTGTTCGTCTTCGCCCCGGTGCCGTGGCTGGCCTACGTGGCCCTCGCGTTCTGGGGACTCGGCGCGTCCCTGGGCTTCCCGGTGGGGATGTCTGCTGCGGCCGACGATCCCGTGCGCGCCGCGGCGCGGGTTTCCGTGGTGTCCACCATCGGCTACGGCGCATTCCTCTGCGGACCGCCGCTGCTGGGACTGCTGGCCGAGCACGTGGGAATCCTGCACTCCCTGCTGGCCGTGATGGTGATGCTGGTGGTCAGTTTCCTGCTCTCCCCGGTGGCGCGGAAGGCCGCCTGACTCCTGGCCCTCCGGTCCGGTGCCAGGCCGCATTCCCACGCGGGTGCCGGCCTGCCTCCCGGGTCGGGCGCCCCGGCTTTCGGAGGGGCCGCCGAACGCGGCTAGGCTGGAGGGGTGACCCAGACTCTGCTTTCCTCCCTGACCACCGCCGGCGTCGGCGGTCCCGCCGCCCGCTATGTGGAGGCCCGGACCGAGGCGGAGATCATCGACGCCGTCCGCACCGCCGACGCCGCGGGGGAGCAGGTGCTGATCCTCGGCGGCGGCTCGAACCTCTTGGTAGCCGACGGCGGGTTCGCCGGCACTGTGGTGAAGATCGCCTCGGAGGGGTTCACCGTGAACGCCGAGGACTCCTGCGGCGGCGTCGCCGTCGTGGTCCAGGCCGGTCATAACTGGGACGCCCTGGTGGAACACGCCGTCAGGCACGCCTGGTCGGGCATCGAGGCGCTCTCCGGCATCCCCGGCGCCACCGGCGGCACCCCGGTCCAGAACGTCGGCGCCTACGGGGCTGACGTGTCCCAGACCATCGCCGCGGTCCGCACCTGGGACCGGCAGCGGAACGCCGTGCAGACCTTCACCAATTCCGAACTGAAGTTCGGCTACCGCGACTCGATCCTGAAGCAAACCACCGTCAGCGGTTCACCCCGCTACGTGGTCCTCACGGTCGAATTCCAGCTTCCGTTGGGACGCATGAGCGCCCCCATCCGCTACGCCGAGCTGGCCCGGGCCCTCGGCGTCGAGGTCGGCCAGCGGGCCTACTCCAACGACGTCCGCCGCGAGGTGTTGCGGCTCCGGGCCTCCAAAGGCATGGTCTGGGACGCCGAGGACCGCGATACATACTCCACCGGGTCATTCTTCACCAACCCGATCGTGCCGGCCGAGACCGCGGACCGGCTGCCGGCCGACGCGCCCCGGTTCCCCGCGGGCGCCGAAGGCATGGTCAAGCTTTCCGCGGCCTGGCTGATCGACCGGGCCGGCTTCGGCAAGGGCTTTGGCCTTGAACCGGACAGCGTGTCCGGCGGCCGGGCCTCCCTGTCCACGAAGCACACCCTCGCCATCACCAACCGCGGCGGCGCCAGCACCGATGATGTGCTGGCCATCGCCCGCGAGGTGCGCAGCGGCGTCGCAGACCGGTTCGGCATCGAGCTGCATCCCGAACCGCTGCTGATCGGCGTCGAACTCTAGCCCACGGGATCCTGGGCGGGTTCTTCCTGCCGTGCGCGGGTCTTCAGCGCCGACGCCGCCAGCGCGTGCGCCCAGCCCGCCAGCGCCATGGTGGGGTAATAGACGGCCGCGGAAAGTGTGCTGGCCCGTATCCCGCCGAAAGCATGGTTCAAGCCCAGCACCATGGCAGCGATGGATGCCGCCGTGCCCAGGGCGGTCAGCACCACCAGCACGTGGACCGAACGGGGATGCTCACGCCAGCCGCGCAGCAGCCTAACCTTCCCAGGCGCCGCAGCGACCGCCCGGCCTCCGGCCGAGAGCGAGGCGTACCCGCCGGCCAACCCCAGGATTCCCCAGATGAGATAGGGCTCCGGGTCGCGTCCGCTCGCCTCCTGGCCCAGGGCTCCCGCCGTCGCGGCGGTTCCTGCTGCGACGGCAAGGGTGGCCAGCGACAGCCACAAGAGGCGGACGCGTCCCACCCCGCCAAGTAAACTCCCCACAGTCATCGGACCAGCCTACGGTAGGGGCCGGGCCACGTCAGCAGCGGACTAGTTTCGTCCCCGCCGCGGGACCACCTTGGTGAAGAGCATGAACGTGAAGCCGGAGGCGGCCGCGCCCAGGAGAAACACCTGGCAGAAGGCCACGGACTGCACGCTCGGGCCGCTGCGCAGCATCAGCCCGGCGCACGCGAACGCCACCGCTCCGGCCAGCAGGGCCAGGGACCCCAGCAGCAGGCTTTGCACCGTGGCGGGGAACGCGGCGCCCGGGTCCAGCTCCAGGTTCCGGCGCTCCTGCTCCCTGGGGGTCCGGCGGGGCTGCAGGGTGGCGGCGGTCGCGAAGCTCACGACGGCGATGGCCATGGCGGCCACGGAGACGGTCTGGAACGTCGTCATCAGGGGGGAGAGGCGGGTGCCGCTGGCGATGGCGACGGCGAGTCCCGCGGCCATGCCCACCGCGCTGGCGGCCCAGCCCAGCAGGGCCAGCCTCCGGCACAGCGGCCGCAGCCGGGGCCACACGTCTCCCAATGTCATTGATCCAGTTTAAGGACTCCGGCTGGGCGGACGCTGGGAGGGCTCCGGGGGTTCCGCATGTTCCCGCGGGCGGACGGAGGGCGGCCCTAGGATGGTGCCATGAAACCCGCCGGTCCGCGCCTGACCCGTCCTCTGCTGGGGCGGCTCCGGCTCGTGTCGCAGGGACTGGTCGGGGCGGGCTTCGCTTCGGTTCCGGAGGCGGTGCGGACCATGACGGCGATGCAGGCCCAGGACCTGCCGGCCGCGCTCTGGGCCGTAGGCGTGCGGGTCCCCGGGGCTGCGTTGGCCGACGTGCGCGGCGCCCTGGACCGCGGCGAGGTGGTCCGGTCCTGGCCGATGCGCGGCACTCTTCACCTGCTCGCTCCCGAGGACCTGGGCTGGATCCTGCAGATCACCTCCGGCCGGCTGCTCCGGAGCCTGGGCGCACGGCACCGGCAACTGGAGATCACCAGCGCGGACATCGACGCCGCCGCGGACGCCGCGCTGCAACGGGTCGCCGGGGGTGCCGCAATCAGCCGGGCGGAGCTGTTCGAGGCGTTTGATCAGGCGGGCCAATCCCCGGCCGGGCAGCGCGGCATCCACCTGCTCGCGGCCCTCTGCCAGCTGCGCCTGCTGGTCCTGGGGCCACTGGCGGGCAACCAGCAGCTGGTGGTCGCCTTCGATGACTGGATCACGGCGTCGCGGACCCTGGACCGGGCGGAGGGGACGGCCGAATGGCTGCTGCGCTACCTGCGCAGCCACGGCCCGGCCACGGAACGGGATTTCGCCTGGTGGTCCGGGATTCCGCTCACCGAGACCCGCGCCGCTCTGGCGCAGATCAAGGACCAACTGGCGGAGCTGGAGTTCGAGGGGAACCGGTACTGGCTGGCCCCGGAAACCGCGGCGCTGCTGGCCGAGGGTGTGCCCGGCGGCCGCTCCGTGCTGGCCCTGCCGGGGTTCGACGAGTTCGTGCTCGGCTACACGGACCGGTCCGGCGTCCTCCCGGCCGACCATGCTGACAAGATCGTGCCGGGCGGCAACGGTGTCTTCAAGAAGACCATCGTGGCCGGCGGGCAGGTGGTCGGGACGTGGAGCGCCACGGCGCGTCGGGGCCGGAACCAAGGCGTCGACGTCGTCGCCGAACCCTTCGAGACCCGGGACGGACTGCGGCCCGCCGCCCGGCAATCGTTCGAGCTGCGGGCCGCGGAGTACCGGCGGTTCCTGGGGCTGTAGCCCCCGGCGTCAGAGGGTGCCGGTGGCGATCTTGAGCATGCGGCGCAGCGGTTCGGCCGCGCCCCAGAGAAGCTGGTCACCCACGGTAAAGGCGCTGATGTACTCGGGGCCCATCTCCAGCTTGCGGATCCGTCCCACCGGAATATTTAGCGTGCCGGACGCCGCCACGGGGGTCAGGTCAGCCATGGACGCTTCTTTGGTGTTGGGCACCACGGTGGCCCACTCGTTGTCCGCGTCCAGCAGCTTCTCGATCTCGGCGACGGAGAGATCCTCGCGGAGCTTCAGGGTCAGGGCCTGCGAGTGGGAGCGCATGGCGCCGATCCGGACACAGAGGCCGTCCATGATCACCCGGTCCGCGGCGGAGGTGCCGAGGATCTTATTGGTCTCCACGCCGGCCTTCCACTCCTCCTTGGACTGGCCGTTGCCCAGGTCCGCATCGATCCACGGGATCAACGAGCCGGCCAGCGGCACGCCGAACTGGGTGGCGTCGATGTCGGTGCGCTGGTGGGCCAGGACCTTGCGGTCGATCTCGAGGATGGCCGACGCCGGGTCGTCCAGTTCCGTGCTGACCTCGGCGTTGAGCGTGCCGAACTGGCTGAGCAGTTCACGCATGTGCCGGGCGCCGCCGCCGGAGGCCGCCTGGTAGGTCATGGAGGTTCCCCACTCGACCAGGCCGTTGGTGAACAGGCCGCCCAGGCCCATGAGCATGCAGGATACCGTGCAGTTTCCGCCGATGAAGTCCTTGACCCCGCCGTCCAGGCCGGCGTCGATGACGTCGCGGTTGATCGGGTCGAGGACGATGATCGAGTCCTCGCTCATCCGCAGGGTGGAGGCGGCGTCGATCCAGAGGCCGTCCCAGCCGCGGCTGCGCAGCTCGCCGTGGACCTGCTTTGTGTAGTCGCCGCCCTGGGCGGTGACGATGATCGGCAGCTTCGCGAGGGTCTCGACGTCGTAGGCGTCCTCCAGCTTCCCGGACGCGGCACCGGCGATGTCCGGGGCTGCACCGCCCGCGTTGGAGGTGGAGAAGAAGACCGGGTTGATGGCGGCGAAGTCGCCCTCGTCCTGCATGCGCTGCATCAGGACGGAGCCGACCATGCCGCGCCATCCGACCAGTCCGACGGTCGGGGAAGCTGCTGTAGTCATTGGGCCAGTTTAGACTTCACGCCGCCGGAGCCGCAGTCGGTTACGCCACAGCCGGACGGTTGCGGCGTAATCGACTATTCGGCCGGCCGGGGCAGGTCACGGGCCTTGCGGAGCTTCTCGGCCTTGCGTTCCTTGATGAAGCCGGCCCAGCCGGCAAAGAGCGGAAACAGCACCAATACGTACATCCACCAGATCTCGCCCATGATGTGCCACTGGTCCGTCAGGGCCATCTGGACAACCGCGTAAAGCATCAGCCCGAACAGCGCCGTCATCAGCAGGGACAGGAACAACAGCCCACCGGAGGAGTTCACGGGCTTGATGACGCCGAGGCCGTCGTCCTTGCGGACCCCGTATTCCTCGTCGGTATAGGCGACGATCTCACCATTTTCGGCAAGGCGGTGCCTCACGGGTTCCTTCGGCGCAGGCGACGGCGTGTATCCCGGTTCCTGCGGGACATCCCGGCTACGCCTCGCCACGGGACTCCTCAATGCCGGCCAGCAGCCCGGCGTCGTCCAGCGGGGCGCTCTCTGCAACCTCGTCGGTGGCGAAGTCCGGAACGCCGGTGGCCCAGTCGCTGCCGTCGCGGCGGACCAGCAGGTGCTTCTCCTCCTGCAACGTCTTGAAGACCAGGTAGGCCGTGCCGCCCGGGTGTTCCTCGACGTGCTGGCGGAGCACCCGCAGGATGGCCTCCGCGGAGCCGATGGTGGGATCCTGCGCGAACGCAAACCAGGTCCCCAGGGCGCGAGGCTGCAGCATGAGGGCTACCTCCGGTGCTTCGATAAGCACCACGTTGTCCATGCTGTCCTCGGTCAGGAGGGACATCTCGGTCCAGCGCGTCGCATGGCCCATGGCCGTTGCGACGGCGGCGGCGACGCCCTTGACGCCGACCTGGTCGTCGTCAGAGACGACGGCCAGGTCCCGGGCCAGCAGGGAGGATGCGCCGGCCGTGTTCAGCGTGGAGTCCTCGACGAGTTCCTCGGCGCGGAAGACGCTGACGGAACGGTCACGGGAAGGTCCCTCGAAAACGTTGAGGAGGTAGGCGAGTTCGCCCACCCCGAAACCGATGACGTCGACGCCGAGGCGCGGTTCCTGGGTCGTTTCGTGCTGGACGGTCATCTAGGTCTCCTAATCTCCAAAGCCGAAGAACTTGGCCACGGACTTTCCTGCATTCTTGACGTTGTTGGCGGTGTCGCTGACAAACTTGCCGGGGTCCTTCACGGCATTGACCACACCCTCACCGATGTCCTTACCCACGCTGGTGATGGTGTCCCAGTTCTCGTAGACCGCGATTCCCACGCTGGCCACCTGGCAAACGGTGCCGGCGGGCGGGGGAAGGAAGCAGCCGACGCCGAGAAGGGCTTTGCCGGCGCTGGCCGCGCCCCCCTTGATGTCGCCGTCGGCGAACTTGGCGACCGAGTCATACGTGTTGAAGCCGACGCCGGCCCAACCCAGGCCGCGGGCGATGCCGGACTTGCCGAGCCACTCCAGGCTCGTGCCCTTGCCGAGCCAGGGCTTCTCCGCGATGAAACCGCCGAGCTTGTCCAACGGCTTGATGAAGTTGTTGAGGTTCTTCAGCGACGCCGCGTCCGAGGCCTTGTCGATCGCGTTGAGGGTGCGGCTGGCCTTGGAGGAATCCTTGAGCAGCCCTTCAAGGGTCTTGTTGCCCGCTGTGGTCTGCCAGAGGTTGCGGATCTCGAAGCCCGGCCCGCCCAGCCGGTGCCTGCCCTTGGTGAAGAGGGCGTTCACCAGTTCGGCGCGCTGGTTCTTCAGTACCCAGCCGTACTGCCCGACGGTCTTGGCCAAGGTGAGCGGGGTCTTGATGTTCTTCTGGATTCCCATGAACGTCTTGAGTCCCGCGGCGCCGCCGGCGAGGATGCCTCCGGCCACAGCCCACGCCCCAGGGCCGGAACCGTGGCCGAGCGGACCCAGTGGTCCGCCGCCGGACCCGGCCTTGGCGTTACTGGCCTTCTCCTGCTCGTCGGCCTGCGTCAGCAACTGCTTGGACTGCTGCTTGAGCGCCCGGGCGGTCTGCTGGATCAGGGCGCGGTGGCTGCCGTTCCACTCCGAGGTGAAGCGCGCGCTGTCCGCACCCTTCCACGACGTGTTGTTGTTGATGGCCGCCGTCAGGGCCGTCGACTGCTGCAGCAGCGTCTCCGAGGTCTGTCCGAAGCTTTGCGCCAGCATGCGCAGCTGGGCGACGTCGGCGCCCCACACGTTACCTGCCACGATGTACATCCCCCTTTGTCGGGCACCAGCCTACTGTGCCGCTGCCGCACTCCCACGTATTCCACCGGCCGCTGTCCACCTCAGCGAGGGGACCCGTGAACCGGACCGCCCCAATCTAACCCGGTTGCCGGCAGGCCGCGATGGGGTGCTCTCCCCATCCGGGTCCGCCGGGACGAGGGCGCCCGCTACTCGCCGTCGTCGGCCAGCAGGGCGCTCTTGCGCCGCCGCAGCGCGAACATGGCGCCGAAGGCGAACACCTGAGTGACGATCACCAGCACGATCGCCCCGGCGATCTTGTTGCCGCCCAGGATCATGGTCAGTCCCACGATGGCGGACAGCAGCGCCAGCAGGGGCAGGAGCATGTAGCCCAGGACGAACAGGGTTTCGGGTTTACGCAGCATTATTTGGCCTCCGTACGGCGCCAGAGGGTGATCCGGTAGCGGGTGCCGTTGGCGGCGGTGAGCCAGCCGTCGGCCGGGTAATTGGTTTCCGTGCGCCATTCGTAGCCGAGCTCGGGGGCGAAGGTGTCGCCTTCGGCTGCGGTGTCGATGGTGGTGACGACGGCGACGTCGGCCAGGTCCAGGGCCTGCGCGTAGATCTCGCCGCCGCCAATCACCCAGACCATCTCCGGGCCGGGGGCGAACTGGGATTCCAGCAGGGCCTCATCGAGGGATGCCACGGCCAGGGCGCCCTCCGCCTCGGGGGTGTCGCCCCAGCCGTCTTGCCTGGTGATGACGATGTTGGCCCGGCCGGGAAGGGGGCGGAACTTCGCGGGGAAGGACTGCCAGGTCTTCCGCCCCATGATGACCGGGTGTCCGGTGGTGAGCCGGCTGAAGTGCCGCATGTCCTCGGGCAGCTCCCACGGCATGGTGCCGCCCTGGCCGATCACTCCGGTGCTGGTCTGTGCCCACACCAGGCCCAGGCCGGTGAGGCTGTCGTGCAGCTGGTCGGTGAAGCCGCCGGGCTCCGCGGGGGCAGCCGCCGAGTTGCCCTGCTGGGGATCGGTGCTCATACGGCGATCGGGGCCTTGATCGTGGGGTGGTGCCGGTAGCCGACAACCTCGAAGTCCTCAAGGGTGTAGTCGAAGATCGACGCCGGGGTGCGGGTGAGCTTCAGCGTCGGGTACTCGTACGGTTCGCGTTCCAGCTGGGTGCGGACCTGGTCCACGTGGTTGTCGTAGATGTGGACGTCACCGCCTGTCCAGACGAACTCGCCGGGTTCCAGCCCGGTCTGCTGGGCCACCATGAGGGTCAGCAGGGCGTAGGAGGCGATGTTGAACGGGACACCGAGGAAGAGGTCGGCCGAACGCTGGTACAGCTGGCAGGAGAGCTTGCCGTCAGCCACGTAGAACTGGAAGAACGCGTGGCAGGGCGGCAGCGCCATGTTCTTGAGCTCCGAGACGTTCCAGGCGGAGACGATGTGCCGGCGGGAGTCCGGGTTGCTCTTGAGGTTGTCAATGAGTTCGGCGATCTGGTCGATGTGGCCGCCCTCGGGCGTGGGCCAGGACCGCCACTGCACGCCATAAACCGGGCCCAGCTCGCCGTCGGCGTCGGCCCATTCGTTCCAGATGGTGACGCCCTGCTCCTGCAGCCACTTCACGTTGCTGTCGCCGCGAAGGAACCAGAGCAGCTCGGCGGCGATCGACTTGAAGTGCACCCGCTTGGTGGTGATCAGCGGGAAGCTGTCGGCGAGGTCGAAGCGCAGCTGTCGGCCGAAGGCGCTGCTGGTGCCGGTCCCCGTGCGGTCGGACTTGTGGGTGCCGTGCTCCAGGACGTCGCGAAGCAGGTCTTCGTAGGGCGTTGGGATGCTCACCCCACCAGTCTACTGACCGGAGTCCTGCGGCGGTGTCCGGCGGTCAATCCTAGTCGAAGGTGCCGGACAGCCGGCCCCGCACCAGCTCGAGGACTGCCGCATCGTCCAGATGGGCAGAACGGGCAGCGGCGATGAGGCGGTCGGCAGCCTGCTCCACCTCGACGCCGGCGCCTCCCGGGCTGGCCCCCGGTGGCAGTGAGGTTGCCACCGTCGTCCCCTTCCGGCGGCCCGTCTCGACCAGGCCGGCGTGCTCCAATTCCCGGTACGCCCGGGCGACCGTACCCGCGGCGATGCCCAGGTCCGCCGCCAGCCGCCGCACGGTCGGGAGGTGTGCCCCCGGCTCGAGTGCACCGGCGGAGATCAACGCCGCAATTTGCGCCCGGATTTGTTCGAACGGGGGAACTGCCGAGCGGAGATCGATGGAAAGTCCTGCGGTCATGCGGCCGGCTGTGGGGTGGGACGTACGAAACCTCGGTGCGGAAGACGGACGGGCACGATGGCGATGACGATGGCGGCAGCAACGAAGACGACTCCCGCCAGGGATGCGGGCCACCACTCACCGACGGAGTACCCGAAAGGCACTCCGGTCCCGGCCGGCGCGAAGACCGCAGCCCATGCCGGGGTTTGGGTCATCAGCAAGGCGGCGGTCAACGCGGCGAGGAGCGACGACAGGGTCCTCACGGCCCGGTGCACGGTGACGGCCCGGAGCGCTGCGTCCGGCCCGTTGGGGACGCTTCGCCGGAACCGGGCGAGAAGTGCGACCGGCAGGGAGGCGGCCGCACCGACAGCCGCCAGCCCCGCGATGGGCAGCCAGTCCGCCGCACCGCCGAGTGAACTCTGACCGATGGCCGTGATTGCCAAGGCCAGCAGGAATGCGACGAGCGCCAGGACTGCCGTGGTCAGCATCGCCGGGCCGACGGTCCGGCGCGGCTGGCTGCGGGGGACTCCGGCGTCGCCGTAGTTGTGCCGGAGCACCAGCTCCCCGGCGGCCAGGCCGGCCGATGAGGCAACCGCGGCGACGGTGGCGAAGACGGCCCAGCCCAGCTCGAAGGTTTCGGCAGCCGGACCGGAGAGGACGAATGCCCCCACCACCAGCGGCAACCCGGCAGCAGCGGCGTGGAGCGGTCCGAGCGAGGACAGCAATCGCGCCGCCGGATGCTGGCCGGATCGCAGCCCCTCAACCGGACGGTTATCGGGTCCGAGCAGCGACGCCGCCAGCGTGGGCGGCCGCCAGCAGAACATCACCAGCAACACCGCCATGCCGGCCAGTCCGGCCGGATTGACCCACCCCGTGGAAACGGCGGCCGGATCCGGGTGTGTCGCGTAGTTGCCCGCGATGACGCCCAGGCCCGCGGCGATGGTGGCGACGGTTCTGAGCAGGCGGTTCATGGCGATGCTGCGCAGCGTCGCATTGTCCGCGGCGTCGAGGGCCTCCAGCTGACGGCGGCCGGCGATGAGAAGGAGCACCAGCACAGTGCCGCCGGCCAGGACCACCAGGGCCGCGCCGAGCCAGGCGGCCAGTTCCACTCCGGGGATGCGCCCGTCGCGGCCCCCCAGGAGCAGGGGGACGGATCCGTCGTTCACGGTGACGGCCGGGACGGCGTCGAAGCCCGGCAGCATCGCGACGACGGCGATCAACGCGCCGGCCGCTACGAAAATCCCGCCCGTCACCAGCGCCAGGCGGCGCGGCAGGAAATCCCGGATCCGCCGAACGGAGAGCACCGTCCGCCGTCGCGCCTGCTGGGGCCCGGGGTAGCTGAGCTGGCCCACGGCGTGCACCGCGAGGCAGCCCAGGACCGGCCAGGCCAGGGCTAGAACGACGGCCTCTGTACCCCTGGGATAGGGCGCCGCCGAGGGATTGGCCGGGATGATGCCAAGGTTCATCGCGCCCTGAAGCGAGCTGGCAACCCAGCCGATGATCCCCACCCAGAGCGCATGATTGGACAGCGATGCGGCCGACGTTCCGGTGGCGGGATCGTGGCTCACCCAACGGAGCACGATGTACACCACCATGGCGCCCAGCGAGAGCCCCACCACCAGCATCGATGGCACGTACAGAAGGCCCGGCATAAGATCCCCCAATGATCCGCCTAGTTTGTATCAAGCAGTTGATACAAACTAGCTGGGCGGGGAACCGGGGTCAAGGACCTAGTCGTCGAACGGGCGGAACTGCTCCACGGCGATGACCTTGCCCTTGGCCCGCGAGACGTGGCAGACCACGAGTTCGCCCGGCGCAAGATACGGATCCGACTCCGGCAGCAGGGCGCGGAGCCGGGAGTTCATGTGCTTGCCCAGCTGCGCGAACACGGTGGGGAGCGCCGGGCGGTGCGTGCACAGCGCCACCGGCCGTTCCTTGTCGAACAGGCCCTCCACCACGTTGGCAGTCTTGTGCGGGCTGCGGCTGTGCAGGTGTTCGGTGAGCGAATCGTGCAGCTTGACCTTGGCCTCCACGGCCTTGGCGTAGGGCGCGACGGTGGCGACGCAGCGCAGCCACGGGCTGGTGACCACCCGGGAAGGGCGCCACGCCTGCAACAGCCGGCCCACGGCCTGGGCCTGGCGGGTCCCGGTGGCGGCCAGCGGACGGTCGCCCTCAGCCTTGGACCAGGAGGAGCGGGGCTTGGCCTTGGCGTGTCGGATCACCACAAGGGGCCAGGTCTCCAGCTCGTGCCGCTCGTGGGCTGCCACCAGGGCGTCCAGCGGGGCGCGGTCGGAGGGATTGGTGAGCAGGCGGGCGGCCTTCTCCGGCGCGCACCAGAGGACACTGTCCACTTCCTTGCCGTCCGGGTGCAGGGGAGCGCCGTCGACGTCGACCGCCCAGTAGTGCACCACCTTCAGCCCGGCGTTGACCCGGTAGTGGATCGGCGGCAGGGGGATGCCCAGCGGCGCCCGCAGGCCGATTTCCTCGGAGACCTCCCGCGCCGCGCACTCGGGAACCGTTTCGCCCGGATCCAGTTTTCCCTTGGGCCAGGACCAGTCGTCGTAGCGGGGCCGGTGGATCAGCAGGACCTCCAGCTTGTCCTTCTTCACCCGCCAGGGCAGGGCCCCGGCGGCGACGACGGCGATCGTTTCGCCGGCATGCTCGGTCTGGTCGGCTGCCAGCGCGTCGCTGTTCACTACCGGCGGCCCTAGCGCAGGCTCGCCGGGCGCTGCCGGGAACGGGACGCGAGCAGCCAGGATTGGACGTCCTGCAGTTCGGTGCCGTCCTCGGCGAGGTGGTGGCGGGACCATTCGCCGCTGCGGTCCAGGTGCCAGCTTGCCGTCGCGGGATCCATGTACCGGCGGAGCATGTCCAGCACGTAGGTGACGTCGTCGCTGCTGGAGAGCTGGACCAGGGCCTCGACCCGGCGGTCCAGGTTGCGGTGCATCATGTCCGCGGAGCCGATGTAGACCACGGGGTCCCCGGCGTTCGCGAAGGCGAAGACGCGCGAGTGTTCCAGGAACCGGCCCAAAATGGAGCGGACCGTGATGTTCTCGCTCAGGCCCGGCACGCCCGGCCGCAGCGAGCAGATGCCGCGGACGATCACGTCCACCTTCACGCCGGCCTGCGAGGCCCGGTAGAGGGAGTCGATGATGGCCTCGTCGACCATGGAGTTGACCTTGATCTGCACCCGGGAGGCGATGCCGGCCCGGGCGTTGCGGATCTCGGTTTCAATCCGGTCAATCAGGCCGGACCGGACGGACCGCGGCGCCACGAGCAGCCGCTTGAACGTGGACTTGGGAGCGTAGCCGGAGAGCTGGTTGAACAGCCGGGACAGGTCCTCGCCCACCTGCTCGTTGGCGGTCAGCAGGCCCAGGTCCTCGTAGTAGCGGGCGGTGCGGGGGTGGTAGTTGCCAGTGCCGATGTGGCAGTAGCGGCGCAGCCCGTCCACTTCCTGGCGCACCACCAGGGAGAGCTTGCAGTGGGTTTTCAGGCCCACGATGCCGTAAACCACGTGCACGCCGGCCTGCTCGAGCTTCCGGGCCCAGGAGATGTTGGCCTGCTCATCGAAGCGGGCCTTGATCTCCACCAGGGCCAGGACCTGCTTGCCCGCCTCGGCGGCGTCGATCAGGGCGTCGACGATCGGCGAGTCACCGGAGGTGCGGTACAGGGTCTGCTTGATGGCCTGGACCTTGGGGTCCGCGGCGGCCTGCTCCAGGAACGCCTGGACCGAGGTGGAGAACGAGTCGTACGGGTGGTGCAGCAGGATGTCCCGGCGGCGCATCGCCGCGAAGACGTTGGCCGCCTTCGAGGTCTCGGACTCGTTCAGGTAGCGGGAGGTGTGCGGGACGTGCTTGGGGTAGTGCAGGTCCGCCCGGTCGATCCCGGCGACGACGGAGAGGCCGCGCAGGTCCAGCGGCGCGGGGACCGAGTACACCTCGGATTCCTCGACGCCCAGCTCACGGATCAGCAGCGCCCGAATGTTGGGGTTGATGTCGTTGGTGAGTTCCAGCCGGACGGGCGGGCCGAAGCGGCGGCGCAGCAGTTCCTTTTCCAGCGCCTGCAGCAGGTTCTCGGCGTCGTCCTCTTCGACCTCGACGTCCTCGTTGCGGGTCACGCGGAAGGTGTGGTGCTCCAGCACCTCCATGCCGGCGAACAGCTGGTCCAGGTGGACGGCGATGACTTCCTCGAGTGCGATGAAACGGGCCACCCGGCCGGGCACGGACCCGGCGCGCGGGCCATCGATGGAGATCAGTCGCGGCAGCTGGTCGGGGACCTTGACGCGGGCGAAGAGTTCCTTGTCGCTGACCGGGTTGCGGACCACGACGGCGAGGTTCAGGGAGAGCCCGGAAATGTAGGGGAACGGGTGCGCGGGGTCCACGGCCAGCGGCGTCAGGATCGGGAAGACCTTCTCGGCGAACATGGCGCTGAGCTGGTCCTTGGCCTGGTCGTCCAGCTCGTCCCAGTGCATCAGGTGGATGTGCTCGTAGGCCAGTGCCGGGCGGATCTGCTCGGCCCAGACCCGGGCGTGGCGCTGCTGCAGGCGGTGCGCCTCCTCGCCGATCTGTTCCAGGACCTGCATGGGGCTCAGCCCTGCGGGGGACGGCACGGCGAGTCCGGTGGCGATGCGGCGCTTGAGGCCGGCCACCCGGACCATGAAGAACTCGTCCAGGTTGGAGGCGAAGATGGACAGGAAGCTGACCCGCTCCAGCAGGTGCAGGTTCGGATCCTCGGCCAGTTCCAGGACGCGGGCGTTGAAGGCCAGCCAGCTCAGCTCGCGGTCCAGGAATCGGTCCGGGCTGATGTCGCCCTCGGGTTCGAGGTTCGGGGCGAACTCCGGGATGTCGATCCGGTCCTGGGTGGCGCGCGAGGCGGGAACTTCGGAGGAGCCGAACCGGGCCCGCGCCGGCCGGGAGGAGCTGTTCTGCGTTCCGGCCTCAGACGTGGCCGTCCCGGCTTGGTCCCGTTGCATGGTCTCTCCTAATGCTGGCGCGATGTAGCTTCAACCTTACAAGGATTCGCACCCCGGTGAGCCCGTTTGACGCCCGGTCCGGCGGCCGTGGTGCGGCTTAGCCGGCGGTCCGCGGGGCGTACATGACGTCCATGTCCCAGCGGGTGAAGCCGAGCCGGCGGTAGAGCGCGACGGCGGGGATGTTGTCGCCGTCGACGTACAGCATCACCGCGTGCAGGCCCTGACGCTGGAGGTGCCGGATCCCGGCGACGGTGAGGGCCTTGCCCAGTCCGGTGCCCTGGGCCTCCGGGGCGACGCCGACGACGTAGACCTCGCCGATCGCGGGGTGGTCGCCGTGCCGGGGGTGGATCTTGGTCCAGTGGAAGCCCAGCAGCCGTCCCGAGGCATCTTCGGCGAGCAGGAATCCCTCGGGGCTGAACCAGTCCTCGGCCATCCGGGCGTCCAGGTCGGCGCGGGTCATGGCGCCCTGTTCGGGGTGGTGGACGAACGCGGCACGGTTCACCGCCAGCCAGGCCTCCTCGTCCCGTCCCGGCTCGAAGCTGCGGAGGGTCACGCCCTCCGGCAGCGGCACATCGGGCAGGTCCGAGGCTGCCGTGGCCAGCCGCATCTTCCACAGTTCCCGGACGGGCACGTACCCGTACCGGGCGGCAAGATCCGCCGCAGCCTCGTGGTTGCCGTGCGACCACGCCTTCAGGCCATCGAAGCCGCGGACGCGCTGCAGTTCGCTGACCAGACGGTCCGCCACGCCCTGGTTGCGGTAGCTGGGGTGCACCGCCACCTCCAGCACCGCGCCGTCCTCCGGCTCCCCGATCACGACGGCGACGCCGGCCAGGTCGTTGCCGTGCGGACCGGCGGGTGTGCCGGCAGCCGGCGGGGCGGCGACGTCGGCGTCCCTCGCCTTGCTGGAATAGTCGGGGGAGTAAAGCGCCAGGGTCATCACCGAATGCGGGCCGGCGTCCGCAGCGCGCAGGGTGACCAGCGTCTGCTCGGACAGGGGCGGGTTGCCGTCGGATTCCTCCGCGGCGGCCACCAGCGTCCTGACATCGCGCAGCAGCTGCTCGTCGACAGCTCCCTGCAGGGTGAGTACGGGCCAGTTTTCCGGGTGCGCGGGACTCATGGTGCAAGGCTATACGTCCCCGGGCCCGGGGAGGGGGTATCGGCCGGATTTGATGCTTCGCCGCCGGATGCGTATAGTCGGTAACTCATCCGGCGCAGGGATAGGTTGTTCAGATCGCTGTTTCGGAATGTGAGGGGGATCCACCAGTGGGGTGGCCTCGATACGTTCGACCCGTATGTCCTCCACCAAAGCGCCGTACGGCGCATAGGAAAGGCCCCGGACCTGATGGTCCGGGGCCTTTCCTGTGTTTTGCGGTTTATATCGGGGAGTCTCCGCCGCGCCGAGGGGCTAAGCCTCGGAGAGTTCTTCGTCCGGCTGCCGGGCCAGCGTGAGCCGGTAGCCGACGTTGCGTACCGTGCTGATCAGGTTTTCGTGGTCCGCGCCCAGCTTGGCGCGCAGGCGCCGGACGTGCACATCGACGGTGCGGGTGCCGCCGTAGTAGTCGTAGCCCCAGACCTCGGTGAGCAACTGCTGGCGGGTGAACACGCGTCCGGGGTGCTGGGCCAGATACTTCAGCAGTTCGAATTCCTTGAACGTCAGGTTCAGCACGGCGCCGTTGACCCGGGCGGTGTAGCTGGCCTCGTCAATCACGACGCCGGCGGCCCGGATCTCGGTGGGGGTGTCGTCCTGGTCCGGCATCGCGCGGGCAATGCCGAGCCGGATCCTGGCCTCAACCTCGGCCGGGCCGGCGGACTCGAGCAGGATGTCGTCGACGGCCCACGCGGAGGAGACGGCGGCCATGCCGCCCTCGGTGAGGATCAGCATGAGCGGGGCGCTGAGGCCGGTAGCCTTCAGCAGCTGGGTCAGCGAGCGGGCGCCCACCAGGTCCTTGCGCGCGTCGAGCAGGACGATGTCGCACGGGTCGGTCTCGAGCAGTGCCGTGGGCTCAGCCGGCAGGATGTGGACCCGGTGGTTGAGCAACTCAAGCGCAGGCAGGACGTCCACCGATGAGCCGGTGCTGTTCGTCAATAACAGGATGTGCGACATGGTTCCTCCAAGGGGTGTCCGCGCATCGTTGGGCGTTTGTGCCGGGCTTTCACCGGCCGGTACTGGACTCCCGGTCCGGGCTCCGGTGTGGGGAGCCCTGCTTGAAGTCTGGTGCAGCCCTGGGTGGGCCGGCCGGGGGAGCGTAGCTGAGGCTCTGAGTATACCCAAACGCCCTCCAACCGGCACGGTTTCGCGGCCTGCCGCGCCCGCTGCTGCGACACAAAACGTTCATATAGGGCAGGATTGACCGGAGAACCGCCGCGGGAAGAACCGCAGTCCACAGAGCAGCCAACACGGCAGTCAACAGAGCCGCACGGGGGAGAACCGCATTGGGAAGAAGCGCATGAAGTCCTGGAGCGTCGGTGTTATCGGCCTGGCCGGGCTCGCCGCGATCGTCGCCGGAGCCTACTCCACCCCGGAGGTCCTGCTGGCCGTCGCCGTGCTGACCGCCGCCCTCGTGGGCTTCGGCTGGCCGCATTTCCTGGGTATCCCGGCCAAGAAAACCCTCGCCGCGCTGATCGGGCTGCCGGGGATCGGCTCTGCGGTGGCCGCAACCTACCTGCCGGGTCCGGCCTTCCTGGCCTGGACCCCGGCCTTCGTCGCCGCCGGCGTGATGGCGGTGTTCGTCATGCAGTTGATCCGCGGCACCGGCCAGGCGCAGCGGCTCGAATCGACCCTGGGCTCCTGCGCCGGGGTCCTGCTTTCCTGCCTTGGCGCCGGCTGGATCGCTTGCTCCCGGTTCAACGGGGTCAAGGAGATGCTGCTCATCGCCGCCATCAGCGCGGCGATCGCGCTCGCGGCCGGGCTGATCCGCTGGCCGGATCGGGTGGTGGCGCCCCTGGGCATCGTCGGGGCCGGCCTCGCCGGGCCGCTCGCGGGCCTGGCGATCTCGAACATCGCCGTGGTGCCCGCGGCACTGGTTGGAATAGTCGTCGGCGCCGTGCTGGTCAGCTTCCGCCGCCTCGTGATCATCCGCGGCGAAACCCTGAACCTCGCCGCGGTCCTCGGAATGGGGCTGGGACCGGTCTCCGCCGTCGGATCCCTGGCCTACTTCATCGATAAACTCCTCATCCACTAACGCGTTAGGATGTCATCATGTCCGTACTTGCATTTGAAATCTTCTTCCTTGTCCTGCTTGCCGTGGCCGGCCTGTCCATGGCCTGGTTCGCCGGTTTCGTGGTCTACCGCCTCTTCAAGGGCCAGAAGTAACCACCACCCCGCAACCGCCCGGAAACCGTCGCTTTAGAGGTCATCGCCGTGCCCATTGAGATCCCGACCGATCTGACCCCCGAAATCGTTCCGCTGTCCTGGCTCATTGGTGAGTGGGAGGGCCGCGGCCGGCTCGGCGCCGGGGACGAGGATTCCGAGCACTTCCTGCAGCACGTCTCCTTCACCCACAACGGCCTGCCCTACCTGCAGTACAGGGCCGAATCGTGGCTGACCGACGACGAGGGCACCAAGCTGCGCCCGCTGACGGTGGAGACCGGCTTCTGGGCCCTCGACCGGAAGCAGCGCGAGGAGGACGGCGGTCCCGGCCTGATCCCGGCCGACATCGTCCCCGTGTTCAAGAGCGCCGAAGAGGTCGAAGAGCTCCGCAACGCCGACGGCGGGTTCGACATCTCCGTCTCCATCGCCCACCCGGGCGGCATCTCCGAGCTGTACTACGGCCAGATCAAGGGACCGCAGATCCAACTCAGCACGGACCTGGTGATGCGCGGCAGCCACTCCAAGGACTACACCGCGGCCACCCGCATCTTCGGGCTGGTGGACGGGAACCTCCTCTGGCGGTGGGACGTTGCAGCCGGCAAGAGCCAGGCCGGCGACGGCGGCAGCGGCCTGGAAGCCCACGCCTCCGCCATTCTCAGCAAGGTCGGCTGACAGCGCAGCTGCCCGGGACCGCTCCCCGCCGCCGGCTTTCCATAAGTCCGCATCGAACGCGGGGAGCAGTGCCAACAAAGGGAGCAGTGCCATGAATGATCCGCAGACCAGCGAAGCCGGCAAGCGCCGCTACGACGACCTCTCCGCCGTCTTCTTCAACGGCACACTGAAGAAGTCGCCCGAGACCTCCAACACGGACGGGCTGATCCAGATCAGCCGCCGGATCATGGAGAAGCAGGGCGTCACCACCCGGGTCATCCGGACCGTCGATCACGACATCGCCAGCGGCGTGTATCCGGACATGCGCGAGCACGGCTGGTCCACCGACGCGTGGCCGGAGCTGTACCCGGCGGTGCGGGACGCGGACATTGTCGTCGTCGCCGGCCCCATCTGGCTGGGCGACAACTCCTCGCAGACCAAGAAACTCATCGAACGCCTCTACGCCCACTCCGGCGAACTGAACTCCCGGGGCCAGTGGGCGTTCTACCCCAAGGTCGGCGGGTGCCTCATCACCGGCAACGAGGACGGCATCAAACATTGCGCCATGAACGTGCTCTACAGCCTGCAGCACATCGGGTTTACCATCCCGCCCCAGGCCGACGCCGGCTGGATCGGCGCCGTGGGACCCGGCCCCAGCTACCTCGATGAGGGCTCCGGCGGGCCGGAGAACGACTTCACCAACCGCAACGCCACCTTCATGACCTGGAACCTTTTGCACCTGGCCCGGATGCTCAAGGACGCCGGCGGGATCCCGGCCTACGGCAACCTGCCCGAGGCCTGGAAATCGGGCACCCGTTTTGGCTTCGAAAATCCGGAATACCGCTGAGGACAGAGGACTTCTACTTCATATGAGCACCAAGAGCCCTTTGCTGTCGCGCCCCGGAGCCGTGGAGGCCGCCGGACCCGACGCCGGCGTGGCCGCCCACTACGGCGAGCCCCTGCGTGAGCAGCGCGCCCTGGCGGCCGGCACCGCCGTCGTCGACCTCTCCCACCGCGGGGTGGTCACGGTCACCGGACCCGACCGCCTGAGCTGGCTCAACACCCTGTCCTCGCAGCAGGTCACGGCACTGCCCCCGGGCCAGTCCACCGAGCTGCTGCTGCTCAGCGTGCAGGGCCGGATCGAGTTCGACGCCCGCGTCGTCGACGACGGCGCCACCACCTGGATGATCGTCGAGGCCGCGGAGGCCGCCCCGCTGGCGGAGTGGCTGAACCGGATGAAGTTCATGCTCCGGGTGGAGATCGCCGACGTCTCCGCGGACTGGGCCGTGCTGGGCAGCACCCGGGCTGTCCCCGAATGGGACCGCCTGACCGTCTGGGAGGATCCGTGGCCGCACGTCGGCGCCGGAGGGTACTCCTACGCCGTCGTGGCCGAGCAGGAGCACCCCGGGCTGGAGCGGCCGTGGTTCGAATACCTGGTCCCCGCAGTGGACCTGGAAGCCACGGTGGGGGAGCGCCCCCTCGCCGGCACCCTCGCTGCCGAGGCGCTCCGCATCGCCGCCTGGCGTCCGCGCTGGGGTGCCGAGACCGACGACAAGACCATCCCGCACGAGCTGGACCTGCTCCGCACGGCCGTCCACCTGGCCAAGGGCTGCTACAAAGGCCAGGAAACCGTCGCCCGCGTCCACAACCTCGGCCACCCGCCCCGCCGCCTGGTGTTCCTCCAGCTCGACGGCTCCCAGCACACGCTGCCCGCCGTCGGCAGTGACGTGCTCGCCGGGGACAAGAAGATCGGCACCGTGACTTCGGTGGGCCAGCACTACGAAATGGGCCCGGTGGCCCTCGCGGTGATCAAGCGCTCCGCCGATCCGGCGCAGGTCCTGACGGTCGCCGACGGCACCGAAACCTACCCCGCGGCCCAGGAACTCGTGGTCGCGCCCGACGCGGGCCAGGTCGTCGGCCGGCAGACTGGATTCCTGAGGAGCCCCCGATGACCGGCGAACAGCATTCATCCACGCAGGCCCCCGACGCGGACACCGTCGACCTCGCGCACCGGCTTTTCGACGCCGCCCGGGAGGGTGACACGCCGCTTCTGGCGGCGTACCTCTCCGCCGGCGCCCCCGCGACGCTGAGCACCGCCTCCGGCGATTCCCTCCTGATGCTGGCCGCCTACCACGGCCACGCGGAGACGGTGCGGCTGATCCTGAGCCAAGGCGGGGACGCCAACACCGCCAACGACCGCGGCCAGACCCCGCTGGCCGGCGCCGTCTTCAAGGGTTACCGCGATGTTGTCGAGGCGCTGGTCGACGCCGGCGCAGACCCCGACGCCGGCAGCCCCTCCGCCCGGGACGCGGCCACCATGTTCGCGCGCAGTGAGATCCTCGCCCTGTTGCGCTGACCTGGCTGTCCCACCCCGGCTGTAGTCTCAACGCTCCACCTTCACCCCGGCAGTAAGCACCTAAAGGAAGAACCGATGGAAAACGTAGCGCGGCCCTGGGCGGCCCTCTGGTCCCTGGTGATTGGGTTCTTCATGATCCTGATCGACACCACCATCGTCTCGGTGGCGAACCCGAAGATCATGGAAGGACTCAACGCCGACATCAACTCGGTGATCTGGGTGACCAGCGCCTACCTGCTGGCCTACGCGGTTCCGCTGCTGATCACCGGACGCCTGGGCGACCGCTTCGGTCCGAAGCGGCTCTACCTCACCGGCCTGGTGGTCTTCACGCTCGCCTCACTCTGGTGCGGGCTCTCCGGCGACATCCAGACCTTGATCGCAGCCCGCGTGCTGCAGGGCCTCGGCGCCGCGCTGATGACGCCGCAGACCATGGCCGTCATCACCAGGATTTTCCCGCCGGACCGCCGCGGTGCCGCCATGGGCATCTGGGGCGCCACCGCCGGCGTCGCCACCCTGGTGGGCCCCATCCTGGGCGGCGTGCTGGTGGACGGGCTTGGCTGGGAATGGATCTTCTTCATCAACATTCCGGTCGGGATCGTCGGCTTCGTGCTGGCCTCCCGGTTCGTCCCGGCGCTGGACACCCACCCGCACAAGTTCGACATCCCCGGCGTCCTGCTCAGCGCCGTCGGCCTGTTCCTGCTCGTGTTCGGCATCCAGGAGGGCGAGACCTACAACTGGGGCACCATCAGCGGCCCGATCACCGTGTGGGGCCTGATCATCGCCGGCATCATCGTGCTCGTGGGCTTCGTCCTCTGGCAGCACTTCAACAAAGGTGAGCCGCTCCTGCCGCTGGGCCTGTTCAAGGACCGCAACTTCTCGCTGGCCAATATCGCCATCACCTCGGTTGGCTTCACGGTCACCGGGTTCGGCCTGCCCCTAATCTTCTACTACCAGGTGGTCCGCGGCCTCACGCCCACGCAGTCGGCGCTGATGATGGTGCCCATGGCCGTTATCTCCGGCGGCCTTGCCCCGGTGGTGGGCCGTATCATCGACCGGGTCAACCCGAAGTACATCACGGCCACCGGTCTGGTCCTGATGTCCGTCGCCCTCTTCTGGAACTCCTCGCTGATGCACCCGGACACGCCCATCTGGCTGTTCCTGCTGCCCAGCACCGTCCTCGGCTTCGCCAACGCCGGTATCTGGGCTCCGCTGAGCTCCACCGCCACCCGCAACCTGCCGCCGCGGCAGGCCGGCGCCGGCTCCGGCGTCTACAACACGACCCGCCAGATCGGCGCCGTCCTGGGCAGCGCCGCGATTGCCGTGTTGATCCAGTCCCGGCTGGCCGCAGAGCTTCCCGCCGCGCCGGGGTCGGCCGGCAACGCCAGCCCGATGGCCTTTGGCGGCGCGCTGCCGCCGCAGCTGCATGAGGGGTTCTCGACGGCGATGGGCCAGTCCATCCTGCTGCCCGCCGTCGTCATCCTGCTCGGTGCAGCCGTGGCGCTGTTCTTCGCCAAGCCCCAGGTCACCCAGCCGTGGACGGCTCCGGCAACGGAGTCCAAGCCGACGTCGGAGTCCGCAGCTCCGGAGCCCGCGACGGACGGCGGCCGCGACGCCGTGGCCGACGGCGTGGAAGCCCGGCAGGTCTAAGGCGATTCGCCCGGGCCGCTCGATGGGATGCCCCGTCGAGCGGCCCTGAGGGGCCGGGGCCGCAGGGGCTGCTCTAGCCCAGCAGGACGCTGGTCTGGATTCCGCCGGCGGTGAAGCCCAGGCTCCGGGCGAGGGCCAGCGAACCCTTGTTGCTGACATCGGCACGCCACTGCAGGGTCAACCCTGAGGCGAGGGCCTCGTGGGCGGCTATCGACGCGGCCAGCGTCCCGAGCCCGCGCCGGCGCCACTCCGGTGCCACCAGGACCCCAAGGTGCGCCAAGATGCCCTCCCACTCGCTGTAGGCGCCGCAGGCCACGGGGGAACGGTGGCCGTCCTCGACGTGCATGATGGTGAACCGGTTTTCCAGGTCCGCCAAGCCCACCTCGTTGACGTCGTCCGGCGGGCACAGGCCCTCGAGCTCGATGGCCTCGGGGTTGCCGTGGGAGACGGTGAGCTCCTCGGCAGGCTGCCTCAGGGGCAGGTCATCGGCGAAGAAGAGGGCTGCGGCGCCGAGGCCGTGGCCGCCCCGGGCACGGGTGATCGTCAGGAGTGTGACGTGCTGGGCCAGCTCCTCGTCGGAGTAGGCTTCGGCGGCTTCCAGCGCCCAACCCGGTCCCACCAAGGCCGAACCGCCGAACAGCCGGACGAACTGCAGCGCCCGGGCGTCGTCGACGACGCGTGTGACGCGCTGCCCGCCGGAGGCCGCGAACGCGCCGTCGTCGAGCCCCAAACGGCGGGCCCACGCGAGCTGGATGATGTCGGCGGAGCCGGGCGTGAGTGTCATGGTTCAACCCTACCCAGACCGGTAACTGCGCCGGCCCACCCCGGCTGCGGCGGCCTAGCCGAAGAGGACGGCGGCTTCCTCGTAGCGGTGCTGCGGGACGCTCTTGAGGTTGCCCAGGGCCGCCTCGAAACCGACGTGGACGATGTCCGTGCCATTGAGCGAGACCATGGTGCCCCAGCGCTCCTCCACCACAGAGTCGATGGCCGCCATGCCGAGCCGGGTGGCGAGGACCCGGTCGAAGGCTGTGGGAACGCCGCCGCGCTGGATGTGGCCGAGGACCGTGGCGCGGGTTTCGATTCCGGTGCGGGCCTCGAGTTCGGGGGCCAACAGTTCGGCGATGCCGCCCAGCCGGGGACGGCCAAAGGTGTCCAGTCCGCGCTCGGAGTGCGGCGATTCCTGGCCCTCGGGGACGAAGCCCTCCGCAACGACCACCAGGGGTGCGCGGCCGCGCTCATGGGCGGAGACCACCCATTCGGTGATCTGCTCCATGGAGGCCTGCTGCTCGGGGATGAGGATGGCGTGGGCGCCGGAGGCCATGCCGGCGTGCAGGGCGATCCAGCCCACGTGACGGCCCATGACCTCGGCGATCATGGTGCGGTGGTGCGATTCACCGGTGGTCCGCAGCCGGTCGATCGCCTCGGTGGCGATCTCGACGGCGGTGTCGAAGCCGAAGGTGTAGTCCGTGGCGTCGAGGTCGTTGTCGACGGTCTTGGGGACGCCGACGATCTTGAGGCCGGCGTCGGTGAGGCGCTTGGCGGCCGCGAGGGTGCCCTCGCCGCCGATCGCGATGATGGCGTCGATGCCCAGCCGGTCCATATGGGCCTTGATGACCTCGGGGCCGCCGTTGTTTTCAAACGGGTTGGTGCGGGAGGTGCCCAGGATGGTGCCGCCCTGCTTGGCGATGCCGCGGACCATGGTCCGGGGAATCTCGATGATGTCGCCCTCGACGACGCCGCGCCAGCCGTCCAGGAATCCCACGAACTCGTGGCCGTGGACCGCGATGCCCTTGAGAACGGCGCCACGGATGACGGCGTTCAGTCCGGGGCAGTCGCCGCCGCTGGTGAGGATTCCAATTTTCATGTCTGGGCTCAAATCCTGGTTTGAAGGTGTACGGGCAGAGCGCCACGCTGAGCTCACCAAGAAGTTTAGCCGGGGATGTGGGGCAGGACACAAACCGGTTCCGGAGGCCCGGACGCACGCTGCCCCCGCCACGGGCGGTGGCGGGGGCAGCGTCAATCATGAGCCGGGGTCAGGGGCGGTTCGCGCGGCGCTCCAGGAACGTCTGGGCGATGATGGCGTTCTGCTGGTCCGGGAGGAGGGCCCAGGCGGCCAGGTAGAACACGAAGGCCGGGCCGGGCAGCAGGGCGAAGAGGAGGAACGCGATCCGGACGTAGGCGACGTCCACGTTGAGCCTGGCCGCGATGCCGCCGCAGACACCGCCGAGCCACCGCTGCGGTCCCCGGCGCAGGCCGAGGCCCCGGACAATGCTGAAGAACTTTTCCATGGATTAAGACTTCCTTGTAGTAGTGGCTTTGTCACGCTTGCGGGCGGAGACCAGGCCGCCGATCACGAGGGCCGCGCCGGCCCCGATCATCAGGCCGATCAGGACATAGGTCCCGTTCAGGACCACCAGGCCCAGGCGGGAAATGATGATCAGGGCGGCGAGGGCCAGCACGATCAGCCCCCACACCACCGTCCCCACCCGGGCGCCTTCGCTGGCGGGTGCGTTCTCCGTGACCAACGGGGTGCCGTCTTGGGTGGTTCCCGGGTCGTAGCTGCTCATGTCAGTTCCCTTCCTTCACGGTGATGTTGCTCAGGGTGCCGGAGACCTTGATGACCAGGCGGGACCCGGCGACGTCCGTGTTGTAGTCGCTCTGCTGGCTGGTCATGCCGCCATGGTTGCCGTTGGAGTCGTTGAGGTTTCCCATCGTCAGGTCCGCCCGGATCTGCACGGGGACGTTACGCGGAATCAGCACGGTGATGTTGCTGGCGGTCGCGTCCAGAGGCACCACGACGTCGGAGCCTAGCGGTGCGTTCAGGTCCAGCCGGGTCAGGTCCACCGTGCCGCTGCCGCCGGTGATGTCGAAGCCGTCCGCGGCCTGCCCGATGGTGGTGGGCGCCCAGTCGACGTTCTGGAACCGTGCCCGGTCCGCGTTCGGGACCAGGCCGTAGACCGCCCCGGTGACCAGCGCCACCACGGCGAAGAAGCTGAGGATGCCGGCACCACGGCCGCGCAGGCCGCAGACCAGGATGCCGAGGCCCAGGACAGCGGCTCCCACCGCCCAGACCACCGCGTTGCCGGCCGGTCCGAGGTTGATTGCGTGGACGGCGTCGAGAGCCTTTAGCCCGCCGCCCGCCAGAAGAGCGAGGCCGGTCGTGACGGCGACGGCGGGGGCGCCGGGACCGGCGGACCTGACCTTCGGAGCGGGTACCGGCGCATATGCGGACGGGCCTGCGGTATAGCCCGGCGCGGTGGCCGCGGGCGACGCCGTGTAGTCCGGCCCGGTGGGGTAGATCGTGGTGGGATACGAGGCGGCCGGATAGGTGCCCACGGGCGGGGTGCCGCCTGACGGGGAACCCGCCGGGGTGCCGGTCCCGGCCGGTGCCGGACCGGACGATCCAGGGCCGGTTGCAGCAGGTCCGGTTGCCGCTGGGCCCTGCGGCGGGAACCCGGCGCCGTGGGTCTCGGCGGGCCGGCGCGTCCTGCCCCGCTGGGAGAAGTAGTAGAAAGCGTAGATCGCCCCGCCCACCCAGAAGACAGTCCACACGACGGCGCCGAAACCGTACCGGTCCCAGCCCCAGACGCCGTTGCCCAGACTCGGGAAGCCGATCAGCGTGGTGATCAGCGCGCCGGTCATACCGGTGCTCCACCGTCCGGCGGCCGCCTCCTGGACGTGGATCCGGCCGTCGGGTTCGGGCAGCAGGGCCCAGGCCAGCCCATACAGCAGGACTCCGACGCCGGCGAAGACCGTCAGGACGATAAGGATGCCGCGCACAATCAGGGGATCGACGCCCAACCGCTGGGCGATGCCGCTGGCCACACCGGCCACCCAACGCTCGCGGCCCCGGTGGATGCCGTGGCTGCGGATCCAATCGAAGAAGTTCTGCTGGGACCCGGCCGGCCGGCGGTCGCCGGCGTAGGGCGGCCCCGGGGGCGGCGTGTACGGCGGGGTGCCACCGGAGGGAGGGGTGTAGGGCGGCGGGGTGTACGACGGCGGTGCATACCGGGGCGCGCCGTCCGGTTCCGCCGAGGAAGCCTGCGACGGTCCGGAAGGCGAGGGCGCAGAGGCGTCCGCCGTGCTGTCCGCCGGGTCACTGGCGGGACGGCCGTCCGGCTGGCTGTCGGCGGCCGGGACCTCATCGGGGTCAGGGTGCGTGTTCATAGTTCGATCCTCCCGCCGGCGGGACCGTCCGCTCTACTGGGGAAACCCCTGACCGGTCCCTGACCGGCCCCCGGTTCGGGCCGTGAACCGCCTCCGGAAGGCCCCTGCCGTGCTTGGATGGATCCATGACCACCGCGCCACTCCGCCCACCGCTGACCCGCGGCGGCGACCGCATGATCGCCGGTGTCTGCGCTGGGCTCGCCCGCCACCTGGGCTGGCCCGTGCAGATGATCCGCGCCGGGATGGTGGTGGCCGCGTTCGCCGGCGGCGCCGGCGTCGCGTTCTACGCCTGGCTCTGGATCATGGTGCCGACCGCGGACGAGAGCGCCCGCCGCAACGCCCGGCCTCCGGCGTCGCCCATCGCCCCCGCCGTGAGCGCCCCCGTGCAATCCCCGGACGCCCAAGGAAACACGGCCACCGCCGGGGAGCCGTGGCGTTTCCGGCTTGCCGGCATGCCCTACGGGAAGGAGATCCTCCTGGGCGTCGGGCTGCTGCTGGCCGCCGGGATCCTGGTGGCGCGGCTGTTGGGACTGGACGTCCCGCTGGGAACCCTGATTCCCGTGGCCGCGATCCTCGGCGGCGCCGCCATCGCCTGGATGCAACTGGATGAGACCCGCCGGACCGGGATCATGGACAAGGCCAAGGCAAACCAGGCCGGCGGCTGGGCACGGCTCGCGGCCGGCCTGGCGCTGGTGGTGGCCGGGGTCCTGGTGATGGTTTCCGGCTCCGGATCCTGGCAGCAGACCTGGCTGGCACTCCTGGCCTCGGTGGCGGTCCTGGGCGGCGTCGCGCTGGTGCTGCTGCCCTGGGGGCTGAAGTTCTGGCGCGACCTCGAGACCGAACGGGAGGGCCGGGTCCGCGCCACGGAAAGGGCCGAGATCGCCGCCCACCTGCACGACTCGGTGCTGCAGACCCTCGCGCTGATCCAGCGCCGGGCCGGCAACGAACAGGACGTCATCCGCCTCGCCCGGGCCCAGGAGCGCGAACTCCGCGGCTGGCTGTACCGCAACGCGGAACGTGACGAGGGGCAGCTCTCGGATGCCCTTCAGGCCGCCGCCGCGGAGGTGGAAGACGCGCTGGGCCAGCCCGTCGACGTCGTCAGTGTCGGGGACAGCGCCATGACCGCAAGGCTGGAGGCCCTCGTCATGGCCGCCCGGGAGGCCATGCTGAACGCCGCACGGCACGGCGGGGGGCCCGTCTCCGTGTACCTCGAAGCCACCGGCGGGGCCGCGGAAATCTTCGTGAAGGACCGCGGCCCGGGATTCGACCCGGCCGCCATCCCCGCGGACCGGCTGGGCGTGCGCGAATCCATCATCGGGCGGATGCGGCGGCACGGCGGAACGGCCGTGATCGTCAGCAACCCGGACGGCACCGAGGTCCGGCTCAGCCTGCCCCTGGCCCCCGACACGGCCGCGCCCGCACCGCCGTCCACCACCACGCCTCCCGAACCAGCCCGGCCCACACCCGCCGGCACCACCACGAAGGACACGCCATGACCAGCCAGCCCGACAGCCCAGTGCCCGCGGGAGCCCCCGTCCCCGCCACCCGGGTGGTGATTGTGGACGACCACGCCATCTTCCGTTCCGGCCTGAAGGCGGACCTCGACGCCGGGATCGCCGTTGTGGGGGAGGCCGCCACCGTCGAGGACGCGGTGCGTGTCATCGGCGAGGCCCTTCCGGACGTGGTGCTGCTCGACGTGCACCTGCCGGGCGGGACCGGCGGCGGCGGCCGGGACGTCCTGGCCGGCTGCGCCGCACTGCTGGGCACCACCCGCTTCTTGGCCCTGAGCGTTTCCGACGCCGCCGAGGACGTCGTCTCCGTGATCCGTGCCGGGGCCCGCGGCTACGTCACCAAGTCCATCTCCGGCGCCGAGATCAGCAACGCCGTGCGCCGCGTCGCGGGCGGGGACGCGGTCTTCTCCCCGCGGCTCGCCGGCTTCGTGCTGGACGCCTTCGGGACCTCACCCGCCGACATCGCCGACGACGAGCTGGACCGGCTCTCGGCCCGCGAACTCGAGGTGATGCGGCTGATCGCGCGAGGGTACAGCTACAAGGAGGTGGCCAAGGAACTGTTTATCTCCATCAAGACCGTGGAGACCCACGTCTCGGCCGTGCTCCGCAAGCTCCAGCTCTCCAGCCGGCACGAACTGACCCGCTGGGCCGCCGAACGCCGCCTGCTCTGACCCTCCCTCAGATCCGGTGACATAAAACCCGATGCTCCCTCACGTTCGGCCGGGTTAACACCGATGCTCCCTCACGTTTAGCCGGGTAAAGCGGACGCTCCCTCACGTCCCGGAAGGATGTGAGGGAGCGTCGCTCGTTTCGCTGCCGAAGGTGAGGGAGCGTCGGTTACTTGGCCTTGCCCAGGAATTCCTGCAGGCGTCCGACGCCGGTGGCCAGGTCCTCGTCGCCGAGGGCGTAGGACAGGCGCAGGTAGCCGGAGGGGCCGAACGCCTCACCGGGAACCACGGCCACCTCGACCTCGTCGAGGATCAGCGCGGCGAGCTCGGCCGACGTCGACGGCGCCACCGGCCCGTTCGCCGTAGGGAACTCCTTGCCCAGCAGTGCGCGGACGTCCGCGTAGACGTAGAACGCGCCCTTGGGGGTAGGGCAGTCGACGCCCTCGATCGCGTTCAGCCCAGCGACGATCGCCTTGCGGCGGCGGTCGAAGGCCACCTTCATTTCCTCGACGGCGGTCAGCGGACCAGAGACAGCTGCCAGTGCCGCGATCTGCGGAACGTTGGAGACGTTGGAGGTCGCGTGGGACTGCAGGTTGGTGGCGGCCTTGATGACGTCGGCCGGGCCGATCATCCATCCAACCCGCCAGCCGGTCATGGCGTAGGTCTTGGCGACGCCGTTGAGGATGACCACCTTGTCCCCGAGGGCCGGCACGGCCGTGGCGATCGAGGTGAACGGCACGCCGTCGTAGGTCAGGTGCTCGTAGATCTCATCGGTGACCACCCACAGACCCTTGGCCGCGGCCCACTCGCCGATCGCCGTGACCTGCTCGGGGGAGTAGACGGCGCCCGTGGGGTTCGAGGGGGAGACGAACAGCAGGATCTTGGTGCGGTCCGTGACGGCTGCCTCGAGCTGCTCAACGGTCACCAGGTAACCCTGCTCCGGCCCGGCGAAGACCTCCACCGGCACGCCGCCGGCCAGCCGGATGGCTTCCGGGTAGGTGGTCCAGAAGGGTGCCGGGACAATGACCTCATCGCCCGGATCCAGCAGCGTGGCGAAGGTGTTGTAGACGGCCTGTTTGCCGCCGTTGGTCACCAGGACCTGCGACGCTTCGCACCTGTAGCCGGAGTCCCGGAACGTCTTCTCCGCGATCGCCTGCTTCAGCTCGGGGAGCCCGCCGGCGGGGGAATAACGGTGGTACTTGGGCTGGCGGGCAGCCTCGATGGCGGCATCCACGATGTAGCCCGGAGTCGGGAAGTCGGGCTCGCCGGCACCGAACCCGATGACCGGACGCCCAGCCGCCTTCAGTGCCTTCGCCTTGGCATCGACGGCCAGGGTGGCGGATTCGGCTATGGCGGAAATGCGCTTGGAAATGCGGGCGGCAGGCATCGCGGGTCCGTTCTTCGCGTCAGCACGGGGCTGGATGTGGGATTCGACGGAATCTACTCTATGCTGTTCACCGGATCCTCCGGGATGCCAAGAGAGCCGGTTCGACGTGGACGTAGTTCATGCGTAGAATGGATCTCCGGTATTGAAAACACGATGATGGCGTGCGCCTCAGGGAAACCTGTTCAGTCCGCCGCCGGCACGGTTTTTAATCCATAGGGTAGTGGCGCAATTGGTAGCGCAGCGGTCTCCAAAACCGCAGGTTGCAGGTTCGAGTCCTGTCTGCCCTGCGCAAGCTGTTCCGGAATGCACCGGAACCAGCGCAGCAACCATGGTTCAGTCCGGAGCCGGGTATCCGACATCGCGAGGATGAGTGAGGGTCAGGTGACCGAAACAGCTGCCAGCAGCTCCAAAGGCCGCCCCGCCAAGAAAGCCCCCAAGGCAGGCTTCTTCGCCCGGATCGCACTCTTCTTCCGCCAGGTCATCGGCGAACTGAAGAAGGTCGTAGCGCCCACCCGCAAGGAACTGGTCAACTACACGCTCGTGGTGCTGGTGTTCGTGGTCATCATGATGGTCGTCGTCACCCTGCTGGACCTGGCCTTCGGGACCGGCGTCGGCTGGGTCTTCGGCGGAACGGGTCCCACGGACCGCTAAGGCGACCGTCCGCAGGCCGCGTGCCGCCCCGGGAAATCGGGGCAGTAACGGGGTGTGCGGAATTGAGTCATTTAAATAGGCATGTTAGGCAATGAGGAAGCAGGAGACCAAGTGTCTGAGCAGGAGCTCGAGGTAACTGAGACTGAGCTGGAGAAGAGCCAGGACGCCGCGGCGGAAGCCGTGGAGGAGTCCGAGGCTCCGGCTGCTGCGCCCGAATTCGACGACGCCGCCGACGCTGACGCGAACGACGCCGTGGACGAGGCTTCCGCCGGCTCCGAGGACGAGGGCGAGGCGGAAGAAGGCGACGCCCTGGCAGCCGCTGCCGCCGCGGCCGAAGCCGACCCCGCCGAGGAGTTCAAGGCCAAGCTGCGCCGCCAGGAAGGTGACTGGTACGTCATCCACTCCTACGCCGGCTACGAGAACCGCGTGAAGGCCAACCTCGAGACCCGCATCCAGACTCTGGACATGGAAGATTACATCTTCGAAATCCAGGTCCCGATGGAAGAAGTCGTCGAGATCAAGAACGCCCAGCGCAAGATCATCAATCGCGTCCGGATCCCCGGCTACGTGCTGGTGCGCATGGACCTGACTGACGCCTCCTGGGGCGCCGTCCGCCACACCCCCGGCGTGACCGGCTTCGTGGGCAACGCCCACAACCCGGTGCCGCTGCGCCTGGACGAGGTCTTCTCCATGCTGGCCCCCGTCTTCGAGGGCGAGCAGGCCGAGAAGGGCAAGCCGGTCAACAAGCAGAACCAGACCCCGGTTGCCGTGGACTTCGAGGTTGGCGAGTCCGTCATCGTCAAGGAGGGCCCGTTCGAGACCCTGCCCGCCACGATCTCGGAGATCAAGCCCGAATCCCAGACCCTGGTGGTCCTCGTCTCCATCTTCGAGCGCGAAACCCCGGTCACCCTGGCGTTCAACCAGGTCAGCAAGATCTAGCACCGATCACAGAATTCGCTCCAGGCTGCCCGCTTTGCGGCCCCGGAGCGGCCGGCCGCCTCGCCATGGCGGCCAACCACCTGAGGCACGCTCCTGTGTCCCAGGACGAAATTGAGAGAAGGACCCTACATTGGCTCCCAAGAAGAAGGTCACCGGCCTCATCAAGCTGCAGATCCAGGCAGGTGCCGCTAACCCGGCCCCGCCGATCGGTCCTGCGCTCGGCCAGCACGGTGTCAACATCATGGAATTCTGCAAGGCGTACAACGCTGCAACGGAAGCCCAGCGCGGCAACGTCATCCCGGTTGAAATCACCGTTTACGAGGACCGCTCGTTCACGTTCATCACCAAGACCCCGCCGGCCGCCGAGCTGATCAAGAAGGCTGCAGGCGTCGCTAAGGGTTCGGCTACCCCGCACACCGTCAAGGTTGCCAAGCTGACCCAGGCCCAGGTCAACGAGATCGCCTCCACCAAGATGGAAGACCTGAACGCCACCAGCCTCGAAGGCGCAGCGAAGATCATCGCCGGCACCGCCCGCTCCATGGGTATCACCGTCGAGGGCTAGCCCCCACCCGCTGGGAGAGCACCGCCGCGGAACACCGCGAACGGCAGTGACCAGCACCCGTCGGGCAACCGGCACCCCCTAATTATCGAAAGATCGGAACCCCGGACACGCCGTCCGGATATATCCGACTGTGGCAGGGCCCAGCGCGGTCCGCAGACCACAACTGCACAAGGAGAAACAGCAGCATGGCAAAGCGCAGCAAAGCATATGAGGCAGCCGCCGCCAAGATCGACGCGGAGAAGTTCTACGCGCCGTTCGAGGCAGTGACCCTCGCCAAGGACACCAACCCGTCCAAGTTCGACGCCACCGTTGAGGTCGCGTTCCGCCTCGGCGTCGATCCCCGTAAGGCCGACCAGATGGTCCGCGGCACGGTCAACCTGCCGCACGGCACCGGTAAGACCGCCCGCGTCCTGGTCTTCGCGACCGGCGACAAGGCCGAGGCCGCGATCGCAGCCGGCGCCGACTTCGTTGGTTCCGACGACCTGATCGAGAAGATCTCCGGCGGCTGGACCGACTTCGACGCCGCCGTCGCCACCCCTGACCTCATGGGCAAGGTTGGCCGTCTCGGTAAGGTCCTGGGTCCGCGTAACCTGATGCCGAACCCGAAGACCGGCACCGTGACCGCTGACGTCACCAAGGCTGTCAACGACATCAAGGGCGGCAAGATCGACTTCCGCGTCGACAAGCACTCGAACCTGCACTTCATCATCGGCAAGGTTTCCTTCGACGCCGTCAAGCTGGCCGAGAACTACGCCGCTGCACTGGAAGAGGTCCTGCGCCTCAAGCCGTCCGCTTCCAAGGGCCGCTACATCCAGAAGGCCACCGTGGCCACCACCTTCGGCCCCGGCATCTCGGTTGACCCGAACGTCACCAAGGTCCTGACCGAAGCGTAAGCTTCCGGACCCCGCGCCACGCCGCCCTCGGCGGCAGGCGCCAGCGAAGACCGTCCCGCACCCGCGGGGCGGTCTTTTCTGTTGCCGGCACCGCGGCTAGGCTGTGCGGGTGAATCCAGCACCCCACAGCATCGACGAACTGCGCCTCCCCGCCTCGCTCGACGACGACGCCGACGGCGCCGCGGAGTTTCGGGAGTTCAATGAACTCTGCGACGTGCTGGCACTCGAATCGTGGGGCAACCACGACCGGACGACGGCGGCCCTGGCCCGCCTGCGCTTCTGGCAGGAGACCGGGTACGGCCGGACCCGGCTCTTCGTCGTCCGGTCCGAAGGCCGGATGGTGGCCCGGGCCAGCGTCCGGCTGGGCCTGACCGAAAACCTCGACCGCGCCGGGATCCAGGTCGCGGTGCTGCAGGCCCACACCGGGCGCGGCATCGGACGGGCCCTGCTGGCTCACGCCGAAGCCGCCGCGGCCGCCGAGAACCGGTCCGTGTTCCTCGGCTCCACCCAGCACCGTGCGGATTTCGACCTCGACGGCGGCGCCGTGGTGCGCCCCGCCACCGGCACCGGGGCCCTCCCGGCGGGGGCGCGCAGCGTCCGCTTCGCCACCGCCGCCGGCTACCGGCTCGAACAGGTGGAGCGCTACAGCAGCCTGGACGTTGCGGCCACGGCCCCGGAGTTGGACCGGCTGGAATCCGAGGCCCTGGCGAAGGCCGGCGGCTACGACGTCCTCACCTGGACGAACCACTGCCCGGAGGAGCTACTGCCGCAGCTGGCCGACCTGATGTCCCGGATGAGCTCCGATGCCCCCAGCGGCGGCATCAGCTACGAGGAGGAGCACTGGGACGCGGCGCGGGTCCGGCACGTGGAGGACACCTGGCGGGAAGCCGGAAATACCTCGCTGGTGGCAGCCGCACGGCACCGGGACACCGGGGACCTCGCCGCCTATTCGGTGCTGGAACTCCCTGCCGGTAAACCCTGGCTGGCCGAGCAGGACGACACCCTCGTCGCCGCCCCGCACCGCGGACACCGCCTCGGCATGCGGGTGAAGATCGCTAACCTCCGCCGGCTCGCCGGGGCCGCCCCGGCCGTCGAACGCGTCACCACCTTCAACGCGGCCGAAAACGGGTACATGCTCGCCATCAACGAGGCCCTGGGCTTCCGTCCCGCGGGCTGGGACGGCGAGTGGCAACGCGTCGCCGGGCCGGGCCTGGCGGGGGAGTAGGCCGCGCCGCCCCCGGTCCTACCGTCAGCCAAAAAATCCCCGTGGCGGGGCATGGAACGCAGGGGGTTTCGGGCATATGCTGACGCTCAAAGCCTGGCACCAGCGGGGCCAGGCTAAGGCGGCAGAATGGCTGGGAACATGACCGCTCAGGCAGGCGACGTACGGATCGAGCAGCTCTGGATCCCGGATTCGTTGGAGGGGGAGGACGCGGCGGACTTCATCGCCGCAGTCGAGGTGGGACGCAAGGTCCGAATGGCGACCTGGGGCACCGACGACCTGGCCTATGCCCCTCAGGAGAAGCTGCTGGAAATGGCCGACCCGTATGAACGCCAGGTCATCCTGGTGGCCAAGGTGGACGGACGGATCGTGGGGACCGTGGACATCGCCCTGCCGCTCGCGGACAACACGGAACTGGCCGAGTTCACCTTGGACATCCTCCCGGACTTCCAGGGTCACGGCGTTGGGCGCCAGCTGCTCGAGGCCGCCGAGCACTTCGCCCGCGACGAGGGCCGGCGGATCATCCTGATTGACACCAACCACCCCGGCGTCACGCTCGCGGACCAGTCGGCGGGCCAGCTGATCCCCGGGGCGGGCCTGGGGTACGTCCCGCTGAACAGCCGCGAGGTGGAGTTCGCCCGGCTCACCGGCTACACGCTGCAGCACATCGAACAGTTCAGCGCCTGCACCCTGCCGCTCGACAGTCAGCTGGTGGCGGACCTGCAGGCCGAGGCAGAGGAGGCCAATGCCGGGCGCTACCGCCTGCACCACTGGACCGACCGGTGCCCCGACCGCTGGTTGGAGGCCGTCGCCCTGCTGGAGAACCGGGCGGGCGACGGCGGGGTGCCGGAGCAGGAAGAGGACGCGCTGGTGTTCGACGGCGAACTCCTGCGCGAGACCGAGGACGTCGCCATCGCGCAGGGCCGCCGGACCGTGGTCACCGCCGTCGAGGAGATCGCCAGCGGCACGCTGGTGGGGCTGACCACCATCAGTGTCCTGGGACTGCGCCCGGACGTCGTCTTCCAGGACGATACCGTGGTGCTGGCCGAGCACCGCGGCAATAAACTGGGCCTGCTGATCAAACTGGCCAACATGGAACGGC
Source organism: Arthrobacter sp. BPSS-3 (assembly GCF_044628475.1). Taxonomy (NCBI): domain Bacteria; kingdom Bacillati; phylum Actinomycetota; class Actinomycetes; order Micrococcales; family Micrococcaceae; genus Arthrobacter; species Arthrobacter sp. BPSS-3. The sequence continues at coordinate 389,665 of NZ_JBIMMV010000001.1, forward strand.
TGTCAGAACAGTTCCCGGACGCGCGGGTGCTGTACACCTGGAACGCCCCGGAAAACCGCTACCTCCTCACGGTGAACCAGAAGCTCGGTTTCACCACGGCCGGTGTCACCGGGCTGTGGCAGAAGGAACTCCCGGACCTGCGGCCCAGCACTAGCTGACCCCGATTTGGTGGGGCCCGCCCCCATCCCGTACCCTAGAAGAACCAAAGACCGTCGGTTGTTGGAAATCCACTCTCCTGAGCATCGCTCACTTCTGCAGTTGTGTGCGGGGGATTCAAGTTGGTTTCCGGACGAAGGCCCCTCAACGCAGGGCGGCCGGCGCAGGTGAACGAAGCAAAGCTCCGCGGCACGCCGCGTCGAGACAAGCCCCGTGCATCTGCGCGGGGCGTTTTTAGTTTTAGCGATCCTGAGGGGACCCGGACACACCGGCATTTATCCCCGGAAGGAGGGTTATGGCAACGCCTAGCAAGGTTTCAGCAGTAGCTGAGATCACTAACGATTTCAAGGAATCGAACGCAGCTGTCCTGACCGAATACCGTGGGCTCACCGTTGCACAGCTCAAGCAGCTGCGTGTTTCTCTCGGCCAGGAAACCAAGTTCTCGGTCGTCAAGAACACCCTGACCGCCATTGCAGCCAAGGAAGCCGGTGTCGAAGCATTCGACGGCCAGCTTGCCGGCCCCACTGCAATCGCGTTCATCAAGGGTGACGCAGTTGCCGCTGCAAAGAGCCTGACGGATTTTGCCAAGGCCAACAAGCAGCTGGTCATCAAGACCGGTTACTTCGAGGGCAAGGCACTGAACGCCACCGAAGTTGCTGCCCTGGCAGCACTCGAGTCCCGCGAGCTCCAGCTCGCCAAGGTCGCAGGCGTCCTCAAGGCCCCTGCTGCCGCAGCCGCTCGTATCATCGACGCTCTGCGCCTCAAGCTTGAAGAAGAGAACGGTGCCCCGGCAGCAGCCGAAGCACCCGCCGCTGAAGAAGCCCCCGCAGCAGAAGCCGAGGCTCCGGCCGAAGCCGCAGCCGCCGAAGAGAACTAACTCTCTCTCACCCAAGACTCCGGTGTGACGGCACGGCCAAGCCCGCCAAGCACCACTATAGGAAGGACGCCAAACCATGGCGAAGCTCAGCAACGAAGAGCTCATTGAAGCTTTCAAGGAACTGACCATCATCGAGCTCTCCGAGTTCGTCAAGCTCTTCGAAGAGACCTTCGAAGTTACCGCAGCTGCTGTTGCTGTCGCCGGCCCCGCCGGTGGCGGTGCCGCTGAGGAAGCCGAAGAGAAGACTGACTTCGACGTCATCCTCGAGGCTGCCGGCGACAAGAAGATCGCAGTGATCAAGGAAGTTCGCGCCATCACCTCCCTGGGCCTCAAGGAAGCCAAGGACCTGGTTGACAGCGCCCCGAAGGCCGTCCTCGAAGGCGCCAACAAGGAAGCTGCCGAGAAGGCCAAGGAGCAGCTCGAGGCTGCCGGCGCCACCGTTACCGTCAAGTAACGACCGGCTCTTCGGAAGGCCTCACGCCTTTCAGCTCCGGGAAACCCCGTCCACTCCGGTGGGCGGGGTTTCCTGCGTTCCGGGGCAGAGAACATCCGGTAAACGCTCGGAAAATGATCGTCTCCTCTCCTTTTCAGCCGGGTGCCGGCGGCCTAGACTGTGGCATTGTGCCAATCGGCCGCCAACCCCGAGGAGTCCATCCATGACCGATCCGAACCCCCACGTGTCCCGCCGCGCGATGCTCGCGGCAGCCTTCGTCGGAGGCAGTGCCGCGGCGGCCGCCGTCGCCGGAGCCCCGGCCGCGCAGGCAGACGCCGGCGGCCAGGGGGCTGCGAAGAAGCAGTTCACCCTGACCGTCCTGGGCACCACCGACCTGCACAACAACGTCTTCAACTGGGACTACTTCAAGAACGCCCCCTACGCGGACACCGCCGGGAACAAGATCGGCATCGCCCAGGCCGCCACCCTCATTAAGGCGGTACGCGCCGAGCGCGGGGCCGCCAACACGCTGACCATCGACTCGGGCGACACCATCCAGGGGACCCCGCTGGCCTACTACTTCGCCAAGGTCAACCCGATCTCCACCGAGGTGAAGCACCCCATGGCGCTGGCCATGAACGCCGTCGGCTACGACGCCGTCGCCCTCGGCAACCACGAATTCAACTACGGCATCCCCCTCCTGCGGACGTGGGAGAAGCAGCTGGACTTCCCGCTCCTGGGCGCCAACGTCCACGACGCCGTCAGCGGCAGCCGGGCGTTCACGCCCTACGTGCTCAAGCGCGTCAAGACGGAGAGCGGCTGGGTCACCGTGGGCCTGGTCGGCTTCGTCACGCCCGGGTGTGCGCTATGGGACCGCGACAACGTCCACGGCAAGCTGGACTTCAACGGCATCGTCGAGGAAGCCAAAACCGTCATCCCCGAGATGAAGGCGGCCGGCGCCGACGTCGTCATCGTCTCCAGCCATTCGGGCGCCACCCCGGGCTCCTCCTACGGTGACGCCCTCCCGTTCCCTGAGAATGCCTCCACCCAGCTGGCCGAGGAGGTCCCGGGCATCGACGCGATCCTCGTCGGCCACGCCCACCTGGAGATCCCGGAGCGTTTCGTGACCAACAAGGCCACCGGCCGCCAGGTGCTGCTCACCGAGCCGCTCAAATGGGGCATGCGCGTCGCCGTGATCGACCTGCAGCTGAGCAAGGAGCAGGGCCGGTGGAGCGTCGCCGCGGCGCACGCCCACCTCCTGGACGCAAAGACCGTCGACGCCGATCCCGCCGTCGTCGGCGCCGTCCAGGCCGGCCACGACGCCACCGTCAAATACGTCAACCAGGTGATTGGCACGTGCACCGCGCCGCTGAGCACTGCGACGGCCTGCTGGTCCGACTCCGCGGCGATCGACGCCATCAACTACGTCCAGGCCAGCACCATCAAGGCCGAGCTCGCCAACGGCCCCTCCGCCGGCCTCCCGGTACTCTCCATCGCCGCGGCGTTCTCCCGGTCGGTGGACGTCAAGGCCGGTCCGCTGACCATCCGGGACGTGGCGGGGCTGTACATCTTCGACAACACCTTGCTCGCCATCAAGGTCACCGGCGCGCAGGTCAAGGACTACCTGGAGTGGTCGGCCCAGTACTTCAAGCCGGCCACCGGTACCAGTGTGCGGGCGGACCAAATCACCAACGCGGCCACCGCGCTGGCCCCCAACGGCACCCCGGACTACAACTACGACGTTGTCTACGGCCTGGACGCTCCGCTGAACTACGAGATCGACCTCGCCCGGCCGGTGGGGGACCGGATCCGCAACCTCAGCTACGACGGCGCCCCGCTGCCCGCGGGCAAGGAGTTCGCCATGGCGATCAACAACTACCGGCAGAGCGGCGGCGGCAACTTCCCGGCGGTAAAGACCGCCCCGGTGCTCTCGAACAGCCAGCAGGAGATCCGGCAGCGGATCATCGACTACGTGGTGGCGCAGGGAACCCTGGACGCCGCGGTATTCAGCCAGTCGAACTGGCGCCTGACAGTTAACGACCAGCCCCTGACAGTCACCGCCTGACGGCCGCCGCGGCGGTCCGTCCCGGAGCCTAGGGACGACGGACGACGCGGGGCCCCGGCGGCCCGCCCCCGAACCGGGAGCGGGCCGCCGGGGCCCCTTTCCTGTGTTAACCCGGGCCGGCTACTTCGACCGGTGCGGCTAGGACATCGGGTCGGTGATGTCCGTGACGACGGCGCCAAGTGCTGCCAGCAGCGAGTCGGCGTCGACGAAGGCGCTGTAGCCGTGCTCCCCGGCCCCCATCGAGATCCGCCGGCCGGCGACCGTGCTGTCCGCGTAGACCGGCCACGCCGTGGTGCTGCCCAGGGGAGTGATGGTGCCGCGTTCGTAGCCGGTGGCGTCGAGGGCGACGTCGGCACTGGGGAGCGAGAGTTTGTTGACCCCGACGGCCTGGCGCAGCTTGGGCCAGGAGATCTGCCGGTCGCCCGGGACCAGGGCAAAGAGGAAGGTGCCGTCCTTGTGCTTGACCACCAGCGACTTGACGATGTCGGCGGGGGTGATCCCCAGGATGGCGGCCGCCTCCTCGAGGCTGCGCGCCGCCTGCCGCTCCACCAGCTCCACACTGAGGCCCCGGGCCGCGGCGTCGGCCAGGAACCGCCGGCGCCCGGCGCCGCCGACGGGGCCGTCCCCGGCGCCCAGACCGGGCGCCGGGACCTCCTCCGGACCGGTCATCAGTCGCGGTACAGCAGCAGGGCCTCGCCCTGTCCGCCGCCGCCGCAGAGGGACACCGCCGCCTTGCCGGAGCCGCGCCGCTTCAGTTCGTGCGCCGCGTGCAGGGCCAGCCGCGCGCCTGAGGCGCCGATCGGGTGGCCGAGCGCGATGGCGCCGCCGTGGATGTTGCACTGCTCCAGCGGGTAGTCCAGATCCTTGAGGGACTGCACGGCCACAGAGCCGAACGCCTCGTTGATCTCGATGAAGTCCAGGTCCGCTGTCGTCCAGCCGGCCCGCTGCAGGGCCATCTTGATGGCGTTGGAGGGCTGGGAGTGCAGCGAGTTGTCCGGCCCGGCCACCTGGCCCGGCGCGCCCACGACCGCAAGGTACTCCAGGCCGTGCTCCTCGGCGTAGGACCGGGACGTCAGCACCAGGGCGGCGGCGCCGTCGGAGAGCGGGGAGGAGTTGCCGGCGGTGATCGTGCCGTCGGTCGCGAAGGCGGCGCGGAGCCCGGCGAGGGACGCCACGGAGGTGTCCGGCCGGACCCCCTCGTCCGTGCTGACCGTTACCGGTTCACCCTTGCGCTGCTTCACGCTGATCGGCGCGATCTCGCCGTCGAACACGCCATCCTTGCTGGCGGCGGCGGCCCGCTGGTGCGACGCGGCGGCCACCTCGTCCTGCGCGGTCCGGTCGATGCCCAGGGTGACGTTCTTGCTCTCGGTGGAGAGGCCCATGGACTGGCCGTCGAACGCATCCGTCAGGCCGTCGTGCGCGGCGGCGTCGAGGGCCTGGATGGAGCCGTAGGTCCAGCCCTGGCGGGAGCCCGGCAGCAGGTGCGGTGCGCGGGTCATCGACTCCTGGCCGCCGGCCACCACCACCGTGGCGTCGCCGCTGCGGATCATCCGGGCGGCGTCGATCACTGCCGTCAGGCCGGAGAGGCAGACCTTGTTGATGGTGACCGTGGGGACGTTCCAGCCCACACCGGCGCCGATGGCGCTCTGGCGGGCGGGGTTCTGCCCGGCGCCGGCCTGCAGGACCTGGCCCATGATCACGGCATCCACCTGATCGGTGGCCACCCCGCTGGCGGCGAGGGCCGCGCGGATGGCGTGGGCGCCGAGCTCGACGGCGGTGAAACTGGACAGCTGTCCGTTCAGCCGGCCCTGCGGGGTGCGGGCGGCGGCGAGGATGACAACATCGTTGTTGTCCGGCGAGTTGTTCATGATGGTCTTTTCCGATCTCTGGGGATAGCCCAAGGTTATCGTGAGCCCCATCACGGGGCCATCCGGGGAACCGGCCCGGCCGCCCACCGCGCCGCCCGCCCCACTCCCGCTCCGGCGCCCACCCCTCCGCGCGGGGGAGGGCCGGTGTTTGCAATCGCGGCGTAAGTGGGGTAGACAAGTAGGTTGCTTTGCCGTATCGTAGATATTTGCGTCTTCCCTGTTTACCTTCAGCCTTCATATAGCGGTGGGCTTAGCCTGACAGCTGTTCCATCAATGTGCCGTCTACAACGTGCACCAGCATGGGCAGTACGGGTCCCGGGTCATATAGCGGAACCGGATTGGTAGCACTGCGGAGTCACTTCGCAGACTGCATGACGGGGGAGATCTGAAAACGCCTGAAGGTCTGTGGAAGGATCCCTCTTGGTCGCCTCGAGCACCTCTAATGAAAACAACGCCGCTATTAATGCCGACAGCACCGATGGTGCCACCCGCCGGCTCTCCTTCGCTAAGATTCACGAACCGCTGGATGTTCCGAATCTGCTTGCCCTGCAAACCGACAGCTTTGACTGGCTGGTCGGCAACGAACGCTGGCAGGCACGCGTAGCGAAGGCAGTCGAAGAAGGTGACCTGAGCGTCGCAACGACGTCCGGTCTGTCCGACATCTTCGAAGAGATCTCCCCGATCGAGGACTTCCAGGGCACCATGTCCCTGAGCTTCTCCGAGCCGGAGTTCGCTGACCCCAAGTACACCATGGCCGAGTGCAAGGACCGGGACGCTACGTACTCGGCTCCGCTGTACGTCAAGGCCGAGTTCATGAACAACAACACGGGCGAAATCAAGCAGCAGACCGTGTTCATGGGTGACTTCCCGCTGATGACCGAGAAGGGCACCTTCGTCGTCAACGGCACCGAGCGTGTCGTCGTCTCCCAGCTGGTCCGTTCGCCGGGCGCCTACTTCGAGCGCACCGCCGACAAGACCAGCGACAAGGACATCTTCACCGCGAAGATCATCCCGTCCCGCGGCGCCTGGTTCGAACTCGAGATCGACAAGCGCGACCAGGTCGGCGTCCGCCTCGACCGCAAGCGCAAGCAGTCCGTCACGGTGCTGCTGAAGGCCCTCGGCTGGACCGAAGGCCAGATCCTCGAGGAATTCGGCCAGTACGACTCCATGCGTGCCACGCTGGAGAAGGACGCCACCGAAACCCGCGAAGACGCGTTGCTGGACATCTACCGGAAGCTGCGCCCGGGCGAGCCGCCCACCGTCGAAGCTGCCCAGTCGCTGCTGGACAACCTGTACTTCAACTCCAAGCGCTACGATCTGGCCAAGGTTGGCCGTTACAAGATCAACCGCAAGCTGGGCATCGACCGCTCCCTTGGCGACAAGGAAGCCTCGGTCCTGCACGTTGAAGACATCGTCGCCATGATCAAGTTCCTCGTCGCGCTGCACGCCGGCGAGAAGACCATCATGGGCAAGCGCGATGGCCAGGACCACGAGCTGCGCGTCGAGATCGACGACATCGACCACTTCGGCAACCGCCGCATCCGCGCCGTCGGCGAGCTCATCGAGAACCAGGTCCGCACCGGCCTGTCCCGCATGGAGCGCGTTGTCCGCGAGCGGATGACCACCCAGGACGTCGAGGCGATCACGCCGCAGACCCTGATCAACATCCGTCCGGTCGTTGCCGCGATCAAGGAGTTCTTCGGAACCTCCCAGCTCTCGCAGTTCATGGACCAGAACAACCCGCTCTCGGGCCTGACCCACAAGCGCCGCCTGTCCGCGCTGGGCCCCGGCGGTCTGTCCCGTGACCGTGCCGGCATGGAAGTCCGTGACGTGCACCCGTCCCACTACGGACGTATGTGCCCCATTGAAACCCCTGAAGGCCCGAACATCGGTCTGATCGGTTCGCTGGCGTCCTACGGCCGGATCAACCCGTTCGGTTTCATCGAGACCCCGTACCGGCTGGTCAAGGACGGCGTCGTCTCCGACGACGTCCAGTACCTGACCGCCGACGACGAGGCCGAGGTGCTCATCGCCCAGGCCAACGCGCCGCTGGACGAGAACAAGAAGTTCGCCGAGGACACCGTCCTGGTCCGTGCCCGTGGTGGTGGAGGCGAGCCCGTGCTGGTCCCGGCCGCCGACGTCGAGTTCATGGACGTTTCCCCGCGCCAGATGGTGTCCGTGGCTACCGCCCTGATCCCGTTCCTCGAGCACGACGATGCCAACCGTGCACTCATGGGTGCCAACATGCAGCGCCAGGCCGTGCCGCTGGTCCGCTCCGAGGCGCCGTTCGTCGGCACCGGCATGGAGCGCGCCGCCGCCGTCGACGCCGGTGACGTGGTCATCGCGAAGAAGGCCGGTGTGGTCACCGAGGTCTCCGCCGAGCTCGTCATCATGCTCAACGACGACGGCACCGAGACGAACTACCGGATCAACAAGTTCGCCCGCTCCAATCAGGGCAACTGCTACAACCACCGTGTCCTGGTCAACGAAGGCCAGCGCCTCGAGGTCGGCGGCATCATCGCCGACGGCCCGGCGACGGACCAGGGTGAACTCGCCCTCGGAAAGAACCTCCTCGTGGCATTCATGTCCTGGGAAGGCCACAACTTCGAGGACGCCATCATCCTCTCCCAGCGGATCGTGGCCGAGGATGTCCTGTCCTCGATCCACATCGAGGAGCACGAGATCGATGCCCGCGACACCAAGCTTGGTGCCGAGGAAATCACCCGTGACATCCCGAACGTGTCCGAGGAAGTCCTGGCCGGACTGGACGAGCGCGGCATCATCCACATCGGTGCCGAGGTCGAAGCCGGCGACATCCTGGTCGGCAAGGTCACGCCCAAGGGCGAGACCGAACTGACCCCGGAAGAGCGCCTGCTGCGCGCCATCTTCGGTGAGAAGTCCCGCGAAGTGCGCGACACCTCCCTGAAGGTGCCCCACGGCGAGTCCGGCACCGTCATCGGCGTCCGCGTCTTCGACCGCGACAACGACGACGAGCTGCCCCCGGGCGTGAACCAGCTGGTGCGCGTCTACGTGGCCGCCAAGCGCAAGATCACCGACGGTGACAAGCTCGCCGGCCGTCACGGCAACAAGGGCGTCATCTCCAAGATCCTGCCCGTCGAGGACATGCCGTTCCTCGCGGACGGTACCCCGGTGGACATCGTCCTGAACCCGCTGGGTGTTCCGGGCCGTATGAACGTCGGCCAGGTCCTGGAAACGCACCTGGGCTGGGTTGCCAAGACCGGCTGGAAGATCGAAGGCGAGCCCGAGTGGGTCAAGAACCTGCCGAACCTGCCGCGGGAGAGTGGTTCCACCACCGTCGCGACGCCGGTCTTCGACGGTGCCCGCGAAGAGGAAATCACCGGTCTGCTGGACTCCACCAACGTGACCCGCGACGGTGACCGCCTGATCAACTCCTCCGGCAAGACCCGCCTGTTCGACGGCCGCTCCGGCGAGCCGTTCCCGGATCCGATCTCGGTCGGCTACATGTACATCCTGAAGCTCCACCACCTGGTGGACGACAAGATCCACGCGCGCTCCACCGGCCCGTACTCCATGATCACGCAGCAGCCGCTGGGTGGTAAGGCACAGTTCGGCGGCCAGCGCTTCGGTGAAATGGAAGTGTGGGCGCTCGAAGCTTACGGCGCCGCCTACACGCTCCAGGAACTCCTCACGATCAAGTCCGATGACATCCACGGTCGTGTGAAGGTCTACGAAGCGATCGTCAAGGGCGAGAACATCCCCGAGCCGGGCGTTCCTGAGTCCTTCAAGGTCTTGATCAAGGAAATGCAGTCGCTGTGCCTGAACGTGGAAGTTCTTTCCACGGACGGAACCACAATTGAAATGCGTGACTCTGATGACGCAGTCTTCACGGCTGCGGAAGAACTGGGCATCGATCTGTCTCGTGCAGAGCCCAGTTCCGTAGAAGAGGTCTAGCAGGGAGTCCACGACGGCGGGCTTGCCGCCCGCCGTTGGACGACCTCCCTCTTCCCGTAACCCAAGACTTCAGAATTTAGAGAACAAGAGAGAACAGGGACCATATGTCCAGCGAATCCTCCTTCGGCCTCATGCAGATCGGCCTCGCCACCGCGGAAGACATCCGCGGCTGGTCTTACGGCGAGGTTAAGAAGCCGGAAACCATCAACTACCGCACGCTCAAGCCCGAGAAGGACGGCCTCTTCTGCGAGAAGATCTTCGGCCCGTCCCGCGACTGGGAGTGCTACTGCGGTAAGTACAAGCGCGTGCGCTTCAAGGGCATCATCTGCGAGCGGTGTGGCGTTGAGGTCACCCGCGCCAAGGTCCGCCGTGAGCGCATGGGCCACATCGAGCTGGCCGCCCCGGTCACGCACATCTGGTACTTCAAGGGTGTTCCGTCCCGCCTGGGCTACCTCCTTGACCTGGCTCCGAAGGACCTCGAAAAGGTCATCTACTTCGCCGCCTACATGATCACCAGCGTCGACACCGATGCCCGCCACGAGGAACTGCCCAACCTGCAGGTTGAGCACGACATCGAGAAGAAGCAGCTGATCGACAACCGCGATGCCGACATCGCCGCGATCGCCCGCGACCTCGAAGGCGAAATCGCACGCCTCGAGGGCGAAGGCGCGAAGGCTGCCGACAAGAAGAAGGCCCGCGACTCCGCCGACCGCCAGATGGCGAACGTGCGCAAGCGTGCCGACGCCGACATCGAGCGCCTCGAGCAGGTCTGGGACCGGTTCAAGAACCTCAAGGTCGCCGACCTCGAAGGCGACGAGGGCCTCTACCGCGAACTGCGTGACCGCTACGGCATGTTCTTCGAGGGCTCCATGGGCGCCGAGGCCATCAAGAAGCGTCTCGAGAGCTTCGACATGCAGGCCGAGTCCGACCTGCTGCGCGACATCATCGCCAACGGCAAGGGCCAGCGCAAGACCCGCGCCCTCAAGCGCCTCAAGGTCGTCAACGCGTTCCTGACCACCAACAACAGCCCCCTGGGCATGGTGCTGGACGCCGTCCCGGTGATCCCGCCGGAACTGCGCCCGATGGTCCAGCTGGACGGTGGCCGCTTCGCGACCTCCGACCTCAACGACCTGTACCGCCGCGTGATCAACCGCAACAACCGCCTCAAGCGGCTCCTGGACCTCGGTGCCCCCGAGATCATCGTCAACAACGAAAAGCGCATGCTTCAGGAAGCCGTTGACAGCCTGTTCGACAACGGCCGCCGCGGCCGTCCGGTCACCGGACCGGGCAACCGCCCGCTGAAGTCCCTGAGCGACATGCTCAAGGGCAAGCAGGGTCGTTTCCGTCAGAACCTCCTCGGCAAGCGCGTCGACTACTCCGGCCGTTCGGTCATCGTCGTCGGCCCGCAGCTGAAGCTGCACCAGTGCGGCCTGCCCAAGCAGATGGCGCTGGAGCTCTTCAAGCCGTTCGTGATGAAGCGCCTGGTTGACCTCAACCACGCCCAGAACATCAAGTCGGCCAAGCGCATGGTCGAGCGTTACCGTCCGCAGGTCTGGGACGTTCTCGAAGAGATCATCACCGAGCACCCGGTGCTGCTGAACCGTGCACCTACCCTGCACCGTCTCGGCATCCAGGCGTTCGAACCGCAGCTCGTCGAAGGCAAGGCCATCCAGCTTCACCCGCTGGTGTGTGGCGCCTTCAACGCCGACTTCGACGGCGACCAGATGGCAGTCCACCTGCCGCTGAGCCCCGAAGCCCAGGCCGAAGCCCGGATCCTGATGCTGTCCTCGAACAACATCCTGAAGCCGTCCGACGGCCGCCCGGTGACCCTGCCGTCGCAGGATATGATCATCGGCCTCTACCACCTGACCACCAAGCGTGTGGGTTCGGCGGGCGAAGGCCGGATCTTCTCCTCGATCTCCGAGGCCATCATGGCGTTCGACCTGCACGAGCTGCACCTGAACTCCAAGATCAAGATCCGTCTTGACGGCTTCGTGCCCTACGCGGGCTGGGAAGCCCCGGAGGGCTGGGAGCAGGGTCAGACCGCACTGGTCGAGACGTCGCTGGGCCAGGTCATCTTCAACCAGACGCTGCCCGCGGACTACCCGTGGGTTGAGGCTGTTGCCGACAAGGGCGAACTGTCCCGGATCGTCAACGACCTCGCCGAGCGCTACCCGAAGGTCGTCACGGCGGCAACGCTGGATAACCTGAAGGACGCCGGTTTCTACTGGGCCACCCGCTCGGGCGTCACCGTCGCCATCTCGGACATCGAGGTTCCGGCCTCCAAGCCGGAGCTGCTGGCCGGTTACGAGACCATGGCCGCGAAGATCCAGGGCCAGTACGACAAGGGCCTGATCGACGACGACGAGCGTCGCCAGGAACTGATCGAGATCTGGAACAAGGCCACGAACGAGATCGCCCAGGCGATGCGTGACAGCCTGTCGCCGATGAACACCATCAACCGCATGGTGTCCTCCGGTGCCCGTGGTAACTGGATGCAGGTCCGTCAGATCGCGGGTATCCGTGGCCTGGTGGCCAACCCGAAGGGTGAGATCATCCCGCGTCCGATCAAGTCCTCCTACCGCGAGGGCCTGTCGGTGCTGGAATACTTCATCGCCACGCACGGTGCCCGTAAGGGTCTGGCCGATACCGCTCTGCGTACCGCCAACTCGGGTTACCTGACCCGTCGTCTGGTGGACGTCTCGCAGGACGTCATCGTCCGTGAAGAGGACTGCGGCACCGAACGCGGCCTCGTCACCCCGATTGCCGTGGCTGACGCCAACGGCGAGCTGGTCCTGGACGAGAACGTGGAGAACAGCGCCTACGCCCGCACCCTGGCCGTGGACGTCGTTGACTCCTCGGGCAAGGTCCTGGCGGCTGCCGGCACCGACTGCGGCGACGTGGTCATCGCTGAGCTGTTCGCGGCCGGCATCACCGAGGTCAAGGTCCGCTCCGTACTCACCTGTGAGTCCAGCGTCGGTACCTGCGCCCTGTGCTACGGCCGTTCGCTGGCCACCGGCAAGACCGTTGACATCGGCGAGGCCGTCGGCATCATCGCCGCACAGTCCATCGGTGAGCCCGGTACCCAGCTGACCATGCGTACGTTCCACACCGGTGGTGCTGTGTCCGCCGGCGGCGGTGACGACATCACCCAGGGTCTGCCCCGTATCCAGGAGCTCTTCGAAGCCCGTACCCCGAAGGGTGTCGCACCGATTGCCGAGGCGGCCGGTCGCATCACCATCGAAGAGTCCGAGCGCCAGATGCGTCTGGTCATCACCCCGGATGACGGTTCCGAAGAGATCGCCTACCCGGTGCTGCGCCGTTCCCGTCTCCTGATTGAAGACGGCGACCACGTCAGCGTCGGCCAGAAGCTGATCAACGGTCCGGTCGACCCTAAGCAGGTGCTGCGCATCATGGGTCCCCGTGCCGCGCAGAAGTTCCTGGTGGACGAGGTCCAAGGCGTGTACCGCAGCCAGGGCATCGGTATCCACGACAAGCACGTCGAGGTTATCGTCCGCCAGATGCTGCGCCGCGTCACGGTCATCGAGTCCGGTGAATCCGACCTGCTGCCTGGCGAGCTCGCCGAGCGCAGCCGGTTCGAGGACGCGAACCGCCGCGTGGTCTCCGAGGGCAAGACGCCGGCCTCCGGCCGTCCCGAGCTCATGGGTATCACCAAGGCCTCGCTGGCCACTGAGTCCTGGCTGTCCGCAGCATCCTTCCAGGAGACCACCCGCGTCCTGACGCAGGCGGCCATGGAAGGCAAGAGCGATCCGCTGCTGGGCCTCAAGGAGAACGTCATCATCGGTAAGCTGATCCCGGCCGGCACGGGTCTCCCGCGCTACACCGAGGTCACGGTCGAGCCGACCGAGGAAGCGAAGGCCAACCTCTTCACCGGCCCGAGCGCGTTCAGCGACTTCTCCTACGATTCCCTGGGCGGCGACGGAGCTCCTGAGTTCCACGCCATCCCGCTGGATGACTACGACCTGGGCAGCGACTTCCGCTAACCAACCGGGCGGCCCGCCGCCCCGGTAACAGGTCACTGAACGGTCCTCCACCTTCACGGTGGGGGACCGTTCCCGTTTAAGCACGTCGGGCCGTCTGCCGGCGGCCTTTATGTCCGGTCCGGGGGCCCGAATTCCCCGCCGATTAAGGGCCGGGGCCCGCCCGTGGTAGACTGGAGACTAATTGTTATTGTGGCAGTGGATGAGTGCGCCGGTTCAGGAACCAGCTTCGTGCTGAGGATGAACCGAGACGACGTTTCCGGTTTGCAGGGTTCTTGTGCAACGTATGCCACATTTTCGCATGCCTAGGGGCACTTCCGGACGCGAGTCCGCCGGCCCCGGTGTGCGGTCCGACTATTAAGGCTTCGCCTCAGCTGCTCTGGAGATCACTTCAAAGCTCGAGCGGCGGGGCGCAGCGACAAGAGAGCGGCCGCCAACGGCCGTTCCGGATAAAACGGAGAACACGAGAGTGCCTACGATTAACCAGCTGGTCCGCAAGGGCCGCACGCCTAAGGTCTCGAAGACCAAGGCTCCCGCGCTTAAGGGCAGCCCGATGCGCCGCGGTGTTTGCACCCGCGTCTACACGACCACCCCGAAGAAGCCGAACTCGGCTCTGCGTAAGGTTGCCCGTGTGCGCCTCAACGGTGGCGTTGAAGTCACCGCTTACATCCCCGGTGTTGGCCACAACCTGCAGGAGCACTCCATTGTGCTCGTCCGCGGCGGCCGTGTGAAGGACCTCCCGGGTGTCCGCTACAAGATCGTCCGTGGCGCCCTCGATACCCAGGGCGTGAAGAACCGTAAGCAGGCCCGCAGCCGCTACGGCGCAAAGATGGAGAAGAAGTAATATGCCTCGCAAGGGTCCGGCCCCCAAGCGGCCGCTAGTACTAGATCCCGTTTACGGCTCCCCGCTGGTCACTCAGCTGATCAACAAGGTGCTGGTTGACGGCAAGAAGTCCACCGCAGAGCGCATCGTCTACGGTGCCCTCGAAGGCGCCCGCGCCAAGTCCGGTGGCGACCCCGTTGCAGCCCTCAAGAAGGCCATGGACAACGTCAAGCCTTCCCTCGAGGTCCGCTCCCGCCGTGTCGGTGGCGCAACCTACCAGGTTCCCGTTGAGGTCAAGCCGGGCCGCTCCACGGCCCTGGCCCTCCGCTGGCTGGTCGGTTACTCCAAGGCCCGCCGCGAGAAGACGATGACCGAGCGCCTCCAGAACGAAATCCTGGATGCCTCGAACGGTCTCGGAGCCGCTGTAAAGCGTCGCGAAGACACCCACAAGATGGCCGAGTCCAACAAGGCCTTCGCACACTACCGCTGGTAATACTTCCCGGACGCCGCCGGCTCAACCGGGCCGGCGGCGAACGTGCAGTCCATCCGAAAGGGAGACACCGTGGCACAGGACGTGCTTACCGACCTTAGCAAGGTCCGCAACATCGGCATCATGGCCCACATTGATGCCGGCAAGACCACTACTACCGAGCGCATCCTGTTCTACACGGGTGTGAACCACAAGATCGGCGAGACCCACGACGGCGCGTCGACCACCGACTGGATGGAACAGGAAAAGGAACGCGGCATCACCATCACGTCTGCCGCCGTGACCTGCTTCTGGGAAAACAACCAGATCAACATCATCGACACCCCCGGCCACGTGGACTTCACGGTTGAGGTTGAGCGCTCTCTGCGCGTCCTCGACGGTGCAGTCGCCGTGTTCGATGGCAAGGAAGGCGTGGAGCCGCAGTCCGAGACTGTCTGGCGCCAGGCCGACAAGTACAACGTTCCGCGTATCTGCTTCGTCAACAAGATGGACAAGCTGGGCGCCGACTTCTACTTCACCGTTGACACCATCGTCAGCCGCCTCGGCGCCAAGCCGCTGGTCATGCAGCTGCCGATCGGTGCCGAAAACGACTTCATCGGCGTCGTCGACCTGCTCTACATGCGCTCCCTGGTGTGGCCCGGCGATGCCAAGGGTGACGTGACCATGGGTGCCAAGTACGAGATCCAGGAGATCCCGGCTGACCTCAAGGAAAAGGCCGAGGAGTACCGCAACGCCCTCGTTGAGACCGTTGCCGAGTCCTCCGAAGAGCTCATGGAAAAGTACCTTGAGGGCGAAGAGATCACGATCGACGAGCTCAAGGCCGGCATCCGCAAGATGACGATCAACTCCGAGCTCTACCCGGTCTTCTGTGGCTCCGCGTTCAAGAACCGCGGCGTCCAGCCGATGCTCGACGCCGTCGTGGACTACCTGCCGAACCCGCTTGACGTCCCGCCGATGGTCGGTCACGACCCGCGCGACGAAGAGAAGGAACTGACCCGTAAGCCCTCCGCTGACGAGCCGTTCTCCGCTCTGGCGTTCAAGATCGCCGCGCACCCCTTCTTCGGTCAGCTGACCTTCATCCGCGTGTACTCCGGTCACGTTGAGGCCGGCGCCCAGGTGGTCAACTCCACCAAGGGCAAGAAGGAGCGCATCGGCAAGCTGTTCCAGATGCACGCCAACAAGGAAATGCCGGTTGACGGCGCTACCGCTGGCCACATCTACGCAGCGATCGGCCTGAAGGACACCACCACGGGCGACACCCTGTGCGACGCGTCCAACCAGATCGTCCTCGAGTCCATGAGCTTCCCGGAGCCCGTGATCTCGGTTGCCATCGAGCCGAACACCAAGGGTGACCAGGAGAAGCTCTCCACGGCCATCCAGAAGCTCTCCGCTGAGGACCCGACCTTCCAGGTCTCCCTCAACGAAGACACCGGCCAGACCATCATCGCCGGCATGGGCGAGCTCCACCTGGACATCCTGGTGGACCGCATGCGCCGCGAATTCAAGGTCGAGGCAAACGTGGGCAAGCCCCAGGTCGCCTACCGCGAAACCATCAAGCGTGCTGTGGAGCGTCACGACTACACGCACAAGAAGCAGACCGGTGGTTCGGGCCAGTTCGCAAAGATCCAGATCGCGATCGAGCCGCTGGACACCGCCGAGGGCGAGATGTACGAGTTCGAGAACAAGGTCACCGGTGGCCGCGTTCCGCGCGAATACATTCCTTCGGTTGACGCCGGCATCCAGGACGCGCTCAACGACGGCGTCCTGGCCGGTTACCCGGTTGTTGGTATCAAGGCCACGCTGATTGACGGCGCTTACCACGATGTTGACTCCTCGGAAATGGCGTTCAAGATCGCCGGCCGGATGGCTTTCAAGGAAGCCGCCCGCAAGGCGAACCCTGTCCTGCTTGAACCGCTGATGGATGTCGAGGTCCGCACCCCTGAGGAATACATGGGTGAAGTTATCGGTGACCTCAACTCCCGCCGTGGCCAGATGCAGTCCATGGAGGATGCCCAGGGCGTCAAGGTCATTCGTGCGCACGTTCCGCTGTCCGGCATGTTCGGCTACATCGGTGACCTGCGTTCGAAGACCCAGGGCCGCGCTGTGTACTCCATGACGTTCAACAGCTACGCGGAGGTCCCGAAGGCAGTTGCCGACGAGATCATCCAGAAGAGCCGCGGCGAGTAGTCTCCGGACTGCACGCAGCTGCGACAAAAACTCGGGTGCGTTTCCTCCAGGGGAGATTCACCTTGTGCTGGCGGCCGGACCCGGTCCGGCCGCCAGCACGAACAGGCTCGAGGCACTAGTATTAGTTCCTGAATCTGCAATTTCACCAATCCAAAGCCCCCCAAGTAGACTTACTGGAGTTTCGGCCGCGACAAGCGCGGGCGAAGGGTAAGTCATTTGAAAACGTTCTAGGAGGAACCTGTGGCAAAGGCAAAGTTCGAGCGGACTAAGCCGCACGTTAACATCGGTACCATTGGTCACGTTGACCACGGTAAGACGACGCTGACGGCCGCCATTTCCAAGGTGCTGTACGACAAGTACCCGACTCTCAACGAGAAGCGTGACTTCGCCTCGATTGACTCTGCTCCCGAAGAGCGTCAGCGCGGCATTACCATCAACATCTCCCACGTTGAGTACCAGACCGAGAAGCGTCACTACGCACACGTTGACGCCCCCGGTCACGCTGACTACATCAAGAACATGATCACCGGTGCTGCCCAGATGGACGGCGCAATCCTCGTGGTTGCCGCTACCGACGGCCCGATGGCTCAGACCCGCGAGCACGTTCTGCTCGCCCGCCAGGTTGGTGTTCCCTACCTGCTGGTCGCCCTGAACAAGGCTGACATGGTCGACGACGAAGAGCTCCTCGACCTCGTCGAAATGGAAGTTCGTGAGCTCCTGAGCTCGCAGGGCTTCGATGGCGACAACGCCCCGGTTGTCCGCGTTTCCGGCCTCAAGGCTCTGGAAGGCGACCCGGAGTGGGTCAAGTCCGTTGAGGACCTGATGGAAGCCGTCGACGAGTCCGTTCCGGACCCGGTTCGTGACCGCGACAAGCCGTTCCTGATGCCGATCGAAGACGTCTTCACCATCACCGGCCGTGGCACCGTTGTTACGGGCCGCGCCGAGCGTGGCACCCTCGCCATCAACTCCGAGGTCGAGATCGTCGGCATCCGCCCGGTCCAGAAGACCACGGTTACCGGTATCGAGATGTTCCACAAGCAGCTCGACGAAGCATGGGCCGGCGAGAACTGTGGCCTGCTGCTCCGTGGCCTCAAGCGCGACGATGTCGAGCGTGGCCAGGTTGTCGTCAAGCCGGGTTCCATCACCCCGCACACCGACTTCGAGGCCAACGTCTACATCCTCTCCAAGGACGAAGGCGGACGCCACAACCCGTTCTACTCGAACTACCGCCCGCAGTTCTACTTCCGTACGACGGACGTTACCGGCGTCATCACCCTGCCGGAAGGCACGGAAATGGTTATGCCCGGCGACAACACTGAGATGACCGTTGCGCTCATCCAGCCGATCGCAATGGAAGAGGGCCTCGGCTTCGCTATCCGTGAAGGCGGCCGCACCGTTGGTTCGGGACGTGTCACCAAGATCATCAAGTAATTTGATGGCCTAGCACGATCGGCACGGCTCCTCGGAGCTGCCACGATCACAACAGCCCCGCTGCACTGCAGCGGGGCTGTTGGCTTTTAATAGCGGCCGATCACTGTGAGGCACCCCGGTGGCGGGCCCGGCTGAGCGCGCGGTACCAGTAGTAGGACTCCTTGGGCGTCCGCTCCAGGGTCCCGAAGTCCACGTGGACCAGGCCGAAGCGCTGCGAGTAACCAGCTGCCCATTCGAAGTTGTCCATCAGCGTCCAGACGTAGTACCCGAGGAGTTCGACGTCGTGGGCGATACCGCCGGGAGCGGTCGCCGCCAAGGCCTCGCCCAGGTGGCCCTCAAGGTAGGCGATGCGGCTGGGATCGGGCAGTGTCCCGTCGACATGGTCCGGCTCCGGGAAGCTGGCGCCGCTCTCGGTGATGAAGAGCGGCGGAAGCGCGGCGCCGTAACGGTCTTTAAGTCCGCGCAGCAGCGTGCCGAGGTGCTCCGGTGCCACGGGCCAGCCGAAGCCGGTGGTGGGGTACTCGGGGAAAGCGGCCAGGTGGAACGGCAGCCGTGCCATCGCCTCCGTGGTCCCTGCGGGACTCTCCGCCGGGCCCCGGCCGGCGGCGGCGCGCACCGGGTAGTAGTAGTTCAGTCCGTAGAAATCCAGCGGCTGGTGGATGGTTTCGAGATCCGCGTCGGACACCCGGGACAGGTGGCGGAACCAGGGCCGGGCCGCCAGCGGGGGTGTGGGGTACCGGCCCAGCAGGATCGGGTCCGCGTAGATCCGGTTGAGGGCGAGATCGAAAACTGTGGCCATCAGCCGGTCCAGGATCGAGCCGCTGGCCGGATGCACGGGGGAGTGCAGGTTGGTGACGCCGACCGCCCCGGGGACGCCGGCGGCGCGGAGGGCCTGCACCGCCAGGCCGTGCGCCAGCAGCTGGTGGTGGACGGAGGGCAGGGCGTTGAACAGCAGGTCGCGGCCGGGGGCGTGGACGCCGAGGGCATAGCCGTTCAGCGTCACCGAGGCCGGTTCGTTCAGGGTCACCCAGTGGGAGACGCGGTCGCCGAACCGGTCGGCCGCCGCGGCGGCGTAGTCGCCGAAGCGCAGGGCCGTGTCCCGGTTCATCCAGCCGCCGCGGTGCTCCAGAGGCAGGGGGGTGTCCCAGTGGTAGAGGGTGGCCATGGGGGCGATGCCCGCGGCCAGCAGCCGGTCGATCAGCCGGTCGTAGAAGTCCAGGCCGGCCGGATTGACCGGTCCCGTTCCGTCCGGCTGGATCCGCGGCCAGGAGAGCGAGAAGCGGTAGGAGTCGACGCCGAGGTCCCGCATGAGGTCCACGTCCTCGTCCATGCGGTGGTAGTGGTCGCACGCGACGGCGGGGGAGTGGCCGTCCTGGATGGTCCCGGGCTTCTCGGCGAAGGCATCCCAGCCGGAGGGGCCGCGGCCGCCGGCGGACAGGGCGCCCTCGATCTGGAAGGCCGCGGAGGCCACCCCCAGGAGGAAGCCCTCGGGGAGGCGTTCGGCGAGGTCGCGGACGGCGGCGGAGTCCTGCACGGTCATCACCACATCCTCGTCCGCGCAGGCGCCGAAGGCAACGGATCGGCGGCCGAAAATCCCGCCAATTGGCGTCTGCCCGATATTTCCGGCATACTAGATGAGTTGTTCAAGCGCTCTTTCGCGTCCCGATCCGGATAATGCCGGGTGTCAGGGTCCAGGTAAGAGCCCAAACATAACCCACTCTCCAAGGAATTGCGGACGAGTACGCGTGCACAGCGCGACACGCCCGACCGCGGGGGTCGGTTGCGCCGGCAGGTTGAGGAACCCGGATTCATCCGGATTCAGCTTGTGCGGCGGGTGGTGGTTACGACCTCAAATGCTTCGGCAGCCGCACAACACGTAAGTGAACAGGGCAGCCCTAACCAGGGGAAGCACAGACTGAAAGAGAGTCAGGCGACATGGCGGGACAAAAAATCCGCATCCGGCTGAAGTCATACGACCACGAGGTCATTGACGTTTCAGCACGGAAGATCGTTGAGACGGTCACGCGCGCAGGCGCAACTGTAGTTGGCCCCGTGCCGCTGCCGACGGAGAAGAACGTGTACTGCGTTATCCGCTCTCCGCACAAGTACAAGGACAGCCGCGAGCACTTCGAAATGCGCACGCACAAGCGTCTTATCGACATCATCGACCCCACGCCCAAGGCTGTTGACTCGCTCATGCGTCTCGACCTGCCGGCCGACGTGAACATCGAAATCAAGCTGTAGGGAGGTGCTGAGAGACTATGACCGCAACCCGTAACGTAAAGGGCCTGCTGGGCACGAAGCTCGGCATGACCCAGGTCTGGGACGAGAACAACAAGCTCATCCCCGTCACTGTGGTCCAGGCAGACTCGAACGTCGTCACCCAGCTGCGCAACGCAGAGGCTGATGGCTACGTCGCCGTTCAGATCGGCTACGGCCAGATCGACCCCCGCAAGGTCACCAAGCCGCTGGCTGGTCACTTTGAAAAGGCAGGCGTCACGCCTCGCCGCCACGTCGTCGAACTGCGCACTGCAGATGCCGACTCTTACGAGCTGGGCCAGGAGCTCTCTGTTGAGCTCTTCGAAGCCGGCCAGAAGATCGACGTCGTCGGCACCACCAAGGGTAAGGGCTTCGCCGGTGTTATGAAGCGTCACGGCTTCCACGGCGTTGGAGCTTCCCACGGTGCTCACAAGAACCACCGTAAGCCCGGTTCAATCGGTGGCGCATCCACCCCGAGCCGCGTCTTCAAGGGCATGAAAATGGCCGGCCGCATGGGCGCCGTTCGTCACACCACGCTGAACCTCACGGTCCACGCGGTTGACGTCGAGAAGTCGCTGCTCCTTATCAAGGGTGCCGTTCCCGGCGCCCGCGGCCAGGTCGTCCTCGTACGCACCGCCGTGAAGGGAGCCTAGTTCAATGACTAGCACTGTCAAGGTTGACCTGCCTGCAGAGATCTTCGATGTTCAGACCAACGTGCCGCTGCTGCACCAGGTCGTCGTCGCACAGCTCGCTGCTGCTCGCCAGGGTACCCACAAGACCAAGACCCGCGCCGAGGTTTCCGGTGCCGGTCGCAAGCCGTTCAAGCAGAAGGGCACCGGCCGCGCCCGTCAGGGTTCCATCCGCGCTCCTCACATGACCGGTGGTGGCATCGTCCACGGCCCGACGCCGCGTGACTACAGCCAGCGCACCCCCAAGAAGATGATTGCTGCTGCACTGCGCGGCGCTCTCTCTGACCGCGCCCGCAACGGCCGCGTCCACGTCGTCGCTGAACTGGTTGCCGGCTCCAAGCCGTCCTCCCGTGAAGCACTGGCAACGCTGCGTGGCGTCTCCGAGCGCAAGAACCTGCTCGTCGTCATCGACCGCGCCAACGACGTTGCTGCACTTTCCGTGCGCAACCTCCAGGACGTTCACGTTCTGTACGCAGACCAGCTGAACACCTACGACGTGCTCGTTTCTGACGACGTAGTCTTCACCAAGGCCGCCTACGACGCATTCGTTGCGGACAAGGCTGCAAAGACCGAGGAGGATGCCAAGTGAGCGCAGCCACCATCAAAGACCCGCGCGACGTCGTCCTGGCGCCCGTCGTCTCGGAAAAGAGCTACGGCCTGATCGACGAGGGCAAGTACACCTTCCTGGTGGACCCCCGCTCGAGCAAGACCGAGATCAAGCTGGCCGTGGAGAAGATCTTCTCCGTCAAGGTTGACTCGATCAACACCATCAACCGTGCCGGTAAGCGCAAGCGGACCAAATTCGGATGGGGCACCCGCAAGAGCACCAAGCGTGCGATTGTCAGCCTCAAAGAAGGCACTATCGACATCTTCGGCGGTCCGCTCTCGTAGCGGAGACCACTTTAACGAGGAAATAAATTATGGGAATCCGTAAATACAAGCCGACTACCCCGGGCCGTCGTGGCTCGAGCGTAGCGGACTTCACCGAAATCACGCGGTCGACGCCGGAAAAGTCGTTGGTTCGTCCCCTCCCGAAAAAGGGTGGACGTAACAACACCGGTAAGATCACGACCCGTCACAAGGGTGGTGGACACAAGCGTCAGTACCGTCTGATCGACTTCCGTCGCCACGACAAGGACGGCGTCAACGCCC
Source organism: Arthrobacter sp. BPSS-3 (assembly GCF_044628475.1). Classification (NCBI taxonomy): domain Bacteria; kingdom Bacillati; phylum Actinomycetota; class Actinomycetes; order Micrococcales; family Micrococcaceae; genus Arthrobacter; species Arthrobacter sp. BPSS-3. The sequence continues at coordinate 412,029 of NZ_JBIMMV010000001.1, forward strand.
GCGTTGCCGAAATCGAGTACGATCCGAACCGCACGGCTCGCATCGCCCTCCTGCACTACGTTGATGGCACCAAGCGTTACATCATCGCCCCGAACAAGCTGGCCCAGGGTGACACCGTGGAAGCAGGTGCCGACGCTGACATCAAGCCCGGCAACAACCTGCCGCTGCGCAACATCCCGGTCGGTACCGTGATCCACGCAGTTGAACTGCGTCCGGGTGGCGGCGCCAAGATGGGCCGCTCCGCCGGCGCATCGATCCAGCTCGTCGCCAAGGAAGGCCGTTACGCCCAGCTGCGTCTGCCCTCCGGCGAAATCCGCAACGTTGACGTGCGCTGCCGCGCCACCGTCGGCGAGGTCGGCAACGCCGAGCAGTCGAACATCAACTGGGGCAAGGCCGGCCGTATGCGCTGGAAGGGCGTCCGCCCGACCGTCCGTGGTGTCGCCATGAACCCGGTTGACCACCCGCACGGTGGTGGTGAGGGTAAGACCTCCGGTGGTCGTAACCCCGTCAACCCCAACGGTAAGCGCGAAGGCCGCACCCGCCGTCCCAACAAAGAGAGCGACAAGCTTATTGTTCGTCGCCGTCGTACTGGCAAGAACAAGCGATAGGAGCCTGGACACATGCCACGCAGCCTGAAAAAAGGTCCTTTCGTTGACCAGCACCTCTTTGTGAAGGTAGCCAGGGAAAACGAAAAGGGCACCAAGAACGTCATCAAGACCTGGTCCCGCCGTTCGATGATCGTCCCCGACATGCTCGGCCACACGATCGCCGTGCACGACGGACGCAAGCACATCCCGGTGTTTGTCACTGAGTCGATGGTCGGGCACAAGCTCGGCGAATTCGCTCCCACGCGGACTTTCCGCGGCCATGTCAAGGACGACCGTAAGGGCAAGCGCCGCTAGGCGCCTGCACTTACGTCAAAGACGAGAGAAGGAAAGCAATGGAAGCCAAGGCAATTGCGCGTCACATCCGCGTAACGCCTATGAAGGCCCGGCGCGTCGTCAACCTTGTTCGTGGGAAGCAAGCGAACGAGGCTCTGGCAATTCTGAAGTTTGCCCCGCAGGCAGCTTCTGAGCCGGTATTCAAGGTAGTTCAGTCGGCAATCTCCAACGCCCGGGTCCTCGCGGACCGCGACGGCGTGGCGTTTGACGAAGGTGACCTCATCATCAGCGAAGCGTTTGTTGATGAAGGCCCGACCATGAAGCGGTTCCAGCCGCGCGCCCAGGGTCGTGCATTTCAGATCAAGAAGCGCACGAGCCACATCACCGTGGTAGTCGCTACCCCGGAGAAAGAGGAGGCTCGCTAAGTGGGACAGAAAGTAAACCCGCACGGGTTCCGACTCGGCATCACCACCGATCACGTATCGCACTGGTTCGCCGACAGCACCAAGTCCGGCCAGCGGTACAAGGACTTCGTTCGCGAAGACATCCGCATCCGCCAGCTCATGTCCACGGGCATGGAGCGCGCCGGTATTGCCAAGGTTGAGATCGAGCGCACCCGCGACCGTGTCCGCGTGGATATCCACACGGCTCGTCCGGGCATCGTGATCGGCCGCCGCGGCGCCGAAGCAGACCGCATCCGCGGCGAGCTCGAAAAGCTGACCGGCAAGCAGGTCCAGCTGAACATCCTCGAGGTCAAGAACCCCGAGATGGAAGCCCAGCTTGTTGCCCAGGGCGTTGCAGAGCAGCTGACTTCCCGCGTGGCTTTCCGCCGCGCGATGAAGAAGGCCATGCAGTCCGCGCAGCGTGCCGGTGCCAAGGGCATCCGTATCGCTTGCTCGGGTCGACTGGGTGGCGCTGAAATGTCCCGCTCGGAGTTCTACCGCGAAGGCCGTGTGCCCCTGCACACCCTCCGCGCGAACATCGACTACGGCTTCTACGAGGCCAAGACCACCTTCGGCCGCATCGGCGTGAAGGTCTGGATCTACAAGGGTGACGTCACCGCCAAGGAACTGGCCCAGCAGGCTGCTGCTGCCCCGTCCCGCGGCCGCGCTGGCGACCGTCCGGGCCGTCCCGGTGGCGCCGACCGTGGTGACCGCCGTCGTCGTAACGACCGTCCGGCCGCCGACGCAGCTCCTGCTGCCGAGGCTCCGGCAGAGGCGGCTCCGGCCGCTGCAGAAGGAGGACAGGCTTAAATGCTTATCCCACGTCGAGTCAAGCACCGTAAGCAGCACCACCCGGGTCGTTCCGGCGCTGCCACGGGTGGCACCGAGGTTTCGTTCGGTGAGTGGGGTATCCAGGCTCTGAGCCCGGCATACGTCACCAACCGCCAGATCGAATCCGCCCGTATCGCGATGACCCGCCACATCAAGCGTGGCGGCAAGGTCTGGATCAACATCTACCCGGACCGTCCGCTGACCAAGAAGCCGGCCGAAACCCGCATGGGTTCCGGTAAGGGTTCGCCGGAATGGTGGGTCTCCAACGTCAAGCCGGGCCGGGTTCTCTTCGAACTCTCCGGTGTCAATGAAGAGGTAGCTCGCGAGGCCCTGCGCCTGGCAATCCACAAGCTGCCGTTGAAGGCACGCATTGTGCGTCGCGAAGGTGGTGAATAGAAATGGCAGTAGGGTCGAAGGAACTCGCACCCAAGCAGCTGGACGGTTTCGACAACGAGCGTCTCGTTGAGGAACTCCGCAAGGCGAAGGAAGAGCTGTTCAACCTGCGTTTCCAGTCCGCCACCGGACAGCTGGAGAACCACGGTCGTCTGCGCGCGGTAAAGAAGGACATCGCACGCATCTACACCGTTCTCCGCGAACGCGAGCTGGGCATTCGTGCCGAGGTTGCCGCACCGGTTGTGGAAGCCAAGGAAGAAAAGAAGTCCAAGAAGGCTGCAACCAAGAAGGCTGACAAGGCCGACGAGGTTGAGACCGAGGAGGACGCCAAGTGAGTGAAAAGGACGAGAACGTGACGGAAACTGTTTCCGACGCTGCCAAGGCTGACGAGCGCGGTTACCGCAAGACGAAGCGCGGCTACGTCGTCTCGGACAAGATGGAAAAGACCATCGTTGTCCAGGTCGAAGACCGCGTGAAGCACGCGCTCTACGGCAAGGTCATGCGGCGCAACACCAAGATCAAGGCTCACGACGAAGAGAACAGCGCCGGCATCGGCGACCTGGTTCTCCTCGCGGAGACCCGCCCGCTCTCCGCTACCAAGCGGTGGCGCCTGGTCGAGATCCTCGAAAAGGCCAAGTAGCATCTGCTGCCTCCCCGTCAGGGGAACCGGCTAGGAAACCCCCGTTCCCGTCTGGGAGCGGGGGTTTTGCCGTTCCCGGGGGAGTGGCCGCAACACCGTGGGACGCTCCCTCACTTCTGGCGCGTTTCCGTGGGACGCTCCCTCACTTCTGGCGCGTTTCCGTGGGACGCTCCCGCACTTCTGGTGCGCTCCTGCGGGACGCTCCCTCACTTCTGGTGCGTTCCTGCGGGACGCCCCCGCTTTTGCGGTGCGTTGCTGCAGGACCCCGAGGCGGATCTGAGGGAGCGTCGGGGGAGAGCGCCCCGGATCTGAGGGATCGTCGGGGGAGAGCGCGCCGGATGCTTGGGGGAGGCCGTCGGCTGTGATATGGGGATCTGCCGGAATCGTGCTAGGATATTGAGTTTGTATGGCGCCTTTCGTGTGCCATCGTCAACCTCGTAAACAATCGTGCCACGGCATAGTGCATGCCCGCGCCCCAAGGCGCACGGGATGCAACTGCTTTTGGCACGGGCGTTTAGGCCTGGTCTGGCAAAATCCAGGCAGGTCAAGAGACACCCCGATCAACCGTTCCGCAAGGCTCATTCCGTAGCAAGATCACGGCCTGAGAACCGGCGCGACGCAAGGAGTAAATAGTGATTCAGCAGGAGTCGCGACTCAAGGTCGCCGACAACACGGGTGCTAAGGAAATCCTTACCATTCGCGTTCTCGGTGGATCCGGTCGTCGCTACGCAGGCATCGGCGACGTCATCGTCGCCACCGTCAAGGATGCAATCCCGGGCGGCAATGTAAAGAAGGGCGATGTCGTCAAGGCTGTCATCGTCCGCACCAAGAAGGAACGCCGCCGTGCGGATGGTTCCTACATCAAGTTTGACGAGAACGCAGCTGTGATCCTGAAGAACGACGGTGACCCCCGCGGTACCCGTATCTTCGGACCGGTTGGTCGTGAACTGCGCGACAAGAAGTTCATGAAGATCGTTTCTCTGGCTCCGGAGGTGCTCTAGTCCATGGCTAAGATCAAGAAGGGTGACCTCGTTCAGGTCATCACTGGCGCCAAGGCTGAGCGCGGCGGCGACCGCGGCAAGCAGGGCAAGGTCCTGCGCGTGTTCCCCGAGACCAACCGCGTGCTGGTCGAAGGCATCAACCGCGTCACCAAGCACACCAAGGTCGGTCAGTCGCAGCGCGGCACCAAGACCGGTGGCATCGAGGTCGTTGAGGCCCCGATCCACATCTCCAACGTGGCCCTGGTTGACCCCTCCACCAAGAAGCCCACGCGCGTCGGTTTCCGCACCGAGACCGTTGAGCGCGATGGCGTGAAGCGCGAAGTGCGCGTCCGCGTGGCCAAGAGCTCAGGGAAGGACATCTAATGACTGAGACTCTCGAGACTCCGGCTAGCAAGATCGTTCCTCGTCTGAAGACCAAGTACGCCGATTCCATCAAGAGCGCGCTCGTTGAGGAATTCAAGTACGACAACGTCAACCAGGTTCCCCGCCTGGTGAAGGTCGTTGTGAACATGGGTGTTGGAGATGCCGCCAAGGACTCCAAGCTGATCGACGGCGCCGTCCGCGACCTGACCCTGATCACCGGCCAGAAGCCGCAGGTCACCAAGGCCCGCAAGTCGATCGCACAGTTCAAGCTGCGTGAAGGCATGCCGATTGGTGCGCACGCCACCCTCCGTGGCGACCGCATGTGGGAATTCCTGGACCGCCTTGTCACGCTGGCTCTGCCGCGTATCCGGGACTTCCGGGGCCTCAGCGGCAAGCAGTTTGATGGCAACGGCAACTACACCTTCGGTCTGACCGAGCAGGTTATGTTCCACGAGATCGACCAGGATTCCATCGACCGCGTTCGCGGTATGGACATCACCGTCGTGACCACTGCCAAGACCGACGACGAAGGCCGCGCGCTGCTCAAGGCGCTGGGCTTCCCGTTCAAGACCGAAGACTAATCCAGCTACATAAAAGGTCCGCACGCCAGTCACTAGGCCGGCAGCGGAAACCGTTATGAGGAAGGGCAAGAGCCCACCATGACTATGACAGATCCTGTCGCAGATATGCTTACGCGTCTGCGCAACGCAAACTCGGCATACCACGATTCCGTGTCTATGCCTTACAGCAAGCTCAAGGCTCGCGTCGCCGACATCCTTAAGGCAGAAGGCTTCATCGCCGGCTGGAAGGAAGAAGACGCGGAGGTCGGCAAGAAGCTGACCCTCGAGCTCAAGTTCGGTCCGAACCGCGAGCGTTCCATCGCCGGTGTTCGCCGTATCTCCAAGCCGGGTCTCCGCGTTTACGCGAAGTCCACCAACCTGCCGCACGTGCTGGGTGGCCTGGGTATCGCAATCCTGTCCACCTCTTCCGGCCTCCTGACTGACAAGCAGGCCGGCAAGAAGGGCGTGGGCGGCGAAGTCCTCGCGTACGTCTGGTAACGGGAAAGGAAGAGAATAATGTCACGTATTGGACGTCTCCCCATCACCGTTCCTGCCGGCGTTGAGGTCAAGGTTGACGGCTCTGTCGTCTCCGTCAAGGGTTCCAAGGGAGAGCTGAGCCACACCGTGCCCAGCCCGATCGAGGTCGCCCTGGAAGATGGCACCCTGACCGTCAGCCGCCCGAACGACGAGCGCGCCTCCCGTTCGCTGCACGGCCTGACCCGCACCCTGATCGCCAACATGATCCAGGGTGTCACCGCAGGCTACGAGAAGAAGCTTGAGATTGTCGGTACCGGTTACCGCGTCCAGGCCAAGGGTTCTGACCTGGAGTTCGCTCTGGGCTACAGCCACCCGGTCAACGTCTCGGCTCCGAACGGCATCACCTTTGCAGTTGAGACCCCGACGAAGCTCTCTGTTTCAGGTATCTCCAAGCAGCAGGTCGGCGAAGTTGCTGCCAACATTCGCAAGCTGCGGAAGCCCGACCCGTACAAGGGCAAGGGTATCCGCTACGCCGGCGAGGTCATCCGCCGCAAGGTCGGAAAGGCTGGTAAGTAACCATGGCCATCGCAATTAACAAGAAGCGTACGAACAAGAGCAAGTCTGCCCAGCGCAGCCGCCGCCAGCTTCGTATCCGCAAGCGCATTTCCGGTACGGCTGTACGTCCCCGCATGGTCGTCAACCGTTCGGCCCGCCACGTATTCGTCCAGGTTGTCGATGACACCAAGGGCCTGACCGTGGCAAGCGCCTCCACCCTGGAAGCCGACCTGCGCGCGTTCGACGGCGACAAGACCGCCAAGGCCAAGCGCGTCGGCGAGCTCGTTGCCGAGCGTGCCAAGGCTGCCGGCATCGAAGCTGTCGTCTTCGACCGCGGTGGTAACAAGTACCACGGCCGGATCGCCGCCGTCGCTGACGGCGCACGTGAAGGTGGGCTGGCACTGTGACCGAAAATAACGAAAAGGACACTCAGGTGACTGAAGCTGTAGCTGCTCCGGCAACCGAGACCGCTGCGCCTGCTACCACCGACGACCGCCGTGGCGGTGCCCGTCGTGGCGAGCGTGGCGACCGCGGCCAGGGCCGTGGCGACCGTGGTGGCCGTGGTGGCCGCGACGGCGGCCGCGAAGCGGAGAAGAGCCAGTTCGTAGAGCGCGTCGTAACCATCAACCGTGTTTCCAAGGTCGTCAAGGGTGGTCGGCGCTTCAGCTTCACCGCCCTCGTCGTCGTCGGTGACGGCAACGGTATGGTCGGCGTTGGCTACGGCAAGGCCAAGGAAGTTCCCGCCGCCATCGCGAAGGGCGTTGAAGAGGCCAAGAAGTCCTTCTTCCGCGTTCCCCGCATCGGCAGCACCATCCCGCACCGCGTTCAGGGTGAGGCCGCCGCAGGCGTCGTCATGCTGCGCCCGGCGTCGGCTGGTACCGGTGTTATCGCCGGTGGTCCGGTCCGCGCGGTCCTGGAGTGCGTGGGCATCCACGACATCCTCTCCAAGTCGCTCGGTTCCTCCAACGCCATCAACATCGTTCACGCGACCGTTGACGCGCTGAAGCGCCTCGAAGAGCCGGCAGCAGTGGCAGCACGCCGCGGCCTGCCCCTCGACGAGATCGCCACGCCGGCAATGGTGAAGGCGATCATGAACCAGAAGGCAGGTGTCTGAGTCATGGCGAAGAACCTGATTCCGTCCGACGCTCAGTTGGAGATCACCCAGATCAAGTCCGCCATTGGCGGCAAGCAGAACCAGCGCGACACCCTTCGGTCCCTCGGCCTGAAGCGGATCGGACACACCGTTGTCCGCACCGCCGACGCCGTGACCGTTGGCATGCTCAACACGGTTCCGCACCTGGTAAAGGTAGAGGAGGCGAAGTAAATGGCCGAGAAGAACACCGCCGAGAAGGCACAGGGCGCTGCTGAGAAGCAGAACGCGCTGAAGGTTCACCACCTGCGTCCCGCCCCGGGTGCCAAGACCGCCAAGACCCGCGTTGGTCGTGGTGAAGGCTCCAAGGGTAAGACCGCCGGTCGTGGCACCAAGGGCACTGCAGCCCGCTACCAGGTCAAGGCTGGCTTTGCCGGCGGCCAGCTGCCGCTGCACATGCGCCTGCCGAAGCTGCGCGGCTTCAAGAACCCGTTCCGGGTTGAGTTCCAGGTTGTAAACCTGGACAAGCTCAACGAGCTGTTCCCGGAAGGTGGCACTGTCACCGTGGAGAACCTGGTCGAAAAGGGCGCCGTTCGCAAGAACCAGCCCGTCAAGGTGCTAGGCACCGGCGACATCACCGTCAAGGTTGACGTCACCGCCCACGCATTCTCGGCCAGCGCTGCGGAAAAAATTGCCGCAGCCGGCGGAAGCACCACCGCCCTCTAAGGAGGCGGCGGGGCTGATGCCCGTTGCATAAAACTCCCGGCACCCTGGGGCTCACGCCTCCGGGTGCCGGGAGTTTTTTCACACCCGGACCCCCTGTCGATTGTTCGCAGGGAGCTTCCAACCGCTAGACTCGGTTGTTGGGTTTGTTTGACCTATCTCACACGATTTTACTTATTACACAGGAGGACGCTTGCTTAGCGCATTTGGCCGGGCCTTTCGCACGCCTGATCTGCGACGCAAGTTGTTGTTCACGCTGGGAATCATCACCATCTTCCGCTTGGGTGCCTTCATCCCCTCGCCCGGTGTGAGCTACCAGAATGTCCAGCAATGCTTGCAGAACGGTCAGACCTCGGGCGGGATCTACCAGCTCGTCAACCTGTTCAGCGGCGGTGCACTGCTCCAGGTCTCCATCTTCGCCCTGGGGATCATGCCCTACATCACCTCCAGCATCATTGTGCAGCTGCTCCGCGTGGTCATCCCGCGGTTCCAGCAGCTCTACGAAGAGGGTGCCTCCGGCCAGTCGAAGCTGACCCAGTACACCCGGTACCTGACGATCGCCCTGGGCCTGCTGAACGCCACGACGCTGGTGTCGCTGGCGCGCTCCGGCCAGCTGCTGCCGAACTGCCAGCTGCCGATCATCCCGGACTCAAGCATCATCACCACCATCCTGATCGTCATCACCCTGACGGCCGGCACCGGCCTGATCATGTGGATGGGTGAGCTCGTGACCGAAAAGGGCGTGGGCAACGGCATGTCGCTGCTGATCTTCACGTCAATCGCCGCCGGCTTCCCGACGTCCCTCGGCGCCATCTGGAAGGCGCAGGGCCCCGGCACGTTCTTCCTGGTGCTGCTGATCGGCCTGCTGACCGTGGCCCTGGTGGTCTTCGTCGAGCAGTCCCAGCGCCGCATCCCGGTGCAGTACGCGAAGCGCATGATCGGCCGCCGCACCGTGGGCGGCACCAGCACCTACATCCCGATCAAGGTGAACATGGCCGGCGTCGTGCCCGTCATCTTCGCCTCGTCGATGCTGTACCTGCCGGGCCTTATCGCTCAGTTCAACGCGCCCAAGCCGGGCGAGCAGATGGCCCCCTGGGTTGAGTGGATCAACAACAACCTGACCAAGGGTGACCACCCGATCTACATGGCCCTGTACTTCGCCCTGATTGTGTTCTTCACGTACTTCTATGTTGCGATCACTTTCAACCCTGAAGAAGTTTCTGACAACATGAAGAAGTACGGCGGCTTCATTCCGGGCATCCGTGCCGGCAAGCCGACCTCGGACTACCTGCAGTACGTGCTTTCCCGGATTACCTTGCCCGGCGCGATCTACCTGGGCTTCGTTGCCCTGATCCCGCTCATCGCCCTGGTCCTGATCAACGCCAACCAGAACTTCCCGTTCGGTGGCACCTCGATCCTGATCATGGTGGGCGTCGGCTTGGAGACCGTCAAGCAGATTGATGCGCAGCTACAGCAGCGTCACTACGAAGGGCTTTTGCGATGACGAGAATGTTGATTATCGGACCTCCCGGCTCCGGCAAGGGAACGCAGGCGGAACGCATTTCGGAGCGCCTCGGCGTCATTGCGATCTCCACCGGCGACATCTTCCGGGCCAACGTCAAGGGCGAGACGCCGCTCGGGCTCGAAGCCAAGAAGTACATGGACGCCGGCGACTTCGTCCCGGACAGCGTGACCAACAAGATGGTCCGCGACCGTCTCTCCGAGGGTGACGTCGAGGCAGGGTTCCTGCTGGACGGCTACCCCCGCACCACCGCCCAGGTGGACTACCTCGACGGGATCCTGGCCGACAACGACCAGAAGCTCGACGTCGTCCTGCAGCTCACTGCCGACGACGAGGAGCTCGTCACCCGGCTCCTGGGCCGCGCCAAGGAAACCGGCCGCAGCGACGACAACGAAGCCGTCATCCGCCACCGGTTGGACCTGTACCACGGCCAGACCGAGGCGGTCGTCAACAAGTACGCCGAACGCGGCATCCTGACCCGCGTGGACGGCATCGGCGGCATCGACGAGGTCACCGACCGCGTCATGCAGGCCATCAAAGCAGCACAGTCCGCCTAGGACCCGCCGCAAACCGTTGAGGCTCCTCCCGCACTGCCGGGAGGGGCCTCAGGCATTTGTCCGCCATCCCGCCAGGGGCGGCGGCACCACCGAGAGGACGCAGAGTATGGCATTCGGCCAGACGCGCATTGAATACAAGACCAACGCCCAGATGCGGACCATGCACGAGGCCGGCCTGGTGCTGAGCCGGGCGCTCGACGCCGCCGTCGCCGCGGCCGTCCCCGGCGTCACCACCAAGGACCTCGACGCCGTCTTTGCCGGCGTCCTCAAGGACGCCGGGGCCACGTCGAACTTCCTCGGCTACCACGGCTTCCCCGCCACCATCTGCACCTCGGTCAATGAGGAAGTCGTGCACGGCATCCCGGGCGACCGGGTGCTGAACGACGGCGACATCATCTCGATCGACGGCGGCGCGATCGTTGACGGCTGGCACTCGGACTCGGCCCGCACCGTGATCGTCGGTACCGCCGACCCCGAGGACCAGCGCCTCTCCGACGTCACCGAGGAAGCCATGTGGCGGGGGATCGCGGCCCTGGCGAAGGGCAAGTTCGTCGGCGACATTGGCAACGCCGTCGACGACTACGTCTCCTCAGTCCCGGGCAAGCCGCTGGGCATCCTCGAGGATTACGTGGGCCACGGCATCGGCTCGGCCATGCACATGCCGCCGGACGTGCTGAACTACCGCACCAGCCACCGCGGGCCCAAGATCCGTCCCGGACTGTGCCTGGCGATCGAGCCCATGCTGGTGCGCGGCAGCATCGACACGGCAGTGCTGGAGGACGACTGGACCGTCGTCACCACCGACGGCGCCCGCTCGTGCCAGTGGGAGCACTCCGTGGCCGTGCACGATAAGGGCATTTGGGTCCTCTCCGCACCCGACGGCGGCGCCGCAAAGCTCGCCCCGCTCGGCGTCGTGCCCGTTCCCATTCCCTAACGTCCGGTCACCCAGGGGCGTTGGCGCGCTGCGTCCCCGGTGACACAGAAAAGCCCTGGTGCTGCGGGGACTCCCGCAGCACCAGGGCTTTTGCGTATCGCCGGCCGGTGCTAGCTTTTCAGCTTCGGCTTGACGTCCTTGGTGTAGATCCCGTCGAGGGTGGTCTTCAGGTCCGTCATGGTGGCCTTGACGTCGCCCTGCTGGGTGAGGATCTTGGCAGCGGCCTTGGCCATTTCCTGGTCCGCGCCGGGCAGGAACACGCGGGCGTTGTCCTGGACGTGGGTCACGGCGAGCTGGTCCATGGCGGTCTTGATCTGCGGGGTCTTGGCGAGCACCGCGGTCATGTCCGCCGACTTGCGGATCGGCATGTAGCCGGTGGCGGCGGAGAAGGCCGCCGTGCTCTCCGGCTCCGTCATGAACTTCAGGAACGTCGCGGCGGCCATCTGGACTTCCTTGCTGACACCGCTGGGGATGCCCAGGCCGGCGCCGCCGGTGGGGCAGACGCCGGTGTCCTTCTTCGGGCCGCCCGGCAGGAAGCCGACGCCCACGTTGAACTTGGCGGACTGCAGGACGCCCAGCAGGTCGCCGGTGGAGGAGATCGTGGCCGAGGCGATGCCGGCGGCGAAGTCGTCGGCGGCGTTCTTGGACGAGACGCCGGCCCACTTGTCCTTGTAGACGGAGTCCTGGGCCCACTGCAGGGCCGCCACGGACTCGGCGGAGTCGCAGTTGAGGTCCCAGCCGTTGGACCAGCTGCCGCCCCAGCCCCAGAGGTTGTTCTGCAGCGTCCAGCCGGCGTAGCCGGCCAGCGCCGGGTACATGTAGGAGTAGCTGGCGCCCGAGGCGGCCTTCAGCTTGGGGGCCCACTCGCCGAATTCCTGCCAGGTCTTCGGTGCCCGGTCAGGCAGGCCCGCGGCCTTGAAGTGGTCCTTGTTGTAGTAGAACAGCGGGGTGGACCGGCCGTAGGGGAGGGCCCACTGCTTGTCGTTGTACTTGTAGTCATCGACCAGCGACTTCTGGAAGTCGTCCATCTTGAAGTCCAGCTGCTTGATCAGGCCGTCGAGCGGGATGATGTTGCCGTTGGTGTAGTAACGGAACCACCAGACGTCGGAGAGGACCACCAGGCCGGGCAGGGCGGACTTGGCTGCCTGGGAGGTCTGGAACTTCTGGGCGATCTCCTCGTAGTTGGCGCCGGCGGTGATCAGGTTGACCTTGATGTCCGGGTACTTGGCCTGGAACTTGTCGATGATGGCCTTCTCGACGTCCTGGGACTTGCCCGGGTGGCTGGTCCAGAAGTCGAAGGAGCCGGCCGGCTTCACGCCGGTGAAGTCGATGTCGGACGCGCCGGTGGTGGCGCCTCCGCCGCTGGTGGACGGTCCGCCGCAGGCGGCCAGGGCCGCGGCACCGGCGCTGGCGCCGGCGAGGCCAAGGAAGTTACGGCGGTCGAGTTTGGGGGCCATGATGGTTCCTCTCGGGAAAGGTTGACTCGATTGAAGCGTGGTGGAACGGGGAAAATCGGGTGTGGGCGGAGGGCGAGCCTGGACGGCTACCCGGTGACGCTGCCCTGGGTGAGGCCGGCGACGATGTACCGCTGCAGCGCGGCGAAGACCAGCAGGATGGGGACGATCACCAGCATGGCGCCGGCCATCAGGATGCCCCAGCCCGCGCCGTTGCCCTCGGAGGTCTGCAGCAGGGTCAGGCCCACCGGCAGGGTCATGGTCTCGGGCCGGTCGGTGATGATCAGCGGCCAGATGTAGTCGTTCCACTCGCTGACGACGGTGACGAGGGCGACGGTGGCGATCGAGGGCAGGGACACCGGGGCGACGACCTGCCAGAGGCGGCGCCAGTGGCCGGCGCCGTCGATCTCCGCGGCCTCAAGGATGGACCCGGGGAGGGTCAGGAAGTGCTGGCGCAGCAGGAACGTGCCGAACGCGGTGCCCAGGCCGGGGAGGATGATGCCCCAGAGGGTGTTCTTCCCGCCGATTCCGGCGATCAGGATGTAGTTCGGCAGGATGGACACCTGCGGCGGCACCATGAGGGCCACGAGGATCACGATGAAGATGACGTTCTTGAGCGGGAACCGGACGAACACCAGGGCGTAGGCCGTGAGGATGGCCAGGATGACCTTCACCGTGGAACCGACCGTGGTGACGATCAGGCTGTTGATGAAGAACTGGCCGAACGGCACGGTGGTCATGGCCACCTTGTAGTTCTCCAGGTTGAAGCTCTGCGGCAGGATCTTCAGGTCCGTGGTGACGATCTCGCCGGGAGTCTTGAGCGAGCTGAGCATCATCCACAGCAGCGGGACGACGACGACCAGGGTGGCCAGGATCAGCGGCACGTAGCCGCCGACGATCGTCTGGACCAGGTTGGCGCGGGAGAACGGGCGGTTCCGTTGCGGCGGCAGGTCCTGGTTCGCGCCTGCCGCGGGGGCGGCCCCGGCCGCCGGATCGGGACTGACGGGGGAGAGCGTGCTCATGAGTAGTGCACCTTACGTTCGACGAACCGCACCTGCAGCACGGTGATGATGAGCAGGATCGCGAAGAGGATCACGGAGATGGACGCGGAGTAGCCGGCCCGGTTGTAGGCGCCGAAGGCCTGCAGGTAGGCCTCGTAGATCAGCGTGGAGGTGCCGTTGCCCAGCGGGGTCATGATCCGGATCAGGTCGAACGCCTGCAGGGAGCTGAGCAGCGTGGTGATCAGGAGGAAGAAGGTGGTCGGGGAGAGCAGCGGCACGGACATGCTGACGAAGCGGCGGAAACCGTTGGCGCCGTCGAGGGACGCTGCCTCCATGACGTCCTTGGGCAGCGACTGCAGCCCGGCGAGGTACACCACGGCGCAGTAGCCGAGGTTCTTCCAGATGTAGACGATGATGACCATGACCAGCGAGAGCTGCGGGTCGTTAATCCACTGGGGGCTCTGCTGGCCGATGCCGCGCAGCAGCCAGGAGAGCACGCCGTAGCCCGGGTCGAAGATGAACAGCCAGACCAGGCCGACGCCGACGCCGCTAAGGACGTAGGGGGCGAAGACGGCGGAGCGGGCGAAGGTGGTGCCGCGGACCTTGGCGTTCAGGGCCAGGGCCACCAGCAACCCCAGGATCATCGAGCCGCCGACGGTGACGACCGTGAAGACCGCCGTGGTGCCGAGCACGTTGGGTGCATCGGCGCTGGTGAAGAAATTGATGTAGTTGTCGAAGCCGACGACGGTCGCCGAGGCGGAGCCAAGCGTCCAGTCCAGCGTCGAGTAGTAGATGTTGTTGATCAGCGGCAGATAGGTGAACACCGCGATCAGGGCCAGGTTGGGCAGTGCCAGCGCGAGAAATACGAAGAAGTCCCGGCGGGTCCTGGCGGACCAGCGTCCCCTGCGCCGGGCCGGTGCGACGGCCGCGGCGGTAGCCGCTGGCCTGTCAGTCAATTGTCTTGTCATGGTGCGTCTCTAACGGATCCAGGCCTGCCACTGGCAGGCGTTCGGGCGGGGGGATCAACATACACTTCATCACACACTTGATGGGTGGAACCCCGCACAAGGCCCCGTCAGAGCTTTGTTATGCCAGGCTTCCTTGCCCGTTTACCTTCTGTTGGTTGCAGTATTCCACACCGTTCGCCTGTGGTCAGGGATGCTCGGATTGGCGAACCGGGCACCAATTCCGCCCGGCCCGGCGCACAATGGAGCCATGACGGGGATCACGGATGTACCGGGGATCAGGGTGGGCCATGCCGGCCGCCGCGGCGGGGGCTGGCTGAGCGGGGTGACGGTGGTGCTGCCACCGCCCGGGACCACCGGCTCGGTCGACGTCCGCGGCGGCGGACCCGGCACCCACGAGACCGACGCCCTGGACCCCACCACCCTTACGGCCACGGTCGACGCCGTCGTCCTCACCGGCGGCAGCGCGTTCGGCCTCGCCGCCGCTCACGGTGCGCAGCGGTGGTGCGAGGAGCAGGGGAGGGGGTTCGCCGTCCCCGGCGGGGTGGTTCCGATTGTGCCCGCCGCGGCGATCTTCGACCTGGGCCGGGGCGGCGACTTCGGCGCCCGACCGGACGCGGCCATGGGCTACGCGGCTACCGCGGACGCCGCCTCCCGCCCGGAAGGGCACGACGTCGACCGCGGCAACGCCGGCGCCGGCACCGGAGCCCTGATCGGCCGGGGATCCTACAAAGGGGGAGTTGGCACAGCCTCCATCACCCTGGACAACGGCGTCGTCGTAGGGGCCATAGCCGTAGTAAACGCGCTGGGGTTACCTTTTGGCACATCGCCGACGCGGGTGGAACCCGGCAGCGTGCGTCTAAGCGACGAAGGAGCGAGCACGCAGAGGGTTGCGCCCGTGCCGGCGGAAGCCAGCCACGGCCCGGAGGGCGCGCAAGCGCCGCAGCTGCCGCCCCTCAACACGACCCTCGTCGTCGTCGCCACGAACGCCCTCCTGGACAAGGCCGAGTGCAAGCGCACGGCCTCGGCGGCGCACGCAGGCCTGGCCCGGGCCTTGAACCCAAGCCACACCCTGGCCGACGGGGACACGGTCTTCTGCCTCGCCACGGGCGCCCTCGCGCTGGACCGCGACACCGACGCGGCGCGGCAGCTGAGCCTGATCACGCTGCAGAGCGCGGCGGCCGACGCCGTGCGGCTGGCGATCCTGGACGGGGTCGACGCCGCAGTCGACGAGACCACCCCGGCGGGCCGGTTTCGTGCATACCGGCGCTGAGTGCGCTAGCATGACTGGATTTAACATTCGGCCTTCGATGCCGTAATGTTGACTGTTGGTTGTCTGCCCTGCTGTGCCCTTTTGGGGAGCGGTAGCCGGGAGGCAAGCAAGAAATCACAAACGTTCGCGGCCGCATCCGGTGCAAACCGGGGTGCCGCGGCAACAACAGTTAGCGGAGGGTATGGCCAAGAAGGACGGGGTCATTGAGATCGAGGGCGTTGTGACCGAGGCGCTGCCCAACGCGATGTTTCGCGTTGAGCTCACCAACAAGCACATCGTTCTGGCACACATCTCTGGAAAGATGCGACAGCACTACATTCGGATCCTCCCCGAGGACCGCGTAGTGGTGGAACTGAGCCCTTACGACCTGACACGTGGTCGTATCGTCTACCGCTACAAATAACCACTGGACGGCCGTGGCATCAGCCAGGGTCCGGGCCAGCTGACCACTGCAACACGCAAAGGAACGCCATGAAGGTCAAGCCGAGCGTCAAGCAGATCTGCGAAAAGTGCAAAGTGATCCGCCGTAATGGCCGGGTCATGGTGATCTGCGAGAACCCGCGCCACAAGCAGCGCCAGGGCTAATTCTCCCCTTCGGAGAACCCCGGGTTGCTAACCCACGCAAGTAAATAAAAGGCAGCACAAGCTGATCTGGGACATTGAGCACCAACGAGTCCGGACAGCTAACCCCCGGTCGGAGGCTGGGGCCGCACACATCGTGCGGGTGTACTGCCTACGACCTCCGGTTTATTCAAGGAGTACCGCCACTATGGCTCGTCTCGCTGGCGTAGACATTCCCCGCGAAAAGCGGCTGGAAATTGCGCTTACTTACATCTACGGCGTGGGCAAGACCCGTGCACACGAAACCCTGGCTGCCACCGGCATCAGCGCCGACGTTCGGGTCAAGGACCTGACCGACGCCGAACTGGTTCAGCTGCGTGACTACATCGAAGGCAACTACAAGGTTGAGGGTGACCTTCGCCGCGAGGTAGCCGCCGACATCCGCCGCAAGGTCGAGATCGGCAGCTACGAAGGCCTGCGTCACCGCAAGGGCCTGCCCGTACGCGGTCAGCGTACGAAGACCAACGCTCGTACCCGCAAGGGCCCGAAGCGCACCGTCGCCGGCAAGAAGAAGGCCGGACGCTAAAACCCATGTGCCCCCTGAGATCGCTTCGCGATTGCAGGGAACCAGGCATTTGTGGGCCGACAGCGTTCGCTTCCCCCAAATAACTTTCTGTAGGAGAAATAATGCCCCCGAAGACTCGTGGCGCGGTTCGCAAGCCGCGTAAGAAGGACAAGAAGAATATCGCGCTGGGCCAGGCGCACATCAAGAGCACGTTCAACAACACCATCGTGTCCATCACGGACCCGTCCGGTGCTGTCATCTCCTGGGCCTCGTCCGGTGAGGTTGGATTCAAGGGCTCGCGTAAGTCCACTCCGTTCGCCGCTCAGATGGCCGCCGAGGCCGCTGCCAAGCGCGCCCAGGAGCACGGCATGCGCAAGGTTGACGTTTTCGTCAAGGGACCGGGCTCGGGACGCGAGACCGCCATCCGTTCGCTGCAGGCCGCTGGCCTCGAGGTTGGCTCCATCCAGGACGTCACCCCCAGCGCCCACAACGGCTGCCGCCCGCCGAAGCGCCGCCGCGTCTAATGCTCTGCCGTGCTTGCCCGGACCGTCGCCGGTCCGGGCAAGCGCCGCGGCGTTAAGCCATTAGACCGATCTTTCCACCACCTGTGTTGCGTCATATAGCGGATGCTCGCCGAAAGGAAACCTAAGTGCTCATTGCACAGCGCCCCACCCTCTCCGAAGAGGTCGTCTCCGAAAACCGTTCCCGCTTCATCATCGAACCGCTGGAACCGGGCTTCGGCTACACCCTCGGTAACTCCCTCCGCCGTACCCTGCTCTCCTCCATCCCCGGTGCCTCTGTCACGAGCATCCGGATCGATGGCGTGCTGCACGAGTTCACCACGGTTCCGGGTGTCAAGGAAGATGTCACCGAGATCATCCTGAACATCAAGAACCTGTCGGTTTCCTCCGAGCACGATGAGCCGGTTGTCGCTTACCTGCGCAAGCAGGGCCCGGGAGTCGTCACCGCCGCGGACATCGCTCCGCCGGCCGGCGTCGAATTCCACAACCCGGATCTGCACATCGCCACGCTGAACTCGAAGGGCAAGTTCGAACTCGAACTGACCATCGAGCGCGGCCGTGGCTACGTGTCGGCAGCTCAGAACAAGTCCGGCGACTCCGAGATCGGCCGCATCCCGGTCGACTCGATCTACTCGCCGGTGCTGAAGGTGACCTTCCGCGTGGAAGCTACCCGTGTCGAGCAGCGCACCGACTTCGACAAGCTGATTGTCGACGTTGAGACCAAGCCGGCCATCGCCCCGCGCGATGCCGTTGCCTCGGCCGGTACCACCCTGGTGGAACTGTTCGGTCTGGCCCGCGAGCTGAACACCGCAGCTGAAGGTATCGAGATCGGCCCGTCGCCGACGGACGCTGCCCTGGCAGCGGACATGGCACTGCCGATCGAGGATCTGGACCTCACCGTCCGTTCCTACAACTGCCTCAAGCGTGAGGGCATCCACACCGTGGGTGAACTCGTTGCCCGCTCCGAGGCTGACCTGATGGACATCCGTAACTTCGGTGCGAAGTCCATCGACGAGGTCAAGGCAAAGCTTGTTGAGCTGGGTCTGTCCCTCAAGGACTCCCCTCCCGGTTTCGACCTTGCAGCCCGCGCCGCAGCCATCGAAGAGGACGACGCCGCGTTCAGCGACGACGAGCTCTAAAACAGATCTTGGCCGGCGGGCCGGACGCACCGCAGCGTGCACGGTCCGCAGGCTTCCATATGAGGAGAAATAGTTATGCCTACCCCCACTAAGGGTCCGCGCCTCGGAGGCGGCCCGGCTCACGAGCGCCTCATGCTCGCGAACCTCTCTGCCGCACTGTTCGAGCACAAGCGCATCACCACCACGGTGACCAAGGCCAAGCGCCTGAAGCCGTACGCCGAGCGTCTGGTGACCTTCGCCAAGCGCGGCGACCTGGCTTCCCGCCGTCGCGTGCTGGGCCTGATCAGCAACAAGGGCGTCGTCCACGAGCTGTTCACCGACATCGCGCAGGCGATGGAGAACCGCGACGGCGGCTACACCCGCATCACCAAGATCGGCAACCGTAAGGGCGACAACGCCCCCATGGCTGTCATCGAGCTGGTCCTGGAGCCGGTTTCCGCCAAGCAGGCCGTGGTTGCCGAGGCCACCACCGCCGCCAAGCGCGACGCCGACAAGAAGGACGAGGCTGCTCCGGTTGCCGAGACCGAAGCCGCTGAGACCGAAGAGGCCCCCGAGGCCGAGGCAGCAGCAACCGAAGAGGCTCCGGCCGCCGAGGAAGCTCCCGCCGAGACCGAGAAGGAAGCGAAGTAATTCGCTGACCGCCTTCTTATAGACTTAGGTCTATGAACGAGCACGAACCCGCTGTCCCCCTTACCGGGGACGGCGGGTTTTTGCGTATCCGGCTGGACCTCTCCTACGACGGGGCGCCGTTCAGCGGCTGGGCGCTCCAGCCCGGCCGGCGCACCGTCCAAGGCGTCGTGGAGGAGGCCCTGGCCCTGTTGCTGCGCCGGCCGGTCCGGGTCACCGTGGCCGGACGGACCGACGCCGGTGTGCACGCCCGCGGCCAGGTCGTGCACTTCGACATGGCTGCCGCCGAATGGGCCGGGCTTCCCCGCGGCGCCGGACTGGATCCGGCCGCCGCGTTGCTGCGCCGGCTCCGCGGCGCCCTCCGCCGGGGCATGGGGGACCTCGCCGGGGCCGTCGAGGTACACCGCGCGGCGCTGGCGCCGGAAGGCTTTGACGCCCGGTTCAGCGCGCTCTGGCGCCGCTACAGCTACCGCATCGCCGACGGACCGGCCCGCTGGGACCCGGTCACCCGGCACGCCACGCTCTGGCACAAGACGGCCCTGGACACCGCACTGTTGAACGAGGGTGCCGCGCCGCTGCTGGGGCTGCAGGACTTCCGTTCCTACTGCAGGCCGCGCGAGGGTGCCACCACCATCCGCGAGCTGCAGCGCTTCGAGTTCACCCGCGGGGCCGACGGCGTCATCGTCGCGACCATTCAGGCGGACGCCTTCTGCCACAACCAGGTCCGTGCCCTCATCGGTTCGGCGCTGTTCGTCGGCGCCGGCCAGCAGCCCCCGGGCTGGCTCTACGAACGGCTGCTGGCCCGGCAGCGGGACGCACGCTCCGTCCTGGCCCCGCCGCACCCGCTGGTGCTGGAAGAGGTGGCCTACCCCTCGGCGGAAGGGCTGTTGGCCCGGGCGGAGCTGACCCGCGCCCGGCGCGAGTAGCGCCTTTCCCCGGCGGTCCCCGATCTTCGGTTGGCAAGCCGCGGCTAGAAGGAGCGCGGCGGCCCGTCCGCCGGCAATTCGACGGTGAAGGTGCTGCCGTGGCCCGGGCGGGTGCGGCAGGTGATGGACCCGCCGTGTCCCTCCACGATCGCCTTGGTGATGGACAGTCCCAGCCCGGCCCCGGGGATGGCACCGTCGCGCACCGCCGGGCTGCGGAAGAAGCGGGTGAACACCCTGTCGGCATCGGCGGCGGTCATGCCGATCCCGGTATCCCGCACCTGGAGGACCACGCGGCCCTCCGCAGCGCAGCCGGAGACCGTCACGGATCCGCCGTCGGGCGAGTACTTGATGGCGTTGGAGACCAGGTTGTCGAGGGCCTGGCTGATGCGCAGCGGATCGACGTTCGCCCACAACGGCTCCCGGGCCTCCATCGACAGGGACACCCGGGCCGCCTGCGCGTGGGCCTGGGCGGAGCCGATGCTGGCCTCCACCAGCCCGGCGAGGTCGGTGCGACGGGGCTGCAGCTGGACGGCGGCGCTGGCGGTAACCAGCAGGTCGGAGACCAGGGCCAGCAGCCGCTCGGCGTTGCGCTGGGCCACCTCAATACGGCGCAGCACGGACGGCGGCAGCTCCTCGCCGAGGACAAGGTCCAGGTTGCCGATGATGGAGGTCAGGGGCGTCCGGAATTCGTGCGAGACGGTAGCGACGACGTCGTCCTTGGCGGCCAGGGCATTTACCAGCCCCGTGACCTCGTTGTAGACCACGACGGCGCCGCCGAAGCCGCCGTCGTCGTCGCGTAGCGGCCGGGCGCCGGTGGAGACCACCCGGCCGCCGGGGGCGCCGCCGAAGCAGACCAGGTGGTCGGCGAAGGATTCCCCTGCCATGGCACGCCGGATGGGCCGCCGTTCGGGCTGGAGCGGGGTCCGCTGGTCCGGCCCGGTGAGCAGCAGGTGGTCCTCCCAGCCGCGGTGCACGGCGGTGCTGGCCCCGTGCGGCGCGGCGCCCGACTCGAGCCGGCTCTGCCAGCTGTTGGTGAGCAAGCGCCGCCCCTCCGCGTCGACGGCCACGATCCCTACGTCCACCGTGTCCAGGATGGTGTTCAGCAGCCGTTCCCGTTCCCGGCTCTCGGCCAGGAGCGCCTGAAGCTGGGCTTCCTTCGAGTCCACGCGGCGCTGCTGGCGGGCAAGCTGTCCCTTGACGAACTCCATGGCCACCGCCACGGCCAGGGTGGTCAGGGACAGCAGGGCGACGGTGGCGATCCGGCCCGGGCTGTCGTCGGGGCCGGCGTCGAAGAACCACGGGAGTCCGGCCAGCAGCGGGCCGAAGAAGCTCAGCGCGGCGGCGATGCCGGGGGAGAGCCGGGAGGAGGCGAGCCAGACCACGGGCAGGACGGACAGCACCCCGAGGCCCGGCAACTCCTCGGCCGCGGCGACCCGGCTGAGTCCAATGGCGGCCAGATCGAGCACCGGAATCCACAGCGTTGCCAAGGCCGGGAGGCGCTCCCAGGGGACCACCAGGCAGGCAAGGAAGAGGGCGGCGTGGGCGGCGACGGCGGCCTGGCCCCACCCGCTGTAGAGGTGCAGGTCCCAAGCCGACGGGGCCGCGGCGAGGCCGGCGGTGAGCAGCAGGGTGAGGGGAAGCTGGGAGCTCAGGACGCGAAGGCGGGTGTGCAGGACGGTCGGGCGGCGGGGTACCCGCACGTCATGAACCAGCCGCCACTCACCCAAAGGCCAACGCTCCTCTCACGAAGCTTGAGTTTACAGTCGTGTCAAAATAAATTGACATCAAACATACGAAGATTGCTGAACAAAAATGTGCCGGAGCCCGGGATTTTGTCCCCGGCTGGGTATGGTGGCAGGACGTGCTGCGGGTCTTTGGCGCGGCGGAGCCCCGCATGGCGGAGGTGCCCCGTGCCGGTAGCGGCGGTGGAAGCGGAACTGCAGCGGATGTGAGGGTGGCATGACAGACCTGGGCGTGGCCGTGGTCGTAGAAGACGACGCCGATGTGCGGAACCTCGTCGAGGCCGTGCTGCGGCAGGCGGGCTTCGAGGTGCATTCCGCATCCGAGGGCCGCGAAGGCGTCGACGTCGTCCGCCGCGAGGATGCCCAGGTGGTCACCCTGGACGTGGGACTGCCGGACATTGACGGCTTTGAGGTCCTGCGCCGCATCCGTCAGTTCAGCGACGCATACGTCGTCATGCTCACGGCCCGCACCGACGAACTCGACACCCTGACCGCACTCCACACGGGTGCGGACGATTTCCTCACCAAGCCCTTCCGGCCGCGCGAACTCCGCGCCCGCGTGGCGGCCATGATGCGCCGCCCACGCCGGGACAACGGCGGAGCCGTGGCGGCGCCTGCACCGGCGCCGGACAACGTGCTGCGCCACAACGGGCTGTCGCTGAACCCGGACATGCGCTCCGTGACGGTCGACGGCGAGCCGCTGGCCCTGACCCGCAGCGAATTCGACCTCCTGCATGCGCTCCTCAAGGGCGCAGGCGCGGTCCGGTCCAAGACGGACCTGGTCCGCGTGGTCCGGGGGGAGTACTACCGGGCCGACGCCTACATCAGCGACTCCGACGAGCGCGCCGTCGAGGTCCACATCGGCAACCTGCGCCGGAAACTGGGCGAGGACGCCGTACAGCCCCGCTGGCTGCAGACCGTCCGGGGTGTGGGCTACCGGCTCGCGCCTGCGCAGCCCTAGCACTCCATCAGGATGTAGCTGAACTGCAGTTCCTGGACGGTTTCCCGGCCCCGGGCGGCGACCTCGCCGAGCCTGCCCTCGGCCTCCGCCAGTAGGCCTTCCCGGACCAGGCCTTCCAGCTCCGTGGCCAGGGCGGCCAGGCGCAGGCCGCCGACCATCGAGGACGAGGTTTTCACGCTCAGCACGGCGTCGAGGGCCGCCGTCGCGTCCCGGCGCGTCAGGGAATCAGCCAGGGAGGCGTAGCGCTGCTCCCACATCAGGGAGTAGTCGCGGGCAAAGCCCCGCGCGACCGTCGCACTGTTGAGCTGTTCGCCCAGGTCCTGGAGGGCCCCCGGGTCCATCAGGGGTGCCGCTGCGGGCCCCGGCCGCGCGCCGTCGTCGGACGTGACGGCAGTGGTCGCGGCCCCCGACACCGGATTTTCGGGGCTGGCAGCTGAAAGAGACATGGCACTACGGTACCCGCTTGACCCGGCGGCCGTCCGGGCGCCCGATGATCCTGCGCAAACCCTGAGGGGAACCTTGTCGGGCCCGAAGGCGCCCGCCACGCGCGGCGTCAGTGGCCGCTGAAGGTGTTGATCGCGTTGATAACCGCGGGGCCCAGGATGGCGATGAAAAGCACCGGAAAGATGAAGAACAGCAGCGGGAACAGGATGGTCACGGGCAGTTTCATGGCCTTCTCCTCGGCCCGTTGCCGGCGCTTGACGCGCATGACCTTCGCCTGAATCCTGAGCACGCGGCTGATGGCGATGCCATAGGTGTCCGCCTGCACCACGGCCTGGACGAAGCTGCGGAGTTCGGGGATGCTGGTGCGCTCGGAGAGGGCCTGATACGACTCGCGGCGGCTGCGACCCACCTGCATGTCCTGCAGGGTGCGGACCAATTCCTCCGCGAGGGGTCCCTTGCCGTTCTCGCCGGCACGGGCCATGGCGCCCTCGAAGCCCAGGCCCGCCTCGACGGAGATCAGCATCTGGTCCAGCGTGTTGGGCAGCTCCAGTTGCATGGCCTTCTGACGCTCCTGGCCCTTGCTGTACAGCAGCAGATCTGGGATGAAGTAGCCCAGCAGTATCACGAAGAGTCCCACGAGCTTGAGCATGGGCGCGGGGGTGCTGGCGAACCACAGCCCCAGCAGGGCACCGACGGCGCCGAGCAGCGGCTTCGCGGCGAGCACCCGGCCGAGGGGCAGCGACGCCGGCCGGCCGGCGAGGGCCAGCAGGTGGTCGAGTTTGCGGACGTAGGCCGGGGGAGTGAGGCGTCGGCCCAGCCGCTCCAGCACGTCACGCTTGCGCGTCTCGGTGGTCTCGGCGGGGGCGGTGCCAAGGGCGAGTATCTGGCGGATGGCGCGCTGGGATTTCCGGTCCACCGAGAGCACGGACCAGGACAGGTAGGACAGCGGCAGGCAGATCAGCAGCAGCCCGGCGAGGAGGATGGGGTTCACGGCAGCCTCAGAACTTCAGGTCGATAATCTTGCGCATCCACAGACCGCCGATGGTCATCAGGATGATGGAGGCGGCGATCATGCCCCAGCCGAGCGGGTTGGTGAACATGACGTTCATGTAGCCGGGGTTGACCAGCATCAGCATGAGCACGATGCCCACGGGCATGGCCATCAGGATGTAGGCGGAGAATTTGCCTTCGGCGGCGAGGGACTTGATGTGGCCCTTGATCTCGCTGCGCTCGCGGATGGTCTCGTTGACCTGGTCGAGGACTTCCGCCAGGTTGCCGCCGACCTCGCGGTTGATCTGGATGGCCTGGGCGATCCAGACAAAGTCCTCGTTCTGCATCCGGTCCGCAGTGTCGGTCAGGGAGTCGAGCAGGTCACGGCCCAGCGAGGTTTCCGTGATGATCCTGCGCATCTCTTCGGCGGTCGGGCTTTGGGATTCGTTGCCGGCCGCGTCGATGGCCCGCAGGATGCTGTGCCCGGCGCGCAGGCCGCCGGAGAGCAGCTGCAGGGTGTCGCCGAGCTGGTCATCGAACCGGGAACGGCGGCGGCCAGCGAGGAAGGTGAGGACCATGTGACCCGCCACCGGAGCGAGAAGGACCAGGAGGACCGCCAGGAGGGGGCCGCCCACCAGGAGGCCGGCCAGGGCTCCGACGAGTGCGCCGGAGAGCAGCAGCACGTAGAAGTCCCCCTGTCCCAGGCGGAGACCGGCCTGCTCGAGGGCCTCCCGGTTGAAGAGCCGGACCTTGCGGCGTGCGAAGAAGCCCTCGGCCAGGCCCGCGGCGGATCCGGCGAAGCGGCTGAGGGAGGACTCCGCGGCGACCTGTACCGGCCGCCGTCGGTCCAGGGGTACCCGGGACGCACCGGGGGCCACGACGACGATGGTGAGGAGCAGGATGGCGGCGACCAGGAGGGCGACGCCGGCGTACAGAATCACGGTCCGGGTCACCCCCGTCCGGCGGGGGCCAGCGGAGTCGCGAACACGCTCGGCGAGACAAAGATGCCAAGGTCCTCGAAGCGGTCGATGAAGCGGGGACGGATCCCGGTGGCCACCGGTTTGCCCAGGAAGCGTCCATGGGCGTCGACGCCGGCGGAGTAGTCGAAGACGAAGGCATCCTGGAGGGTGACGATGTCCCCTTCCATGCCCTGGACCTCGGTGACGTGGGTGATGCGCCGGGAGCCGTCACGGAGCCTGGAGATCTGCACGATCAGGTTCACCGCGGAGGCGATCTGTTCCCGGATGGCGCGCAGGGGCAGGTCCATCCCGGCCATCAGGACCAGGGTCTCCAGGCGGGCGACGGCGTCCCTGGGGGAGTTGGAGTGGACGGTGGACAGCGATCCGTCGTGGCCGGTGTTCATGGCCTGGAGCATGTCCAGGGACTCGCCGCCGCGGACCTCACCGACGACGATCCGGTCCGGCCGCATACGCAGCGAGTTACGGAGCAGGTCGCGGATGGTGACCTCGCCCTTGCCCTCGGTGTTGGGTGGTCGGCTCTCCAGCCGCACCACGTGCTCCTGCTGGATTTGCAGTTCTACCGCGTCCTCGATGGTGACGATCCGCTCGTCGTGCGGCAGGAAGGAGGACAGGACGTTCAGCAGGGTGGTCTTGCCGGTACCGGTGCCGCCGGAGACGATGATGTTCAGCTTGGCCCGGACGCAGGCGTTGAGCAACTCCGCCATCTCGGGGGTGAGCGTGCCGAACTCGATCAGGTTCTGCACGGTGAGGGGAATTTTGCTGAACTTTCGGATGGTGAGCGAGGACCCGCCGACGGCCAGCGGCGGGATGACGGCGTTGACGCGGGAGCCGTCCTCGAGGCGGGCGTCCACCAAGGGCGAGGACTCGTCGATGCGGCGGCCCACCTTGGAAACGATCCGTTCGATCACCTTGCGCAGGTGCTCCTCGGAGCTGAACCGCGAGTCCGTAAGCGTGAGCTGACCCTTGCGTTCCACGTAGATCTGGTCCATCCGGTTGACCATGATTTCGGTAACTGCCGGGTCGTCCAGGAGCCGTTGGAGCGGGCCGTAGCCGAGGACGTCGTCGGCGACGTCGCGGACCAGCCGGCCGCGTTCCTCGGCGGACAGCGGCACCTGCTCGGCGTCGACGATGCGGATCAGTTCGTCCCGGGCGGTAGCCCGCAGTTCGTCTTCCTTCAGGGCGGAGTCATTGAAGCGGGTCCCCATCCGTTCGAACAGGGCGGTGGCGGCGCGTTCCTTGAGTGCGGCGAAGGCGTCCACCGGCTGGGCTCCGCGGCCGCCGTCGTGGTGCTCACCGAGGGCATGCGACGGCGCCGCCGCGGAGAGGCGGGAGGGCTCGTGGCGTTCCGGTGCAGCGTGCCCGGAAGCAGCGTCGAGGGCGATGCCGCCCCCGATCTGCGTCGGCAGGGGATGACCCTGGGCAGGGGACGGGTGCGGCGCCGGGGGAGCCGGCTGCGGGGCTGCCGGGACGTGACCGCCCTCTGCTGCGGAGAGGCGTTCGGAGAGTTTCATTTAGACGACCACCCTTCGGTGCA
The DNA here is from genome assembly GCF_044628475.1 of Arthrobacter sp. BPSS-3. Classification (NCBI taxonomy): domain Bacteria; kingdom Bacillati; phylum Actinomycetota; class Actinomycetes; order Micrococcales; family Micrococcaceae; genus Arthrobacter; species Arthrobacter sp. BPSS-3. Next base: position 438,682 of record NZ_JBIMMV010000001.1, read on the forward strand.
GTTTCTTTTGGGCCTTGGCACGCCAGGCCGGATCGAACCGGGCGACCAGCTGCCTCAATCCCTTCACCGCCGGGTCCCGCCGGGCGTCCTGGAGGACGGGAATGCCACGGTTGGTGGAGTAGGCCACGGCCTTGGACCGTGGGATGCTCACGTCCACCGGGGCGCCGATGGTGGCCTCCACGTCCTGGACGCTGAGGCCGGACTTGGCGTCTGCCATGTTCAGCACGACATGCCGGGTCTCGGGCAGCAGGTCCAGCCGGCGGAGGATGTCCAGGCCGGATCGGAGGCCGCGGATGCTGGGGACGTCCATGGCGCTGACCCAGACCACGTCGGTGCACTGCTCCAGCGCGGCCAGCCCCACCTCCGGCAGTCCGGGCGCCGTGTCGATGACAACGTATTGGAACTGTTCGGCCAGCTGGGCGATGAGGCGGCTGACCTGCTGGGGCGTGATGCTGTCCGCCTCCACCGGGGTCCGGGGCGCGCAGAGCGCGTAGATGCTGCTGGGGTGCACGGTGAGGAACGCCTTGAGGACCAGGGAGTCCTGGCTTGCGGAGGCGGAAACGGCGTCCGTGACGGTGTGTTCGGGGTTGAGGTAGAGCCCGGAGGCTATGTCGCCGAACTGCAGGTCCAGGTCCACGACGACGACGCTCATCGGCGCGACCTTGCCGAGGCCGATGGCGATGTTCGTGGCGATGGTCGTTTTCCCGACGCCGCCCTTGGGGGAAAAGACCCCGATCACCAGGCCGCGCGGGGCATCAGGGTTCTGGATCGCGGCGGTGCGGTTGCGGCTTGCGTAGGACTGGCAGGCCCGCTCCAGCAGCACCCGGATCTGTGCGGGGTCAGCCGAGGGGCTGAGGATGTCCCGGATGCCGGCACGCATGGCGAGCAGGACGACGTCGGGGTCCGTCTCGCCGACCAGGATGACGCTGAGTTCGGGCAGTTGGACGTCGAAGACCGTCGCCAGGCGGAGCGCGTCCTCGGCGGGGACGTCCGGTCCGATGATCAGCACTTCGGGACGTTCCTGGTCCAGCTTGGCGAAGAGTTCGCCCGGGTTGGCGGGGTCGACGGCGGCGAAGGTCTGGACGCCGCCTGCCAGTCCGCCGCCCACGGCCCGCCGGAGCCGCGCGTCGAAGTCGGTGTTGGGGGAAATGAGGACGAAGCGGCTCACTTGTATACCTCCGGCTTGGTCATGATGCCCGGGCGGCCGCTGTCCGTCGCGTCCAACGGCTCCCGGCTCAGCCAGATGCTCGCTCCGTCAGAGAAGTTGGACGCGTAGACAATCTTCGTCGCCTCAACGTCGTTTACCGCGACGGTCACGATCATTGAGCCGACTGGCAATGAGGTGTCGGCGGTGGGTGCCGAAGGGCCGCTTGGCGACGGCTGGGGGCTGGGGGAGGAAGATGGCGCCCGCTGTACAGCCGTGACCAAGGCCTTGTGGACAGTCAGCTGGGTGGTTTCTTTGTCGCTTTTGCCCTCGATTCCGCCATTCTTAAGGTTGATGAAAACACCGACGTGATCACCGGCGGCGATGCGTCCGCCGACGACACGCTGGGGTTCGAGCTGGAAGGAGACTTCCTGGAGCCCCTTGGGGATCTCGACGGCGCCGCTGGTCTTCAGTTCCTCGGGCTGGATCAGCCGTTCGGCCACCAATTGCTCGCCCGGCAGCAACTCCACGGACGTGACTTTGCCGCCCTGGCCGTCCAGGTTCTTCAACGCCGACTTGGAAACAGCGGTGCCGGGGAGCTCCTGCGTGGTGAGGAAGGCCTGCAGGCTGGCCGAAGGGGTGCCCGCGGGGATGGCCTTCTGGACCACCAGGACGCTGATGGGTTCAAGGTCCTTGACGGCACGGCTGTCCGCACCCTGGGCGTAACTGACGACGAGAATGGCGCCGACGATGGCGATGACGATTGCCGCAACGCCTGCCAATAAGCGTGACTTCAAAAACTGCTCCTGAACATCTTGAGAACGGGGAAAGCTTTTTACTGCGTCAGTCGGACGATGGTGGCTCCGTTTGTATCGACCGGACCGAGGGTAAATCCGTCGGCCAGGGAGACGTACTGAATGAAACTGCCGATGATGCCTCGGCAGTTTCCGTCGCATGCAACAGAAGACGGGACCGCGGGGGTCGTATTTTGGAAGGAGTCGGGCAGCGAGTTATTGCCGCTAAATTTCCAGCCTTTGACCTTGAAAGCCGCGAAGCTGATCAATCCGTAGACCGCGCCGGAGCCGGTGCCGGAGACCTTGTTGAAGACGGGGAGGAGTACCACGACATCCTTGCCGGCAGAGATGCTGGCCGCCCAGCTGTTGAGGGTTGCGGTGCAGATAGAGGGATAGCTGTTGCCTGGGTCGCTGCCGCTTTCGGAGGCGGCAAGATCAATGAGGCCGCCGCAGATGCCGGGGTCGCTGACCAGCCATCCGAAACCGCCTTGGACTGCGGCGCCGGAGGGCCCGTAGTTGCAGTCGGCGTTGGCATTGCTTCCGTGGTTCTGAAGCAGTTGGAGTGTGCCGTCGACGTAGCCCTGTACCTGACAAATAGAGAAGGCAACCGGAAACGCGGCGGGCCCCTTGACCGGGCTGCCCCAGGCCACGCTGGCGGAAGCCGAAACTTGAGCGGAGTTGATGCCCAGTGCCCGGGCAAAGAACAGAGAGACCTGGTTTGGCTCCTTGCCGGCTTCCTGGGAGCCGGCGTTCACCGTCACGGTGCGGTTGGCTTTATCCAGCACGATGGACTGGATGTTGCTGAGCCCGTCGTTGGCGTTTCCATTGGCAAGGCCGCTGGCGAGTGACGACGTAGTGGCGCAGCCCGGATCGTTAGGATTCTTGGCGCACTTCTGGGCAACGGCGAGGGCGGCCGAATCGGCCCCGTTGCGCAGTTGTGTCCTCTCCGCGTACAGCATGCCGGCGTCGACCGCGACGGCTGCGAAGCCGAGCAGCGTCACCATGAGGAGGGCAACGAGGATGGCAATCGCACCGCGCTCGTCAGCGCGGGTCGCCGGACCGGTCAGCCGCCGCACAACATCACCCCCGTGCCCTCCAAGGGGAACGGTCCCGCGATGCCTGTCAGCGTCGAGAGCGTGTAGCTCACCTTGACCGTCACCTGTGTCCCCGAAGTGCAGACGGTGGGCGTGACGGTGATATTACTGTCCGTCAACGCAGGTTGGACTGCCACAGCGGCGTTCTTGACTGCCGTCCTGGCCCCGGTGGGATTGTTGGTGATCGCCATGACCCGCACTCCCTCACGCGCGGCGCTGGAGAGGGAGACCTGGACGTTGTAGGCGCGTCCGAATTCCATGATGCCAAGCAAGAGCATGACCAGGACGGGGGCGAGTAGGGCGAATTCCACCGCGACGGCTCCCCGTTCGCTTGTCTTGGACATGGGGCACCGCCTTCCTGGATGTTCTACGGTTCACGCTTACAGCAGCCAGGGTTGGGAAAGGCCGGCGCCCTCCCCAACCCTGGCTGGTGGTTCATGGAGTCGCTAGATCGAGCACTTTCCGTCGGTTGTGACCCCGCCGGTGGTTGAGGCGGCCGTATATGCGCCGCCCTTGACGCTGCACTGGACCGAGTTGAAGGTCTCTTTCAGAGTCCCGCCGAGCAACGTGACGGCGACGATGATCACAACGGCGATAAGGGAGACCATGATGCCGTATTCCACGGCGGTGGCGCCGCGCTGGTCGCGGCCAAGACGTGCAGCGAGGCTGCTGAAGAAGGAACGCACGGATGTCTCCTGGGCGATAGGTGCGGCCCGAAAGGGCCGGGGAACAGGGAAATTAAAACTACTTCGAGCACTTTCCGTCGGTTGTGACCCCGCCAGTGGTTGAGGCGGCGGTATATGCGCCGCCCTTGACGCTGCACTGGACCGAGTTGAAGGTTTCCTTCAACGTGCCGCCGAGCAGCGTGACGGCAACGATGATGACGACGGCGATGAGCGAGACCATGATGCCGTACTCAACGGCGGTGGCGCCGCGCTGATCGCGGCGAAGGCGGCTTGCGATGGTGGCGAGGAAGGAACGCATGAGTGACTCCTGAGCGAGGTGGGCGGCTGGCCCTGCACCAGCACTGAGAGGAACTTAGCAACCACCGACACGCCGAGATCCCCACTTTCCAACTTCCTGTGTGAAGGCTTGACGAACTGTCCCTTTCCTGCCCTTTACCTGCGCCGATACTGCGCCGGAGGCTCCTTACGGGCGGCTACCACAAAGAAGGACCCCCTCGACTCTGGTCCGAGGGGGTCCGGTCTGTGGCCGCCGGCGAGCGGGCCGGCTTACTTCTTGGCGAAGAGGTCCATGATGCTCATCGCAGTCGGTCCAAGCACCACAATGAACAGAGTGGGCAGAATGAAGAAGATGAGCGGAAAGAGCATCTTGACCGGCATCTTCATGGCGTGTTCCTCGGCGCGCTGGCGCCGCTTCACCCGCATGTCCTTGGCTTGTGCGTGCAGCACGCCGGCAATGGCGATGCCGTAGCTGTCCGCTTGGACGACGGCGCGAACGAAGCTCCGCAGGTCTGGGACGTCGACGCGCTGCGCCATGGCCAGGTACGCCTCCTTCCGGGACCGTCCCACCTGGATGTCCTGCAGCGTCCGAATGAGTTCGTCGGCAAGCGGGCCCTTGCCATTCTGGCCAGCGCGCGCCATGGCAGTTTCGAAGCCGAGCCCGGCCTGAACTGAGATCAGCATCTGGTCCAGCGTGTCCGGCAGCTCCAGCTTGATCTGCTCGCGACGTTTCTGGGCATTGTTCCGGATCAAGATATCGGGGACGAAGTAGGCAAGCGCCGTGACGCCCACCATCAGGAGGACGTTGGTGATCGTGGGGCTTCCGGCCACCAGCATGGTCCCCAGTACTGCTCCCGTTAGTGCCAACAACGGCTTAACCAAGATGACCCGACCCAGGGGCCAGTCCTTCGGCCGCCCTGCACCGGCAAGCTGCTTGTCCAGCCACGCGGCATAGCCCTTGGGGGTGACCCTCCGGCTGAGGGCAGCGAGCTGCCCAGCGGCGGACACCACAGACCCGGCCGTCTCCGGACGCCGCCCCAGGTTGGTTTGGATGTTTCGCAGGCCGGCCCGGTCGCCGGTAAAGGCGAGCCACGTCATGAGGGACACCGGGGCGATGATGGCCAGGATGGCGGCATAAGCGATGGGATTCATAGTCTTCGTCCTCTCAGAACTTTGGTTTGATGAGGCGGCTGAGCCAGAATCCGCCGGCGGCCAGCAGCACGACGGCGGTGACGATCATCAGGAAGCCGGGAAACGTGGTGAGGAAGACTTTCGAATACAGCGTGTTGAATAGCGTGAGTCCGAAAAACATCACGATCGGCAGAGCCATGAGGACCAACGCCGACATACGCCCTTCCGCGCTGAGAGCCTTCACCTGGCCGCGTAGCTGGGTCCGGTCCCGGATGGTCTCACCCACGTTGTCCAGGACCTGCGCGAGGTCACCGCCTACCTCGCGGTGGATCTCGATGGCCCGGGTGATGGAGGCAAAGTCCTCGTTGGCCGTCCGCCGGGCCACATCCGCCAGCGATTCCCCGAGGTCCCGGCCGATCCGGGTTTCGTTGACCACCCGGCTGAGTTCCTCTTTCATGGGCGACTCGTTTTCCTCCGCGGCGGCGTCCACCGCCCGGAGCAGGCTGTGTCCGGCCCGCAGCCCCCCGGCCAACATCTGCAAGGCGTCCGGTACCTGCTCGGCGAACTTGCGGCGTCGGCGGGAGACCAGGACCTGCAGCAGGAGAAGGAGCCCGACCGGCGTCATCACCAGCAACAGGAAGGCCGGCACCAGCCCGCCCAGCAGGAACCCGATGACCGCGGCGACGAAGGCTGCGGCTCCGACGAACAGGAGGTAGTCGCCGGGCTGCTTCTTCAGGCCCGCGCTGTCCAGCCGTTCCCGGCTGAGCAGGCCCGGGCCCCGGCCGCGGAGCTGCTGGTTGAGGGCAGTCACGGCATGGTCGGTCAGCTTCGTCAGGCCGGAGTTGTGGTTGGCCTGCAGCTCCGGACGTCGCCGCGAGAGGGGGACGCTGCGGGAGGCGAAGACGACGACGATCACGATGACCAAGGCGGCGTAGACCAGGAGCAGGCCTCCGACAAACACCAAGGGAGAGAGTTCCACCGTTACCGCCCCCTCATCGCTGCGGCGCCGAAGACCGCCGGCGAGATCGGTATACCGAGCTCGGCGAAGCGGTCGGTGAAGCGCGGGCGGACACCGGTGGGGATGGTCCGGCCCAGGAAGCGGCCGTTGCCATCGACACCGGCCGCGTAGTCGAACACGAACGCGTCCTGGAGCGTGACGACGTCGCCCTCCATGCCCTGAACCTCGGTGATGTGCGTGACCCGGCGCGAGCCGTCCCGGAGGCGGGTGATGTGCACAATCAGGTTCACCGCGGAGGCAACCTGTTCGCGGATGGCCCGCAGCGGCAGGTCCATCCCGGCCATCAGCACGAGGGTTTCCAACCGCGCGACGGCGTCCCGCGGCGAGTTGGCGTGGACGGTGGAGATGGACCCGTCGTGGCCGGTGTTCATGGCCTGCAGCATGTCCAGGGACTCGCCGCCGCGGACCTCGCCAACCACGATCCGATCCGGCCGCATGCGCAGCGAGTTGCGGACCAGATCGCGGATGGAGATCTCGCCCTTGCCCTCAATGTTGGGCGGACGGCTCTCCAGCCGGACCACGTGATCTTGCTGCAGCTGCAGTTCCACGGCGTCCTCGATGGTGACGATCCGGTCCGTGCGCGGGATGAACGAGGAGAGCACGTTCAGCAGGGTGGTCTTGCCGGTGCCGGTACCGCCGGAGACGATGATGTTCAGCCGCGCCTGCACGCACGCCTGCAGCAACTCGGCCATCTCGGGCGAGAGGCTGCCCATGGTGACCAGGTCGTGCACCGTCAGGGGGTCCCGGCCGAACTTGCGGATGGTCAGGGCCGGACCGTTGACCGCGAGTGGCGGAATGATGGCGTTGACGCGGGACCCGTCGGAGAGCCGGGCATCAACCAGGGGAGAGGACTCGTCGATGCGCCGGCCCACGTTGGAGACGATCCTTTCGATCACCCGGCGCAATGCCTCGTCGGAGGTGAATTTGGCATCGGTGAGCTGAAGCCGCCCCTGGCGTTCCACGTAGATCTGGTCGAATCGGTTGACCATCACCTCGGTGACGGTCGGGTCGTCCAGGTACCGCTGGATGGGTCCGTGGCCCAGCACGTCGTCGGTGATGTCCCGGATCAGCCGCTGGCGTTCCGCCGCGGAGAGGGGAATCTGTTCCTCTTCGACGACAGCCTTGAGTTCTTCCTTGACGGACTGGTGCAGCTCGGCCTCATCCACCGAGGAATCCGTGATGCGGGAGCCCAACCGTTCGAAGAGGGACGCGCTGGCCCGTTCCTTGAGGGCGTTGAGTGCCTCGCTGGCCACCGTTGCCGTCTGCGGCAGTTCGGCGGCGGGCTGCGCCTCCGCGGCGGTCTTGGCCTCGAGGATCCTGCCGAGGGTGGCCGGCGCGTTGGGCGCGGCGAAGACGTCGTCGTCGGGCTTGTTTGCTTCGGTGGGGCCGGGGACCCCGCGCAGTTGCTGGTATCGGTCCGCGAGGCTCATTGGACTACCGCCCTTCTGTGGAGTTGCTTGTGGGGCCGGGCGTCCCAGTCCGGCTTGAACCGGTCGACCAGGCGCCGCAGGCCCTTGAGTGCCGCGTCCCGGCTGTTGTCCTGGAGGATGGGGACGCCCTTGTTGGTGGAGAACGGCAGGGTCCGTGAGCGGGGAAGGACGACGTCGACGGGTGCGCCGATGGTGGCCTCGACGTCCTTGAGCGAGAGACCTGCGCGGCGGTCGGCCATGTTCAGGACGATGTGCCGGTGGGCCGGCACCAGGTTCAACTCGTCGAGGATCTGGAACCCGGTCCGCAGTCCCCGGATGCTGGGGACGTCCATCCCGCAGATCCAGACTGCATCGGTGGCCTGCTCCAACGTGGCCAGGACGTGCTCGCCCAGACCCGGTGCGGTGTCGACCACGATGTAGCGGAATTCCTGCCGCAGCTGCTCCAGTAGGTGGCTGACATGGGCCGCGGTGATGCGGTCCATCTCAATCGGCGTCCGAGGGGCGCAGAGCGCGTAGATTCCGGCCGGATGGACCGTGAGGTAGGTCTTGAGGACCATGGAATCCTGGCTGGCCGCTCCCGCCACGGCGTCGGTGATGGTGAACTCAGGCTCGAGCAGCAGTCCGCTGGCCACGTCCCCGAACTGCAGGTCCAGGTCCACCACGACCACGCTCATCGGTGCGCTCTTGCCCAGCCCGACGGCGAGGTTGGTGGCCACCGTCGTCTTGCCGACGCCGCCCTTGGGTGACATCACGGCAATCACGCGGCCGGGGCCGTGGTCTGCGTGCTCCGTGGCCTGCGGACCCAGCCCCCGGCGCCGGCCGGCAGCGGCGAGGCTGGCCCGCTCGAGCATGACGCGGATGGTGTCGGGATCCGCGTCGGGATCCAGGAGATCCCGGACACCGGCACGCATGGCTTGGACCACGGTTTCGTGTTCTGCAGTGCAAGCCAGCACGACGCTGATCTCGGGGTATTGCAAGTCCATGACGGAGGCCAGTTTCAGCGAGTCGGCCACCGGGACGCCCGGTCCCAGGATGAGGACCTCCGGCGGTTCGCCGACCAACTGCTTCAGCATGTCGGCAGGTCCCTCGGGCAGGTAGTCCGCCTTGAATACGTGTAGCTCGCCGTGCATTCCGTTGACGGCCAGACGGACCAGGCGTTCGAAGTCCGAATTCGGGGTGATGAGGACGAAGCGGCTCATTTGAACAGCCCTGCCGCATCCACCGTGCCGGTTCCGGCGTCCGGGGAATCCGAGGGTTCCTTGGACAGGTAGATCTTGCCGAACTCCGCCGCGAAGACGATCCGCTCAGCGTCAGCGCTGTTCCGCGCCAAGGTGATGAGGTAACCGCCGTCGCCGGAGGACTTCGACGACGTCGTCGAGGAAACCTGGCTTGCGCCGCCGCTATCCGAGGCCGTTCCGGACTGCGTCGCCGCGCCGTCGCTATACTGCGCCGCAGTGACCAGGACCTTGTGGAAGGTTTGCTGCGTGCGGCTGAGCTTGGCGCCGTCGGTGCCCGTGGCCGCCGATTCCAGTGAGAGGAAGACGCCGACCGTGTCGCCAGCCTTCAGAATGCCGCCGGCCACGCGTTCGATGGGTAGTTTGAGCGTGACCTCCTGCAACCCGGTGGGCACCTGGACCCGAGACGGGCCGAGGAACGAGGTTTCGTCGACCATGCGGCTCGAGAGCAACTGCTCACCCGGTTCCAGGGTGACCGCCGTGACCTTCGACCCCAGGGAGGAAAGATCGGTGATGGTGTTGTCCGCCACCGCAAGCTTCGGGACGTCCTTTTTCACCACCATGCCGGCCACCTTGTCCGCCGAGGTTCCGGCGGGAATTGCTTTCTGTACGACATACACGGATTCTGTTTCCGTTCCGGCGACAGCACGTTTATCGGCATTCTGTACATAGGAAACCAATAGGACTGTGCCAATGATGGCAACAAGTAGAGCCGCAATGCCCCCCAGCAGGCGTGTTCTCATTTCAACTCCTTAGAAATACTTATCGTGTGAGCGTTATTTCGACCGTTCCCAGGTCCGTGCCAGTGCCGGGACCAGTTTGGGTCGAATTAATGGTTTCGAATTTCACAAATTGACCGATGACGCAGCGCGCGTTGCCGGTGGTGCCGCCGTTGCCGCCGCCACCGTTTCCGCCGTGACCGTTGCCCCCGCCGTTGCCCCCGCCGGAGTTCACCGTGGTGCAGGCCAGGGAACTGTTCATCCCGGGGTCGGAGGCCGCGTTGCGGAACTCGTAAGGCGAGCCGTTCCCGAACTTCCAGCCCCAGATCTTGAAGGTGGCGTAGCCGATGATGTGGAAGTAACCGTTTTGGCCTTGGTTCGAGGCGTCATCGAAGACAGGGAAGGTGACCTTGACCTCACCACCGCCGGAGATGGTGTTGATCCATCCGGTCAGAACGGCGGCGCACTCCGTCGGCGGGTTGTTGCCGGGATCCGAACCGATCCGGTTACTGCCCGTCTGGGTGGTGGCGACGCAGGGCGAGCTTTGGTCCAGCCAGCCCCACCCGCCCGGGATTTCCGTGCCGGACGGGCCGGTGCAGGTACCGCCCGGCTTGTAGGAGATCTTCTGGACCTGGGCCGTGGCCGCGGCGGTGGATAGGTTGTAGCAGTTGTCCGAGATGGCCAACGGGAAAGCGGAACCCCCGAGGGGCGGCGCCCACGACGCGGTAGCGCCGGCACGGACGGTTGCGGGAGGAGCATTCAGGGCGCTGGCGAATAATTTGGTGAGGAAGCCCGCGCCGTTGGAGCCCAGGGTAGAGGTGACCACCCTGACCTGTCCGGGGACGGACAGGTCAACCGAATCGACGGCGGACGCGCCGTCGTTTGAGTTTGGTCCTGCAAGTTCCCGGGCCCACGTGAGCGCCTGTGACACGGTGCAGGTGCCGGCGGAGTGGCACCGTTGCGCTGCGGCAAGGGCTCCCGCGTCCGCGGCGTTCTGCAGCTGTGCGCGTTCCGCATAGATCTGTCCGGTGTCCACGGCCAGGGACCCTGCACCGATCAGGACAAACATCAGCAGCGCCACCATGACGCCGGCCGCGCCGCGTTCCTTGCCGTCCCGGGCCTGCTTTGGCCGCGCTAGCCGTGGCATCGCATGGCCCCCGTCCCGCGGACCGTCACGGAGCCGCCGAATATCCCGGTGAGGGAGTTCGCGGTGTAGCTGAGCGCCACCTGGGCGTTACCCGTTCCGCCAGTGGGGCAGGCGCCCGTGAAGGTGTAGCTGAAGCCGGCCGGGCTGAGCCCCGGTGCGCCCGCGACGGCGGCGGTCCGGGCGCGGGCCTGATCGTTGTAGATCGCCATGGTCCGTGCGGCCTCGCGGGCCGCCTGGGTAACGGAGATCTGCAGGTTGTAGGTGTAAGAAAACTCGACGATCCCGCCCACCAGGGCCAAAAGGATCGGTGCAACGAGGGCGAACTCGACGGCGGCCGCCCCGCGTTCACGGCCGGCCCGCCTAGGCGGGCGCGGGGGCTGGTTGCTGCGCTTCATAGGATCCCCCCAGGGAATAGATGCAGCGATGGGATGGACTGTGCCGCGCCCGCGTGGCGCGGACGCGGCACAGAGGTTGGTGCTGAGACCTGTTTGAGAGAAGTGGCCGGAAACCTACCGGGCCCATCCGTTGACAGTGGCGGCGAGCCCGTTGAACCAGCCGGAGAGGGCTGTACCGAAGGCCGTAACGGCGAGGATGATGCCGAAGGCGATGAAAGCCACCAGCAGCGAGTATTCAGTCGCCGTGGCACCCTTTTCGGATTCCAGCTTGCCCTTGACGCCGGCGATGAAAGAAAGCATTGAGACCATGAGACCAGTCATTGTATTAATCCTTTTCCAGAGTTTTTTGATATTTATCGAAACTCCGGCAAATCCCCCATTTGCTATTCGGTGGAGCGTCGATGCGACCACCATGGCACGGCAAATATCGGCCCGGCAATGATTTCAACTACTCGACTTCCGCACGTAAAAGAGCGCGTTTACGCAGGTATCCGGAGTGCTGTACTCAGTCCGAGACGGCCCCGACGGTAAACTACTTGTTTTGCTAAGTCGGCTTACTTATTGGTGGGTGGGGGAGCCGACGACGGAAGCCTTAGGCGGAGAGCAGGATGACGGCCAGTGCGGCGGTCAGCATGGACGGCCCGAAGGCAACTTCCTTCGGCGTGTTTCCGCGGTTTTTCAGCACCAGCAGAGCGGCGGCGGCGCCGCCGGCCACAAAGCCCAGGGCGCCCCCGTAGAACAGGTGCGGCCAGCCTAGGTATCCCAAGTACAGCCCGAGGGGCGCGGACAGCTTTACGTCGCCCATTCCGATGCCATTGGGACTGATGAGAGCCAAGATGAAGTAGCAAACGAAGAGGATGACGAGGCCGATGATGCCCCGGAGCAGTGCCGGCCACTCCCCGGAGGTCATTGCGGAGCCCGTCAGGAGCACCAGGCCGACACCCAGGAGCGGGCCTACGAGGCGGTTGGGAAGGATATGGAATGAGAGATCAATTCGCGTCAATTCCACCGCGGCAATTGCCAGAAATAGATAGGCGGGTAATTCCGGTGCCGGGCCGAGGCGCCAGGCCAGTGCGCCGCAGAGCAGTCCCGCTGCGGCCGCCGTCGGCCATGCCCGGCGTGGAGACGAAACGGCGAACTGGGGGAGCGCACGGCGGGAGGCGGCCCGGGCTCCGAAGTCGAGAGCGACGCCGGCAATGGCGATCGCCAGGATAAAAAGTGCCGCTCCAGCCGCAGGAAGGTGTTCCGCCCCGGTCACGGTGGGAGCGGTCACGGGGCCTCCAGGGATCAAGTGCGGCGATGATGCCGCCCGGTTCTGCGCCACAGCTGGCCTGCGGGTGGCGGACAGTTCATTTTGACCCATGCCCACGGCTTCCGCTAATCTAGGTAGTCGTTGTGCGTGTCCTATCTCGATGGTGCGTGCCCGCAGAGAATCCGGTTGCAGGATAACTACTCCGCGTGCACATTCGAGACCACAGGATGACTGGTTACATAGAGCCCTCACCTCTGTTCCGGTAGCGCATAGATAGTAGGTGCACTCCGCGTGACGCCTAAAACAAGAACGCCAGAACAAGAACGAGGCAAACACCGTGCGTACGTACACCCCGAAGCCCGGCGATATCAACCGCCAGTGGCACGTCATTGACGCCACCGACGTTGTCCTTGGTCGTCTTGCCAGCCAGACCGCAATCCTGCTGCGCGGCAAGCACAAGGCCACCTTTGCGTCCCACATGGACATGGGCGACTTCGTCATCATCATCAACGCTGAGAAGGTTGCCCTCACCGGCGCCAAGCTGGAGCAGAAGCGCGCTTACCGCCACTCCGGCTACCCGGGCGGCCTGACCTCCGTCAACTACGCGGAGCTGCTTGAGACCAACCCGGTCCGCGCCGTGGAGAAGGCCATCAAGGGCATGCTCCCGAAGAACTCCCTCGCTGCACAGCAGCTGGGCAAGCTGAAGGTTTACCGCGGTGCAGAGCACCCGCACGCCGCCCAGCAGCCCAAGACTTTCGAAATCACCCAGGTCGCCCAGTAGTCCTGGCCACCAAACAACTTTATTAATACAAGGAGAACCGTGGCTCAGAACGAAGAGACCACCGAAGCCGTCGAGGCTGAGGAAAACCTGACCAGCTACACCTCTGAGAGCGGCGCTGCTGACGCAGCCGCTCCCAAGAAGGAACGCCCGGCCCTGACCGTTGCCGGCGCAGCTGTTGGCCGCCGCAAGGAAGCCGTCGCACGCGTCCGCGTCGTCCCCGGCTCCGGCAAGTGGACCATCAACGGCCGCGAGCTGGCGAACTACTTCCCGAACAAGCTGCACCAGCAGGACGTCAACGAGCCCTTCAAGATCCTCGATCTGGAAGGCGCCTACGACGTCATCGCCCGTATCCACGGCGGTGGCCCCTCCGGCCAGGCCGGTGCACTGCGTCTCGGCATCGCCCGTTCGCTGAACGAGATCGACGTCGAGAACAACCGCGCCACGCTGAAGAAGGCCGGTTACCTCACCCGTGACGCCCGCGTCATCGAGCGTAAGAAGGCCGGTCTCAAGAAGGCCCGTAAGGCTCAGCAGTACTCCAAGCGCTAAACAGCGCCTTCCCGGTGTGTGGCCGCTGGCGCGACCACACACCGGGACCCGCGGCGCTGTCCAGCGCTCGGATCCCCAAGCGCTAAACAGTGCCTGCTTCGGAAGCCCGTCCCGCATCTGCGGGGCGGGCTTCCGTCGTTAACGGGGTCGAGGGGCCCGACGTCGTTTCCCGGGCCATCGACTAAACTCGGACACGATGTCTAGATTATTTGGAACAGATGGTGTCCGGGGCCTTGCGAATGGCCTGTTGACCGCGGAGCTGGCGATGCAGCTGGCACAGGCCGCCGCCGTCGTGCTCGGGCACGACCGCAACACGGGCCAAGGGCGGCCGCGCGCCGTCGTGGCCCGCGACCCGCGGGCCAGCGGCGAATTCATCGCCGCCGCCGTGGAGGCGGGGCTCTCGAGCTCCGGCATCGACGTCTACGACGCCGGTGTCCTTCCCACCCCGGCGGCCGCCTACCTGGTGGCGGACCTCCACGCCGACTTCGGCGTGATGATCTCCGCCTCGCACAACCCGGCCCCGGACAACGGCATCAAGTTCTTCGCCCGCGGCGGCCAGAAGCTCCCCGACGAGGTCGAGGACGCGATCGAGGCCAGGCTCGGCGAGGAGCCGCTCCGCCCTGTCGGTGCCGACGTTGGCCGCATCCAGCGCTTCTCCGACGCCGAGGACCGCTACATCGTCCATCTGCTCGGCACGCTTCCGCACCGCCTCGAAGGCCTCAAGGTCGTCGTGGACTGCGCCCACGGAGCAGCTAGCGGCTGTTCGCCCGAGGTGTTCAAGACCGCCGGCGCCGAAGTCATCACCATCGGCGCCGAGCCAGACGGCATCAACATTAACGACGGCGTCGGGTCCACCCACCTCTCCCCGCTAAAGGCGGCAGTCGTGGCGCACGGCGCGGACCTCGGCATCGCGCACGACGGCGACGCGGACCGCTGCCTGGCCGTTGACCATGAGGGCACCGAAGTCGACGGCGACCAGATCATGGCCATCCTCGCCCTGGCCCTCAAGGACGCCGGGAAACTCAAGGACGACGTCCTGGTAGCCACGGTCATGAGCAACCTCGGCCTGAAGCTCGCCCTCCGCGGCGCCGGCATCGAACTAAAGGAAACGGGTGTGGGGGACCGATACGTCCTCGAGGCCATGCGCGACGGCGGCTTCAGCCTGGGCGGCGAACAGTCCGGCCACGTCATTTTCGCCGATCACGCCACCACGGGCGACGGCGTCCTCACCGGCCTCCAGCTTGCCGCGCAGGTGGCCCTGACCGGGCGTCCGCTTAAGGACCTCGCCACGGTCATGACCAAGCTTCCCCAGGTGCTCATCAACGTCCGCGACGTGGACCGCAGCCGGGTCAACGGCGACGCGGCCGTTGCCGCCGCCGTGGAAGCGGCCGAGGCCACGCTCGGCGACACCGGCCGGGTTCTGCTGCGGCCCTCGGGTACCGAGCCGGTGGTTCGCGTCATGGTCGAAGCAGGGGACCACGAAACCGCAGAACGGGTGGCCGGGGAACTGGCCGAGGTAGTCCGGACCGAACTCGCATTGGCGCTGGCCGGCGACTGACGATCCACCCGGCCGCTAGGGCCCGCCGGCCTGCCTCGATCAGAGGTAGGCCGGTGCGGCTTCCAGGCCGAAGTACTCCTCCAGCGTGGGGACACCCCTGGTGGCCATGTCGCCGGCGGCCTCCACTCCGATGTAACGCAGGTGCCAGGACTCGTAGTAGTAGCCGGTGGTCTCGTGGTGCATCCACGGATACCGAACGATGAAGCCGAAGCGGTGGGCGTTTGCCTTCGCCCAGACGGCCGCGGGCTGCTCGGCGAAGCAGGGTTGGAAGCCGCAGGCGCCCCCGCCGTCGCCAATGTCAAACGACCAGCCCGTCTGGTGCTCTGAGAAGCCCGGCCGGGCCGATGCGGTGTCCGCCTCCGCCTGTCCCCTCGTCGCGACGTAGCCGTTATAGGTCGAGGTCTGGGTGACAAAGGACCGGTACCCGCTGGCCAGGGTCATCACTACGCCGGCCGTTGCGGCCGCGGCGAACATCCGCTCCGCTGCGGCCGCCGTCGTGCTGTTCAGGAGGGCGGCCTCGCCGGACACCGCCAACCGGACAGCGGGCTGAACCAGATCCGGCGGGATAAAGGTTGCAGGGGAGAGCGGCCGGTGCTTATTGACCACCACCCAGGGGCTGGCGGGATCCGTCAGGGAGTGCTGAGGCCCGGGCGCGGAAGCCGCCGGCGACGACGGTGCAGGGGCGGTCGCCGACGGGTTGGCGGGCTCCGGGCTCGCCGAGGGAGTCGCCGTCGGCGTCGTTTTAGGGGATACGCTGACCGGGGAGGCAGCGGGCGATGGTGGCACGCCCGTGCCGGACGCCGGCGCGGGTCCGGCAGAGGGCTCGCAGGCTGTTAGGGCGGCGGCGGTTATTGGGACGGCGGCCGCGGCCAGAAAACCGCCGAAGCGCCGGCGGCTAAAAAGCCCCTCACCCCCGTCGTCGCCTCGGTTATAGCCCACCCGTGCTAGACCTTGCGAAGCAACATGCGGCGGATTGAGTGATCAGCATCCTTCGTGAGCACCAGCTGGGCGCGTCCCCGGGTGGGGAGCACGTTTTCCACCAGGTTCGGCTCATTGATTCGCTTCCAGATCCCGCGGGCCGTCTCCTCGGCCTCGGCGTCTGAGAGCGTGGCGTAGCGGTGGAAGTAGGACTCCGGCTGCGCGAACGCAGTGGTGCGCAGCTTGCGGAACCGGTCCACGTACCACTCCTCGATGTAGGAGGTCTTGGCGTCCACGTAGATCGAGAAGTCGAAGAAGTCGCTCAGCGCCAGGCCCTGCCGGCCGTCATACCGCGGGCGAGCGGGGGCGAGGACGTTGAGGCCCTCCACGATCAGCACATCGGGCCGGCGGACGACGACTTCCTTGCCGGAGACGATGTCGTAGGTGACGTGGGAGTACCACGGGGCCCGGACTTCCTCCGCTCCGCCCTTGACCTCACTGACGAAGCGCAGGAGGGCGCGGCGGTCATAGGACTCCGGGAATCCCTTGCGGTCCAGCAGTTGCCGCCGCTTGAGCTCCGCAAGGGGGTAGAGGAAACCGTCCGTCGTGATGAGTTCCACGTTGGGGGTGCCGGGCCAGCGGCGCAGCATTTCACGCAGTACACGGGCGATGGTGGACTTGCCCACGGCCACCGAACCGGCGACGCCGATCACGAAGGGGGTGCGGCGGGTCGTCTCGCCCAGGAACGTGGTGGTGGCCGCGTGCAGTTGGTTGGCCGCCTCGACGTAGAGGTGGAGTAGCCGGGAGAGCGGGAGGTACACCTCGCGGACCTCCCGCATGTCCAGTGGGTCGCCGAGGCCGCGGAGCCGGAGGACGTCCTCCTCGTTGAGGGGCTGCTCCATTTGGGCAGCGAGCCGGGACCAGGTCTGCCGGTCCAGCTCCACGAACGGGGAGACGCCCTCGCCGTTCGCATCATTGCGTTGCGAAGTCACCCTAGAGATTCTGCCCTCGCGGGCGCCCAGAGCGAAATGCGCGCGCCGTGACGGCTGGCGCTCCGGGCGTAGCGATCCTGAGTGCAGCCTTAAAACCAGATAAGCTGGTGCCCATGTGTGGAATCGTTGGATATGTAGGCCGCCCGAGTGGCCAGGTAAGTACCGAGCACCAGGCCCTGGACGTCGTCCTCGAAGGTCTGCGCCGGCTGGAGTACCGCGGATACGACTCCGCAGGTATCGCCGTGGTCGCCGATGGCGCGATCTCCTCGCGGAAGAAGTCCGGCAAGCTCAGCAACCTCATCGCCGAACTTGAAGCCAACCCGCTGCCGGATGCGACCACCGGCATTGGCCACACCCGGTGGGCCACCCACGGCGGTCCGACCGACCAGAACGCACACCCGCACCTGTCCGACGGCGGCAAGCTGGCGCTGATCCACAACGGCATCATCGAGAACTTCGCCGAACTCAAGCAAGAACTGCTGGAGAAGGGCGTGACCTTCCAGTCGGAGACCGATACCGAGGTTGCCGCCGCCCTACTCGGCGACATCTACCGCAACCAGCTCGGCGGCGACAACGCCAACGGCGGCCTGACCAAGGCCATGCAGCTCGCCTGCCAGCGGCTCGAGGGCGCCTTCACGCTGCTTGCCGTGCACGCCGACCAGCCCGACGTCGTTGTGGCCGCCCGCCGCAACTCCCCGCTGGTGGTGGGCCTGGGCGAAGGCGAGAACTTCCTCGGCTCCGACGTCTCCGGCTTCATCGACTACACCCGCCGCGCCGTGGAACTCGGCCAGGACCAGATCGTCACCATCACCGCCGACTCCGTAGAGATCACAGACTTCTTCGGCGCCCCGGCCGAGGGCAAGGAATACCACGTCAACTGGGATCCGGCCTCCGCAGAGAAGGGCGGCTTCCCGTCCTTCATGGAGAAGGAAATCCACGACCAGCCCGACGCCGTGCTGCAGACCCTGCTGGGCCGCTCCGACGTCGACGGCAAGCTGACCCTGGACGAGCTGCGGATCGACCCCGAGCTGCTCAAGAGCGTCGACAAGATCATCGTGCTCGCCTGCGGTACCTCCGCCTACGCCGGCCAGGTCGCCAAGTACGCCATCGAGCGCTGGTGCCGGATCCCCACGGAGGTCGAGCTCTCGCACGAGTTCCGCTACCGTGACCCGATCGTGGACGCCCAGACCCTGATCGTCTCGATCTCCCAGTCCGGCGAGACCATGGACACCCTGATGGCGGTCCGCTACGCCAAGGAACAGGGCGCCAAAACGGTGGCCATCTGCAACACCAACGGCTCCACCATCCCGCGCGAATCCGACGCCGTGCTCTACACGCACGCCGGCCCGGAAATCGCCGTCGCCTCCACCAAGGCCTTCCTCGCCCAGATCACCGCCGCCTACCTGCTGGGCCTCTACCTCGCCCAGCTGCGCGGTAACAAGTTCCAGGGCGAAATCAAGGACATCCTCTCCGACCTGGGCAAGATCCCGGAGAAGGTCCAGTCCATTCTCGACGACGCGTCCCGGATCAAGGAGCTCGGCGAGTCCATGGTCGACGCCAAGTCCGTGCTGTTCCTGGGCCGCCACGTCGGGTTCCCAGTCGCCATGGAAGGTGCGCTCAAGCTCAAGGAGCTTGCCTACATCCACGCCGAAGGCTTCGCCGCCGGCGAGCTCAAGCACGGCCCGATCGCCCTGATCGAAGAGGGCCAGCCGGTGTTCGTGGTGGTCCCGTCCCCGCGTGGCCGCGACTCCCTGCACGCCAAGGTGGTCTCCAACATCCAGGAAGTCCGCGCCCGCGGTGCCAAGACGATCGTCATCGCCGAAGAGGGCGACGACGCGGTCAAGGCCTTCGCCGAGCACGTCATCTACATCCCGGAAACCCCCACGTTGCTGGCGCCGCTGCTGACCACCGTCCCGCTGCAGATCTTCGCGCTGGCCCTCGCCAGCGCGAAGGGCTACGACGTGGACCAGCCGCGGAACCTCGCCAAGAGCGTGACCGTAGAATAGCCGCATGATCGTAGGCATTGGCGTAGACGTCGTAGACATCGAGCGGTTTGGGCGGCAACTCGAGCGCACCCCCGGGTTGCGGGACAGGCTGTTCGTCCCGGCCGAGCGGGAGCTGAACACCCGTTCCCTGGCCGCCCGGTTTGCCGCCAAGGAGGCTGTCGCCAAGGTCCTCGGCGCACCGGCCGGCATGAACTGGCAGGACTGCTGGATCGGCTTGGACCAGAACGGGCCCACGGTGCAGGTCAAGGGCACCGTGCTGGCCGTGGCCCAGTCCAAGGGCGTCAAGCGCTGGCACCTGTCCATCAGCCACGACGGCGGGATCGCCACCGCCACGGTGATCGCCGAAGGTTAGGCCATGATCAGCGCCCATACCGGAACGCACATCCGGGACGTCGAACGGCGGTTCCTGGAAGCAGCTGCGGACCCCGGTATGGGCGCTGTTCTCATGCAACGGGCCGCCTATGGGCTAGCCAACGCCGTGGTGCGGGAGCTGCGGGGTCGTGGGCGCCGGCTCTACGGGGGCGGTGTCACAGTCCTTGTCGGCAAGGGCAACAACGGCGGTGACGGCCTCTTCGCCGCGGCTCTGTTGGCCCGCCGCGGCATGATGACGACGGCGGTCCTCACCGCCGGTGACGCCCACCCGGAGGGCCTGGCCGCCTTCCACGCCGCCGGCGGCCGGTCCATCGCCCTGCCGGACTCTGGTGGGGCCGCCGTCGGGCTGGCGCGCCGGGCCGCCGGTTCCGACATCGTCATCGACGCCATCCTCGGCACCGGAGCCCGCGGCGGCCTGCAGGGTTCGACGGCGCGGCTCCTTGAACTGCTGTCCGGCGAGATCCGGGACCAGCGTGACCGGAGACTGGCGCCCGGCAGCGGAGCCCTCGTGGTCGCCTGCGATATCCCGAGCGGCATCGACGCGGACACGGGTGAGGCGCACGGCGTGGTCCTGCCCGCCGACGTGACCGTGACGTTCGGCGCCGCCAAGGCAGGCCTGCTGGCCGACCCCGGTGCTGAGCATGCCGGCCGGATCGTGACGGTGCCCATCGGCGTTGAGGACGGCCTTGGCCACCCGTCCGTGCGCCGGCTGCAGGCCCAGGATCTGGCGGCGCTCCTGCCGTACCCGTCCCGCCGGGCACAGAAGTACTCCCGCGGCGTCCTTGGCGTGGTCGCCGGATCGGAGCGGTACCCCGGCGCCGCCGTCCTCGCTTGCCGCGGCGCCCTCGCCGCCGGTGTCGGCATGGTCCGCTACGTTGGGCCGCCGGCGGTGGCCGACCTGGTCCGGCACGCCTGCCCCGAGGTCGTCTGCGGCCAGGACACCGACGTGCGGGTCCAGGCCTGGCTCCTCGGCTCCGGACTCGACGACGGCGCCGGCGAGCAGCTCGACCGCGTCCGGGCCGCCGCTACTGCCGGGCTGCCCGTGGTGGCCGACGCCGGCGCCCTTCCCGTCCTGTCCCGCGAGCTCCCCGGTCAGACCGTGCTGACACCCCATGCCGGCGAACTGGCCACCCTCCTGAGCCGCTACGGCGCCGCCGGGGAACGCACCGCCGTCGAGGCCGCGCCGCTGGCCAGTGCCCGGCACGCGGTATCCCTGACCGGCGCGACGGTGCTGCTCAAGGGGGCGACCACCCTGGTGGCGGCCCCGTCCGGCGCGGTCTTCAGCCAGGCCGAGGCCACCCCCTGGATGGCCACGGCGGGCAGCGGCGACGTCCTGGGCGGCATCTTGGGCGCCCTGATGGCCCAGCTGGCGGACGGTCCGGAGCACTTCGCCGCCGCCGGAATCGCGGCCGCGGACCGCTGGGCCGCCGTCGGCGCCATGGCCGCCAGCCTGCATGGCCGGGCCGGGACACTCGCCAGCCGCGGCGGCCCCATCACGGCCACCGATATCGCCCGCACGCTCCCGGAGGTCATGGCCGCGCTGTAACACAACCGACCCTGCCGCGTCTTGGTAATTTAGTAACCCTGCTTACAAGTAGTCTGTCTAGAGATAGTCCGCATCGCACGAGGAGTACACATGGAAGTTTGGCCCGGTACGGCATACCCGCTGGGAGCCACGTTCGACGGCACCGGCACCAATTTTGCACTGTTCAGCGAACAGGCTGAGCGGGTGGAGCTTTGCCTCCTGGCCGACGACCTCACCGAAACGCGGATCGAACTCACCGAGGTCGACGGCTACGTCTGGCACTGCTACCTGCCCATGGTCCAGCCGGGCCAGCGCTACGGCTTCCGCGTCCACGGGCCCTACGACCCGGCCAACGGCAACCGGTTCAACCCGAACAAACTCCTCCTGGATCCGTACGCGAAGGCCATCAAGGGCCAGATCGACTGGGACCCGGCCCTCTTCTCCTACGAGTTCGGCGACCCGGATTCCACCAATGACGCGGACTCCGCGCCGCACACCATGCACGGCGTGGTCATCAACCCCTTCTTCGAATGGGACGGCGACCGCCAGCTGCGCGTGCCCTACCATGAGTCGGTCATCTACGAGGCGCACGTGAAGGGCCTGACCGAGCTGCACCCGGACATCCCCGAGGAGCAGCGCGGCACCTACGCAGGCGTGGCGCACCCCGCCGTCGTCGAACACCTCAAGAAGCTCGGCGTGACCGCCATCGAGCTCATGCCCGTGCACCAGTTCGTCAACGACGGCACCCTGGTGGAGAAGGGCCTGAACAACTACTGGGGCTACAACACCATCGGCTTCTTCGCCCCGCAGAACACCTACAGCTCCGCCGGCGACGGCGGCCTGCAGGTCCAGGAGTTCAAGGCCATGGTCCGGGACCTGCACCGCGCCGGCATCGAGGTCATCCTCGACGTTGTGTACAACCACACCGCCGAGGGCAACCACTTGGGACCCACGCTCTCCTTCAAGGGCATCGACAACCAGGCCTACTACCGCCTGGTGGACGGCGACCTCAAGCACTACATGGACTACACCGGCACCGGTAACTCCCTGAACGTCCGGCACCCGCACTCGCTGCAGCTCCTGATGGACTCGCTGCGCTACTGGGTCACGGAGATGCACGTCGACGGCTTCCGCTTCGACCTCGCCTCCACCCTGGCCCGCGAGTTCTACGACGTGGACAAGCTCTCGACCTTCTTCGAACTCATCCAGCAGGACCCGATCGTCTCCCAGGTCAAGCTCATCGCCGAGCCCTGGGACGTCGGCCCCGGCGGTTACCAGGTGGGCAACTTCCCGCCGCAGTGGACCGAATGGAACGGCAAATACCGGGACACCGTGCGCGACTTCTGGCGCGGCGAACCCTCCACCCTGGGCGAGTTCGCGTCCCGGCTGACCGGCTCCGCGGACCTGTACGAGAGCTCCGCCCGCCGGCCGGTGGCCTCCATCAACTTCGTCACCGCCCACGACGGCTTCACCATGCGGGACCTCGTGTCCTACAACGAGAAGCACAACGAGGCCAACGGCGAGGGCAACAACGACGGCGAATCCCACAACCGCTCCTGGAACTGCGGCATCGAGGGCGACACCGACGACGAGACCGTACTCGCCCTGCGCGCCCGCCAGCAGCGCAACTTCATCGCCACGCTGCTGCTCTCCCAGGGCGTCCCCATGCTGCTGCACGGCGACGAGCTCGGCCGCACCCAGCAGGGCAACAACAACACCTACTGCCAGGACTCCGAGCTCAGCTGGATCCACTGGGAGGCGATGGACCAGCCGCTTGTGGAATTCACCGCCTTCGTGAACAAGCTCCGCCACGACCACCCGACCTTCCGGCGCAGCCGCTTCTTCGACGGCCGCCCGGTGGTGCGCGGCGAGGGTGAGAAGCTGCCGGATATCGTCTGGCTCAAGACCGACGGCACCGGCATGCTCCCGGAGGACTGGGGGAGCGGCTTCGGCCGGACCATCGGTGTGTTCCTCAACGGCCACGGCATCCAGGAACAGGACTCCCGCGGCCGGCGGATCACCGACGACAGCTTCCTCTTGGCCTTCAACGCCCACGACGACGGGGTCGACTTCATCCTGCCGCCGGACGAGTACTCCCCGAACTGGGAGGTCCTCATCGACACCGCAGCCCAGGCCGACGACTACGAGCCGCTGAAGGCCGGGACCACCCTGACCCTCGCCGCCAAGTCCATGGTGGTGCTGCGCGCCTACACCGGCCCCGAGGTGGAGGTCGACTACTCGGCCGCCGCGTCGCTGGCCGCCCGTGCCGCCGACGAGGAAGCCCAGGAAGAGATGGTCCAGGCCCAGACCAAGGCCGCCGACGAGAGCGAAGCGAAGGCCACCCAGGCATGAAAACCCCGATTTCCACGTACCGGCTGCAAATCCGGTCCGGCTTCACCCTGCAGGACGCCGCCACCCAGGTCCCGTACCTGAAGTCGCTCGGCGTCGACTGGATCTACCTCTCACCCATCCTCACCGCGGAGAAGGGATCGGACCATGGCTACGACGTCACCGACCCCTCCACCGTGGACCCGGACCGCGGCGGCCCCGAGGGCCTCGCCGCGGTCTCCCGCGCCGCCCGCGAGGCCGGCATGGGCGTGCTGGTGGACATCGTGCCCAACCACGTCGGCGTCGCCACCCCGGTCCAGAACCCGTGGTGGTGGTCCCTGCTCAAGGAAGGCCGCCAGTCGCCTTACGCCCCGGCGTTCGACGTCGATTGGGACTTCGGCGGCGGACGCATCCGCATCCCCGTGCTCGGCGAGGACTCCGACGTCGACGCCCTGGAGGTCCGCGACGGCGAACTGCGCTACTACGACCACCGGTTCCCCCTCGCCGAGGGTAGCTACTCCGCCGGGGATGATCCCCGCGCGGTCCACGACCGGCAGCATTACGAACTGGTGGGCTGGCGCCGCGCCGACAACGAACTGAACTACCGCCGGTTCTTCGCGGTCAACACCCTCGCCGGGATCAAGGTCGAGGACCCAAAGGTCTTCGACGAGGCGCATGAGGAGATTGTCCGCTGGTTCCGCGAGGACCTGGTGGACGGCCTCCGCATCGACCACCCGGACGGCCTGGCAGACCCGGGCGGCTACCTGCACCGGCTCCGGGAAGCCACCGGCGGGGCGTACCTGCTGATCGAGAAGATCCTGGAGCCTGGCGAGGAATTGCCTGCCGGGTTCGAAGCCGAGGGCACCACCGGGTACGACGCGCTCGCGGACGTGGACCGGCTCTTCGTGGACCCGGCCGGTCAGGCCGGCCTGGACGCCCTGGACGCGTCGTTGCGCGACGGCAAGGTCCCCGATTACGAGGACATGATCCGCGGCACCAAGCGGCGGATCACCGACGGCATCCTGCACTCCGAGATGCTCCGCCTCGCCCGGCTGGTCCCGGCGGACGCCGGCCTGACCGTGGACGCCGCGGCGGACGCCCTGTCCGAGGTCATTGCCGCCTTCCCGGTCTACCGCAGCTACCTCCCCGAGGGGGATGACGTGCTGAGGGAAGCGTGCGATCTCGCCGTAGAGCGCCGGCCGGAGCTCGAGGACGCCGTTCGAACCTTGCTGCCGATGCTGCTGCAGGCCGGCCCCGACGCCGGTGAGGAACTGGGCCGCCGCTTCCAGCAGACCTCCGGCATGGTGATGGCGAAGGGCGTCGAGGACACGGCCTTCTTCCGCTACACCCGGCTGGGCACCCTCACCGAGGTCGGTGCGGACCCCACCGAATTCGCGGTTTCCGTGGACGACTTCCACACACGGATGACCCGCCGGCAGGAGCGTCTGCCCCTGTCCATGACGACGCTCAGCACCCACGACACCAAACGCAGCGAGGACACCCGCGCCCGGATCACGGTGCTCGCCGAGTGCCCCGCCGAATGGAGTGCGGCTCTGGGACGGCTGCAGCAGCTCGCCCCGCTGCCCGATGGCCCGCTGGCGAACCTGCTCTGGCAGGCCATCGCCGGGGTCTGGCCGGCGGACCGGGAACGGTTGCAGTCCTACGCGCAGAAGGCCGCCCGGGAAGCGGGGAACTCCACCGACTGGCTGGACCCGAACGAGGAGTTCGAGACCAAGCTGACCGCCGCCGTCGACGCCGCCTTCGACAACCCGGCCGTTCGTGCCGAGCTGGATTCACTGGTCGAATGGCTGGACCCGCGGGGCGCCGTCAACGCGCTCGGCGCCAAGCTCGTCCAGCTCACCATGCCCGGCGTCCCGGACGTCTACCAGGGCACCGAGTTCTGGGACCGGTCCCTGACCGACCCGGACAACCGGCGTCCATTCGACTTCGGCGCCCGCCGGGCCGCCCTGGCGCGGCTGGACGGCGGCGACCTGCCGGACTCCTACCGCGACGACGACGCCAAACTCCTGGTCACCTCCCGGGCGCTGCGCCTGCGCCGCGACCGGCAGGACCTCTTCACCGGCTACACGCCGCTGCAGGCCACGGGTCACGCCGCCGGCCACGTCGTCGCCTTCGACCGCGGGCAGGACGCCCCGGGCGCCGTCACCGTCGCCACCCGCCTGCCCCACGGCCTGGAGCAGCGCGGCGGCTGGCAGGACACGGCACTTGAGCTCGCCGTGCCGATGACCGACCAGCTCACCGGCCGGTCCTTCGAACCCGGCTCCGTGGCGGTGGGGGATCTCCTCCGCCACTTCCCGGTGGCCCTCCTCGCCCCGACCGCATGAGCCCTTCACAGACCCACGCCAACCCAGGGGGAACGGCAATGACACTGCCCACAGACGGATCCGCGCGCTTCGACATCTGGGCGCCGGAGGCCAAGGACGTCGTCCTGCTCGCAGGCGGCCAGCGCTACACCATGACCCGCGTAACCTCAGGCCCCGAGGGCTGGTGGACGGCGACGGACGCGCCGGCCGGCGACGACGTCGACTACGGCTACCTCCTCGACGGCGACGAAAGCCCGCTGCCGGATCCGCGCTCACGCCGGCAGCCCGAGGGCGTCCACTCCCTCTCCCGGACCTTCGACCCCCGCGCACACCAGTGGGCCGACGCGGGCTGGTCCGGCCGGGACCTGCAGGGCAGCGTCATCTATGAGCTGCACCTGGGCACCTTCACCCCCGAGGGAACCCTGGACGCCGCCGCCGGAAAGCTCGACTACCTCGCCGACCTCGGCGTCGACTTCGTCGAACTGCTGCCGGTCAACGGCTTCAACGGCACCCACAACTGGGGCTACGACGGCGTCCTCTGGTACACCGTGCACGAGGGCTACGGCGGCCCCGCGGCCTACCAGCGCTTCGTCGACGCCGCCCACGCCGCCGGGCTGGGCGTCATCCAGGACGTGGTCTACAACCACCTCGGCCCCAGCGGCAACTACCTGCCCCGCTTCGGCCCGTACCTGAAGTCCGGCGAAGGCAACACCTGGGGCGACTCGGTCAACCTCGACGGCCCCGGCTCCGACGTCGTCCGCTCCTACATCCTGGACAACGCCGCCATGTGGCTGCGCGACTACCACGTCGACGGCCTCCGGCTCGACGCCGTGCACGCCTTCAAGGACGAACGCGCCGTCCACCTGCTGGAGGACTTCGGCGTGCTCGCCGACGCCGTCGCCGCCGAAACCGGCAGGCCCGCCACCATGGTCGCCGAATCGGACCTGAACAACCCGCGCCTGCTGTACTCCCGGGACGCGAACGGCTACGGACTGGCCGGGCAGTGGAGCGACGACTTCCACCACGCAGTGCACGTCAACGTCAGCGGCGAAACCACCGGCTACTACGAGGACTTCGGCTCCCTCGGCGCACTGGCGAAGGTGCTGGAGAAAGGCTTCTTCCACGACGGCAGCTACTCCAGCTTCCGCGAACGGCACCACGGCCGGCCGATCAACACCGGCCTGGTCCACCCCGCCGCGCTGGTGGTCTGCAACCAGAACCACGACCAGATCGGCAACAGGGCCACCGGGGACCGGCTCTCCCAGACTTTGGGCTATGGGCAGCTCGCACTGGCCGCCGTCGCCACCCTCACCGCCCCGTTCACCCCGATGCTGTTCATGGGCGAGGAATACGGCGCCAGCACGCCCTGGCAGTTCTTCACCTCCCACCCGGAACCGGAACTGGGCAAGGCCACCGCCGAGGGCCGGATCAAGGAATTCGAACGCATGGGCTGGGACCCCGACGTCGTCCCCGACCCGCAGGACCCGGAGACGTTCACCCGCTCCAAGCTGAACTGGGCCGAGGCCTCCGAGGGAGACCACGCCCGGCTGCTGGCCCTCTACCGGGAGCTCATCGCCCTGCGACGCTCGACGCCGGACCTCACCGACGGCGGGTTCGCGGACACCGCAGTCGACTTCAGCGAGGACGAAGGCTGGCTGCTGCTGCGCCGCGGCGGCACCGAGGTCGCCCTCAACTTCTCCGCCGAGGCCCGGACAGTGTCCGTCACCGGGTCCTCCCTGGGCCTCGCCACGGACGACGCCGTCGCCCTCGAAGGCGGGACGCTGAGCCTGCCCGGCCACAGCGCCGGCATCCTCGCGGCCCGGCCCTAACGTCAGAACGGAAGGAAACCCATGACCTACACCGCAGCGGAAAACCGCTACGACACGATGCCCTACCGCCGGGTCGGGCGCAGCGGCCTGAAACTGCCGGCCATCTCACTGGGCCTGTGGCACAACTTCGGCGACGACAAGCCCTTCGAGGTGCAGCGGGACATCCTGCGCCGCGCCTTCGACCTGGGCGTCACGCACTTCGACCTGGCCAACAACTACGGCCCGCCCTACGGCAGCGCCGAAACCAACTTCGGCCGGCACTTCCGGGACGACTTCGCCCCCTACCGCGACGAGCTGATCATCTCCAGCAAGGCCGGCTACGACATGTGGCCCGGCCCCTACGGCAACTGGGGCTCCCGCAAATACCTGCTGGCCAGCCTGGACCAGTCGCTGGGCCGGATGGGCCTGGACTACGTGGACATCTTCTACAGCCACCGCCCGGACCCGGAAACCCCGCTGGAGGAAACCATGGGCGCCCTGGACCAGGCGGTCCGCTCCGGGAAGGCCCTCTACGCCGGGATCTCCTCCTACACCCCGGAACAGACCCTGGAGGCGGCCCGGATCCTGAAGGACCTCGGTACGCCTCTGCTCATCCACCAGCCCAGCTACTCGATGCTGAACCGCTGGACCGAGAACGGCAGCCCGAGCCTGCACGAGGCGCTGGAGCAGGTGGGGGCCGGGTCCATCGCATTCTCACCCCTGGCCCAGGGCATGCTCACCGACCGCTACCTCAACGGCGTCCCCGAGGACTCCCGCGCCGCCCAGCACAAGTCGCTGGACACAGGCATGATCAGCGAGGAGAACCTGGACCGCGTCCGCGGGCTCAACCGGATCGCCGAGGGCCGCGGCCAGACCCTGGCCCAGATGGCCATTGCCTGGATCCTGCGCGACCAGCGCAAGGGCGCCCCCGTCACCTCCGCGCTCGTCGGGGCCTCCAGCGTCCGGCAGCTCGAGGACAGCCTCGCCGCGATCAACAAGCTGGACTTCAGCGCCGAGGAACTGGACGCCATCGACGAGTTCGCCGTCGAGTCCGACATCAACCTCTGGGCCCAGAAGTAACCGGTCCGTTATCGAAACGGTGCCGCGGACGGGAACAAACCCCGCCCGTGGCACCGTTGACTAGAATGCAAGGACGCCGCACGGCGTCGTGCCCGCTTCTTCGCCGTCCCCTCGCGGTACGGCCACGCCGGGCACCTGTTGGTTCTCTAAGGGAGTTTCGTGTCTGCAAATCCGATTCGTGTTGCAATCGTGGGCGTGGGTAACTGCGCCACCTCGCTGGTCCAGGGTGTCGAGTACTACCGGGACGCCGATCCCGAGGCCACGATCCCGGGTCTGATGCACGTCCAGTTCGGCAAGTACCACGTCAACGACGTCCAGTTCGTGGCGGCGTTCGACGTCGACGGCAAGAAGGTGGGCCAGGACCTCTCCGCCGCCATCCTCGCCAGCGAAAACAACACCATCAAGATCGCGGACGTCCCGCCGACCGGTGTCACCGTCCAGCGCGGCCCCACCCTCGACGGCCTCGGCAAGTACTACCTCGAGACCATCGAGCAGTCCCCGGAGGAGCCGGTCGACGTCGTCCAGGCCCTCAAGGACGCCCAGGTGGACGTCATGGTCTGCTACCTGCCCGTCGGTTCGCAGGAAGCAGCCGAGTTCTACGCCCAGTGCGCCATCGACGCCGGCGTCGCCTTCGTCAACGCCCTGCCGGTCTTCATCGCCGGAACCAAGAAGTGGGCGGACAAGTTCACCGAGGCCGGCGTCCCGATCGTGGGCGACGACATCAAGAGCCAGATCGGTGCCACCATCACCCACCGCGTGATGGCTAAGCTGTTCGAGGACCGCGGCGTAACCTTGGACCGCACCTACCAGCTGAACGTCGGCGGCAACATGGACTTCAAGAACATGCTGGAACGCGACCGGCTCGAGTCCAAGAAGATCTCCAAGACCCAGGCCGTCACCTCCAACGTCGAGGCCGACCTCGCCGCCCGCGACGTGCACATCGGCCCGTCCGACTACGTGCAGTGGCTGGACGACCGCAAGTGGGCCTTCGTCCGCCTCGAGGGCCGCAACTTCGGCGACGCCCCCGTGTCGCTGGAGTACAAGCTGGAGGTCTGGGACTCGCCCAACTCCGCCGGCGTGATCATCGACGCCGTCCGGGCCGCCAAGATCGGCCTGGACCGCGGCATCGGCGGCCCGCTGCTCTCCGCCTCCAGCTACTTCATGAAGTCCCCGCCGGAGCAGTTCAACGACGACCTCGGCCGTGAAAAGGTCGAGGCCTTCATCCGCGGCGACCTGGACCGCTAAAACCCTTCCCCGGTTCCGGACGCTCCCTCAGATCCGGCCCGTTCCACCACGACGCTCCCGCACTTCCGGTGCGGGAGCATTGTGGTTTCCTGCCGGAGGGACATTCCTTTCCGCACGCTCCCTCACGATCGGCGGGTTCCGTTGGGACGCTCCCTCACGATTGGCGGGTTCCGTTGGGACGCTCCCTCACGATCGGCGGGTTCCGTCGGGACGCTCCCTCAAATCGACATCAAAAGCCGGCGGCGGTTGACGGGCTAACGTATGCGCTGCGTAGGACACGTTTGATTTTGGACGTCGCGGCAACGAAACCGTCGGCGAGGTCTTGTTTAGTCAAAAGGATCACTTCCCAGCCAGCGGCTTCGAAGGCCTTATCTCGGCGTCGATCGCTGAAGATTTGGGCGGGCTCCAGGTGATGACCGCCATCGTACTGGATCGCGAGGCGTCGACGCCGGTACCCGAGGTCGGCCGTCGGGGTTGCGGAACTGCCCGGGCGCAGTTCTATTTGAAGCTCCGGTTCAGGAAGCCCGGCGTCGCACATTGCAAGGCGGAGAAGGGTCTCAGGCCCTGAGTCGGCTCCCACGCGCATCAGATCCAGGGCTTCCCGGGCGCGGACGATCCCCTGCAGATTGGGGTGACGGCAAAGCATCAAACGCAGTCCGTCGATGGTCCCGAACGGTTCGCTCCGTCCCTCCAGGTTGAACCGCGGGATCCGAACGAGCTCGTCCCCCATGCAGACCAGCTCAGGCAGGTTCAAGCGTTTGGCCAGGTCGAGCCACGTCCGGGAGCGCGTGCTGATCCGGATGTCATCAACGGTCTCGACCTCGTCGTCGAAGGCAACAACCGTGTGTCCAACAATTCCTTTCCGACGGACTTCCGGGAGCGCGCGGGGCTTGCTCAGGTGTAACTCCTCGGAATCCGAGAGCCACGGGGGCAAGAGTTGGCCGCGAAGCCGAGCGGCCGTGACGTGTGAGATCCACGCCCCGGGGGAGGCCTCGGACAACGCGCGCGCGGCCGACTCCAGCTCGAAGCTCCAACTTGCGGGCCGGTAGAGCCCCCGACTGACGTGCCGGACATCCGGCTGCCGCAACCTGGCTCTCGTCACTCCCAACGACATCGCAGAAGTAAGGGTGAACGGTCTAGCCTCCAACGACTCCGGCAACTCTCTTCGTGCGCTCATGCTGGCATTGTGGACGACTTGGACAAGCTTTGGAGAAGTTATCCACAGCCGTCTAAGAAGCCGCGACGGACGTGAGGGAGCGTTTCGTCGGTCGGTGCCGGACGTGCGGGAGCGTTCCGTCGGTCGGTGCCGGACGTGAGGGAGGGTTCGGGTTTGGGAGGGCCGGACGTGAGGGAGGGGTTAGAAGAGGCCGACAGGGTTGCCGTCGGCGTCGACGTCCATCCGCATTGCCGCCGGGACCTTGGGCAGACCGGGCATGGTCATCACGGCGCCGGTGAGGGCCACAATGAAGCCCGCTCCGGTCTTCGGGATCAGGTCCCGGACGTGCACGGTGAAGCCTTTCGGTGCGCCCAGCTTGGTGGCGTCGTCGCTGAACGAGTACTGCGTCTTGGCCATGCACACGGGCATCGAGGACCAGCCGTTCTTCTCGATGTCGGCCAGCCGCTTCAGCGCCGGCACGGAGAATTCCACGCCGTCGGCGCCGTAGATTTCCTGGACGATGGTGCGGATCTTGTCCTCCACCGACAGCTCCAGCGGGTACAGCGGGGCGAACCCGTGCGGGGCCTCGATCGCGGCGGCCACCTTCGCGGCGAGTTCGTCGCCGCCGTCGCCCCCGCCGCCCCGGCCCCAGACGTCGGCGACGGCGGCCTCGACACCCTCCGCCTTGCACCAGGCCAGCAGCCAGTCGAGCTCCTCCTGGCTGTCGGTGCCAAACTTGTTGATCGCGACCACCGGGGTGATGCCGAACTTGCCGATGTTGCGGACGTGCCGTTGCAGGTTCGCCACGCCGGCGGCGAGGGCGTCGACGTCGGGCTCCTGGAGCCGGTCCTTGGCCACCCCGCCGTGCATCTTGAGCGCGCGGACGGTGGCGACCACGACGACGGCGGACGGTGCCACATCGCCAACCCGCGACTTGATGTCCATGTACTTCTCCGCGCCCAGGTCGGCGCCGAAGCCGGCCTCGGTGACCACAATGTCCGCCAGGGAGCGGGCCGTCTGCGTGGCGATCAGGGAGTTGCAGCCGTGGGCGATGTTGGCGAAGGGACCGCCGTGGACCAGGGCGGGTGTGCCGGCGATGGTCTGCACCAGGTTGGGCTTGATCGCGTCCTTGAGCAGCATGGTCAGGGCACCCTCGACGCCGAGGTCGGCGACGGTGACCGGCTCCCGGTCGTAGGTGTAGCCGAAGGTGATCCGGCCCAGCCGGGACCGCAGGTCGTCCAGGTCCGTGGCGAGGCAGAAGACGGCCATGATCTCGGAGGCGACCGTGATGTCGAACCCGTCCTGCCGCGGCACCCCCTGGGTCGGGCCGCCGAGTCCGATCACCACCTCGCGGAGGGCCCGGTCGTTCATGTCCAGGACCCGCTTGAACGTCATGCGCCGGGGGTCGATGTTCAGCGCGTTGCCCTGGTAGATGTGGTTGTCCACCAGCGCCATCAGGGCGTTGTTGGCGGAGGTGATGGCGTGGAAGTCGCCGGTGAAGTGCAGGTTGATCTCGTCCATCGGCAGCACCTGGGAGTAGCCTCCGCCGGTCGCGCCGCCCTTCATCCCCAGGATGGGGCCCAGCGAGGGCTCGCGCAGCGCGATCATGACCCGGTGGCCGGCGCGGGCCAGGGAATCGGCCAGGCCGACGGTGGTGGTGGACTTGCCCTCCCCGGCAGGGGTGGGTGACATGGCCGAAACGAGCACCACCTTGCCGCGGGCCGGAGTAGCGGCGCCGGTGAGCCGGGCCGGATCGATCTTGGCCTTGTACCGGCCGTAGTGTTCCAGCGCCTCGGGGTTGATCCCGGCGGCGGCCGCGACGTCGTCGATGGGCCGCATGGTGGCGCGCCGGGCGATCTCGAGGTCGCTGGGAACGGGCGCGGCGGGGGAGGTGGGGGCTGACATCGGCGTCCTTCGGCTCGTGGCGTGGATTCGCTGTGCCGGCGGTCCCGGCCAAGCGTCCGGCGGGGCTCCCGGTCAGGGAGCGGGCACCGCCGTGGTGCTTCGTGCTCCAAAATACTGGACCAGCGCGCCCTGGTAGCTCTCCAGCGTCAGCGCGGCCGTGTGGTGCCAGCCGAATCCCTGGGCGTGCACGGACGCCGCGCGGCCCATGTCTTCGCGGGTCAGCGGGTCGTCGTGCAGGGATTCGAGAGCGTCCGCCCAGTCCGAGGCCTTGTGACCCTCCACCAGCAGCCCGGTCCTGCCGTCGAAGATGGCGCGGGAGAGTCCGCCCACGCGGGTGGCGACCACGGGGGTGCCGCAGGCCTGGGCTTCCAGTGCCACCAGGCCGAAGGATTCGCTGTAGGAGGGCATGACGACGACGTCCGCGGAACGGTACCAGCCGGCGAGTTTCGGCGCGCTGACCGGCGGGTGGTGGGTGACGACGTCGTCCATCCCGGCGGCGGTGATCAGGGCCTTGAGGTCGAAGTCCTTCGCCCCGCTCACCGCGCCGAGGATGGTGACCTGCAGGTCGATGTCGGGGCGCCGAGCACGCAGCAGGGCTGCGGCCTTGATCAGGATTTGCGGACCCTTCAGGCGCTGGATCCGGCCGGCGAAGAGCAAGTGGAAACGGCCCGGAGGCACGCCGTGGTCGCTTCGGGCCTTGGCCCGGAAGGCCGGGGTGAAGACATCAAGGTCAACCCCGGGCGGGGCGACGTCGATCCGGTCCGGGTCCGCGTCGTAGTGCGAGACCAGTTCCGCAGCCTCCGCCGCGGTGTTCGCGATCAGGCGGGTGGCGCCGTCGACGATCCGGTGTTCGCCCTCTTCGCGGCGCCGCGGCTCGGGCCTTTCCCCGGACTCCAGCAGCAGATTCTTGACCTTGGCCATGGTATGCATGGTGTGGACCAGCGGCACGCCCCAGAGTTCCGAGAGCTCCAGCCCCGCAACCCCGGAGACCCAGTAATGGGAGTGGATCAGGTCGTACCGGCCGCGCGGCTGGTCGGCCTTGATCCGGTCAATCTCCGCGACCATCGTGTGCAGCAGCGCGGGCAGTTCCTCTTTCGGGACTTTTCGCGCAGGCCCGGCGAAGACGTTGTGCACGCACACACCGGGGGAGGGGTGCTCGACGGCGGGCTGGTCCGCCGCCGTGGAGCGGGTGAAGATCTCCACCTCGACGCCGGATTCCGCGAGGGCGGCGGCCAGGGCCCGGATGTAGACGTTCATGCCGCCGGCGTCGCCGGACCCGGGCTGTTCCATGGGGGAGGTGTGCAGCGAGAGGAATGCGACCCGACGGACCAGCGGCATTGTGGCGTCCTTCCTCTCAGGGTGCGGTTCCCGGCGTTCCGGGGACGTGGATTCGGTAAAACACTACTCCTGCGGAGG
Source organism: Arthrobacter sp. BPSS-3 (assembly GCF_044628475.1). Classification (NCBI taxonomy): domain Bacteria; kingdom Bacillati; phylum Actinomycetota; class Actinomycetes; order Micrococcales; family Micrococcaceae; genus Arthrobacter; species Arthrobacter sp. BPSS-3. Next base: position 472,963 of record NZ_JBIMMV010000001.1, read on the forward strand.
CTCGGGTTGCCGCCCGGGACGTGGCGGCCCGGCGCCCGCGGGTGCCCCGCCGTGACCCGTCCGAGCCCCGCTGGTACGGTGGCCGCTGTGAGCACCGTTGACAAGGCCCCGCAGGAAACCGCCGACTGGATCATCAGGGACGCCACGGACCGCGACTGGCCCGGCATCTGGGAAATCCTGGAGCCGGTGATCCGTGCCGGTGAGACCTTCACCTGGGACCGGGACACCACCGAGGACGCTGCGCGGGCCAAGTGGGTCAAGACGGCGCCGGGCCGGACCTTCGCCGCCGTGGGCACAGGGGAGCACGACGGCGTCGTGCTGGGCACGGGGGAGCTGCACGCCAACCAAGGTGGCGGCGGGCGCCACGTGGCGAATGCGGGCTACATGGTGCGGGCCGGGTTTGGTGGCCGCGGCCTGGCCCGCGCGCTCTGCGCCTACTCCCTCGACGCGGCCCGCCGGGAGGGCTTCAGGGCCATGCAGTTCAACGCCGTGGTGGAGACCAACGTCAGGGCGGTCGCCGCCTGGCAGGGCATGGGCTTCACCATCCTCGCCACCATTCCCGAAGCCTTCCAGCACCCGGAGCAGGGGTTCGTGGGCCTGCACGTCATGCACCGGATGTTGTAGGCACGTCCGCTCCCACGCAGGCTTTCCCTCCGCCGAATTTTCTCTCAACGGCCCGGTGAGCCCTGCCACAGCGCGGCGAGCCGGGGGAAGGCCGCCTCGTATCCGGCCAGCAACCTCGCGGCCAGCTCCTCGGAGTCGACCAGCGGGTGGCGGGCGAAGGCGGCCAGCGCGGCTTCCCTACGTGCCAATCCGAAGACAGGGCTGGAACCGCCGCCGGGGCCCCCTGTGCCGTCGCTCCCCGGGACGCCCGACCGTGAGTCCGGCGCCGGCGTCGTGGCCCGGACCACCAGCCGCTCGACCTCTTTCACCCGGCGCATCAGGTCCAGCTGCGCCTGGGCCGGGCGGTCCTGGGCGATGGGCACCACGCCGTGGGCATTGACGCGGCACGGCACCTCGACGACGGCGTCCGCCGGCAGGCCCGGGATCGCAGGACCCCCGCCTCCGCCGGGCCCTGTGGGCGGCAGGGTGTTGGGGACGTTGAGGATCAACTCCGTCTCCGGGCCGCCGGAGAGCGCCCGCATCAGGGCCAGCGCCACCCTCTCGTACCCGCCCCCGGCGAGATCCTCCTCGTCCCGTTGTTCGCCGCCTGGCCTGGCCTCGGCGAGGTAGCCCTCCTCGCGGGACCGGCGCGCGGCGTCCCACAGCGCGTAGGCCTCCGCCCCCGCCGCGGCCAGCCGCGGGTACAGCCCGGCCTGCTGCCGGTGGATGGACTCGCCGCGGGTCTCCGCCGCGGACCGCATCGCGGCGGCGGCCTGCCCTGTGGCGTAGTAGTAGAAGAGGTACTCGTTCGGCAGGCAGCCGAGCCCGGCCAGAAGTTCCGGGGAAAAAAGGCGGCCCTCCTCGAACCCGGCCAGTTTCCGCGGATCGGCGAGCAGTTCCGGCAGGTGGTCCCCGCCGTCGGCCTCAAGCCGGTACAGCCAGCCGAGATGGTTCAGCCCGTAATAGCCCACCCCCGCCAGAACGCCGTCCGGCAGTGCTACGCCGGCGGCCCGCGCCGCCCGACGGGCCAGGCCGCCGGCGGAATCACAGATCCCGACCACCTTCGGCCCCAGCACCGGGATCAGGGCCTCCGTGACCATCCCGGCCGGGTTGGTGAAGTTCACCAACCAGGCCCCGGGACACAATCGCCGCATGGCCGTGGCGAGCTCGAGCATCGGGGGGATGCTCCGCAACGCGTACGAGATACCACCCGCGCCGGTGGTTTCCTGTCCCAGCAGCCCAGCGCCCTGAGCCACCCGTTCGTCCGCCACCCGTCCCGCGGTTCCGCCCGGGCGGATGGCGGCGAAGACCATGTCCACCCCGGTGAGGGCCGACTCCAGGGACGTGGAGGTCCGAACCGCCGGGGCGGGCGCGCCGTCCGGAAGCCCGGCCCGGAACGACGCCAGCACCGCCCCGATGGCCTCCAGCCGGTGCGCCTCGACGTCGTACAGCACGCACTCGTCCACCAGCCCGGCGTACGGGCCGGTGCAGAGCGCCCGGTAAATGAGCGGCACCCGGAACCCGCCGCCGCCGGCAACCATGAGCCGCATGCCAGCAGTGTAGGCCAGTCCGGCGGCGGCGGGGGAGGGGCGGACCAAAGCCGCTACCGGGACCGGGCCGGCGGGCGTACCCTGCGGAGTATGGACGCGATTCCAGCGCCGCGTTTCGATCCGCTTGCCGCCGTCCGCTCCCCGGCGGCCCTGGGATTCGACGTGCTGCTGACGGGCACCGTGTTCCAGGACATCATTTTCACCGGACTGCCGCACGCGCCGCGGCCGGGAACCGAGATCTGGAGCGAGGGCATGGGCAGCTGCCCGGGCGGGGTGGCGAACCAGGCCATCGCCGCGGCCCGGCTGGGATTGCGGACGGGCCTCGCGGCGGTCTTTGGCGACGACGGGTACGGCGAGGAGAACTGGAAGATCCTGGCCGGGCAGGAGCATGTGGACCTCTCGCTGTCCCGCCGGATTCCCGGCTGGCACTCGCCCGTCACCGTGTCCCTCAGCGTGGAAAAGGACCGGTCCATGATCACCCACGGCCACCCGGCGCCCGTCTCCGCCACCGAACTGATCGGGTCACCGCCGCTCGCGCTCGCCGCCGTCGCCGACCTCGCCGAGGAGATGGAACCGTGGGCCGTGGCCGCGCACCGGGCCGGCGTCCGGCTCTTCGGCGACGTCGGCTGGGACCCCACGGAAACCTGGGCGCGGGCGCGGCTGGAGAACCTGCGCTACTTCCACGCCTTCCTGCCCAACCAGCAGGAGGCGATGGCCTTCACCGGCAAGGACAACCCATGGGCGGCGCTCTACGCGCTCGCGGACCGGGTGCCGGTGGCCGTGGTGACCCTCGGCGCGCAGGGTGCCATGGCGGTGGACTCGGAGAGCGGCGAGGAGGAATGGGTGCCGTCGCTTCCCGTCACCGCCTTCGATCCCACCGGTGCCGGCGACTGTTTTGCCGCGGCGTTCATCGTGGGCTGCCTGGCCGGCTGGCCGCTGGGGGACCGGCTGCGCTTTGCCAATCTCTGCGCCGCCCTGGCCGTGCAGCACGTGGGAGGTTCCCTCGCCGCACCGGGCTGGGGCGACCTCGCCGACTGGTGGCAGCGGGCCAACGCCCGGAAGGAACGTCAGGGCAGCCAGTGGCTGCGCCGCTACCGTTTCCTCGAGGAAATCGTGCGTGACGTCCCGCCGGCGGCGCAGCGCCGGGCCGCGGCGACCATCGCGCACCTCTCGGACGCCTAGGACGGCGAAGACGCGGGGGCGGGAGCGCGGACCCGGGTGCCCGGAATTCAGCCGCGTCCGGGGCCACCCGTAGAATCGTTAGGTGATATCCCCAGCAGCATCAGGTGAGTCCCAGCCGTCCGCGGACGCCGCGCCGGCCCGCGCGGAGGAACGGTCTGCGGTCATCGACCTCGCCGCGGTCCGGCACAATGTCCGGCGGCTCGCCGCCGTCGCGTCCCCGGCGAAGGTGATGGCCGTGGTCAAGGCGGACGCCTACGGACACGGCGCCATCCCGGTGGCCCGCGCCGCGCTCAGCGCCGGTGCCAGCTGGCTGGGCGTCGCCCACATCTCCGAGGCCCTCGCCCTCCGCGCCGCCGGCATCGACGCGCCGCTGCTGGCCTGGCTGCACACCCCGGACAGCAACTTCGCCGCCGCCGTCGCCGCCGGCATCGACATCGGCTGCTCCGGCTGGGAGCTGGGCCGGATCGTCGCGGCCGCCCGCGAACAGGAACGCCCCGCCCGGGTCCATCTCAAGGTGGACACCGGCCTGGGCCGCAACGGCGTGACCCTCGCGGCCTGGGACTCGCTGCTCGGTGAGGCCCTCGAGTACCAGGACCAGGGCCTGCTGCGCGTGGTCGGGATCTTCTCCCACCTGGCCGTCGCGGACGAGCCCGAGCGGCCGGAAACCGATGCGCAGCTCGCCGTCTTCCGCGACATTCTGGCCATGGCCCAGGACGCCGGCGTCGACCCCGAGGTCCGCCACCTCGCGAACACCCCGGCCACCCTGTCCCGGCCGGACACGCATTTCGACCTGGTCCGGGTGGGACTGGGCATCTACGGCCTCTCGCCGTTCGAGGACCAGGGCGCCGAGGACGTGGGACTCCGCCCGGCCATGACCCTGCGCACGGTGGTGGCCCACTGCAAAGACGTCCCCGCCGGCCAGGGCGTCTCCTATGGTTTGAACTACCGCACTGCCGGCCCCAGCACCCTGGGCCTCATCCCGCTTGGCTACGCCGACGGCGTCCCGCGCATTGCCACCGGCGGACCCGTCCGGGTGGCGGAGCGGACGTACCCGGTGGTGGGCCGGATCGCAATGGACCAGATGGTGATCGACCTGGGTCCGCTGGAGGTCTCGGCGGGCGGGACGTCGCTGCTGGGCGAGGAGGCCGTCCTGTTTGGCGACGGCGCCGACGGCGGGCCCACCGCCGAGGACTGGGCCCGCGCCGCCGGGACCAACAACTATGAGATCGTCACACGGATCAGCACCCGGGTGCCGCGCCGCTACATCAACGAGGCCCCCGACTCCGACGGCGGGGAGTCGCTGTGAGCGCGCCGGTGTGGGAGCGCAGCGTCGAGGTCGCCACCGCCGCCCAGACACAGGAGCTGGCCGCCGCCCTCGGCGCCGAACTGCGGGCCGGGGACTTGCTGGTGCTCACCGGGGAACTCGGCGCCGGCAAGACCACGTTCACCCAGGGGCTGGGTGAGGGGCTCGGCGTGCGCGCCGGCATCATTTCACCGACGTTCGTGCTGGTCCGGATCCACCCCAACCTGCCGGACGGACCCCGCCCCGGCGGTCCGGACCTGGTCCACGTTGACGCCTACCGGCTGGAGTCCGCCGCCGAGATCGACGACATCGACCTCGAAAACACCATGGACTCCGCGGTGACCGTGGTGGAGTGGGGCCGGGACCGGGTGGAGCACCTGAGCGAGAGCCGCCTGGAAATCGACCTGCACCGCAGGCTGGGAAGCAGCCCCGGCGGAGGCCACCGGCCCGTCCCCGAAGCGGACACCGCCCCGGACGACGTGCTCGACTTCGAAGACGAGGACGACGACGAGCCCCGCACCGTGGTCTTCCGCGGCTTCGGCCCGCGCTGGGCCGAACCGCCCGCGGCCCTGCCTGCCGGCCCGGACGCAACGCGCACCCAGGAAGAGGACTAAATGCTGATTCTCGCCATCGACACCTCGGCGGTTGCCAGCGCGGCCCTCGTCTCCGACGATTCCCTGGAAACCGTGGTGGGCTGCTTCGCCACCGAGGACACCCGCAGCCACGCCGAGGTCCTCGCCCCCGGCATTGCGAAACTCCTGACCGGCGCCGGCCTCACCGGCGCCGACCTCGACGCGGTGGTCACCGGCGTCGGCCCCGGACCCTTCACCGGCCTGCGCTCGGGGATCGTCACCGCCCGGACCCTCGCGAACGTCTGGGGCAAGCCGCTGTACGGCATGATGAGCCTGGACGCGATCGCCCTCGAGGTGGCAGAGTCCATCGACAGCGCCGCCGAGTTCCTGGTGGCCACCGACGCCCGGCGTCGCGAGGTGTACTGGGCCCGGTACACCTTGGCCGCCGGGCAGCTTCCCGAGCTAGCGGACGGACCCCACGTCGGCTTCGCCTCCGAGCTGCCGGAGCTGCCGGTCTACGGTGCCGGTGCCGGGCTGTACGCCGACCAGGTACGCGCCGTCGCCGGTTTCGCCGAACGCCAGCCCGAGGCGGTGTCCCTGGGCCAGTTCGCCCTCGCACGCCTGGCCGCCGGGGAAGAACTGCCCGACACCACGCCCCTCTACCTGCGCGAATCCGACGCCCAGGTGCCCGGGCCGCGGAAGCGCGCGCTGTGACCGCCGGGGCACCCGCCGCCGGCTCCGGACCGGCTAGCGGGGGCGTGACCCTGCGGCCCATGACGGCCGCCGACATCCCTGCCGTCCACGCCCTGGAGGTCCGGCTCTTCCCCGTGGACGCGTGGCCGTTGCAGATGTTCGGCGACGAGCTCTCGCAAACCGACACCCGCCACTACCTCGTGGCCGAGGCCGACGGCGGGATCGTGGGCTACGCCGGACTGATGTGCATCGAGCCCATCGCGGACGTCCAGACGATCGCCGTCGTCCCCGAGCAGGAGGGCCGCGGGATCGGCTCGGCCCTGCTGACCCGGCTGATCGCCGAGAGCCGCCGGCGCCGCGCCGCGGACGTGCTGCTCGAGGTCCGGGCCGACAACCCGCGCGCCCAGCAGCTCTACCGGCGCTTCGGCTTCGAACAGATCCACATCCGGCCGCGCTACTACCGCGACGGCGTCGACGCCCTGATCATGCGCCTGACCCTGACCGGCCCGGAAACCGCCGGCCACACGCCGGACGATAACCCTGAGGAGACAGGCCAGGCATGAACAACGCTCCGCACAGCCAGCAGCCGCTGGTGCTCGGCATCGAATCCTCCTGCGACGAGACCGGCGTCGGCATTGTCCGCGGCACCCGTCTGCTCGCGAACACCGTGTCCTCCTCGATGGAGGAACACGTCCGTTTCGGCGGCGTCATCCCCGAGATCGCCTCCCGCGCCCACCTGGACGCCTTCGTTCCCACGTTGACCGAGGCGCTCGCCGCCGCAGAGGTGGCCCTGGACGACATCGACGCGATCGCCGTGACCTCCGGACCCGGCCTGGCCGGGGCCCTGATGGTGGGGGTCTGCGCGGCCAAGGCGCTGGCCTTGGCCACCGGGAAGCCGCTCTACGCGATCAACCACCTGGTGGCGCACGTGGGCGTCGGGCTGCTGGACACTGACGCCGCCGGCGGTCCCGGACAGCCGGCGGCCCTCCCCGACAACCTTGGCGCCCTCCTGGTCTCCGGCGGGCACACCGAAATCCTGCGCATCCGCAGCATCACCGACGACGTGGAACTGCTCGGATCGACGATCGACGATGCCGCCGGTGAGGCCTACGACAAGGTGGCCCGGCTGCTGGGCCTGGGCTACCCCGGCGGCCCGGCCATCGACAAGCTGGCGCGCACGGGCAACCCCAAGGCCATCCGCTTCCCCCGCGGGCTCAGCCAGCCCAAGTACATGGGGACCGCGGAGGAGCCGGGCCCGCACCGCTACGACTGGTCGTTCAGTGGCCTGAAAACCGCCGTTGCGCGTTGCGTCGAACAGTTCGAGGCCCGAGGCGAGGAGGTGCCGGTGGCCGATATCGCCGCGGCCTTCCAGGAGGCGGTGGTGGATGTCATCACGGCCAAGGCGGTGCTCGCCTGCCGCGAGCACGGCATCACGGAGCTGCTGCTGGGCGGGGGAGTGGCGGCCAATTCCCGGCTCCGGCAGCTCACCGAGCAGCGCTGCACCTCGGCCGGAATCAGGCTGACCGTGCCGCCGCTGAGCCTCTGCACGGACAACGGTGCCATGGTGGCCGCCCTCGGAGCGCAGCTGGTGATGGCCGGGACGGCGCCCAGCGGGATCGGTTTCGCGCCGGATTCGTCGATGCCGGTCACGTCCGTCTCGGTCTGAGCCGGCGGAGGGTTCGAGGCGAAGGGGCCGGCAGGCTCCCGGCCGGACCACGCCGTCGGGCGGGAGGCGTCAGGCCGCCGGGCCCTGCCGCATCTGCTTGACCAGGTCCAGTACGACGGCGCGCAGGTCGCCGCCGTATTCTGCGGCGACGCGGCGCTGCCGCTGGTAGCCGGCCCCGCGGTCGATGATTTTCGTGACGTCGCCCAGTTCGGCGGCGCAGCCCAGCTGCTCGGCTATCGGGGCGAGCCGGTCCAGGGTTTCCCGAAGGTGGTCCGTGACGAGCTGTTCGTTCCCCTCGGCGTCGAGGATGATGATCGCGTCCAGGCCGTACCGGGCGGCGCGCCACTTGTTCTCCTGCACGTGCCAGGGCGGCATGGTGGGGATAGTCCCGCCGTTGTCCAGGATGGTGGAGAACTCGTGGACCAGGCACTGGGTCAGGGCCGCGATCGCGCCGACCTCCTCCAGGGTGGCCAGGCCGTCGCAGATGCGCATCTCGATGGTGCCAAGGTTGGGCACGGGCCGGATATCCCAGCGGATCTCGGAGAGGGCGTCGATCACCCCGGTGGTGAACATGTCCTGGACGTAGGACTCGTAGTCCTCCCAGCTGCCGAACTGGAACGGCAGGCCCGCGGTGGGCAGCTGCTGGAACATCAGGGCCCGCTGCGAGGCGTAGCCGGTGTCCTCGCCGCCCCAGAACGGGCTGGAGGCGGAGAGGGCCTGGAAGTGCGGGAAGTAGTTGACCAGGCCGTCGAGCACGGGCAGGACCTTGTCGCGGCTGTCCAGGCCGATGTGGACATGGACGCCATAGATCACCATCTGCCGGCCCCACCACTGGGTGCGGTCGATCAGCTTGGCGTAGCGTTCCTTGTCCGTCACCGGCTGCAGCTGCGGCGGGCTGAACGGATGGGAGCCGGCGCAGAAGACCTCCACGCCCATCGGGTCCGTGACCTCACGGAGCGCGGCGAGGGATCCCGCCAGGTCCGCCTTGGCCTCGGCTACCGTGGTGCAGATCCCCGTGACCAGCTCCACCGTGTTGAGCAGCAGCTCCTGCTTGATGTGCGGGTGCTCGTCGTCCTCGTTGAGTTCCGGATGCCGGGCGGCAACGCCGCGAAGCACCTCCTTGGCGACCGAGGCGAGCTCGCCGGTCTCGGCGTCGACGAGGGCCAGCTCCCATTCGACGCCTAGTGTTGACTGCCTGGATGAAGCGAACTCGATCTTCATACGGTCCCTTCGCTGTAGTGGCGGCGCTCGCCGGTGGTTATGTGCGCCGTCACCGCAGCCGGGGCGGCGAGCGGGGGTATGGCAACAATGTCCCAAGTCTAGTGCAGGGGTAGCATCGAGCTGGTGGTCAAGTTACAGCTGATGCGTGAAAGTCTTCACAACCGGAACCTGTTGCCCGTGACCGCGGCGCTGCTGGCGGGGCTCGTGCTCCCGGCCGCCGGATGTTCGTCTCCGGCCACTCCCGGCGCCGGTTCACCGGGGCAAGCCGCCCCCTCCGCCCATTCCGCGCAACCCCTCGGCTGGGGACCCGAGCAAGCTGACGCCGACGCCGCCGCCCGGGCGGTGGCGGGAATGTCTCTGGAGCAGAAGGCGGGCCAGGTCCTGCTGGCCTCCTTCTCCGGGCTCGACGTCGAGGCGCACGCCAAGACGGTGGAACGGCTGCACCTGGCCGGGTCCATCGTGATGGGCGACAACGTTCCCGCGGCGGCGTCCGGCCAGGTGGACACCGCCGCCATGCGCGCCGCCACCGACCGGCTGCAGCGGGCGGCCCGCGCCGACGGCCGTGGCTGGCCCGGCCTGATCGGCGTCGACCAGGAGGGCGGGCTGGTGGCCCGCCTGCGCGCCCCGCTGACCGAATGGCCGGCGCCCATGAGCTACGGCGCCGCCGGCAGCGACCCGCTGGCCGCCGACGCCGGACGTGCCCTCTCGGCCGAACTGGCAGGGGTGGGCTTCAACGTCGACTTCGCCCCGGCGGCGGACGTGACCATGGGGCCGGCGGATCCCACCATCGGTGCACGCTCGTTCTCCGGCAGCCCGGACACTGCGGCCGCCGTCGGCACCGCGTTTTCCAAGGGCATGCTGGATGCCGGCGTTCTGCCCGCGGCCAAGCACTTTCCCGGCCATGGGTCCGTCAGCGTCAACTCGCACCAGGGACTCCCGGTCCAGGGCGCCAGCCTGGACCAGCTCCGGGCCCGTGACCTCAAGCCCTTCCAAGCCGCGATTGACGCGGGCCTGCCCATGGTCATGACCGGCCACATCTCGGTGCCCGCCCTCCAGCCCGGAGTCCCCGCCTCCGTCTCGGCCGCCTCCTATGCCGAATTGCGCCGCATGGGGTTCAAGGGCGTGGCGGTCACCGACGCCATGAACATGGGCGCCATTACGGAGCAGTTCCCCAACGATTCGTCCGCGCCCCTGGCGCTCGCGGCGGGGGCGGACTTGATCCTGATGCCCGCCTCGGTGGACACCGCGCACGCCGCGATTGTCTCCGCCGTCCGCAACGGCAGCCTGCCGGCCGCACGACTGGACGAGGCCGCGCGCCGCGTCGTGACCATGCAGCTCTGGCGCGGACGCAGCCAGCCGACCCGTGCCTCGGCGCCCGGCAGTGGATCGGCCCTCTCCGAGAAGGTCTCGCAGGAGGCCATCACGGTGCTGTCCGGGCCGTGCAAGGGTCCGATCGTGCCCGCGAGCGTCCGGGTGACCGGCGGCACGGAGCAGGACCGGGCCCGCTTCGCTGCCGCCGCCCGGCAGGCCGGCGTCGGTGTTGGGTCCGGCCCGGTGGTGGCGCTCATCGGGTACGGCGAGGGCCCCGTGACCGCCGACGTCGCGGTGGCCCTTGACGCGCCCTGGCCGCTGGAGAAATCCGCTGCCCCGGCCAAGATCGCCCTTTACGGCCGGAGCCAGGAGGCCTTCGAAGCGCTCGCGGCGGTGCTGGCCGGCAAGGCGCCCGCGCCGGGGAAACTCCCGGTGGCCGTGGGCGCGCAGGGCCCGGGGGCCGGCTGCACCTAGGCGCTGAGCCTGAGAGCTGCACCTGAGAGGAGGAGAGGGCCGCTGGACCTGGGACGGGTACCGTCCCGCGCGGTGGCGTTTAATAGAGCGGTGCCTATCCTGAACAAAGACATGACGCTGTGTATCTCGCTCTCGGCCCGCCCGAGCAACAACGGGACGCGCTTCCACAACCACCTGTACGAGCAGCTGGGCCTGAACTGGATCTACAAGGCCTTCGCCCCCACCGACCTGGGCCAGGCGATCGCCGGTGTCCGCGGGCTGGGGATCCGCGGCTGCGCCGTGTCGATGCCGTACAAGGAGGACGTGATCGACCTCGTGGACGTCATGGACCCGTCCGCGAAGGCCATCGACTCGGTCAACACGATCGTCAACGACGGTGGCACCCTCACCGCCTACAACACCGACTACACCGCCATCGAACAGCTCCTGCAGCGCAACGCCGTGCCGGTGGACTACTCCGTCTGGCTCCGCGGTGCCGGCGGCATGGCGAAGGCGACGGCGGCCGCGTTGCGCGACGCCGGGTTCCGGGACGTCACCATCATTGCCCGCAACGAGGACGCCGGCCGGGCGCTCGCCGACCTCTACGGTTTCGCCTGGCGCGCCGACGTTCCGGCCCAAGGCGATGGTGTGGACCCCGCCGCGCTGCTGATCAATGTCACGCCCATCGGCATGGCGGGCGGCGCCGAGGCGGACGCCCTGGCCTACCCGCAGTGGGCGGTGGAGGAAGCCGAGGTGGTATTCGACGTCGTCGCCCTGCCCGCCGAGACGCCGCTGATCAAGGCCGCGCGGACCGCCGGGAAGAAGGTCATCACGGGCGCCGAGGTGGCCACCATCCAGGCGCTGGAACAGTTCGTCCTCTACACCGGCATCCGTCCCAGCGAGGAGCAGGTCCGGGCCGCCGAGGAGTTCATGCGCGCCCAGTAAGGTCGCCGCCCGGCGCTACAGAGCCCTACGGGGCGACTGGACGTACCGCGACGGCAACCCGGTCCTCGCCGATCCGGGTGAGGACCAGGGTGGCCTTGTTCTTGGCCTTCTTCGCGGCCCGGCCGCCGGGCAGCAGCTGCCCGCGCAGTTCCTCCGGGGTCACGGCCACGCCGCGCTTCTTGATCTCGAGCACGCCGATACCGTTCTCCCTGACCCAGGCTTTGAGGGCCTTGACGTTGAGCGGCATCACCTCGAGGACCTCATAGGCGCGGGCGAACGGGGTGTCCTGCAGTTCGGGGGCGCAGATGTAGGCGATGTGCTCGTCCACCAGGTGTCCGCCGAGCCGGAGCGCGACGTCGGCCACCAGTCCGGCGCGGATCACGGCCCCGTCGGGTTCGTAGAGGTACCCGGATACCGGGCCGACGGGGGCCGCCGGGCCGCCGTCGAAATCCTCGGCGCTGGTGAGCTCCGCCGCGCCCCGCGGGCCGAGCACCAGCGCGGCGCGGCGGATTCCCGGGCGGCGGACGGCGTTGAACCAGAGGGCGACCTCGGTGACGTCGCCGCCTACCGACACCCACTGTGCCTCGCAGTCCGCGGGAATTGCGGTGTGGGGGATCCCGGGGCCCATCTTCACGCCGACGGCGCGGCCGGAGGCGGCCAGCGACTCGACAAAGGACAACGGCGGGGAAAAGTCTTCCGGGTCCCAGAGCCTGGTGGTGCCCGAGGTGGACGTGGTCCGGCGGGCCGGGTCCAACCAGACCCCGTCGATCCCGTCCAGCGGCACGGATTCCGCGTCGGCGTGCACCACGGTGGCGTTCCGGAACGGGATCAGGTTCATGGTGGCGCAGGCAGCAGTGGTCTCATCCAGCTCCACCGCGGTCACCGTCAGGTCCAGGGACGCCAGGGCCATCGCATCGGCGCCGAGGCCGCAGCCCAGGTCCGCGACGTGGGTGACCCCCGCCTCCGCGAAACGCTGGGCGTGCCGGGCGGCGACCGTGAGCCTCGTGGCCTGCTCCAGACCGGCACGGGTGAAGATCATCTGCCCGGCGAATTCGCCGAACTTGGCCTCCGCTTTGGTCCGCAGCCGGGACTGTGTCAAGGCCGCGGAGACCAGATCCGCCGGGTGGCCGGCCTTGCGGAGCGCCGCGTTGAGCTGGAACGCCTCCTCCTCCCGGTACGGGCCCAGCGAGGACAGCAGCTCCCACCCCGCCGGATTGAGCAGTGGTGCGATCTGGTCCTGCGGTGTCTCAGCCATGCCATCGATCGTAGTTCAGGCCCGGGAACCCTGCGGCGCCCACTAGGCTTGACGGCATGAACGACAGGAACACGGAAACCGATGGAGCGGCGGCGGGGGAGGCCCCGGGCCGTCGGGGATTGGCCCGCTACGCCCGTCCGGCGCTGATCGCCGGCGTCATGGTCGCCGTCGTCTGTGTCGCGCTGCTCGTAATCATCTTCCTCCTCGACACGTTCAACGCAACGGTTTACTCGGTGGACGGCAAGGACGTCGCGGACGCCACCGACGAGGCCCGGGCCATCCGCGACACCTACGCCGGCGTCCGGATCGGCAGCATCATCTTCCTGATTGCAGGCCTCCTCGCGGCCCTGGCCGGCGGGTTCCTGCTCTACCGGACGCGCAACGACGTGCCCCGGGTGGACGAGGACGACGACGGGCTGGAGTGGGCCTACGACGACTTGGCGGGGGAGTAGCCGGGCCGTTAGGCCTCTCGTCCTGTCAGCAGGCCGTTCGCCACAGATGAACTTCTGGCACTCACCTTGACCGAGTGCTAACTCCTTACATAGAGTCGTCATTAGCACTCCCCCTAGGCGGGTGCTAACACATAAGCATCAGCTGCCAGGCTGCTGCCGGCACCGCGACGACGGTCTGTATGCATGGCGCCACCGCTTTGAAGTCCATGAATTTGCTGACGAAAAGGAGAGGTCCGAGTGTCGGTCTCTATTAAGCCTCTTGAGGATCGTATTGTTGTCCGCCCGCTCGAAGCCGAGCAGACCACGGCCTCCGGCCTGGTTATCCCGGACTCCGCACAGGAGAAGCCGCAGGAAGGCGAAGTTGTCGCGGTAGGCCCCGGCCGCTTCGATGACAACGGCAACCGCGTTCCCGTCGACGTTGCCGTTGGCGACGTCGTCATCTACTCCAAGTACGGCGGAACCGAAGTCAAGACCGGCGGTGTCGAGTACCTCGTACTGTCCGCCCGCGACGTTCTGGCGATCGTCGTAAAGTAACTCTCTTGGATCCCCGCGCCGCCGGACCGTCAGTGATGAACGGGACGGCTGCGCGGGGTTCTTTCGTGAAAGGACAACACCATGGCAAAGCAGCTCGCGTTTAACGACGCTGCCCGCCGGTCCCTCGAGGCCGGCATCGATAAGCTCGCCAACACCGTCAAGGTGACGCTAGGCCCCCGCGGCCGCAACGTCGTGCTGGACAAGAAGTGGGGCGCCCCCACGATCACCAACGACGGCGTGACCATCGCCCGCGAGGTTGAGCTGGACGACCCGTACGAGAACCTGGGCGCGCAGCTGGCCAAGGAGGTCGCAACCAAGACCAACGACGTCGCCGGTGACGGCACCACCACCGCAACGGTGCTGGCGCAGGCCCTGGTAAAGGAAGGCCTGCGCAACGTTGCCGCCGGCGCCGCCCCGGGCCAGATCAAGCGCGGCATCGAGGTCTCCGTCGAGGCCATCGCCGCCCGCCTGCTGGAGAACGCCCGTCCGGTCGAGGGCACCCAGGTGGCCAACGTTGCCGCCATCTCCGCCCAGAGCGACGAGGTCGGCGAACTGCTGGCCGAGGCGTTCGGCAAGGTCGGCAAGGATGGTGTGATCACCATCGAGGAGTCCTCCACCACGCAGACCGAACTCGTCCTCACCGAGGGCATGCAGTTCGACAAGGGCTACCTGTCCCCGTACTTCATCACCGACGCGGACCGCCAGGAAGCCGTCCTCGAGGACGCCCTCATTCTGATTAACCAGGGCAAGATCTCCTCGCTGCAGGACTTCCTGCCGCTGCTGGAGAAGGCCCTGCAGGCCTCCAAGCCGCTCTTCATCATTGCCGAGGACGTCGACGGCGAGGCCCTGTCCACGCTGATCGTCAACCGCATCCGCGGCACCCTGAACGTCGTCGCCGTCAAGGCTCCCGGCTTCGGTGACCGCCGCAAGGCCATGCTGCAGGACATCGCGACCCTGACCGGCGCGCAGGTCGTCTCCCCGGAACTGGGCCTCAGCCTGGACACCGTGGGCCTGGAGGTCCTCGGTACCGCGCGGCGTATCACCGTCACCAAGGACAACACCACGATCGTTGACGGCGCCGGTTCTGCCGAGGACGTCGCGGCCCGTGTCGCACAGCTGCGCGCCGAGCTGACCCGCACCGACTCGGACTGGGACAAGGAAAAGCTGCAGGAACGCCTGGCCAAGCTGGCCGGCGGCATCGGCGTGATCAAGGTCGGCGCAGCCACCGAGGTCGAGCTGAAGGAAAAGAAGCACCGCATCGAAGATGCTGTGTCCTCCACGCGCGCCGCGCTGGAAGAGGGCATCGTCTCCGGCGGCGGTTCGGCCCTCGTCCACGCCCTCAAGGCCCTCGACGAGGACCCGACGGTCAAGGCACTCGACGGCGACGCAGCAGCAGCCGTGGGCATCGTCCGCCGGGCGCTGACCCAGCCGCTGCGCTGGATCGCCCAGAACGCAGGCTTCGACGGCTACGTCGTTGCCGCTCGGGTGGCGGACTCGGCCGTCAACCAGGGCTTCAACGCGAAGACCGGTGAGTACGAGGACCTGATCGCCGCCGGCGTGATCGACCCCGTCAAGGTCACCCGCGCCGCCCTGCGGAACGCTGCCTCCATCGCCGCGCTGGTTCTCACCACCGAGACCCTGGTGGCGGAGAAGCCGGCCGACGAGGACGAGCACGCCGGCCACCAGCACTAGGCCAACGTGTAGTTCCTGCTGCACCACGTGCACCATCTGCAGCAGAGAGAGGACGTCCCGGCATCGCGCCGGGGCGTCCTTTCTGCTTTCCCGGGCTGCGACGGGAGATCATGGCCGGTTCACAAGCTCCTCACAGTCCACCCTGCTTAACTCGCTGGGTGCACCCCGGCGGCTGGCACCCCCGGCGCACCTTCCGTAGAGTGGAACACTTAGGTTTCGGCGGCCCGATGGGGGCCGTCCGTGGTGAGGAATTTTGATGACGCAGCAGGCGGGGCTCCAGGAAGCGGCTCCCACGGGCGTTCCGGCCCGTCCCAACCGGAAACCCGGCTACCGGCCCGAGATCCAGGGGCTGCGGTCGCTGGCTGTCCTGATGGTGATGACCTATCACATCTGGTTTGGCCGGGTCTCCGGCGGTGTGGACGTGTTCCTGCTGGTGTCGGCTTTCCTCATGACCCTTCAGTTCGTGGGACGTTACGACGACGGGCGTCCGACCGCCCTGGTCAAACACTGGCTGCATCTCTTCCGCCGCCTCATCCCGGCGGCCGTCGTCGTGGTGGTCGCCACGCTGGCGGCGACCATCCTGTTCCTTCCCCGGACCCGGTGGCTGGACATCGTCGGCCAGGCCTGGGCATCCCTGGTGTATTCCGAAAACTGGCTGCTGCAGGCCCAGGCCACCGACTACTACGCCTCGGACCACTCCTCGGCCAGCCCCTTCCAGCATTTCTGGTCGCTGTCCATCCAGGGGCAGGTGTTTATCCTGTGGCCCCTGATCTTTGTGGGTGCCGCGCTCCTCGCCAAGCGCTTCCGCCTGAAGTATCGGGCGCTGTTGGCCTACGTTTTCGGGCTCATTTTTGCCGTCTCCCTCGTGTACTCCATCGTCTTCACCGCGGCCAGCCAAACCGAGGCTTACTTCGACACCGGCGCCCGCCTCTGGGAATTCGCGCTCGGATCGCTCGTGGCGCTGGTCCTTCCTCTGCTCCGGATCCCGGCGCCGTGGCGGGTGCGTCTCGGGTGGCTTGGCATCGCCGCGATGTTGAGTTGCGGCTTCCTGCTGGACGTCCAGGCGTCCTTCCCCGGCAGTATCGCGCTGTGGCCCACCCTGGCCGCCGCCTGCGTGATCGTCGCCGGTCAGACCGGTAGCCGGTTCGGGGCGGACCGGATTCTCAGTTCCCGGCCGCTGGTCCGCCTCGGGGACATGTCCTACGCGATGTATCTCTGGCATTGGCCGCTCTTGGTCGTTGCGCTCGCGGTGCAGCAGCGCGGCCACGCCGGTCCAGTCACGGGTTCGGCGATCATCGTAACCACCATAGCGCTGGCCTACCTGACCACCCGGTTCGTGGAGCGCCCGTGGCGGCAGTGGAAGTGGCCGGAGGTGAGGCGGCGCCGGGCGTCGCTCGCGATCGTGGCCGCCCTCACGGTCGCCGCCGTCCCGCTGGCCGGGCTCCAGTTGGCGTTGTACTTCGAGAATCAGGGCATCCTGGCCAAGGCCGCGCGGAATAATCCCGGCGCCCGTGCGCTGCTGCCGGACTTCACAGAGCAGGCCGACGCCGACGCGGCCCTCCTTCCCGCGCCGGAGAACTTGGGCAAGGACTGGGCCAGTTTGCCGCAGCCGTGCAGCGGTACACTCGAGCCCCAGAATGCCACCCTCCGCGGAGTGTGCAACGAAAACACCCAGAACGGGAATTCGGCGAAGAGGGTTCTCGTCCTCGGCGACTCGCACGCAGAACAGTGGCTCCCCGCCCTGAAACCGGTGAGTGATGAGAAGGGATGGCGGCTCTACGCCATGCTGATGGGCGGCTGCAAGCCCGGCACAACTGCGCAGAACGCCAATGCCGATTGCGACAAGTTCAACACCGCCGTCACCGCGGAGGTCAAGCGCAACCCGCCGGATGCGATCGTGGTGGTGGGCACCGCGGCGTCGCCCTCGTCAAACGGTGAAACGCTGATCCCCGGTCTGGAGTCCAGCCTCGATACGTGGACCGGTCTCGGAATCCAGGTGATCCTGCTGCGGGACAACCCGCGGTTCGAATTCAACATGGCCGATTGTGTCGTGACGAAGGGGAAGGACGACACGGCGTGCCTGCCGGCCAAGAGTGGACTCTTCGCCGCAGATAACCCGCTCGACACCCTGGCGGACAGAGCCCCGAACGTCGTCACACTGGATATGACCGACCTCATCTGCCGTGAAAACGACTGCCCCGGCGTCGTGGGCAACACCTTCGTCTACCTGGACGACAACCACCTCAGCCGCACCTATTCGGCGAGCATGGCCCCGATGGTCAAGGACCGGCTGCTTTCCGCTACCGGCTGGGAGTAGCGCTGCTGCGCCCCTGGCGGGGTCGGGCGCCGCGGGGGTGCCGCCGGGTCACCACCCGGTAGAAAAGGAGCACGGCCACCGCGGCCACCACCAGTCCGGCGAGGTTGATGAACAGCTGCACGGCCGAGCCCGCCGCCTTCTGGTACTCGCCCAGCACCAGCGCCACCGCGACGAACCCCGCCGCCGGCACGGTGGTCACCGAGATGAACACACCCACCAGGGCGGTGGAACGGCGGCTGATCACCGACAGCATGCCTGCCACCCCGGCCAGAAGTGCCACGATCAACGAGTACGGTCCCGGGTGGTAGATGAACTCGACGGCGGACCCGGTGTCCAGCGCGGACGTGGGAAAGAGCCCCAGCGGAACGGACAACCACGCGGTGAAGGCCGCCGCGAGCATCGCAACCGGGAATCCGACGCCGAGGGCCAGGGCCGCACTGCGCCCGAGCCGCCACTGCCGCCGCACCAGCGCCACCGCCAGCGCCGCGAGCGGCCCGAACTCCGGACCGACGGCCATCGCTCCGACGATGGCGATGGTGGAGTCGGTGACGATGCCGATCGCCGCCAGCTGGGTGGCGAGAACCAGGAAGGCCAGGAAACTCCAGGTCAGCTTGGCATCGTCCCCGGTCTGCCGGGAGACCTCGTCCCAGATCATCGCGTCCGCGCCCTCGCCCGGCGCCTCAGCGACTGCGCGGTCGGCCCGGTCGGAGAGCAGGAGCTCGGGGGTGGTGACGGAGATGGAGCCCGCGCGCTGCACACCCAGTGACTGAAGCCTCTCCAGCAGCGGATCGACGGCTTCCCGGGCGATCATCACCTGCAGCACGTCACCCTCGGGCACCAGCGAGGTCCCCGGATGCAGCGCCACCTCCGCCACACCTTCCGCATCCGAGCAACACTCGACGACGGCGGAGGTCAGCTCCGCCGGAACGCTTATTCGCACCGTGACGATCACCGGCGGCCTCCTTCGACCCGTTCAGAGTAGCCGGGGGAATGCGGCGGGGTACTCAGCCGCGCGGCCTCAAGGAGTGCATCCTAAGGCGCAGCCGCAATTAGTAAGCACTCTGGCGATTGGCGAACGAAATTACGGTTCGGTAACATTGATGGTTCGGAATCCTGCCCACAATGTCGATGAATCACCCCGAGGGGTCCCGCGTGTCAGAGCTGCGAACCAATCCCACCCGGCCGCATGCGCCGGCCGGGTCTCCGGCGAGCCGTAAAACGGGCTACCGCCCGGAGGTCCAGGGGCTGCGCGCCCTGGCCGTCCTCATGGTCGTGACCTACCACGTCTGGCTGGGGCGGGTCTCGGGAGGCGTGGACATCTTCCTGCTCATCTCGGCCTTCCTCATGACCCTGAGCTTCGCCCGCAAGGTCGAGGCCGGGAAGCCGCTGCGCCTCGTGCACCACTGGCTCCACCTGCTGAAGCGGCTGCTGCCCGCCGTCGTCGTGGTGGTGCTCGCCGTGCTCGCCGGGACCTGGGCGATCCTCCCCGCCAGTCGCTGGCCCGATGTCCTGAGCCAGGCCTGGGCCTCCCTCTTGTACCGGCAGAACTGGCTGCTCGCGGACACCGCCGTCGACTACTACGCCCAAGACCATTCGGGTGCGAGCCCGCTGCAGCACTTCTGGTCCCTCTCCATCCAGGGGCAGGTCTTCGTGCTGTGGCCGCTGATCTTCGCCGGAGCGGCGCTGCTCCGCCGGGCACTGAACCGCTGGACTCCACTGGGGACAAAGGGCGTCAGCTACCCGCTGCTGCTCGCGGTGGCCTTCGGTGCGGTCTTGGCCGCGTCACTCGTCTATTCCATCGACCAGACCGCCAGCAACCAGGCCTACGCGTACTTCGATACCCGGGCCCGCCTCTGGGAGTTCGCCCTGGGCTCGCTGCTCGCCCTGGCCCTGCCGCACCTGAAGCCTGGCAAGGCGCTGCGCGTGGTGCTGGGCTGGGCCGGCCTCGTGGCCATGCTCTCCTGCGGACTGCTCCTGACCGTCGACCGGTCCTTCCCCGGCTTCATCGCCCTCTGGCCCACGCTGGCCGCCGCCGCCATCATCGTCGCCGGGCAGAGCGGAAGCCGGTTCGGCGTGGACCGGCTCCTGACCTGGCGGCCGCTGGTGGCCCTTGGCGACAACTCCTATGCGCTGTACCTCTGGCACTGGCCGCTGCTGGTGCTGGCCCTCGCCGGGTGGGGGATCACCGCGCCGGACCTCTGGCAGGGCCTGGCCATCGTCGCCGTCTCCATCGCGCTGGCGGTGCTGACCACCCGTCATGTGGAGAAGCCGCTGCGCGAATGGCACTGGCCGCAGAGCCGGGCCTGGCGCTCCGCCGTCGTGATCGCCGCCTGCGGTGCCCTGCTGGCCGCCCCGATCACCCTCTGGCAGGGACGCATCAGCGCGGACGAGGCTGCAGCCGCCGCGCAGCCGCGGGACCTCACCCCGGGGGCCGCCGTCCTGGCGCCGGAGAACGCCGGCAAACCCACGCCGGAGGCGAAGATCATCCCCGCGCCGCAGGCGATGAAGAACGAATGGGCGGACATCGACGGCCTCTGCACGGACGCCAACGTGCCCAGCAACCCGCTGCTGCAGGGCTGCCTGCAGAACAGCCGCCCCGAGCACGTAACCAAGCGGATCGTGGTGCTCGGCGACTCGCACGCCCAGCAGTACATGGCCGCCCTCGGCCCGGTCGCCAAGAGCCACGGCTGGGAGGTCGTCACCCTGCTCAAGGGCAACTGCCGGTTCGGCGGCCAGTCGGACCAGCGCGATGCAGACTGCAACGCCTTCAACAAGGCCAGCGCCGAGTACGTCCTGGAGCATAAACCGGATGCGGTCTTCACCGTCGCCTCCCTGACCCACAAGGACGCCCCCTACGAGACCGAGGTCCCGCAGTACCTCGAGGGCATCAAACCCTTCACCGACGCTGGGATCGACGTCGTCGGAATCCGGGACAACCCCCGCTTCACCCAGAACATGCCCGAATGCGTCCAGAAGAAGGGCGCCGACGCCGCCGCATGCAACGTCCCGCTCCAGGAGTCCCTGGCCGCCGCCTCGCCGCTGGATGACTACCGCGGCAAGGTGCCCCGGCTGCACCTGATGGACATGAGTGACTTCATCTGCGCCAACGGGACCTGCCCCGCCGTGGTGGGCAACGTCTACGTCTACAAAGACGACAACCACCTGACCAAGACCTATGTGCAGACGATGATCCCGATGTTCGAGGAGCGCCTGCTCGCGGCGACCGGCTGGAGCTGAGCGGAGCCTGCGTGCCGTCCGGGCGCCGCACTCGCGGAGCCTCCGTGCCCCCGGCTGGCTCCCCGGATGAAGTGGCTCACACCCGCCGCCCGGAATATGGGGATCGGCGCCAAGGTTCTACTATTTATTCAACACTTCTGCACAGGCCACGCCCGTAATGACGGGCTGGTCATCTGCTGCAACCCCTACCCGTGAACCCCAGAAACCCAAGGTAAGAGGCGCACTCATGACCCAGCCCGAACACGACCCCTTTGGCTTCGTCGGCCTGACCTACGACGACGTTCTGCTCCTGCCGGGGCACACCAACGTCATCCCCTCCGACGCCGACACCTCCTCCCGGATTTCCAAGCGCATTTCCGTGAAGACCCCGCTGCTCTCGGCCGCGATGGACACGGTCACCGAGTCCCGCATGGCCATCGCCATGGCCCGCCAAGGCGGCCTCGGCGTCGTCCACCGCAACCTCTCGATCGCCGACCAGGCGGACCAGGTGGACCGGGTCAAGCGCAGTGAATCCGGCATGATCACCAACCCGCTGACCATCGGCCCCGAGGCCACCCTGGCCGAGCTCGACGAGATCTGCTCGCACTACCGCGTCTCCGGCCTCCCCGTCGTGGACGAGGGCATGCGGCTGCTCGGCATCGTCACCAACCGCGACACCCGCTTCGTTCCCGAGGCAGACTTCGCGATCCGGCTGGTCAGCGACGTCATGACCAAGATGCCTCTGGTCACCGGCCACGTGGGCATCAGCCGCGAGGAAGCCTCCCACAAGCTGGCCACCAACAAGATCGAGAAGCTCCCGCTGGTCGACGACCAGGGTCGGCTCAAGGGCCTGATCACCACCAAGGACTTCACCAAGGCCGAGCAGTACCCGCTGGCCACCAAGGACGACGAGGGCCGCCTCCGCGTCGGCGCCGCCATCGGCTTCTTCGGTGACGGCTGGGAACGCGCCATGGCCCTGATCGACGCCGGCGTCGACGCCCTGTTCGTGGACACCGCCAACGGCCACTCTCAGGGCGTGCTGGACATGATCCGCCGCCTCAAGTCGGACCCGGTCGCCGCGCACGTGGACATCATCGGCGGCCAGGCCGCCACCCGTGAGGGTGCTCAGGCCCTGATCGACGCCGGTGCCGACGGCATCAAGGTCGGCGTGGGTCCCGGTTCCATCTGCACCACCCGCGTCGTGGCCGGCGTCGGTGTCCCGCAGATCACCGCCATCTACGAATCCGCCAAGGCCGCGATTCCCGCCGGCGTGCCGCTGATCGCCGACGGCGGCCTGCAGTACTCCGGCGACATCGGCAAGGCCCTGGTGGCTGGCGCCGACACCGTCATGCTCGGCTCCCTGCTGGCCGGCTGTGACGAGTCCCCGGGCGACCTGATCTTCGTCAACGGCAAGCAGTTCAAGCTCTACCGCGGCATGGGCTCCCTCGGCGCGATGCAGACCCGCGGCAAGAACACCTCCTACTCCAAGGACCGGTACTTCCAGGCCGACGTCTCCGGTGATGACAAGCTCATCCCCGAGGGCATCGAGGGCCGGGTGGCCTACCGTGGCCCGCTCGCCTCCGTGGCGTACCAGCTGGTCGGCGGCCTCCGCCAGACCATGTTCTATACCGGAGCCCCCACGGTCCCCGAACTGAAGGCCCGCGGCAAGTTCGTCCGGATCACCCCGGCCGGGCTGAAGGAATCCCACCCGCACGACATCCAGATGACGGTCGAGGCCCCCAACTACGGGGCACGGTGACCCGAACAGGTTGCCCGACCGGCACCCGAAAGGGACCGTTCTGATCACTCAGAACGGCCCCTTTTCGCGTGTCCGCGGCATTGGGCGCGTGACCTAGGCTGAAGCTATGTCCGAACTGTTGCCCGCGCGCGAACCGGCCCGGAAGCTCGCGTTGCGGCCCTACGCCCGGGCCGTGGCGCAGGTGTTGCGGGTCAGTTTCCGCGCCTCGCCCGCCGCCGTCGTCATGAAGGTGGCCGGCTCGTTGATCTCGGCGCTGTTGCCGCTGGTCACCACCTACTTCGCCGCGCTGACGACGACCGCGCTGGCCGCGGCCTACGCGGGCAACGCCGCCGCCGGGCAGCAGGCGATCGTCTACGTCGTCGTCACCGCCGCCCTTGGCCTGTTCTGGGGCGCGTTCAGCAGCGTGGACCGCTACATCCAGCAGCTGATGAGCTTCCGGGTCGGCGCGATCGTGGGCGACCTGATGTACGAACGGTTCCTGGTCCTGGAATTTTGGCGCTATGACGACAAGGAAACCGTTGACCTCTACGACCGGGCCAAGCGCTTCTCCGACTCCTACGCCCGGGTCTTGGACCGGATCGCCGCGATTTTCACGCAGCTGGTCTCCGTGGTGCTGGCGATCGGCGCACTGTGGCTGGTCAACTGGTGGATCGCCGTGATCGTTCTGGTGGCGATCGTGCCCAGCGTTTACCTGCAGTTCAAGCTCTCGCGGGAGCAGATCGCCCACTGGAACACCCAGGTGGATTCGCGCCGGCAGCGGCGGATGATCGAAACCAACCTGCTGCGGCCCCAGCACATCGCCGAGATGCGGCTCTACGGGATCGTCGGCTACCTGATGGGGCTCCGGTCACGGCTCCGCGACGCCGACGAGAAGCGGCGGCTGGACTTCCAGAAACGCTACATCCCCCGCCAGCTCGCGGCCGACGCGCTCCAGTATGGCGCCGAGGTGGTGGCGCTGATCTGGGTGGTGGGGCAGATCATCGCCCGGGCCCAGCCCGTCGGCCAGTTCCTCTACGTCCAGCAGATCGTGAGCCGCGCCCTGTCCACGGCGAACAACCTGGTCTCCTCGCTGAGCTCCATCGACGAGGACCTCGCCAACCTCAAGGACTACGAGCTGTTCATGGCGCTGCCGGTGCACTCCGAGCACGCCCCGCCGCTGCTGCAGGCACCCCGCACCGTGGAACTGCGGGACATCCGCTTCACCTACACCGGCAGCGACCTGGAAGTCATCAAGGGCATCTCGCTGACCATCCGGCAGGGCCAGCACGTCGCCATCGTGGGGGAGAACGGCGCCGGCAAGTCCACCCTGATCCGGATTCTCGCCGGGCTTTACCGCCCCGACTCGGGCCAGGTGCTGCTGGACGGCGTCGACCTGGCCGCCGTCGACGTCACCTCCTGGCACCGCCACCTGGCGGTGCTCAGCCAGGAGTTCCTGAAGTACGAGTTCGCCACCGCCGCGGAGAACATCCGCTTCGGCGACGTCGACGCCCCGCCGGACGACGCACGGATCCGCCGGGCAGCGGCCGACGCCGAGGCGCTGGACTTCATCCTCAAACTCCCCAACGGCCTGGACAACCACGTCAGCAACTGGATGGAGGACCCCCGCGGGCGCAAGGGCAGCGGCCTCTCCGGCGGGCAGTGGCAGCGGCTGGCCATGGCCCGGAACTTCTACCGGGACGCCGCCTTCATGGTGATGGACGAACCGACGTCGGCGATCGACGCGCTCGCCGAGCACCGGATCTTCACCCGGCTGTTCGCGGACCAGAGCAGCACCATCATCGCCATCAGCCACCGGCTCGCCACGATCGAGAAGGCCGACGTGGTGTACATGCTCGAGGACGGCCGCGTGGTGGAGCAGGGCAGCCACAAGGACCTCGTCGCCCTGCGCGGCCGCTACTTCCGGATGTTCGAATCGCAGTTGAGTGACGCCGACGCCGGCTGACCTCCAGGACGGGAGGATCGCAGGCTGCCCCACCGCACGGCTCAGTCTCCGGAAAGGATCGTGGTGCGGACCGTCGCCACGGCGGGCCGGGCAGGGACGCTGCTGAAGCCGAAGGTTACCGCCGGCCGGATAGGCACCAGCGCGCCCTGGTCTTCGCCGTCCCAGCGGACCCGGGCATCGGTGATCCGGTGAAGGTCGGTGACGCCGTAGAACTCCCTTCTGCCGTTCCCGGCGGTGCCGGCGGTCCGGGCACCCGGGCTGAAAAGGGCGGCGAGGGGATTGATCGCGGTCAGCCAGGCGGGGTGGACGGCAAGCCGGCGAGGGACCGCACGGAGCCCGACGCCGGTCACCGTGCGGGTGCCGATGCCTGCCTCGATAGCGAGGGGACCGGCGGCGACGGTGAGCCGGCCGCCGTCGAGCCCGGCGTCCACCCCAACAATCCGTACCTCGTCGAACTGGTAGGTGGCGGCGACAAACTCCGCCACCGCGGCGGAAGGGGCCAGCAGCAGCCGCCGTCCGGTGGCCTCCTGGACCATCACATCGGCGAAGGCGCCCAAGGGGGACGAATGCCAGATGCCGATCACCGCCCGGAAGCCGGACGCGGCGCCAATCCCGGCGATGTGTCCGTCAAAGATCCAGCGCTCGGCCATGATTAGTGCCCGGCCACGGTCAGAGCGGTCCATACCCGGCGGCACCGCGGGGGTCGCGCCAATTAGCCAGGTCTGCCTCCACCGCGGCACGGAGGCGCGGGTCCGAGCCGATCCTGCGGCGGAAGGATTGCCGGCCGCGGCCCAGGACCACGGAGGGGACCAGGATGCAGGCCACCAGGAGCGCGACCAGCAGGACATAGGCGCCCGCCACCGCGGCCAGCGTTGAACCGCCCCGGGCCGCGATGCCGGGGGAGACGAACCCCAGGATGGCCCCGAGGACCACGGCCAGCACGGCGACCATCATGATGCCGCCGCGCGCCGACCCCGGGCCGCGGGTGACCAGGCTGGTGCCGGTGGCCGGCAGCGTTGCGCGGACCCGTTTCCAGGCCACAGTGCCCGGCACCGCCAACAGCACCCCGGCCGCGCCGAGGGCCAGGACCCAGGCGGGGTTTCCGGACCGGGCCGAGATGAACGCTCCCGCCAGCAGCAGGACGGGTCCGGCGGCGATGGCAGCGCTCCAGGCCGCGGCCCGGGCCGCCTGCGCGTCGGCTAACTGGCGCAGGCGGGACGGGGCGTTCGGCGGGCTGACCCGGGCCAGTTCCGGCGAGGCCCAGTGGTCGAGGGGATGCGCGGGCCGGTCCCGGGCGAACGTTGACGGGTCGGTCATGCCGGCTGCAGGCCCAGGCCCTTACGGAGGCTGAAGTCCAGGTCCCCTAGGCGGAGGGGGACTGCCTCGCTGCCGTCGTCCCCGGCGCGGAGTTCGAGGGACCCGTCCGGGTCCGCCTTGACGTGCACGGCGTGGGAGGCGCCGTCCGGGAGGTGGCGCCGGAGGGTCGCCGCGGCGGGCCGCCCGTCCGGGGACGCGCCCAGGTAGAAATTCACCATCTCGACGGCCGTGACGATCATGCCCTCGGCATCGGTGAGCGGGCGCAGTTCGTGCACCCCGTACTTGCTCAGGCTGAGGATCAGGGCGCCGTCGGCGGAACCAAAGAGGAAGTACACGTGGTCGGCCTGGGGGGTGACCAGCGCGATTTCCAGCCACGCATCGGCACCGGCCAGTGCGGCCGCCACGCTGGCGGCCTGCCCGACCGGCACCAGGGCGTCGGCCTCGATGGTCATCAGCCCCCGTTCCAGGAGCGTGCTGACCCCCGCCTGTTCCAGCGGCGCGCCGGCGGCATGGTCCAGCCGGAACAAGCGCTGGCACTTCAGGGCCGCGTCGGTCCCCGCCAAGGCGACCAGGGCGATCAGTTCGTGCTCGGTGATAAGCAGGGGTGCGTCGTCTTGCGCGGTCATGACTGCCTTTCGGGCGACGGGTTTAGGGGTGGGTGGTGGTGCGGGTCTCGGTCTCTTGTCCCAGTCTAGGGAGAAGGGGCGATGGGCGGCTCAGGTGAGCCAGCCCCCACACCTTTTTGGCGCCATCGGCCACGGCATCCGCGACGTGCGTGGCGCCGTCGCCGATCATTTCCGAGGCTGAGCCGTAGCCCAACTTGCCGGCGAGCAGGCCCGCCCCGCCCCAGGCGACCCCGGCGACGGCAAAGAAAGGTCCCGCCACCGGAACGAAGCTGCCCGCAGCGAGGACGGTGGAAACGGCACCGTCGATCTTCATCCCGGTGTTATCCGTCGCAATTCCCTGCGCCAGTTGCAGGCCGCCGGTGACGATGCCCAGGCCGCCGGACAACCGTCCCAGCATGGAGGTTCCGTTGAGGAGCTGGGTGCCGCGGACGTAGCCGGCTTCGGCGGCCTGGCCGTACTGGGCGCCGAGCATGGGCCAGTTGGTCAGCTTCGTGACCAGCCCGCCCTTGGCCATGGTGTCCAACAGTTTGTCCGCGTAGAGCCCGGCCGAGGTGACGGCAGCGTTCCCTGCCAACCACGGTGCCCCGCCGGCCCCGGCGATGATCGTCTCGAGACCGGTTTCCTGCCCGGTGCCACTGGCACTGCCGGAGGGGCTGCCGGCGGGAGTGCCGGGGCGGGAGGTGCCTCCGGTGCCGGGGGTTCCCGCGGTTCCACCCTGCGCGCTGGCCGCCTCCTGCTCGTTGGCCTGGCTGAGGAGGAGCTTCGAGGCCTCCGCCAGCGACTGCGAGGCCCTGCTGAGAAGCGGCTTCAGGGTTCCGCTCCACTCGCTGCGGAACCGGCCGGCATCGGCGCCCTGCCAGGCGGCTCCCGCCACCAGGGAGTTGATCCGGCGCTCGGTGTCGGAGAGCCGCGACCCGGACAGCCCCATCGACTTTGACAAGGACCGCAACTGCTCGACGTCGGCGCCGTAAAGGCCAGGGGCCATGGATGGTCCTCCAGGAAGGGATGAATGGGGGCTGGTGTGACCCCAGCGTAGGGGACAGGCCCGCGGGACCGCCATGGGCAGCGCTGCCCATGGCGGCCGGCCGCAGGCATCCCGGGCCGGGCCTGGGATAACCTAGAGCAGTGACTTACGAGATTGAGATTGGCCGAGGCAAGCGTGGGCGTCGTGCCTACTCCCTGGATGACATTGCGATCGTCCCCAACCGCCGTACGCGTGACCCCAAGGACGTCTCCGTTTCCTGGCAGATCGATGCCTACAAGTTCGACATGCCGGTGATCGCCGCACCCATGGATTCGGCCATGTCGCCGGAAACCGCCATCGCCCTCGGCCGTCTCGGCGGCCTCGGCGTCCTGGACCTCGAAGGCCTGTGGACCCGGTACGAGGATCCGCAGCCGGTACTGGACCAGCTGGCGGCCCTCGAAGCGGAGGACAGCTCCACCGCCGTCACCCGCCGCATGCAGGAGCTGTACCAGGCGCCGATCCAGCCCGAGCTCATCACCTCCCGGCTGGCCGAGATCCGCGCCGCCGGCGTCACCGTCGCCGGGTCCCTGACCCCGCAGCGGACCCAAGAGCACTACAAGACCGTGCTGGCCGCCGGCGTCGACATCTTTGTTATCCGCGGCACCACGGTCTCCGCTGAGCACGTCTCCAAGGACCATGAACCGCTGAACCTCAAGCAGTTCATCTACGAGCTCGACGTCCCCGTGATCGTCGGCGGGGCCGCGGGCTACACCCCGGCCCTGCACCTGATGCGCACCGGCGCAGCGGGTGTCCTGGTCGGCTTCGGCGGCGGTGCCACCACCACCACGCGGCGCGCCCTGGGCATCCACTCGCCGATGGCCTCCGCCATCTCCGACGTCGCGGCCGCCCGCCGCGACTACATGGACGAATCCGGCGGACGCTACGTCCACGTCATCGCCGACGGCGGCATGGGCACCTCGGGCGACATCGTCAAGGCCATCGCCATGGGCGCCGACGCCGTCATGCTCGGCAGCGCCCTCGCCCGCGCCGAAGAAGCCCCCGGCCGCGGCTGGCACTGGGGCCAGGAGGCCCACCACCTTGAGCTGCCGCGCGGCGATCGGGTCAACGTCGGCACCGTCGGCCCGCTCGAGGAGGTTCTCTTCGGACCTGGCCACCACACAAACGGCACCGCCAACCTGGTCGGCGCCCTGCGCCGCTCGATGGCGACCACCGGTTACTCGGACCTGAAGGAATTCCAGCGCGTCGATGTCGTCGTCTCGCCCTACGCCGGGAACTGAGGCGGCGTAGGGGGTAACCGGTCCGCCGTCCTGCCCCTGCCCATCCGCCGAACTTGGACGTAGTGTGGTGCACTACGAGGTTTGATCCGGATGGAGGCGTGAGATGAACAGTTTTCCCGGTGGTGCTCCCAAGGCCGGAGGCGCGCTTGGACCCGACGAGCGCGAAGCTTCCCTGGCCGCGTTGCGGGCAACCGCGGAGCCCGGCAAGGAACTCGACATCCTCATCGTCGGCGGTGGCATCGTCGGCGCCGGCGCCGCGCTGGACGCGGTCACCCGGGGGCTGAGCGTCGCCATCGTGGAGGCCAACGACTGGGCCGCAGGAACCTCCAGCCGGTCCTCGAAACTCATCCACGGCGGCCTGCGCTACCTGGAGATGCTCGACTTCGCCCTGGTCAAGGAGGCGCTGCACGAGCGTGGCCTGATCCTCTCGGTCCTGGCCCCGCACCTGGCCCGTCCGGTCCCGTTCCTCTACCCGCTGACCAAACGCTTCGTGGAACGGCCCTACGTCGGCTCCGGCATCGCCCTGTACGACGCCATGTCCATCACCGGCGGGCACAGCCGCGGCGTCCCCTTCCACAAGCACCTGAGCCGGCGGGGAACGCTGCGGGCCGCCCCCAGCCTGAAAAACGACGCCTTCGTCGGCTCCATCCGCTACTACGACGGCCAGGTCGACGACGCCAAGTACGTCGCGAACCTCATCCGGACCGCCGCCTACTACGGCGCGCATGCCGTGAACCAGATGGCCGTTGTGGACTTCCTCCGGGAGGGCGAGCGGGTGGTCGGCGCCAAGGTGGTCGACCACGAGGACGGCTCCAGCTTCAACATCCGCGCCAAGCAGGTCATCAACGCCACCGGGGTGTGGACCGACGAGACCCAGGCCATGGTCACGGACCGCGGCCAGCTCAAGGTCCGGGCGTCCAAGGGCATCCACCTGGTGGTGCCCCGCGACCGGTTCCAGTCCACAGTCGGGCTGATCCTGCGGACCGAGAAATCGGTGCTGTTCGTCATTCCCTGGGGCCGGCACTGGATCATCGGCACCACCGACACCGACTGGAACCTGGACAAGGCGCATCCGGCGGCCTCCAGCAAGGACATCGACTACATCCTCGAGCACGTCAACAAGGTGCTGAAGCGGCCGCTGACCCGGGAGGACGTCGAGGGCGTCTACGCCGGCCTGCGGCCCCTGCTGGCGGGGGAGAGCGACTCCACCGCAAAGCTCTCCCGGGAACACATCGTGGCGCACCCGGTACCCGGCCTTGTCGTCGTCGCCGGCGGCAAGTGGACCACCTACCGCGTGATGGCCAAGGACGCCGTGGACGAGGCCACCCGCACCATGGACGAACGCGTCCCGCCGTCGTGCACGGAGTCCATCCCGCTGCTGGGCGCCAGCGGCTTCAAGGCGGCGTGGAACAAGCGCAGCCGGATGGCCGAGGAGACCGGGGTGCACGTGGCCCGGGTCGAACACCTGCTCAACCGGTACGGCTCGATGGCCCCGGAAGTCCTGGCCCTCATCGCAGAGAACCCCGAGCTTGCCGAGCCGCTGCCCGGGGCCGACGACTACCTGGGCGCCGAGGCGGTCTACGCGGCCAAGTTCGAGGGCGCCCGGCACGTGCAGGACGTCCTGACCCGCCGGACCCGGATCTCGATCGAGGCCTGGGACCGCGGTGTGTCAGCCGCGCCGGTAGTCGCTAAACTCATGGGTGAAGTTCTCGGCTGGAGCGATGCGCAGCGCGAGAGCGAAATCAAGCACTACCTGGCCCGGGTGGACGCCGAACGGCTCAGCCAGGAACAGCCGGACGACGAATCCGCCGACGCCGCACGGCTGGGTGTGGAGGACATCGTCCCGTTGCGCTGACCCGGGCGGGAACGGCCCCAGCCGGCCGGCGTGCACGAAGCCAAACCGAAGGGACAGCTCTTGGCGGAACCACTGGACCGGTACGATGCCGACCTCACCACGCCGCAGATGGTGATCCTGGAGCTGGACGCCGCCGACAAGTACGACGCCTCCGCCCAGCTCGCGCAGCGGATGTTCGAGGCGGGCCGGATCTCGGACCTGGAGGGCTTTCTCTCCCATGTCAACGCCCGGGAACACCAGATGGCCACCGGCCTGCCCGGCGGCGTGGGGCTGCCGCACGCCCGCAGCGAGTTCGTTTCCCGCACCTCGATCGCCGTGGGCATCACCAAGTACGGCAAGGCGCTGGACTTCGGCGCCGCCGACGGTCCAGCCACCGTGGTGCTGCTGATCGCGACGCCGGCGAGTTCGTTCTCCGACCACCTTGAGGTCCTCGCCACGCTGGCCCGCTCGCTGTCCAAGGAATCCTTCCGGGAGTCCCTGCGCCGGGCCTACGACCCGGAAGTCATCGCCGAACTGATCAACTCCTCCCTGGTGTTCTTCGACCACTAAGAGTGCGGCAGGCCCTTTCGTGTCGACTTCGTCGCCACGCAGGGACCGGGCTGCTCCACTCTAGGGGCAGCCGGAACTCCCAGGCCCGTTTCGGTCTTCTACAGGCGGACGAAGTACGGTTAAGGGGTGTTGAAAACCGCCCTCAAACCCCGCTGGATCGCCGGCCTGGTCTTTGCGCTGGTGATCTCGGGGGTCTTCGTGCTGCTGAGCCAGTGGCAGTTCGGCCGCTCCACGCGGTCCGAGGCGCCGGTTTCCACCGCCACCGAAGACCCGAAACCGCTGACCGCCGTCCTCAAACCCGGCGAGTTCTTCCCCGGCACCGCGGCCGACCAGGTGGTTACCGCCACCGGCCACTACGACCCGCAGAAGCAGGTCCTGGTCCCCGGACGGGTCAAGGACGGCGCCAAGGGGTACTGGATTGTCACCGGCTTCGCCGTCCAGGGGGCCCCCGTGCTGATCGGTGCCGGCGCGAGCCCCGAAACCTGGCTGGCCGTTGCCCGCGGCTGGGTTGCCGATCCCGCGGACGCGGCCGCGCCGCCCTCGGGCACCATCGCCCTGACCGGGCGGCTGATACCGTCCGAGGCACCCGTCCCCAACACCGACCCGGGTCCCGGCCGGGCGACCGCCGTTTCCACGGCCGAGCTGATCAACGTCTGGAATGTCAGCAGCTACCCCGGCTTCGTCGCCGCCAGCGCCGAGCGCGCCGGCGGGGCCAACGTCAGCGTTGCCGCGCCGGCGAAGGCCCTGGACATCGGCCCCCAGCCGCCGCAACAGAGCATCAACTGGCTGAACCTCTTCTACGCCGCCGAATGGGTGGTGTTCGCCGGGTTCGCCCTCTTCATCTGGTGGCGGCTGGTCAAGGACGACTACCGCCGGGACCTCGAGGACGCCCTCGACGAGCAGGAACGCGAGCAGTCCGAACGACAGGACCCGCCGCACCCGGACACCGACACCCCGTCCACCCACACCACCACCGACCCGAGAGTGCAATCATGATTGAGCCCAAACCGGCCATCGACCCGCAGCAGCCCGCCGGACCGGGACGACCCGCCGGCAAGAAGCGCCGCTTCGGCGGAACCGAGGCCCAGATCCGCTCCGCGCTGAAGTTCTACAAGGTGTTGGCCTACCTCACCGGTTCCATGCTGCTGCTGTTGTGCGCCGAGCTGATCGCCCGCTACGTCTTCGGCCAGTACCTCTTCGCCGGCGGCACCAACGCGGTCACCGGGCAACCGTTCGGCTTCGGGTTCGCCGACGCCGACCCGGCCGGCGTCATCGGCGGCGTCAACGTCTCGGTCACCGTGCTGATCGTGCACGGCTGGATGTACGTGGTCTACCTGATGTCCAACTTCCGCCTCTGGTCCCTGATGCGCTGGCCCTTCGGCAAGATGATCATCCTGGCCCTCGGCGGCGTCGTGCCGTTCCTCTCGTTCTTCGTGGAGAAGAAGTTCCACGCCGAGGTCGAAGCCGAACTGGCCGCCAACCCGCAGGCACCACAGCGCTATTAAGCCCTTTCTCGGCCCCCGCGCCGCCGCAGGCCGTCCGCCACGGTTCGCCGCTGACCTTCACCGGCCGCGCGTGACGCGGCCGGCCTGTGAGTTCGCTTACCCGCCGCACCGCGAATGTGCGGGGGAGCGGGGGCGCAAAGTAGGCTAGAGGGGTGACCACACCCACTGCATCCCAGACGTCCCAAAGGCCGGTCCTGGTTGTTGACTACGGTGCCCAGTACGCGCAGCTGATTGCCCGCCGCGTCCGGGAAGCGAATGTGTATTCGGAAGTTGTTCCGCATACCTACAGCACCGAGCAGCTGCTGGCCAAGAACCCCGCCGCGATCATCCTCTCCGGTGGCCCGTCCAGCGTTTACGCCGAGGGCGCCCCCGGCGTCGGCGCGGACCTGTTCGACGCCGGGGTCCCGGTCTTCGGCATCTGCTACGGCTTCCAAGCCATGGCGAACGCCCTGGGCGGCAAGGTGGCCCGCACCGGCCTGCGCGAGTACGGCGCCACGGAGACCACCGTCCTGGGTGAGGGTCGCTCCATCCTCGAAGGCATGCCGCAGCACCAGAGCACCTGGATGAGCCACGGGGACTCCGTGCACGAGGCACCGGAGGGCTTCGAGGTCCTGGCCACGACGGCCGGCGCCGACGTCGCCGCCTTCGCAAACGAGGAGAAGTGCCTCTACGGCGTGCAGTGGCACCCCGAGGTCAAGCACTCCGCCTACGGCCAGCAGGTCCTGGAGAACTTCCTCTTCAAGGGTGCCAAGCTGGAACCGAACTGGACCACCGGCAACATCCTCGAGGAGCAGGTCGCCCGGATCCGCGAGCAGGTCGGCGACGCCCGGGTCATCTGCGGCCTCTCCGGCGGCGTGGATTCCGCCGTGGCGGCCGCCCTGGTCCAGCGCGCCGTCGGCGACCAGCTCACCTGTGTCTTCGTCGACCACGGCCTGCTGCGCGAAGGCGAAGCCGAACAGGTGGAGCGCGACTTCGTCGCCGCCACCGGCGTCAAGCTCTACGTCGCCAATGAGCAGGAACGCTTCCAGGCCGCCCTGGCCGGTGTCAGCGACCCCGAGACCAAGCGCAAGATCATCGGCCGCGAGTTCATTCGTGCCTTCGAGGAGGCCGAGCGGGCCATCGTCGCCGAGGCGGCAGCGCACGGCGACAAGATCAAGTTCCTGGTCCAGGGCACGCTGTACCCGGACGTCGTCGAATCCGGCGGCGGCGAGGGCGCGGCCAACATCAAGAGCCACCACAACGTCGGCGGCCTGCCCGAGGACCTGCAGTTCGAGCTCGTCGAACCGCTGCGCGCCCTGTTCAAGGACGAGGTGCGCGCCGTTGGCGCCCAGCTCGGCCTGCCGCAGGAAATCGTCGGCCGCCAGCCCTTCCCGGGCCCCGGCCTCGGCATCCGCATCGTCGGTGAAGTAACGAAGGAACGCCTCGACCTGCTGCGCAAGGCCGACGCGATTGCCCGCGCCGAGCTGACCGCCGCCGGCCTCGACAACGAGGTCTGGCAGATGCCCGTGGTACTGCTGGCCGACGTCCGCAGCGTCGGCGTGCAGGGCGACGGCCGCACCTACGGCCACCCGATCGTGCTGCGCCCGGTCTCCTCCGAGGACGCCATGACCGCGGACTGGTCGCGGCTCCCGTACAACCTGCTGGCCCGGATCTCGAACCGGATTACCAACGAGGTCGACGGCGTGAACCGGGTGGTGCTGGATGTGACCAGCAAGCCGCCGGGAACCATCGAGTGGGAATAGCCTTGTAAAGGGCCGGCCTCTCCGGAGGCCGGCCCTTGGCGTTTAATCCTCCGGCCGGTCGAGAGGAACCGACCGCACTATTTTGGCCCCTGCCAGTGTTGCGGCCCCTCCCGGCGGGCCGATCCGGGCTACGCTCGAAGGCATGCCGGTATGGTCCAGGGCGTTCCGCGCGAACACAGAAACCGTGAGCACAGAAAAGAAGGCAGAAGTGTCAGTTGGTCAAGGCCACCCCGAAGGCTCCGAGGAGTTCAGGAAATGGCTGTCGGGACTGAAGCCCGTCACGGGCCCCGACACGATGCTGCGCTTCACAAAGACGCCCGAGGGTTCCATCGACCTGACCCATGCCCACCCGTCGGGGCTGGCGCAGCTGATGGCCGGGCGGCGCACGCGGCTGTCGACCCTCATCCGTGACCGCCAGCAGTACGTCGTGGCGGCGCGCGCGTCCCGGAACCTGCGCTCGAAGATCTTTGAGCTGGCCAACGACCGGGGCATCGACGCGGGGTACCTCTCGGCCGGCACCGTCGTCTGGACCTCGGCCGTCGGCGGGAAGCCGCAGCGGGTCTCCGCTCCGGTCATGCTCACGGCCGTGTCCCTCACGGTCCGTCCCGGCGAAGACGACTACGAGCTGCAACTGACAGAGCAGGCCCGGATCAACCCGGCACTGGTCCGTCACCTGAAGACCATCCACGGCATCGTCTTCGACGTCACCGCCGTGACGCGGATGGCCTACAGCACTGCACGCTTCGATCCGCTGCCCGTCCTGGACCGGCTCGCAACCCTGATCCAGCCGATCCACGGCGCCGAGGTGGAGCACAACCTCCTCGTCTCGACCTTCGCCGATCTCTCCGGCAACCTCGACGACCCGTGGATCAACCCGGAGAACAAGCTCGTGGCCGCCCTTGGCCGCGTGGCGGCAGGCGACTCCGTGGAGGTACCCGAGCTCAAGGACGGCCGCTTCGCCAGCACGGACGAGCGGAACCCCGCCGACGAGCTGCTGCTCCTCGACGCGGACGCCGACCAGCAATACGTGGTGGATGCCGTCCGTGCCGGCGACTCCCTGGTGGTCAGCGCCCCTCCGGGAACCGGACAAACCCAGACCGCGATCAACACCATCGGCGCCCTCGTCGACGAGGGCAAAAGCGTGCTGGTGGTGGGTGACCGCCGCGCCAGCCTGGGCGAGGTCTCCGCGCAGCTCGAAGCCCTGGGCCTGGACTCGATGCTGGTGCAGCTGGCCGGGAGCACCACCCCGCTCCAGCTCAAGGGCCAGCTGGTGCGCGCGATCGTGCGCAACGAGAAGTCCCTCGAACCGCAGCTGAAGAACCTGCACGCCACCCTGACTGAGCACCGGCACGCGCTGATGGACCACGTGGCCTCCCTGCACAACGTGCGGGAGCGCTGGGGCTGCTCCCCGTACGAGGCGATGCAATCGCTCGCGGCCTTGACCGCGATCCATCCCGCCCCGGCGACCACCGTCAGGCTCAAGCGCAGCGTCCTGGACAACATCCGCGACCGCGCGGAGCTGGCCGAGCGGCTGCGGCGAGCCGCGGAACTGGGCAGCTTCAGCCGGGCCTCGACCCTGAGCCCGTGGCACGGCGCCCGTTTGCTGACCCGCAAGGAAACCCAGGAAGCGCAGCAGGTGGCGCGCTCTGTCGCGGAGAAGCTGCCGCGGCTCCGCGACCGGATGAACGAGGTCGCCGAGCACGCCGAAATCCGGCTGGGGGAGACCTTCGCCGAGTGGGGCGACCAGATCGACCTGCTGGTCGCCGTGCGGGGAAGCCTGGACAAATTCACTCCCGATATCTTCGACCGTCCGGTCCACGACCTGATCTCGGCCACTGCTTCCTCGTCGTGGCGGCGGGAGCGCAGCATTGAAATGCCCTCGATGCAGCGGTCGCGGCTGCGGCGGGTCGCGAAGGAGTACGTCCGGCCGGGCGTCCACATTGCCGATCTGCACAGTTCGCTCGTCCTGGTGCAGGAGCAGCGGGCGGCGTGGTCGGGG
This sequence comes from Arthrobacter sp. BPSS-3, assembly GCF_044628475.1. Taxonomy (NCBI): domain Bacteria; kingdom Bacillati; phylum Actinomycetota; class Actinomycetes; order Micrococcales; family Micrococcaceae; genus Arthrobacter; species Arthrobacter sp. BPSS-3. The sequence continues at coordinate 509,484 of NZ_JBIMMV010000001.1, forward strand.
TACGCCACCACGCAGCGGCACCCCGCGGTGCCGTCCGGGTTGGGCGAGTTGTCGGGGCTGTACCGGGAACTGGACGCCGAGCTCAAGGATCTCGGCGAGGCCGTCAGGTATACCCGCGACGGCGGCGACGTGCAGAATACGCCGTACCCGGAGCTGCTCGACCGGCTGACCCGCCTGGTGGCGGACACCGGCACCCTTGAGACCCTGCCCGAACGCACGCTGCTGATTGAAAACATGCGCGAGCACGGCCTGGGTGAGCTGCTGGCGGATCTTGCCGAGCGTGAAGTCTCCGCGGACTCCGTCGCCGCCGAACTCGAGCTCGCCTGGTGGCAGTCCGCGCTGGAGGCGATGATCAGCGGGGACGACTACCTCGCCATGTCCGACGGCGATGCCCTCCGGCAGCTGGAGGCGGAATACCGCCTCGCGGACAACGCCCATATCGCCAGCGGCGCTGCCCGGCTCCGGTGGAAGCTCGCGGAGCGCTGGCGGGCGGCGCTGGTAGAGCACCCGCGGCAAGCCGAACTGCTGCGGAGCCTGCTCAAGGACGGCCGGGTCACGCCGGCGGCGCTCACCGCCCAGTCTGCCGAACTCATCCCCATGCTCGTGCCCGTCTGGTCCATCAGCCCATACCTGATGACGAGCCTGCTGCCCGCCGAACAGCACTTCGACGCGGTGGTGATCCTCGACGCCGAGGCGACCTCCCTGCAGGCAGTGCTCCCCGCGGTCGCGCGGTCCCGCCAGGTCATTGCCTTCGGCGATGACAGGATCGCCAGCCCGCGAACCTTTACCGTGGGTGTCGAGCGGCTCGCGGCGGGAGAGAGCTCCCACCACCGCGTCGATAGCGCCTACCAGAGCCTGGCGGCGGTGCTGCCGGTGCGCAGGCTCCGGACCGTCTACCGAGCCGTGGACGAGGATCTGGTCCGGCAGCTGAGTAAGAACTTCTACGGCGGCGAACTCCGGCGGCTGCCCGAGGGGCAGTCCGCAACCGGGCTGGACCGCGCCCTCACGGTCGAATACCTGCCGGACGGAACGGGTCTCCCAAGCGCTGACCAGGACGGCGTCGAGTCCGTCCTGGCCGAAGTGAACCGGGTCGTTGAACTCGTCTTCGACCACGCGAGGCTGCGTCCGAGGACCTCCCTCGCCGTCGTCACCGGCAGCCTGCGGCACGCCGCCCGGATCGGCGAGGCCATCCGACTGCAGCTGCCGAACTACCCGCTGCTGGCGGGCTTCTTCACCGCTGGCACCGAATCGTTCCGCGTGGTCGACCTCGAACGGGCGCAGGGCCTGGTCCGCGACCGGGTGATCTTCTCGCCCGGTTACGGCCGCACGCCGCACGGCCGCGCGCTGCACAGCCTGGGGCCCCTGTCCGTCGAAGGCGGCCGCGCCAAGTTCGCACTGGCGATGACCCGTGCCCGGCGCTCCCTCCACGTGCTCACCTGCTTCCGGCCCGAGGATCTGGACAGCTCCCGGCTGAGCCACGGGGCCGTGGATTTCTACGAGCTGATCGACCGGGAGATTGCCGGCAACTCGGACCTGGGCAGCCCCGCGTCCCGCGCCGCCGCCAGCGAGCAGGCGCTCGGTGCGGACCCGTTGGTCACGGACCTCGGCGACAGGCTCCGCGCCCGCGGCGCCCGCGTCTGGCACCAGTACGACGGAGCCCTGGACATGGTGGCGGCTGCGGATCCACTGCACACGATTGGACAGGACGACGCCGACATCCCGCGTCCGGTGGCCATCGAATCCGACGGAACCGAGCGTTACCGGCGGATGACCGTCCGCGAACGCAGCCGGCTCCGGCCGCAGCTGCTGGAACGCCTGGGCTGGCGCTACATGCCGCTGTGGACCATCGAGGTCTTTACCGATCCCTCCGTGTGCGCGGACCGGATTGGCGGGTACCTTGGATTGGAGAAGCCGGTGGCGTCCTCCCGGATCGGGACCGCTCCGGGCTTCTCGGACGACATGGAAAGTTTCGGGCTCGAGAGCGCCCGGGACGCGTATGCGGCCACCGGCCAGGCGCCCACCGCCTGGGCCGCCGCGGCGCACCAGCAGGAATTTACGAGCAGTACTAAGGAGGCGGACGTGACCAGTCACCAGGGCGCCGCAAACGACAACCGGAACCATCCCGGCGAGGCCCACGGGGAACCTGCCACGGCGGCCACCATCGACACCGACAGGGCAGCCCGGGCCGGGGAGGGCCGGAGTGCCGGTTCCCCGGATCAGGACGCGGACCGGACTGCAGCCAGTGCTTCCGGTCAGCCGTCCCGGGCCGAAGGCGCCCCTGCACACAGCGCGTCCCCGGCAGGGATCCTTCCCACCAAGGCCGCGGAGGATGATCCCCGACGCTGGGGCGACGAGCCCGGCGGGTATGACCACGACGCCTGGCTGCAGGAACAGAAGCCGCCGCACTGGGGCTGACACCAGGGGCGGGGCAGCGCCGGCGCGGGACGGTGAGCAACAGCACGCCCGCAGCGTGACTACGGCCCACCGGGACCAACGAGGACAAAAAACAACTTTCCCTGCGTCGACGCGCCGGCAAGCTTCCTGGACTGCTCGGGGTCGGCCGCAACCACCATCAGCCCGTCCGTATCGCCGACGTCGAGCCATTGCCCGGACCTGCCGCCACGGGCGGAGGTCCAGAGCACCGGGACGCGCGCGGCCAGAATCTCCGACGTTGCCGCCTGCTCAAACCCATTGCCGCCGGTCAGCACGATGTTGACCAGCTGACCGGGGGAGACCAGCTGGATCGAGGCGGGATCAGCCATGCGCAACGGTACGGCGGCGGAACCGGGTGGGCTCCCGGTCAAGAGGCCGGGTCCGACAAAGAACGATGAGCTCAGCAACTGCCCCCGGCTCAACGCGATGCCCAGCTGCTGCCCCTCGGCCGTCGACGGGTCAATGGCCGCGTCAGGTAAAACCCCCGGCGGAACCTGGACTGCGTTGAGATCCCCCGGGGCGAGGAGCCGCCCCGCCGGAAGATCCCCGGCCGCGGCCCAGGCCGTGACCGTCGGCGGGGGAGCGGGAGTAAGCTGCTGGACTGCGAGCCCGGCGGCCAGGCACAACAGAAGGGCGGCGATCAGCCTGCGGTTGCGCCCCACCCAGCGACGGAGGCGACGTGGGGAGGACCGGCGGGAGGTAAGTAAGCGTCCTCCCGCGGGCCGGCCCGCAACGGATGGGCCGCGGGCAGTCCCGGTACGAAAGAAGTGAAGCCTTGCTGGTGCCATGGCTTCACGGTAGGAGCCTGAACGCGGCGGGCTTAGCCCCGGTCCGGGCTATGTGGACAAGCTACAGCGGGAAGCTGCAGGTGCCTTAGTTGGCGGCGGCGGTCGGAGCCGCGGCCGGGGTGGCAGCCGGTGCGGCGGGCGCCACGGAGCTGCCTTTGGAATCGCGGGAATCGGTCCGGTAGAAGCCGGAGCCCTTGAAGACGACTCCGACGCTGTTGAACTTCTTGCGCAATGTTCCCTGGCACTCCGGGCAGGTCGTCAGCGATTCATCGGAGAACGACTGCACGGTCTCGAAGGCGTGGTTGCAGTCCTTGCAAGCGTAGGCGTACGTGGGCACTGGGTTCCTCCTCTAGGACAAACGAGCAGGTCCCGTACTGCGTCCCTCCCGTCCGCTCCTTGAGGGGGGCGGCTGGCTCGGGGAGCCAGAGGATTAGCAGTCACAGGGCCTGAGTGCTAATTCTATCACCGCGCGAACAAGTGGAAGAATATGCGGCGTCAGCGGCTGGCGACTGTGGGAACAAGGCCGTCGGGCGTGAGTGCGGCCCCGACCTTCCGGTCGAAGACTTCGACGGGGATGGTGCCCGCGGGCAGCACTTCATCGGCGTAGACGACGCCGGCAGTCGGCACCGGGTGGCTGCCGTCGTTCCCGGGCAGGGCCGAGAGGGCGGCGAGGAACTTGTCGTAGTAGCCGCCGCCCTGGCCGATCCGGTTTCCGTCGAGGTCCACCGCGGTGGCGGGAACGAAGATTCCGGCTGCCCCCGCCACTGCATCGGTGCCAAGCCGTTCCCCAATTGGTTCCTGAAGCGGCGCGTACCGGCTCCGCGCGTATTCGCTCTGCGGCGTCCACACCACCCAGCTCAGTTCCAGGTCCGGCTCGCAGACGGGAAGCAGCACCCTATGCCCGGCGTCGTGCAAGGCCTCCAATAGGGGAAGAGTCGGCGGCTCCGAGCCGACCCCCAGGTAGGCGGCGAAGGTGCCTGTTCCGCCGTCGGACAGCGACGCCGCCCACGCGGCGCCGTGCACGGCCAGGGCTGAACCGGCCGCCGCACGCGCCGCCGGCGTCATTGCCGCCCGACGCTGCCGGTGCCGGGTGCGGATCGCTTCCTTGGTGTCCCTGTCGCGCGCTTCCATGCAGTGGCTCCTTCGCCTCGCCGGCCGGGCAAACACGCCGCAGCCGCACCGTGAGGGCAATTACCTGATGTTTGCCCCCTCGGTTAGATTAGTCGGGTGAAGACACCTAACGCCTCCGTCCGCAAGGCCGTCATCCCCGCAGCGGGCCTCGGCACCCGCTTCCTTCCCGCCACCAAGGCGATGCCGAAGGAGATGCTGCCCGTCGTCGACAAGCCGGCCATCCAGTACGTGGTTGAAGAGGCCGTCAAGGTGGGCCTCAACGACGTCCTGATGATCACCGGGCGCAGCAAGCGGGCCCTGGAAGACCACTTCGACCGGGTCCCCACCCTGGAGGCGACCCTCGAAGCAAAGGGTGACACCGCCAAGCTCGAGTCCATCCAGGCCGCCAGCAACCTCGGCGACATCCACTACGTCCGCCAGGGTGACCCGATGGGCCTCGGCCACGCTGTGCTGCGTGCCAAGCAGCACGTCGGCTACGAGCCGTTCGCCGTCCTGCTCGGTGATGACCTGATCGACGCCCGCGACGAACTGCTGAGCACCATGATCGAGGTGCAGGCCAAGACCGGCGGTTCGGTCGTGGCCCTTATCGAGGTCGACCCGTCGCAGATCAGCGCCTACGGCTGCGCCGACGTCGAGGCCGTCGACGGCGAAGACTACGTGCGCATCAACCACCTCGTGGAGAAGCCCGACGTCGAAGACGCGCCCTCCAACCTGGCGATCATTGGCCGTTACGTCCTGCACCCGGCCGTCTTCGACGTGCTGGAGCGCACCGAGCCCGGCCGCGGCGGCGAGATCCAGCTCACCGACGCCCTGCAGGAACTCGCCGCCGGCGAGGGTGAAGGCTACGGCGTGTACGGCGTCGTCTTCCGCGGCCGCCGCTACGACACCGGCGACAAGCTGAGCTACCTGAAGGCCTGCGTCCAGCTGGCCTGCGATAGCGAAGACCTGGGCCCGGGCCTGCGGGAGTGGCTGCCGGGCTTCACCGCCGGGCTGACGCACTAGTCCCGTGGGGGGCAGCTTCACCTGGCCGGTCACGCTGGAGAGCGGCGACCTGGTCCTGCGGCCGATCCGGTACCGTGACCGCCGCGAGTGGAGCGCCCTCCGCGCCCGGAACGAGCAGTGGCTGGCCCCCTGGGAGGCGTCCAACCCGGCTCCCGGGGGCGGCCTGCCCAACTACCGGCAGATGGTGAGTTCGCTGAAAGCCCAGGCGGCACAGGCGACGGCCCTGCCGTTTGTGATTGCTGCCTGGACGCCGGGACACCGGGAACCCGTCATTGTGGGGCAACTGACCGTCTCCTCGATTGTGTGGGGCTCGGCCATGATGGCCACGCTGGGGTACTGGGTGGACCAGGACCGGGCCGGGCAGGGCATCGCGCCCACCGCGGTGGCCATGGCCACGGACCACTGCTTCCGCACCCTCGGGCTGCACCGGATGGAAATCAACATCCGGCCGGAGAACGGTCCCAGCCTGCGGGTGGTTGAGAAACTCGGCTTCAGGGACGAGGGGTATCGGCCCCGGTACCTGCACATCAACGGCCGCTGGGCGGACCACCGCAGCTTCGCGCTGACGGCCGAGGAGGTCCCCGAGGGCCTGCTGGGCCGGTGGCTCCGGGAGGGCCCGGTACGCCGGCGGGAAACGCCGTCCTGACCTGCGTTTTCGTCACGTTGGGCAGTTTCTCCGGCCGCGCCGCGACACACCGCCGCTAATGCGGTCCGCCACGCCCTCAAGCTCTTACGGTTTTGAGTGTGGACTTCCCTCTCAGCAGCTCAGTGATCCTTGTCGTCGCTGTTGCGCTCTGGATCGTATGGGTGGCTCCCTACATGCTCCGGAACAGCCGCCAGCTTCGGCCGGCTGGAGACTTCCTGATGGACGCCGCGGACGTGGAACGAGCCGACCCCCAAGCCGGAAACGTCGTGGCCATGACGTCACCGCAGGAGAAACCGATGACCAGTACGCAGCGCCCCGCCTCCGCCCCTTCGACGCCGGACTCGGCGTCCGCCCCGGCGTCGATGAAGTCCGCCCGGCCCTCGAGCCTTCCGGCAGACTCCACGTTCCGCATCCGGTACGGCCGCCTGGCGCTGGCGTTGCTGGCGGTGGTGTCCCTCCTGACCGGTGTCGTGTCCGGCGTGCTCCGCCTCTTCGGTCTGGGCTCCGGCTGGTTGCCGGTCCTGACCCTGCTGGCCGCGGTCGCCGCCGTCGTACTCCTTCGTTCCCTCGCCGTCCGAGACCGTCGCCGCAAGGTTGAGCGCGCGTTCCGGTCGGCCATGGCCCCGCCCCGCCCGGCGCGGCCCGCGCCAGTAGAGCTGCCCGCGGCTGCCCCCTCGGATGCGCCGGCAAAGGAAAGCCCCCTGTTCGACGCCGAAGCCGACGGCGGGCGGGTCCGTCCCGTCACGCTGACCGTCGCCGAGCTGCGGCAGGCTGCACTGGCCGAGGCAGCCGCGTCCGGTGACACCTCCGTCCACCAGGTCGGCGACCCGGCGTCCCCCGAGGGCGCCAGCTGGGAACCGGTCCAGGTGCCCAAGCCGACCTACGTCGAGGCCCCCAAGGCCGAACGTGCGGCCCCGGAACCCCTCGACCTCCCCGCCGCACCGAAGGCCGTCGGCAAGCCGTCGCTGAAGCAGGCCTCCGTGCGCGGCGCCGAGGAGGCTGCCGAGTCCAAACCCCAGGGCAAGGGCCAGAGCGCACTGAGCAACCTCGACGACGTCCTCCAGCGGCGCCGAGCCTGAGTCCACCCAGGAAGCCCCGGATCCACCACCACGGTGAATCCGGGGCTTTTTGGCTTTTCCGGGTGAGGTTGCTGCCCGCGCCGGTGCGTCGGTTGGCGTTGCGGGCAGATACTTTGTAGCCTAAGAACGTTTGGTGACGCCGTTCCCTTTCGGGAGCGGCGTTGTCACGGGGCTATAGCTCAGTTGGTAGAGCGCTTCGTTCGCATCGAAGAGGTCAGGAGTTCGAATCTCCTTAGCTCCACATTGCCTCCCGCCGCCGGTTCCCCCGCGCGGCGCCATCATTCCCCTCCACCTTCACGCTGGCTATGCTGGGCGGACCAGTTCAGCCGCTTGATGACCAGTGAAGGATCCCGCCGTGGGTGACGCCTCGCAAAAAGCCAACCGGGCCGTCTCGGAGGCCAGCTCCGCTGCCAGGGGACCGGTACTCCGGAACTTCGCCCGGGCCGGCTACGTCTTCATCGGCCTGGTCCATATCCTGATCGGTGCCATCGCCCTCCAGATTGACCGCGGGCAGGGCGGCGAGGCGGACCAGTCCGGGGCCATCGGCTCCCTGGCGTCCAAGCCCGGCGGCGCCATCCTCTTGTGGGTGGGGTTCGCTGCCTGCGCGGCCTTGGCCCTCTGGATGGTGAGCGAGGCCGTCGTCGCGGGCCGCGCGCAGGGCGAGGCGAAGGACAAGGCCAAGGAAACGGCGTCGGCGGCCGGAAAAGCCGTCATCTTCGGTTTCCTGGCCATCACCTTTGCCGTCTTCGCCGCTGGCGGTACCAAGAGCTCCAGCCAGTCGGCCAGCGACTTCACCGCCAAGATTCTGGCCGCACCCGCCGGCGTCCTGTTGCTGATCGTCATCGGCGCGGCCATCATCGGCGGCGGGGTCTACTACGTCTACCGGGGCGTCACCCGGAAGTTCATGGAGGACCTCACCGTCCCCGGGAACACCCGCACGGCCGTGGAATGGCTCGGCACCGTCGGCTACGCCGCCAAGGGCGTCGTGCTGGGCGTGGTCGGCATCCTCATCATCGTGGCGGCGGCGACGGCGGACCCCTCCAAGTCCTCGGGCCTGGACGGCGGCCTCAAGACCCTGGGGTCCCAGCCGTTCGGCGTGGTGCTGCTCGCCGCCGCCGCGGCCGGTCTGGTCTGCTATGGGGTGTATTCGATGGCACGGGCCAAGTACGGCAAGTTCTAGGATCCGCCGGTTCCGGGCGTGCACCGGCGTGACTCCCGGGAACTGCCGTGGCACAGCAAAGGGCGCCTCCCGTTGCGGGAAGCGCCCTTGGCAGTAGTCCGGGATCAGTCCTTCTTGAAGGCGTCCTTGACCTTCTCGCCGGCCTGCTTGAGGTCGCCCTTGGCCTGGTCGGCCTGGCCTTCGGCGCGGAGGCGGTCGTTGCCCGTCGCGTCGCCGGCGGCTTCCTTACCCTTGCCGGTCATCTTCTCGGCAGCGTTCTCGATCTTGTCGCCCAGTCCCATGGTGTTTCCTCCTCTGGTTGGCGGCCGCTCGATACGGCCATGTCCCCATCCTAAGCCTGCTTAGCATCTATCGCGCAAGTAGTAGCGCCGCATCCGGGGCCAAGTCCCAGCCAAACCCCAGCCCCGGCCACGTGCGCCGCAGGAGTTCGTCGCCGTCGGACGCGGGCCGAAGACCAGGAAATATTCCGCCCACCCCAGAGCGTCGCCGAAGGAGCGGCGGCCGGGCTGGGTACGGTGAGGCTCAGTGGGCCTGCCTGGCCCGGAATCTTGGAGGACATGTGTCATCAGGCCGCCCCACCAGACAGAGCCCTGCCCGCCGTCGTCCGGCCCGGACGCTGGGTGTCGTCGCCGTGGGTGTCGCCGCCCTGCTGGCGGTGGCGGGCTGCGCCGGGCCCGCGGAGCCCGGTGCGGTCATCGAGCGGGTCGCGGACACCACGCCCGCGGCTACGGGGTGGCTGCACACCGACGGCGGCACCATCCGGGACTCGAATAACGCCCCGTACATCATCAAGGCGGCCTCCTGGTTCGGGCTGGAGACCCCCGACTGCGTCCCGCACGGACTCTGGGGCACCCTGACCATCGACGAAGCCCTGGCCAGCATAAAATCCATGGGGTTCAACACCGTCCGGCTGCCGTTCTCCAATGAGTGCCTGGCCGCCACAACCATCAAGGGCAGCGTCAACTATTGGGCCAACCGGGCCTACAACCTGGAGGGCAAGCGCCCGCTGGATGTGATGGACACGGTTATCGCCCGGGCCAAGGCCAACGGCCTGCAGGTCATCCTGGACCGGCACCGCCCTTCCTCGGCAAGCCAGTCGCCCCTCTGGTACACCGCCGCCGTCCCCGAGTCCCGGTGGATCTCGGACTGGCAGATGTTGGCGGCCCGGTACAGGAACGATCCGACCGTGATCGGGGCCGACCTGCACAACGAGCCCGCGGGGTCCGCTACCTGGGGCGGTCCCGCCGCAACCGACTGGCAGGCGGCGGCGACCCGGGGAGGCAACGCCGTCCTGGCCGCCAACCCGAACCTCCTGATCCTTGTCGAGGGAATCGAGAACCAGGCGACCGCGGGAGGCACCTGGTGGGGTGGTGGCCTGGCCGACGCCGGCGCGAAGCCCGTCACCCTCGCCGTGCCGCACCGGGTGGTGTATTCGCCGCACGATTACCCGGCGTCCATGTTCGCCCAGAAATGGTTCAGCGACCCCGCCTACCCGGCCAACCTTCCCGCCGTCTGGGACCGCAACTGGGGATACCTGCAGAAGCAGGGAATCGCCCCGGTGCTGCTGGGGGAGTTCGGCACCGCCCTGGCCACCGCCTCCGACAAGGCCTGGATGACCTCCATGGTCAGCTACCTCAAGGCCAGCGGCATGTCCTTTGCCTACTGGTCCTTCAACCCCAACTCGGCCGGTACAGGCGGTCTGGTCCAGTCCGACTGGCGCACGCCGGAACGCGCCAAGCTGGATGCGCTGGCCCCGATTCTGACCAACGCCCCGGGCACGTCCCCAACGCCTACGCCGACGACGTCGCCCGCGCCTACGCCGACGACGTCTCCCTCGCCCACCCCGACGCCGACGGGCGCGCCCACGGCTCCCGCACCGGCACCGAGCACCAGCCCGTTGCCGTCGCCCTCGCCGAGCGCGAGCCCGGGACCGGCCAGCGGGGATGCCCTGTCGGCCACCTGGCGGTTGACCAGTTCCTGGCCCGGCGGCTACGTGGCGAACCTGGACCTTGAGGCGCTGCGCGCGGCGCCGTCGTGGTCCGTGTCCTGGAACGACCCCACGGTGACCTCGGTTGCCAACTCCTGGGGGATGAAGTGCACGGTGGTCCCGAAGACGTCCGTCACCTGCACCGGCTCGGACTGGACGGCGAAGCTCGCCGCCGGGCAGAAGGTCACGGTCGGGTTGCAGGTCAACGCCGCAAAGGCCCCCGTCAACCCGGCGCTGACCATCAGGTAGCCGCCACGGCGCCGGTGCTTCCGCCGGTCAGCGTTCCGGTTCCACCACGGTGATGTCCAGCGGCATCCGGTGACTCCTGCGGAGCCGGCCGGCCAGGACGTTCCGGGCGCCCCGGGACAGCAGCCGGGCCGGGGTGAGGTCCCGGTACGCCGCGGCATCCGACGTGACCAGGCCCAGCAGGGGTTTCGCGGCGGCCTCCGGGGCCTGCCCCCACAGCCCCACCACCACCTGAAGGGCGGAAAGGCGCTTCTCGTAGCCGGACTGGGCCCGGATGCGCCGCAGGAGGTCCGTTTCCACCAGGCCGGGGTTCATGCCGTGGACCCGCACGCCGGTGCCGCGCGTTTCCCGGCGCAGGGTCTCGGTGAACTGGCGCACCCACCGTTTGCTGGAGGCATACGCGTTCTGCAGCGGCACCGGCCCGCCGTCGCCCTGGCCGTAGAGGTTCACCAGGTCGCCGTGGCCCTGCCCGAGCATCACCGGCAGGGCCACCCGGGAACCGTGGAAGGTGCCCAGGATGTTGGTCCGGACCACCCGCGTGAAGTCGTCCACCGGTGTGGACGCCGTCGGCCCGTACACACCCGAGACGCCGGCGTTATTTACCCAGATGTCCAGCCCGCCGAGGCGCAGGGCCTCGTCGCGCAGGGACTCGACGTCGGCCAGTTCCGCGGTGTCGCAGCCCAGCCCCAACGCCGTGATTCCCGCCGCCCGGAGCCGGGTGGCGGCCGCCTCGGCGTCGGCGGCCGACCGGGACGCGAGGACGACGGCGGCCCCCTCGGCGCCCAGCAGCCCCGCCATCGCAAAGCCCAGGCCTCGGGAGGACCCGGTCACCACCGCTACCCGCCCCTCAAGGAGCCCCTGTCCGGTCTGCATGCTTCCCTCATACCCGCCGACGCCGCCGCGGACAAGGGCCGGGGTGCGCAAAGATGGTGGCATGACCATTGCGCGCACCGTCCTGCTCTTTGCCCTGGCCGCCGTGGCCGAAATCGGCGGGGCCTGGATGATCTGGCAGGCCGTCCGCGAGGGCCGCGCCTGGTGGTGGGCCGGGATCGGGATCGTCGCCCTCGGGCTCTACGGCTTCGTCGCGACACTTCAGCCGGACGCCCACTTCGGCCGGATCCTGGCCGCCTACGGAGGCGTCTTCGTGGCAGGGTCCCTGGCCTGGGGCATGGCGGTGGACGGATTCCGGCCGGACCGCTGGGACGTCATCGGGTCCGTGGTCTGCCTGGCGGGCGTGGCCGTTATCATGTTCGCGCCCCGGGGTCCCTGAGCCCGCCGGTACGCCCCGCACCACTGTTTATCCCCAAGAAATCCGCAGGAATCCCGTTCCCCGCCGTCGCGCCGTCTCCGTCTGAGTAATGTTTTCCCCGGTTGGCTTGGTGACAGGGCCTGCCGGACACCTCTTTGGAACTCTGGAAGGAACACCCCTTGGCAGGAATTTTCACGTGGCTCGGCGCCCTGGGCACCGCAGGCAAGGCAACAGCCGTGGCCGCCGTCGTCGTCACCGGCGGAGCGGGGGCGGCGATGGCCGCCACGGTCAGCGAGATCACCGCGGATCCGACGCCGACCGTCACCGCCACGGCGACCGCCACCGACTCCCCGACGGCCGCTCCCACCGAGACCGCCGAGCCCACGGAACCGGCACCGACCGCTACCGCATCCGCGGAGCCGACCGAGACCGCGGAACCGACGGAGCCCGCCCCGGCCCCCTCAGCCACCGATACCCCGTCCGCTGCCCCGACCGAAACCGGCGAGGCCACGGAACCGGCCGAGTCCACGGAAACGAAGGACAGCGAACCGGAGAAATCCACTCCGGCTGAGGCGGGCAACAGCGCCTGGGCCCACGCGAACGCCGAAGCGCACCGTGCCGCCGGCCAGGCCAAAGCCGAACAGCACCGCGACGAGCACGCGGCCACCCCCGCCGTCCCCAGCTACGGCAACGGCCCGGCCCACGAAGCCGAGCACGACCCGGCTCCCGCGCCGGCCCCGGCAGCCGCTCCCGCGGCCGGCCATGGCAAGTCCGGCCGCTAGCGGACCGCACACCCCCAGGTCCAGCACCCAAGGGTCCAGCACCCCAAGAGCCCCGTCCCGCAACCGCGGTGCGGGGCTCTTCGCATGCCGGGATATTCTGGAAACCACGGGTTCCCTGCGCCACCCGGACTTCCACTCCCGCTTCCCACAGCGGCCGGGCCGCCCACCGTACGGTCCGCCGTCGGGCACGGGCGCCCCGAAAGGACCCCCATGAGCCTGATCCGCCTGAACGACGTCAGCGTCCGCTTCGAGAACACTCCGGTCCTCCGTGAGGTCTTCTTCCGGCTCGAGCCCGGCGACCGGGTGGGGCTAATCGGCAAGAACGGCTCCGGCAAGACCACAGTCCTGAAGCTAGTCCTGGACCAGGTCGTGCCGGACGCGGGTTCGGTCAGCGTCGATCCGGGCGTCCGCGTGGGCTACTTCTCCCAGTTCTCCGAACTCAACGGTGCCTCCACCATCACGGAGGTCCTCAACGGACTGTTCGGCACGGTGAAGGCCGTCGAGGCGGAACTTGCCGGGATCGACGCCGCCATCGCCGCCGACCCCGGTGCCGGGGAACTGGACCGCCTGATCACCCGGCAGGCCGCGCTCTTCGAGGAGATGGAACGGCTGGACGGGTGGGACTACCCGCGCCGGATCGACACCGTGCTGACCACCCTCGGCTTCGAGGACGCCCACCGGCACTGCGCCATCGACGAGCTGTCGGGCGGCTGGCGCAACCGGGCCGCGCTGGCGAAGATCCTGCTCGAAAGCCCGGACGTGCTGCTGCTGGACGAGCCGACCAACTTCCTCGACGTCGCCGGGGTGCAGTGGCTGGAGAACTGGTTCCGCGACTTCAAGGGCGCCGCCGTCATCGTCTCGCACGACCGCATGTTCCTGGACGCCGTGGTCACGCGGATCGTCGAAGTGGAGAACTACCACCTGCACGAGTATCCGGGGAACTTCGCCGAATACGTGGTCCAGAAGCAGTTCCGGCTCAAGACCCTGGAACAGCAGTTCGTCCACGAAGCCGAGCTGCTGGCCTTCGAAGCGGAGGGAATTGCCGACCGGCGTGAGGCCGCCAAGGCCGCCAGCCGGGGCCTGGAGAACAAGCTGGCCAAGATCAAGAAGTCGCGAACCCCCCGGCCGGTGGACCAGATCGTCACCGAGATCTACGGCGGCCTGCACGTCAAGGACGTCCTCTGCCGGGTCGAGGGGCTGGAAAAGTCCTACGACGGCCGGACGCTGTTCACGGACCTGGGCTTCGAGATCCGCAAGGGCAACCGGATCGCCGTCCTGGGCGCCAACGGCAGCGGCAAATCCACCCTCCTGCGAGTCCTCACCGGCGAGGAGGCCCCCGACGCCGGCACGGTCGCCTGGGCCAAGGGTCCGGGGTACGTCTCCTACAACGCCATGCTGGCGGCGCTCGACGACGGCGACACCGTCTCGCACGCCGTCAACGCCCTCCCGGACAGCCTGGCCCTGACCGCCACCAGGAAGTCGGTCAACCGCTTCCTCGCGATGTTCCAGTTCTCCGAGGCGGATCTCAAGCAAAAGATCGGCAACCTCTCCGGCGGCCAGAAGGCCCGCGTCGCCATGGCCCAGTGTCTGCTCTCGGGGGCGTCCGTGCTGCTCCTCGACGAACCCACAAACCACCTGGACCTCTCGAGTACCCAGGTGATGGAACGGGCCCTGCTGCACTTCCCGGGCGCCGTCGTGGTGGTCAGCCACGACCGGTTCTTCACGGAGAAAATTGCCACCCGGCTGCTGGTCTTCGGGGCCGACGGCGCCGCCCCCGGCCAGGTGGAGCAGCGCGCCGCCTGACCTGCGGCGGCTTACGGCGCCGACTAAAATGGGGCAATGGCGGAACAACCTCCGGACCAACGTCCGGACCTACCTCCGGAACATGGCCCCGATCCGTGGGAGGAATTCGACCGGCTTGGCCCGGCCCGGGAGGACCGTGTGCGCGGACAGCCGGGCGGCGAGCCCAACGGCTTCGGTTTCCGCACAGGAGTGCGCAGCGCGAAGGTGGCCGTCGGCTTCGCGGTGTACGCGCTGGTCCTTGGCAGCATCCTGGTGGGGGCGGGCGTGGTCTATTTCATCGGCCACCGGGAGTGGCTCTGGCTCGCGCTGATGGCGGCGATCGAGGCGGTGTTCGTCCTAGCCTTTGCCCGGCTGGTGGCGCAGGCACGGCACCGACGCCCCACGCCCTGAGGCAGTCGCGGACAACCAGCTGGATTGAAGCAGGCGGCCCTAGCCGGTCCCGCGCCGCCGGTGCGGCCGCGAGCCGATCGCCAGATAGCCGCCGAGGGCACCAACACCGCCCAGCCCGGCGGTGAACAGGGCCCTGGGCCACCGTTTCCACCGGTCCGGCTGGAAGGACACCAGTTCCCCGACGGCGCCGATCAGCGCAGCGACGATCAGGCCCGCGACGATCCGGTTGCCGGTCTTCTCCGCCCGGTCCATCAGCGCCTGGAGTTCCCCGGCCCGGAAATGCACGTCCACCCCGCCGCGCTCCAGCACCTCCAGCAGCCTCCGGGCCAGTTCCGGTGCCTCGATGCCGAACCTCAGGGCCTCCCACCCGAGCTTCTTCAGCCGCTCAGCCACCGCCTCCGGGGTGAGAGAGGAGAGCACCACACCGCGGGTGAAGGGCCCCAGCTGTTCGGTCAGCTCGAAGCCGGGGTCCAGCTGTTTGCCCAGCCCGTCGGCCATGACCAGCATCTTGACCATCAGGGCCGTCTCCCGCGGCAGGCGGAGCCGGCTGGTCCGCAGCAGCCCCGCCAGCTCGGCCAGGACCGGTACCAGCGGCACCTCCGCCAGCGGCCGGTCGGCGTAGCGGTCCAACAGCCGGCCCAGCGCCGCCTGCAGGGTGCCATAGTCGCCGTCGGCGCCGCCGCAGAGCCGCACCACCGCGGTGGTCAGGCTCCGGGGGTCCTTGTCCACAACCGCCAGCAGTACCCGCACCAGGTTCCACCGGGCGCCGTCGTCGATCCTGCCTACCATGCCGAAGTCGATGATGCCCAGCCTGCCGTCGGGTTCGACGAAGAAGTTTCCCGGGTGCGGGTCGGCGTGGAAGAACCCGTCCTCGAAAACCATCTTCAGGAGCACGGTGCAGGCGCGGACGGCGAGGTCCCCGGTGTCGATCCCGGCCGCCCGCAGCCCGCCGACGTCGCTGATCTTGATGCCGCGCAGCCGCTCCAGGGTGAGCACCCGCGTGGTGGTGGCGTCCCAGAAGACCCGGGGGATGTGCACGCGCGGGTCGCCGGCGAAGTTCGCCGCGAACTGCTCGGCGTTGCGCGCCTCCTGCAGGTAGTCCAGTTCCGCCCGTAGGGTCTGGGCGAACTCGTCCACCAGCGCCGCGACCCGCCAGCCGGCCACGGCCGCGGACGCCTGTTCGGCGCGTTTGGCCAGCTCGGCCATGATTTCCAGGTCCTCATTGACCTCCTCGACGACGCCGGGCCGGCGGACCTTGACCACGACGTCGGCCAAGACGCCGCCGTCGGCCGCGCCCCCGCCGGCGAGGATTGCCTCGTGGGCCTGCCCGATGGAACCGGTGGCGAGCGGTGTGTCCCGCAGCCCGGCCAGCAGTTGGTGCGCGGCCGGCCCGAGCTCCTCGGCGATGACGGCGCGGATTTGTTCGGCCGGGATGGCGGGGGAGGCGTCCTGCAGGGTGGCGAGCTCCGCGGCGTAGTCCGGGGGCAGGATGTCGGTCCGGGTGGAGACGATCTGGCCGAACTTGATGAACACCGTCCCGAGTTCCTCCAGGGCCAGGCGCACCCGCTCCGGGGCAGGCATCCGGGCGCCGGGCAACCCTCCGGGCCGGCCGGGAAGATGCAACCGCTCCAGGTGCAGCCCGCCCACCGCGAATCCCAGCCCGTGCCTGCCCAGGGTCTCCACGATGTGCCGGAACCGCTCCCGCCGCGCGCTCATGCGGCCAGAGTACACGGGGCCCGCGGGACACGGGGCGGTAGGGAAGGCCCGCCCGTGAGCGGGCGCCGGCGTCAGCGGGCCCCGGTCAGAGCCAGCCCTTCCGCTTGAAGATGGCGTACATCAGCGTCGCCGTGGCGGCCATCAGGCCGATCGCCATCGGATACCCGAACGCCCAGTGCAACTCCGGCATGTTCTCGAAGTTCATGCCGTACACCCCGGCCACGAAGGACGGGGCGAAGAAGATCGCGGCCCAGGAGGAGATCTTCTTGACCTGCTCGTTTTGCTCGGCGCTCGCCTCGTTCTGGCGGTTGGCGGTCAGCGTGCCGTCCAGGGTCAGCGCGTTCTGCAGCAGGTCCCGGAAGGAGTCCGCGCGGGAGATCAGCCGCTCCACGTGGTCCTCGACATCGCGGAGGTTGTGCTGCAGTTCCGAATCCACGCGGTACTTCTCGAAGCCGCTGCGCAGGTGCTGCATCATGGCCGGCAGCGGATGGATGGCCCGCTGGAAGTGGATCACCTCGCGGGCGAGCTCATAGATGCGCCGGGAGACCAGGGGGTCGCCGCTGAAGAGCTGGTCCTCGATCTCGTCGATGTCGTTTTCCAGCCCGGCAACCACGGGCCCGTAGTCGTCCACCACCTGGTCCATCAGCGCGTAGAGCACGGCCTCGGGCCCGTGGCAGAGCAGGTCCGGGCGCAGCTCCAGCCGGCGCCGCACCTGGCCGACGCCGGCGGTCTCGGCGTGCCGCACCGTCACCACGAAGTTGCGTCCGGTGAAGACGTGCAGCTCGCCGAACTCCACGGTCTCGGAGTCGTCCAGGTAGCGGGCGGGCCGGAGCACGGTGAAGAGGTTGTCGTCGTAGCGTTCCAGCTTCGGGCGCTGGTGGGCGGAGACGGCGTCCTCCACGGCGAGGCCGTGCAGTCCGAATTCGGCGGCGACGGCGGCCATTTCCTCGGTGGTGGGACGGTAGAGGCCGATCCACGCCATGCCCCCGTGGCGGTTCAGGGTCTCGAAGGTCTGTTCCAGGCTCTCGGGCTCGGCCCGGCGGACGCCGTCCACGTAGACGGCGTTGTCAATGATAGTCACCGGGCCATTATCCAGCGTCGGTGCCGTCACCGGCCGCAACGGCCCGGCGCGCTGGCCGCGCAGCGGTTCCGGCGGCGCCCTGGGCCAGCCGGCTGATCAGCGGCTCGGTGCGGTAGGGGATGTGGGTGTGCAGGGCGAGCACCGTCTCGGTCCGGATGACGCCCTTGATCCGCAGGATGGAGCGCAGGGCAGTCTGGAGATTGTGCGTGTCCGTGGCGACCAGCCGGCACCAGACGTCGCCCCGGCCGGAGATTTCGTGCACCTCCAGGACCTGGGGGATGAGGCGCAGCGCGGCGACCACGCCGTCGAGCTCCCGGTGGTTCACCTCGATCGTGACGAACGCGACGACGTCGTACCCCACCGCCTCCAGGTCGATCTCACGGCCGCCGTCGTGCAGGATCCCCGAACGCAGCATCCGCCGGACCCGGGTCTGCGCCGTGTTCCGCGCGATGCCCAGGGCGTCGCTAAGTTCGCCGATCTGGACCCGGGGATCCTTGACCAGTTCCAGCAGGATCCGCAGGTCGGTGGGGTCGAGGCTGTTCAAATCGTCACTCCGGTTCATCCGCGCGGGGCATCATTGATGGTTTTGATCAATTCTGGCACGAAAAGAGAGGTGAACGATCATGCGTGCCGCATTCTGGAGGCATCCATTTCTTTACCGGGTCCGTAGCCTCCCCACCGGGAACGCCCGCGGTACCCCGATGTGCAGGGACACCGTCATGACCGTCTTCAGCGAACTCCGCATGCGCCCGGCCACCGCCGCCCGCTGGGGTTGGGATGCCTCCGTCACCGCCCGGCTGGTGATGGCCGGCGTCGTCATTTTCACGCTCTTGGTGGGAGCCAATCTCGCGACCCCGCTCTACCCGCTGCTCCAGGCCCGGCTGGGCATCTCGGCGCTGGACGTGACGGTGGCGTTCTCCGCCTACGTCCTGGCCCTCGTTGCCACCCTGATCCTTGCGGGGCACTGGTCCGATCACATCGGCCGGCGTGCTGCCCTGGTGCTGGCGGTCCTGACGGGCCTGGCCGGCGGACTGGTCTTTGCCTCGGCCGACAGCCTGGCGGCGCTCTGCGCAGGGCGTGCCCTGCAGGGCGCCGCGGTGGCCCTGGCCACCGGGGCGAGCTCCGCGGCGCTGCGGGAACTGCTGCCCAGCCGGCCCGAATGGGCCTCCCGCTTCACGCTGCTCGCCTCGGCCGGCGGGGTGGCGGCCGGGCCTGCGATCGGCGGGCTGCTCTCGGTGTTCCCGGGTCCGACGTCGACGCCGTACTACCTCCACTCGCTGGTCCTGGCGGCGCTCCTGGTCCCGCTGTACCTGCTCAAGGCCCGCCCCGCGATCACCTCCACCGCCGGGCAGCAGCCGCTGAAGGTCCTCGCCCCGCGCAGGCCGTCCGTCTCCAGCGAGGCACGGGGCGCCTTCTGGCTCGCCTCGTCGGTGGGCTTCCTCAGCTTCGCCGTGTTCGGCTTCTGCCTCTCCCTGGCCCCGGGCTATTTCGCGCAGATCGTCCACGCCGACTCGCGTCCGCTGATCGGGGTCCTGGCCGGGCTCACCCTCGCCGCGTCCGCCCTGAGCCAGCTGCTGGCCGTGCGGGGACGGTTCGTGGTCCCGGCGGGGCTCGTGCTGCTCTCCGTCTCGGTGCTGCTGATCGCCGCCGCTGCCGCCTGGAGCAGCCCCTGGCTGCTGGTCGCGGCGAGCGTCACCGCGGGCCTGGGCCAGGGCGTGGCGTTCCGGACCGTCTTCAACACCGTCGCCGGCAAGGTCGAGGCGGCCCGCCACGCGCAGATCATCAGCACCGTGTACGTGATCACCTACCTCGGCAGCGCCTTCCCGGTGATCGGGCTCGGCCTGGCCGCGGGCGCCGTCGGGCTGCAGACCGCGGTGGCCGGCTTCGTGGTGCTCTGCGCCGCACTGGGCCTGGTTCTCGCGGCGGTGTCGCTGCGGCAGGCGCTGCGCGCCTAGTCCCTCGGGTCCGCGGGCGCCGAAGGTCCCTCGCCTCAGTCCGGCAGCGGCCCGTGGTTGCCCTGGATGTGGTCGAAGACCAGAGTGGTTTCCGTGTGGCCCACCACCGGGTCCGTGGCCAGGTTGTCCAGCACCCAGTCACGCAGGTCCTCCGTGGTGGCCACGGCAATGTGCAGCAGGTAGTCCACCGAGCCGGAGGTGTGGAAGGTCGAGAGCACGGCGGGGAGCTTGGGCACGCGGGCGGTGAACCGGTCGATTTGTTCGCGGTCGTGGGCCCGCAGGCGCACCGCGATCAGGGCCTGCACCGACCGGCCAACGGCGGGGAGGCTGAGTTTGGCCTCAAAGCCCTGGATGATGCCGCGGTCGGAGAGCGCCCGGGTGCGCATCAGGGCGGTGGAGGGCGCGATGCCCACCAGCTCGGCCAGCTGCTTGTTGGAGATGCGGGCGTCCGCCACCAGCGCTGCCAGCAAACGCTCGTCGATAGCGTCCAGCGGTTCGCCGGCCCCCGCTCCGGTCCGAACATTCTTCGCAGCACTGCTCACGGGTCCTCCTCCATGTGGTTTAGGTTCATCTTAGGCGGCCATATCCGCCGGTTCCATTCGAAACACCTGTCTCCTTCCGAATATCTGCCGGATACTTTCCCTATTCAATG
The DNA here is from genome assembly GCF_044628475.1 of Arthrobacter sp. BPSS-3. Lineage (NCBI taxonomy): Bacteria > Bacillati > Actinomycetota > Actinomycetes > Micrococcales > Micrococcaceae > Arthrobacter > Arthrobacter sp. BPSS-3. Next base: position 529,604 of record NZ_JBIMMV010000001.1, read on the forward strand.
GCGAATATTCACAAGGAGAATCGTGCTTTCCTTCGACTCCCAGGCCGTCCACGCCGGCCGCCAGGGCCTCACGGACCAGGGCCTGCATGCCGTCCCGATCGACCTGTCCACCACCGCCCCGCTTCCCTCCGTCCACGACGGCGGCCTCGCCTACGAGCATCTGGCCACGGGCGGCACCCCGCCGGAAGGCCAAAGCACGGTCTACCAGCGGCTCTGGAATCCGACGGTGGCACGCTTCGAAGAAGGCGTGGCCCTGCTCGAGGCGATGCCGGAGGCCGTGGGCTTCGCCAGCGGCATGGCGGCGCTGAGTGCCGCACTGCTGGCCGTCGTGGCGACGGGGAGGAAGCACATCGTTGCGGTCCGGCCGCTCTACGGCGGCAGCGACCACCTGCTGGCCTCCGGCGCGCTGGGCACCGAGGTCACCTTCACCACGGCCGGCGGCGTGCGCGGTGCGCTGCGGCCGGACACCGGCCTGGTGATCCTGGAAACGCCGGCGAACCCCAGCCTGGACCTGGTGGACATCGCCGCCGTCGTGGCCGCCGCCGACGGGATCCCGGTGCTGGTGGACAACACCTTCGCCACCCCGGTGCTGCAGCAGCCGGCACGCCACGGAGCGGCCATGGTGCTGCACAGTGCCACCAAATTCATCGGCGGCCACGGGGACGCGATGGGCGGGGTCATTGCGGCCGGCGGCGAGTGGACCGCCCGGCTGCGGCGGGTGCGGGCCATCACCGGCGGAATCCTGACGCCCTGGCCGGCCTACCTACTGCACCGCGGCCTGGCCACCCTGCCGGTCCGGGTCCGGGCCCAGCAGGCCGGCGCCCACAAGGTGGCCGTCGCCCTGGCCGGCCACGGGCTGGTCCGCCGCGTCTACTACCCGGGGCTGCCGGACTGCGATCCGCAGGGCCTGATGGGGACCCAGATGGCCGGCCCGGGATCGCTGCTGGCCTTCGAGCTGGGCAGCCCGGACCATGCCGGGCGGCTTCCCGGGGCCGTGAGGCTGCTCACCCACGCGGTCTCCCTCGGCGGCATCGACTCCCTCATCCAGCATCCCGCCGGCCTGACACACCGGCCCGTTGCGGCCGAGGCGAAGCCGCACGCCGGGCTGTTGCGGGTCTCGGTGGGGCTCGAGGACCCGGCGGACATCATCGCGGACCTGATTCAGGCCCTGGAAGCCACGCGCTAGGCCTGCGCGGCGCCGGGCGCCCCGGCAGGATGGACGACGGCGGTGACGGCCGCCGTCGTCGCCGCCAGCGCCATCACCCCCAGGGCCAGCGCAGTCCAGCCCAGCGACTGGAACAGCAGGCCCCCCGCCCAGCCCAGGACGCTGGAGCCCAGGTAATACGCGAGGTTGTAGAGCGAGGCGGCCTGGGCCCGGCCGCCGCTGGCGATCACCCCGGTCCAGCCGGAGCCGATGCTGTGGGCGGCGAAGAAACCGCCGGTGAAGATCAGGAGCCCGGCCAGGATCAGGACCAGCTGAGCGGTGAGCGTCAGTGCCAGGCCGCCCACCATCAGCACCGTCCCGGCGATCAGGACGTTCCGCCGGCCATGCCTCGCTGTCAGCCCGGCGGCCCAGCGGGCCGAAACCGTGCCCGAGAGATAGGCCAGGAAGATCAGGCTGATCAGGGTGGCCGGCAGGCCGAACGGTTCTGCGGAGAGCCGGAACCCCAAATAGTTGTAGACGGCCACGAAGCCGCCCATCAACAGGAAGGCCTGCAGGTAGATGGCCAGCAGCCGCGGGTTCCGGCCATGGCGTCCCAGGGTGGCCAACGCGCCGCGCAAGCCCCCGGCGGCGGACGGGGTGAAGTTCCGGGCCGGCGGGACCAGGACAAGGAACAGGACCGCCGCCACAGCGGCCATGGCGGAGACGCACAGGACGGCGGCGCGCCAGCCCCAGAGTTCGCCGACGGGTCCGGCGAGCAACCGGCCCGCCAGCCCGCCCAGGGTGGTGCCGGCAACGTAGGTCCCGGCGGCCAGCGCGGCCTGGGCCTTCGTGATCTCCTCATTCAGGTAGGCCACCGCGATTGCCGGAATCCCGCCCAGTGCCATACCTTCCAGTGCCCGCAGGGCGAGCAACACCGGGAACGTCGGCGCCAGCGGCGCCAGCAGGCCGAACACGGTTGCCGCCGAGATCGCCCAGGCCATGGCCCGGACCCGGCCCACCCGGTCCGCAACGAAGGACCACGGTAGGACCGTGAGGGCCAGCCCGATGGTGGCCAGGGAGATCGTCAGGGCGGCCTCCGCCGCGGTGACCTCCATTCCGCGCGCAATCAGCGGCAGGACGGCCTGGGTGGAATACAGCTGCGCGAAGGTGGCGACGCCGGCGAAGGCCAGGCCGGCAAGAATCCTGCGGTATCCCGCGGAGCCCTTGCGGTGGCCGGCCCACGCTGCCTGCGGGTCCCGTTGCCCGTGGTTCCCCGGGGCTTCAGTGCCGGGGACGGGCGGCGCCACGGGGGAGGGCCGGCCGGTGGCGGGGCTGGAGACGGGGTGGCGGGGCATCTGCCCAGCGTAGACGCCGGCCGGGTATGCTTCCAATGCATCATTACCATCAGATTCATATCCATAATGAAACATTTCTCCCGGCCCGTCGGGAGGTCATCTGCCGAGGAGGTCCCGCGTGGATGTGGAGCACAAACACCTTGTCCAGCTGTTGCCGCTGCTGCCGGTCCTGGCCGAGCTGGGCCGGACCCGGCACGTCACCGCGGCGGCCGAGGCCCTGGGCCTGCCGCAATCCACGGTCAGCCGCGGCATAGCGCGGGCCGGCCGCCTCATCGGCACGGAGCTGCTGCTCCGCGACGGCCGGGGTGTCCGGCTCACCCCGGCGGCAGAGGCGCTGCTGCCGCACATCGAGGCGGCCCTGACCCAGTTCCAGGCGGGACTGGACGTGGTGCGGCAGGAATCGGAGGTGGTCCGCGGCAGGATCGCGGTATCCTTTCAGCACACCTTCGGCGAGGCGATGCTGCCCCTGCTGATCAGCGCCTTCCACCGGCGGCACCCGCAGCCGGCCTTCCAGCTCAGTCAGGGCTCCCGCGACGGATGCCTGGCCGAGCTTGCCGCGGGAGAGGCCGACCTGGCGTTGACCGCCCCCGTCGCAGCCCCCAGCCGGGGGATCTCCTCTGCCGCCCTCTACCGGGAACCGCTGCGCCTGGTGGTCCACCACAACCACCGCCTGGCGGACCGGGGGAGCGTGCCGCTGTCCGAACTGCGGGCCGAACCGTTCGTGGCGATGGGCCCCGGGTACGGGCTGCGCTCCCTCTCCGATGCCTTGTTCCGGGAGGCCGGCTTCCGGCCGCGGATCGCCTTCGAAAGCCAGGACTCCCATACGGCCCGGGGCCTGGTCTCGGCCGGGCTGGGCGTCAGCATCCTGCCGCCGGCGGGCCCGTCCCCGGACCGGCACCAGCCCGGACAGCCGCCCGAACTGGGCTGGGTGGAGCTGGCGCTGGAGTCGGAGCTGGCCTTCCGTGAGATCGGCCTCGCGTGGCGGGAACGGCGCGGCGGGGCGGACGCCGAACCGGACCCGGTGCGCCTGTTCCGGGAGCTGGTGCTCAGCGAGGGCCCCTCCCTGCTGGCGGGCTTCGTCCGCGGCCGCTCCGGCCGCTAAACGGTCGTCTCCGGCGGTCGTCCCCGGCGCGCTGCGGCCGGCGCGTGGAGCGAGGCTAGCCCAGCAGCCGTGCCAGCACCCCGGCGACCGGTCCGGCCTTCGCCTCCCGCCATCCGGTGCCTGCCCACAGGTTCAGCCGTTCCGGATCCCCGGCGGCGGCCGCGGCCGCCCGCAGCGGCGCCGTCAGGTGATGGACCGCCGGGTAGGCCTCCGGCGCGTCCGGGTGCGCGGCAACGAACTCGTTCACCAGGGCCCGGGCGGCACGTCCCGTGAACGCCCGGGTCATGGCCGTTCCGGTGAAGCGCGGGCTGGCCAAGGCATCCTTGTGCAGCTGGCGGGTTCCACTCTCCTCTGTGCGCAGCAGGGCCGTCCCCACCTGCGCGGCGTCCGCGCCCGCGGCGAGGACGCCGGCCACCCCGGCCGCGTCCATGATGCCGCCGGCAGCCACCAGGGGAAGTCCGACGGCGGCGCGGACCGCCCGGACCAGGTCCGCCGTAGTACCCTCCGCCGGGCCCTCTTGCAACATCCCAAGCGATCCCGGCAGGAAAGCCCCGCTGTGCCCGCCGGCGCAGGAGTGCTGCACCACCAGGGCGTCCACCCCCTGCTCCTCCGCGAGCCTCGCCTCGGCCACCCCGGTCACGGTTGCCAGGACCACGGAACCTTTCTGCTGCAGGCGACGCACTACGTCCGCCCCGGGCAGGCCGAAGGTGAAGCTGACCAGTTCCACCGGGTCGGCGAGCAGCAGATCGATCTTCTCCTGCCAGCGGTCGTCATCGTCCAGCCGCGGCGCCGGGAGCTCGACGCCATAGCGATCCGCCTCGGGGATCAGCTCCTGCCGGTACGTCTCCAGCGCCGCCGTCACGGCGGGGCCCGGCGGCAGCTGGGCCGGGTCGGGGACGAAGACGTTCATTCCGAACCGGGCGCCGGTGGCCCGCACGGAGCGGATCTCGGCCGCCATCGCGGCGGGGTCCTTATAGCCGGCGGCGAGGAAGCCCAGCCCGCCGGCCCGGTGCACGGCGGTGACGAAGGACGGCGTCGACGTCCCGCCCGCCATTGGCGCGGCGATGACGCTGGTGCCAAACATCGGGTGCGGCATGGGTACTCCTGACGGGATTTTCGGCGGCCGTTGTCAGTAGGCTTGTCCGGTGACCCATTCTGACACCCCCTCCGTCCCCCCGGCCGCCGTCCCGAGCCGCGACGGGGCCGTGATCGGCCTGGACATCGGCGGAACCAAGACGCGCGGTGTCCGCTTCGAGTCCGGCGTCCCCGTGGCCGACGAGTCCGTCGGCAGCGCCAACGTCCAAAACGTCACCCCCGAGGAGGCGGCCCGGAACCTGGCGGAGCTGTTTGCCCGGATCGGCGGCGGCACGATCGCCCGCGTCTACGCCGGCGCCGGCGGCATCGACACGGACGAGGACGCCGCCGCGCTCGCCGCGCTGATCGCCCCACACGCCCCCGGCGCCCGGGTCACCGTGGTCCATGACTCCCGGCTGTTGCTGGCGGCCGGGGGAGCCGCCACCGGGGTGGCCGTCATCGCCGGCACCGGTTCTGCCGCCTGGGGGCGCAACGCCGAGGGCGCCGAGGCCCGGGCCGGAGGCTGGGGTTACCTCCTCGGCGACGAGGGCAGCGGCTACTGGCTCGGCCGGGAAGCGGTCCGGCACAGCCTGCGCCGGATGAACCAGGGACTGGAACCGGACGAACTGACCCGGGCGCTGCTGGCCTCCTGCGGCACGGACCACCCCAACAAGCTCATTGCCCTCTTCCACTCGCCGGCCACGGGCCGGCGATTCTGGGCCCAGCAGGCGCGTGTGGTGGTCGAGGCCGCCGACGCCGGGCACCCCGCAAGCCAGGCCTTGATCGGACAGGCCGGGCGCGACCTGGCCGACCTTGCCGCCCAGACCCTCCGGCAGCTCGGCATCGCCGGTCCCGTGATTCTGGGCAGCGGGTTGGGAATGAACGTGGTGCGCCTGCAGGACGCCTTCCGCACCGCGCTCGCGGCCGAGGGGATCACCGATGTCCGGGTGCTGCAGCAGGAGCCGGTGTTCGGGGTCCTGCAGCTCGTCGCCGAACAGGACTGAGCCGGCCTAAACGGGTCCGGGCCAACCGGCCGTCGTGGTTAGTGCCGCCGTCGCGGACGCAAGGGAACCCCGGGCAGCGGCGGCGCGGGGATCCGCCCGGCTTCCGGGCCGGCGTCGGGTCCGTGGCCGGGCACCAGCCCGAAGCGGGCCGACGCGGCGTCGGCGTCCGTGAGTCCGGCCTGCGCCTCCCAGTCCGCCCTCGCCTGGGCCACCTCCTCGTGGCTGCGGCCGACGAAGTTCCACCACATCAGCAGTTCCTCCTCGAACGGTTCCCCGCCCAGCAGCACGAACCGGGTCCCGGGAGCGGCCACCAGTTGCAGCCGGTCCCGGCCGGTGCCGAGGTAGCCCAGCGGCCCCGGCGGCACCTGCTGGCCGTCGAGTTCCATGCTGCCGTCGAGCACCAGGACGGCGTGCTCGAAGTCCGGGTCCAGGGGCAGGTCTAGAGGCCCGTCGCAGCTGATGTCGGCCCCAAGGATCGGCGTGAAGGTGGTGGCAGGCGACGTCGTCCCGGCCAGGCTCCCCACCATGACCGTCGCCGCGAAGCCCTCGCCGCGGACCACGGGCAGGTCCCGGTGCTGTTCGAACGCCGGGGCGCGGTGCCGGTCGCTGTCCGGGAGCGCCACCCACAGCTGCAGGCCGCGCTGCAGCGGCATTTCGGCATCAGGGCCGCCGGGCAGCACCGCGAACTCGGAGTGGGAGACGCCCCGTCCGGCGGTCATGATGTTGAGCTCCCCGGGCCGGACGATCACGTCGCTGCCCACGCTGTCGCGGTGCCGGATGGTTCCCGCCAGCGGCCACGTGACGGTCTGCAGTCCCGTGTGCGGGTGCGGGAGCACGGACATGGCGACGCGGTCGGGGCCGAAGCTGTCCAGGAAGCACCACGCGCCCACGGTCGGCAGGCCCCTCTGCGGGAGGGTGCGGGAGACGTTCATGGCCCGGACCCCGCCGAGCGGGACCTCGCGGGCCGGCCAGAGCTGGAGGCACGGACCGCTGGCGGTTCCAGCCACGCTGTGCGCGGCGGGGCAGACTTCTTCGGGCGGCAGGACTTCGAGGTTGGTCACCCTCAAACTCTAGGGCCCGGCCGCCGGATCCGGCAGGGCCGGCGGTGCGCGGTTACGCTGGGACGATGACCCTGCCATTCGACACCCGCCCTGCCGCCTACGGCGTCGTCATCCGCGACGACAACCTCCTCCTCGCGTACTGGAAGCAGGGCGGCCGCGAGGGCTGGACGCTGCCCGGCGGGGGATTGGACCTGGCCGAACACCCCGTGGACGGCTGCCGGCGGGAAATCTTCGAGGAGACCGGCTACGACGCCGCCGTCGGCGCCCTGCTGGGCGTGGACGTCGGGTACTGGCCCGCCGAGTCACGGCTCGACGGCGGCCACCGGGACTTCCAGTCGCTCCGACTCGTCTACGAAGCGGAGATCACCGGGGGAGAGTTGCGCCATGAGGTCGGCGGCAGCACCACGCACGCGGCGTGGATCCCGCTGGCCGAGGTCGCCGGGCTGAACCGGGTCTCGCTCGTGGATGTGGCGTTGAGGCTCTACCGGGAACGGCCGGTGGACGGCAGGCTTTCCCCGAACGGTCCCTAGCCAGCGGCGGCGGGGGCGGCTACCCTGAAGACACCGCGCCGTGAACGGCAGCGGGGAACGCGAAAGCTACTGCGGGGGAGGTGAACGTGATGATTGCAACGGACCTGCGCGCGCAGCGCACCACCAGCAGCCACAGCACACGTTCTGCCCCGGCCGTCCGCGCTTCCTGACCCGACCTCCGGCATCTCCTGCCGGGCGGGTATACACCGGTCCATTCCGACCGCAGCGGGCGACATGTCCCGGGGCCCAGCACAAAGGGTTCCCATTGAACGCTCATTCGAACGCTCACTCTGCACCATCTCATCATCACCACGTCCCCAGCGGCCCGGAAGCCTACGGTTTCACCGATTCCGTCCGGGACCTGTTCGCTGACCATCCCGTGTCCGGAGGAACCGGCGCCGGCCGCGTGGCGCGCGTCGACCGCACCCGCGTCGTGGTCGCCGCCCACGACGGTCCGCTCCACCTCCCTTATCCCCGCAACGGCGGCCTGCCCGCCACCGGCGACTGGGTGTGGCTCGGCCCCGACAGCGTGGGGGAGACCGCCATCATCGACGTCCTGCCCCGCCGGACGGCACTGACCCGCAAACAGGCCTTCGACGCTTCCTCGGAGGCCCAGGTGCTTGGCGCCAACATGGACGTCGTAGGGGTGGTGGTTCCGGTGGACCGGCCCCTCACCCATAACCGGTTGGAGCGCACCCTCGTGGCCGCCTGGGATTCCGGTGCCACACCCCTGGTGGTCATCACGAAGGCGGACCTGGCGGGCGTGGCGGACGACGTCGTCGCCACCGTCCTCCACCAGGCCGCCGGCGCCGCGGTGGTCACCACGTCCGCGCTGCAGGGCGACGGACTGGAGGAACTGCTGGCCCACTTGCCCCCGGGAGGCACCATCATGCTGCTGGGACCCTCCGGAGCCGGGAAGTCGACGCTGATCAACGCGCTCGCCGGGGCCGATGTCCAGGACACCGGACCCGTCCGGGCCGGTGACGGCAAGGGCCGCCACACCACCACCGTCCGCGAGCTGGTGCCGCTGCCCGGCGGGGCCGTCCTGATGGACACCCCGGGGGTGCGCGGGTTTGGCCTGTACGACGCCGAGGACGGCATGGGCGAAATGTTCGGCGACCTCGAGGAGCTGTTTGCCGGCTGCCGGTTCGCCGACTGCGCCCACGACCGCGAACCGGGCTGCGCCGTTCAGGCCGCACTCGCCGACGGCACACTGGAGGGCCGCCGCTGGGCCAGCTACCAGAAGATGCAGCGCGAGCTTGCCGCCCTGGGCCGCCGGCACGACGCGGCCGCGCGGCGGGCCTACCAGCGGGAATGGCACCAGAAAGTGTCCGCGGCCAGCCGCGGCCAGCGGGCGGCGGAACGCCTGGGAGAGGGGTACGGGGCCAAACGGGCCGCCGGCTCCGGCGAACCCGGCAGCAGCAGAGGTGGCGGCAGTGGCGGCAAGGCCGGGCGGCGCGGCCGCTAACGAAAAGGTGCGCCCATCCGCCCGGGCAACGGTGCCGAAGACTCCGCGGGGAGAGTTTCGCTCGCCCCGCGGAGGCGGTCCGCCGCCGCCGCGGGGACGCGGGCGCCGTGGGACGGTTTGATCACTTTTTCGACTCGTTTGATCAACCTGTCTGCGGCGCCCGTTACGCTGGGCTCCTACTCGCTTTACAGTAAAAAATAAGCATGCATATGATCAGTTGGCTGGACCGTCCCATGTTGCCGCCAACAGTTAGGTAAGCCCGTAATGGCAGAGGCCATGATCGAGTTCCAGAGCGTCACGAAGAAGTATCAGGGCGGCCAGGCCGCCGTTGACGATCTGAGCATGTCCATCGACAAGGGCGCGATCACGGTTTTCGTCGGCCCGTCCGGCTGCGGCAAGACCACCTCCCTGCGGATGATCAACCGGATGGTGGAGCCCACCTCGGGCACCCTGACCGTGGATGGCAGGGACGTCACCAGTGTCCCCGCACCCCAGCTGCGCCGCTCCATGGGCTACGTCATGCAGTCTTCCGGACTGATGCCACACCGTACGGTCCTGGACAACATCGCCACCGTCCCGCGGCTCAACGGCGTCTCCAAGGCCGAGTCCCGCAAGCGCGCCGAGGAGCTGCTCGACGTGGTCGGGCTCGCCTCCACCCTCGGGAAGCGCTACCCCTCCCAGCTCTCCGGCGGCCAGCAGCAGCGCGTCGGCGTGGCCCGGGCGCTCGCCGCGGACCCGCCCGTGTTGCTCATGGACGAGCCGTTCAGCGCCGTGGACCCCCTGGTCCGCGACGAGCTGCAGAAGGAACTCCTGCGCCTGCAGCGGGACCTCGCCAAGACCATCGTGTTCGTCACCCACGACATCGACGAGGCCACCGTCCTGGGTGACAAGGTTGCCGTCTTCGCTACTGGTGGAAAGCTGGCCCAGTACGCCGCGCCGGAGGAAATCCTGCGCGCTCCCACCAACGAGTTCGTGGCGGCCTTCGTGGGCCGGGACCGCGGCTTCCGGCACCTGGCCTTCAGCCCCTCCGACGGCGTCCGCATCCACGCGGCGCAGACCGTCCGGCTGCACGAGCTCGGCGCCGGCAGCGAGGCCGGAGACTGGCAGCTGGTGGTCGACGACGAGGGCCGTCCCCTGGGCTGGAGCGGTCCCGGGGCAGGAGCGGCCACTGTCCCCGGCGGCTCCCTCTTCCGCAAGGGCGAGACCCTCCGCCGCGCCCTGGACGCGGCGCTGTCCTCGCCCTCGGGTCTGGGCGTCGCCGTCGACGACGACGGCCGTGTCGCCGGGATTCTCAAGGCCGACGAGGTGCTCGCCGTCATCGACGCGGACCGGCGGGCCAGGCAGGGACGACTCTGATGGAATGGTTCCTGGCCAACAGCGGAACCGTCTTCACCCTCGCGGGCCAGCACCTTGTGCTCGCGGTGGTGCCGATGGTCCTGGGCCTGCTGATCGCGATCCCGCTGGCCCAGCTGGCGCGACGCAGCAGCACCCTCCGGGCGGTGGTCCTCACGGCCTCGTCCCTGCTCTACACCATTCCCTCCCTCGCGCTGTTCATCATTCTGCCCACCGTGATCGGCACCCGGATCCTGGACCCGCTCAACGTGATCGTCGCGCTGACCATCTACGCGGTGGCGCTCCTGGTCCGTGCCGCCCTCGACGCCTTCGATTCGGTGGACGATGACCTGCAGCAGGCCGCCGTCGCCATGGGCTTCAAGCCGCTGGCCCGTTTCCTGCAGATCGACCTGCCGCTGTCCCTGCCCGTGATGTTCGCCGGCCTCCGGGTGGTCTCGGTCAGCAACATCTCGCTGGTCAGCGTCGCGGCGCTGCTGGGCATCGGAAACCTCGGCATGCTGTTCACCGCCGGCCTGCAGCGCGACTTCGTCACCGAGGTGATGGTGGGCATCATCGCCATCCTCATCCTCGCGCTCGTAATGGACGCCCTCCTGGTGCTGTTCGAACGCCTCCTGACCCCCTGGGCCCGCGCCGCCGGGGCGAAGCCGGACGGCCCCGGGCGGACAGCCCGCGGCAGCGCTGCCACCGTGGAGGCCAGCGCATGAGCAACGTCTTCTCCGATACTTTCGCGTGGCTGGCCGACCCGGACCACTGGTCCGGCAGCACCGGGATTCCCGTGCGCCTGGCCGAGCACCTGCAATACACCGGCCTGGTCATGCTGATCGCCGTGGCCATCGCCGTGCCCGTGGGCCTGTACGTCGGCCACACCGGACGCGGCCGGGTGGCCGTCGTCGCCCTCGCCGGCGCGCTGCGCGCCCTGCCCACCCTGGGCCTGCTGACGCTTTTTGTCCTGCTAGCGGGAATCGGGCTGATGCCCCCGGTCTGGGCCCTCGTGATCCTGACCGTCCCGCCCCTGCTGGCCGGCACCTATGCCGGCATCTCCAGCGTGGACCGGAACGTGGTGGACGCCGCCCGCGCGATGGGCATGACCGAGCTCCAGGTGCTGTTCCGGGCCGAGTTCCCCAACGCCCTGCCCGTCATGTTCGGCGGGTTCCGCACCGGCGTACTGCAGGTCATCGCCACCGTCTCGGTGGTCGCGTACATCAACCTCGGCGGCCTGGGGCGCTACCTCTTCGACGGGCTGGTGCTTTCCGACTTCCCCCAAATGCTCGGCGGCTCGCTGCTGATCGCCGTGCTGGCGATCGCCGTCGACCTCGTCCTGGCCCTGTTCCAGCGGCTCTTCCTCGTCCGGGGCGCCGCCCGCACACCAAACCGCGGCCAGCAGGCCACGGTTGATCTCACAGACCCCGCGACCGCGGAGCCTGTTCTTCAAGGAGGTACATCATGAAGGAAAACCGCCAACGAGCCCTCGGCAGGCGCGCATTCGGCGCCCTGGCCACCGGTGTCGGCCTGGCCCTGGCGCTGTCCGCCTGCGGCGGCTCGTCCAACCCGCTGTCCTCCGCGCCAGCCAGCGGCGGTTCCACCGGCGGCGCCGGCGGGTCCCTGGTGATCGGCTCGGCCGACTTCACCGAGAGCCAGATCATTGCCGAACTGTACGCCGGTGCCCTGAACGCGGCCGGCGTCACCGCCACCACCAAGCCGAACATCGGCTCTCGCGAGGTGTACTTCAAGGCCGTCCAGGACGGCTCGGTGGACGTGGTCCCGGACTACACCGGCAACCTCCTGCTGTACGTAAACAAGGAAGCCACCGAGGTCTCCGCGGACGACATCGCCAAGGCGTTGCCCGGCAAGCTGCCCGACGGCCTGGCCGTGCTGGACGCGTCCAAGGCCGAGGACAAGGACGCCATGGTGGTCACCAAGGCCACCGCGGAGAAGTACAAGCTGAAGTCCATCGAGGACCTGGCCAAGGTCTGCAACGAGATCGTCGTCGGCGCCCCCGCGACGTTCGCCGAGCGCGCCTACGGCCTCCCGGGCCTGAAGAAGAACTACAACTGCGAGCCCAAGAAGCTGGAACCGTTCAGCGACGGCGGCGGCCCCCTGACGGTCAAGGCCCTGCTCTCCGACCAGGTCCAGGTAGCCGACATCTACACCACCACCCCCGCCATCGCGGACAACGACCTGGTGGTGCTGGAGGACCCGAAGAACAACTTCATCGCCCAGCAGGTCCTGCCGCTGTACAACAAGGCGAAGATGACGGACAAGGCCAAGGAAGCGCTGAACGCCGTCTCCAAGCAGCTCACCACCGACGACCTGATCAACCTCAACCGGGCGGTCAGCGGCAGCCAGAAGCAGAACCCGAAGGACGCCGCCGCGGCGTGGCTGAAGGACAAGGGCATCGTCAAGTAGACGGCGCCACACCCTGACGACGGCGGCCGCCGGGACCCGGATGACGGGGGCCCGGCGGCCGCTGCCGTTGGTCCGTATGGTTGTGACGGGCTGTGAGGCAAGTCTCAGGGGAAGTCCATCACCCTTATGGCATATTTGATGGATGGCAGAAATCCAGCAGTCCACCAAGCTTCATAATGTCCTCTACGACATTCGTGGACCGATTCTTCAGGCCGCCCAGCAGATGGAGGCAGAGGGTCACCGCATCCTCAAACTGAACATCGGAAACCCGGCCCCGTTTGGTTTCGAAGCGCCGGACGCGATCCTGGTGGACATGATCCGCCATCTGCCGCACGCCCAGGGCTACAGCGATTCCCGCGGCATCTTCTCCGCCCGCACCGCCGTCTCGCAGTACTACCAGACCCGCGGCATCCAGAACATCCACGTGGACGACATCTACCTCGGCAACGGTGTCAGCGAACTGATCACCATGTCCCTGATGGCCCTGCTCGACGACGGCGACGAGGTGCTGATCCCCACACCGGACTACCCGCTGTGGACCGCCTCCGTTGCCCTCGCCGGCGGCAAGCCCGTCCACTACCTCTGCGACGAGGAGTCCGGCTGGCAGCCGGACCTGGAGGACCTGGAAGCCAAGATCAGCCCGCGCACCAAGGGCATCGTGGTGATCAACCCCAACAACCCCACGGGCGCCGTCTACCCCGAGGAGACGCTGAAGAGGATCGTGGCCCTGGCCGAGAAGCACGGCCTGGTGCTCTTCGCCGACGAGATCTACGAGAAGATCCTCTACGAAGACGCCGTCCACGTGAACATGGCGAGCCTCACCGGGGATGACGTGCTCTGCCTGACCTTCAGCGGACTGTCCAAGGCCTACCGCGTCTGTGGGTTCCGGGCCGGCTGGATGGCCATCTCCGGGCCGAAGAAGAACGCCGCGGACTACCTCGAGGGCATCAACCTGCTGGCGAACATGCGGCTCTGCGCCAACGTCCCGGCCCAGCACGCCATCCAGACCGCCCTCGGCGGGTACCAGAGCATCAACGATCTCATCCTGCCCGGCGGCCGGTTGCTGGAACAGCGCAATAAGGCCTACGACATGCTCAACGCCATTCCCGGCGTGAGCACCCAGCAGGCCCGCGGTGCCATGTACCTGTTCCCCAAACTGGACCCCGAGGTTTACCACATCCGGGACGACGAGAAGTTTGTGCTGGACCTGCTCCGGCAGCAGAAGATCCTGGTCTCCCACGGCCGGGCCTTCAACTGGGTGCGCCCGGACCACTTCCGCATGGTCACTCTGCCCAACGTCAAGGACCTGGAGGAAGCCATCAACCGCATGGCGGACTTCCTCAGCCGCTACAAGGGCAACTAGGATTCGGGTCAGCAGCGCCGCCGGACACCCGTCGCGGCGGCCGGCTGCCCGGACCGGAATGAGGCTGTAATGGCAGACGCCGTGAACTTTGAGAAACATCCCGCCGAGTTGCTGAGGGCGGGCAAGAAGTTCAGCCTGGGCGATGTGGACCCCGGCGCCACCCCCGGGTACAGCGGCGACAAGGCCGCGGGCGAGACCCTGCTCGGCGAACTGGACGGCAAGCTGACCCGGCTCCAGGAGCAGCTCTTCGCGGAGTCACGCGCCGGTGGCAAGAAGCGGGTCCTGCTGGTCCTGCAGGCGATGGACACCGCCGGCAAAGGCGGGATCGTCAACCACGTCATGGGCCAGATGAACCCGCAGGGCGTGCAGTTGAAATCTTTCAAGGCACCCACGCCCGAGGAGCAGTCCTACGATTTTCTGTGGCGGATCGAGAAGGAGGTGCCGGCGGCCGGGATGGTCGGCGTCTTCGACCGTTCCCACTACGAGGACGTCCTGATCCACCGCGTGCACCGGTGGGCCGACGCCGAGGAACTGGACCGCCGCTACCGGGCCATCAACGAATTTGAGGCCCGGCAGGCCGCGGCAGGCACCAAGATCGTCAAGGTGATGCTGCACATCAGCCGGGACGAGCAGCAGGAGCGCCTGCTCGCCCGCCTGGACGATCCGGCCAAGCACTGGAAGTACAGCGGCAACGACCTCAAGGAGCGGGCCTTCTGGGACGACTACATGGACGCCTACCAGGCTGCCTTTGAGCGGACCAGCACCGAGCACGCGCCCTGGCACGTGGTGCCGGCAAACAAGAAGTGGTACGCCCGAATCGCCGTGCAGCAGCTCCTGCTGGACGCGCTGGAGTCCCTGGCTCTGCAGTGGCCCGCCCCGGAGATCGACCTGGACATGGAGCGGGAGCTGGTCCGGCGCTCCTAGCCCTCGTCGGCCGCCTGCTCCTTTGCGGCGGCCAGGCGCTTCCGGGCACCCTCCAGCCACTGCTCGCAACGCTTCGCCAGTGCCTCGCCGCGCTCCCACAGGGCGAGTGAGTCTTCGAGACTGACCCCGCCGGCTTCCAGCTTGCCGACGACCGCGACGAGCTGTTCGCGGGCCTCCTCGTAGCTGAGGGCGTCGAGGTCATTGTGGGTGGTGGGCGTTGACGCGCTGTCCGCTGCCATGGTGGTTCTCCTGGTGGTCTGTTGGGTTAGTCGTCGGTGGGTTCGGCGCCACCGGTGGACCGGGCGGTGAATTTTCCGCCGGCCACCCGGATTGCCAGGGCGGTGCCGTCCGGGGCCTCCTCGGGGAAGCGGATGACCTCGTGCCGGGCCCCGGGTTCGACGATGCCGTCGTCCAGCTGGACCACGGCATAGCCGCGGTCCAGGGTCTTCTGCGGGGACAGGGCCCGGATTTGCGCCTTGAGGTGCACCAGCTGGTCCGCGGCGCGAACCACCGCTGTGGTGATCGCGGAGTGCGAGCGGTTCTTGAGCCGCTCGACGTCGTCGTGGCGGTTGGTGATCATCCCCTCGGGGGCCGAGAGGACGGGCCGGGACCGGAGCGATGCCAGCCGGTCCGTTTCCCGGTCGACCAGCCGGCCGACACCGCGGCGCAGGTGGTCGCGGGCCTGCCGGACCCGGGCGAGTTCCTCCGCCACGTCGGGCACGATCCGCTTGGCCGCGTCGGTGGGGGTGGAGGCGCGCAGGTCTGCGACGTCGTCGAGGATGGGCCGGTCCGCCTCGTGGCCGATCGCGCTGACCACCGGGGTCGACGCCACGGAGACGGCGCGGATGAGCTCCTCGCTGCTGAACGGCAGGAGATCCTCGAGGGAGCCGCCGCCGCGGGCGATCACGATGACGTCCACCCCCGGATGGGCGTCGAGCTCGCGGAGCGCGCCGAGGACCTGCGCGACGGCGGTGTTGCCCTGGACAGCGACCTCACGGACTTCGAACTCGACGGCGGGCCAGCGCAACGCCGCGTTGCGGAGCACATCCTTCTTGGCGTCCGAGTCCCGGCCGGTGATCAGCCCGATCCGGTGGGGCAGGAGCGGCAGCCGTTTCTTGCGGGATTCGGCAAAGAGCCCCTCGGCGGCCAGCGCCTGGCGGAGCCGCTCGATCCGCGCCAGCAGGTCACCGAGCCCCACCGGGCGGATGTCTTTGACCGACATGTTCAGCCGGCCGGTCTTCAGCCAGAACTCGGCCTTGATCAGGGCCACGACGCGTGAGCCGCGCTCCAGCGGGGTCGCCTGCCGGTCCAGGACGCTGCTCCAGACCGACGCCGGCAGGGAGATCTCCGCGTCGATGTCCCGGAGGGTCAGGTAGGCGTTGGAGCCGCGGCGGTTCAGTTCGATGACCTGTCCCTCCACCCACGCCGACGGTGCCCGGTCGATGTAGCCCTTCAGCTTCTGGGAGAGCAACTGCAGCGGCCACGGATTGTCCGGGCTGGTACCGGCCGCAGTGGCCGGCAGCGTAGAGGCCTCGGCGGTCTCCTCAGACATGCCGGCGGCTGTCGACGCGGGGTGCCAGGTGCATGGTTGCGGGTCCTTCGGTGGTGGTCGCGGAACGATTCCGGCGGCGGGGCCGGCTTCAACTCTATCCATAGCAATACCAGCGGCGTCCGACTTTATAACGGCAGGCCTCTTGGTGACGGGGCGCGCGGTGGTTTTACCGTCCGCCCGGGCTCACCCGTAGGATGGCTTCACTCCCAACCCACCAGGAGACTTTCGTGCGCACTTTTGTCTCGGCCATCGCCGTACTGATCGGCCTGGCCTTGTCCGCGGTCGCCGTCCCCGCCCTCTGGGTGGACCGCAACATCGTCCAGGAGGACGGGTTTGTTGCCCTCACCGCTCCGCTGGGCAAGGATCCCGCCTTCCAACAGGGCCTGGCGACGGCGGCGGTGAACGGCATCGGCACCGGCCAGCAGCAGCTCCCGGACGCGCTCGCCAACCTGATCAAACCGATCCTGACCGACGCGGCGAAGTCCCTCACCACCGCTCCGGGCTACGCGGATGCTTGGGCGGAGACTCTCCGCCGCAGTCACCGGCTGAGCTTTGCGGACCCGTCGACGCTGCCCCCGGAAACCGACGGCGCTACCTCCCTGACCCTCGACGTCGCACCGTTGGTGGGTCTGGTGGTGAAACGGATCACCGAGGCTTCCCCGCTGCCCCTAACGCTGAAGGCCCCCGACACGGTCCGGGTCAACATCGGGCAATCCAGCCAGCGCCAGATGATCGAACGCGTGTCCGCCTATGCACCGATGGGAACGCCCGTGGCCGTGGGGGCGGCCATCGCCTTCCTCCTGGCTTTTGTCGCTGCCCGCCGCAAGTGGACCGTTCTGGCCGGTATGGGCCTGGGCGCGCTCGTGCTGGCAGCGGTGTGGAAGTTCGGCTCGGACCTGGCCGGGAAGGCTGTCCTGGCGACCTCGGGCGGCAACGACGTCGCGGGCATCTTCAAGCGCGAATTCGTAGACGCCGCCACCGCGAACTTCGGGCAGTGTATCATCGCCGCCCTGGTGGCCGGCGGTGCGCTGCTGGTGGCCGGCATCGTGCTCCGCGTCGTCGCCCAGCGCAGGCGGCCCACGGCCCGGCCGTAGCGAACACCGGTAGCATGGGGACATGACGTCCACCGCTGTTTCCATTCCGATGCCCTCCGTTCCGCGCCGGCGGCGTTCGCCGGAGGAAATCCTGGCCGCGGCCCCCGTTTCCGGGCCCAAGCGCGTGCTGCTGGCGGCCCCGCGCGGTTACTGCGCCGGCGTTGACCGCGCCGTGATCGCCGTGGAAAAGGCGCTCGAGCACTACGGGCCGCCGGTCTACGTGCGGAAGCAGATCGTCCACAACGTCCACGTGGTCAGCTCGCTGGAGGAGAAGGGGGCCATCTTCGTCGACGAAACCGACGAGGTCCCCGAGGGCGCCCTGGTGATCTTCTCCGCGCACGGCGTGGCCCCCTCCGTGGTGCAGTCCGCCGAGGACCGTGGCCTCCGCACCATCGATGCGACCTGCCCGCTGGTGACCAAGGTCCACCGCGAGGCCGTGCGCTTCGCCAAGGACGACTTCGACATCCTGCTGATCGGCCACGACGGCCACGAGGAGGTCGAGGGCACCGCCGGCGAGGCCCCCGAACACATTCAGATCATCAACGGCCCGCACGAGGTGGACAAGGTCACGGTCCGGGACCCGGAGAAGGTCATCTGGCTCTCGCAGACCACCCTCAGCGTCGACGAGACCATGGAGACGGTCCGGCTGCTGAAGGAACGCTTCCCGACCCTGCAGGATCCGCCCAGCGACGACATCTGCTACGCCACCACCAACCGGCAGGTGGCGATCAAGAAGATCTCGCCGCAGGCGGACCTGGTGATCGTTGTCGGCTCGGCCAACTCCTCCAACTCCGTCCGCCTGGTGGAGGTGGCCCTGGAGTACGGCGCGAAAGCCTCCTACCGGGTGGACTTCGCCAACGAGGTCGACGAGTCCTGGTTCGAGGGCGTCGCCACCGTCGGCGTCACCTCCGGCGCCTCCGTGCCCGAGGTCCTGGTCCAGGAGGTGCTCCGGCTTCTGGCCGACTACGGCTACGGCACCGTGGAGGAAGTCGTTACCGCGGAGGAAGACCTGCTGTTCTCCTTGCCCAAGGAACTGCGGGCTACGCTCAAGCAGGCCGGCGACGTCTCCCGCGCCCTGGGCGGCCGCGGGTCACGCCCCGCGGCCAGTTCCTAGCCCTTAGCCGGATTCCTAGGCGGCCGACTCTCCCGCTTCGGCCGGTCCGGCTGCGGCCACGGCGGGGGACTCGTACTGGAGCTCCGGCGCGGCCACGGAGCGCGGTGTCACCTTGACGGTGACCGGTGCGGCGAGCCCGGCGGTGTCCATGGCATTGAGTTTGCGCGCCGTCGGAAGCACCCGGGCCTCAAGGGTTCCCACCATCGAGTTGTACCGGTCCACGGACGTCTTGAGTGAGGAACCCAGCTTGGAGACGTTCTCGCCCAGGGTGCCCATCCGCTCGTAAAGCTGCTGGGCCAGTTCGAACAGCTCCCGCGCACTGTCGGTCAGCACGTCCTGCCGCCAGGTGAAGGCCACGGACTTCAGGACGGCCAGCAGCGTGCCGGGGGAGGCCAGCACCACGTTGCGGGACAGGGCGTAGTCCAGCAGGGCCGGATCAGCCGTCAGGGCCGCGGCCAGGATGGATTCGGCCGGCAGGAAGCAGATCACCAGTTCCGGGGCGTTGCCGGGGATGTCCCAGTACTTCTTTCCGCTCAGCGCATCCACATGGGACTTCAGCGCCTTGGCGTGCGCCGCCAGCAACGGGCCCTGCCCCGCGGTCCCCGCGGCGGCGTGGCCGGCCCGGCCGGAGGCGCCGAGTTCCTGCGCCTCCAAGTACGCGGTGAGGGGAACCTTGGCATCGACCACGAGCTGCTTCGCCCCGGGGAGCTGGACTACGAGGTCCGGCCGGACGGCGGTGTCCGAGCCGCTGCTGTGGACCTGCTCGTGGAAGTCCACGTGCCGCAGCATCCCGGCCGCCTCGACGACGCGGCGCAGCTGCACCTCGCCCCACTGGCCGCGCGCACTGTTCGACCGCAGCGCGGATTCCAGGGCGTGGGTGGAGCGCAGCAGCTGCTCATCCGAGAGCCTGGCTTCCTGCAGCTGCTGGGCGAGCTGGCCGTACTGCTCCAGCCGGTCCCGCTCCAGCAGTGAGACCTGCTGCTGCACGGCGGAAAGCTTCTCGGCCACGGGCGCCAGGGCGCGCAGCACACTGCCATCCTGCGCCCGCGCGTCACCCAGCTCGCGGTTCTGCGCGGCGAGGAGCCGGCGTTCGGCGTCGGCCGCAGCAAGCTGGGCCGTGGTCTCGGAAAGCCGGGCGGACAGCCCGTCGAAGTCCTGCTCGAGGCCAATCGCGCGGCGGCGGAGTACGACGAAGGTGAAACCGCCGCCGGCGGCGGCCCCGATGAGCAGCATCAGGAGGGCAAGAATGAGTGCGAAAGCGTCCATACCTTCACTCTGGCACGCACCTCTGACAGTTTTAGCCAGCGACGCCGGGGAGCCGTTTACCGGTAGAATCAATCCTCGTGGCTCTTACTATTGGCATCGTCGGACTGCCCAACGTCGGCAAATCAACTCTTTTCAACGCACTGACCCGCAACCAGGTGCTCGCGGCGAACTACCCGTTCGCCACCATCGAGCCCAATGTCGGCGTCGTGAACCTGCCGGACCCGCGGCTGGAGAAGCTGGCCGAAATTTTCGGTTCCCAGCGCATTCTGCCGGCCGCAGTGTCCTTCGTTGACATCGCCGGCATTGTCAAGGGCGCGTCCGAGGGCGAAGGCCTGGGCAACCAGTTCCTCGCCAATATCCGTGAGGCCGAGGCCATCGCCCAGGTGGTGCGCGTGTTCGACGACCCCGATGTCATCCACGTCGACGGCAAGGTCGATCCCCGCTCGGACATGGAAACGATCAACACCGAGCTGATCCTCGCTGACCTGCAGACCATCGAGAAGGCCATCCCGCGGATCGAAAAAGAAGTCAAGATCAAGAAGCGCGAGGCTGCCGAGCTGGCAGCCGTCAAGGCGGCCCAGACGGTCCTGGAGCGCGGCGACACCATCTTCTCCTCGATCAAGAGCGACAAGCTGGAAATGGAACACCTCAAGGAGCTGGGCCTGCTGACGGCCAAGCCCTTCATCTACGTCTTCAATGCCGACGAGGGCATCCTCGGCAGCCCCGAGAAGCAGGATGAACTGCGCGCCCTGGTGGCTCCCGCCGATTGCATCTTCCTCGACGCCAAGCTCGAGTCCGACCTCGTTGAACTCGACGAGGCAGAGGCCCGCGAGATGCTGGAAATGAACGGACAGGACGAGTCCGGCCTGGACCAGTTGGCCCGCGTCGGCTTCCATACCCTGGGGCTGCAGACCTACCTCACGGCCGGTCCCAAGGAGACCCGCGCGTGGACCATCCACCAGGGCGCCACCGCCCCGCAGGCCGCCGGCGTCATCCACTCGGACTTCCAGCGCGGCTTCATCAAGGCCGAGGTGGTCTCCTTCGACGACCTGATCGACGCCGGCTCCATGGCCGAGGCCAAGTCCCGCGGCAAGGTCCGGATCGAAGGCAAGGAATACGTCATGGCCGACGGCGACGTGGTGGAGTTCCGCTTCAACGTCTAATCCGCGAAGGACCGCAAAGGCATGGCCGCCGGGAACACCTGTTCCCGGCGGCCATCCGCTTTTTTGGGCTTCCGAACGAAAATGAAGCCGCCTGCCGGCCTCGGCTTGGACGTCTCATTCGGACCGATGATGCCCCGCCCTGTCTGCCTCCAAACGCTGGCGAGCGGTGTTGAGTCCCGCCCCGACCGGGACGTGGCCGGTCGCTGCTGCCAGCCCGAACACCGGCATGTCGCTGTACATGCTTTCCCTTCCACCCGGGATCGTCTCGTAGGTCTCATGCCAGATTCCGACGTCGCCGGTGCCGGCTGATTCCCGCATGAACCGGCGCCAGGGCTCAAGGTGCGGTGCGGAGCGGTCCGCCGCGAACCGCTGCAGATGCTCGGGGCTCTTCCAGTAGGTGACCATGATCGTGGTCCGGCCGAACCACTGCTGATAGCCCAGCAGCCCGGCCTCCGGCGTCTTGGCCAGGTAGCCAAGCATCGTGGGCATGGACGCCGCCACCTGTGCCACCTTCCCGAGTTTCCACCATCGGTTGGCCCGCATTCCGATCAGGAAGACTGTCACCGGCCCTTCGGGAGCGGCCGTGAAACGCCCTGTGTGAACGTGATCCGCCATGTCTCATTCCTTCCATAACAGTGTTACAGAACAGTGTTATGGAATACTGGTCCCATGGCAAGACCCGTAGTTCATGACGACAACCTGCGGCGGAGGCTGCTCGACGCCGCCGCCTCCCTGATCGCCCGCGACGGCGCCGCGGGCGTATCGCTGCGCGGTCTGGCCGCTGCCGCGGGAACATCGACGACGGCGGTGTATTCACTCTTCGGGGGTAAAGCGGAACTGCTGAGTGCCGTACTCGACGACGGCTTCGCGTCCTTTGCTGCCTCCCAACGGGACGCGGCCCACGGCGGTGTCGAAGCATTAGGGCTGGCCTATCGGGCCTGGGCCTTGGAGCATCCTGTCCTCTACGGCCTGATGTTCGGGGGTTCGCTGACCAGCCAGGTGCCTTGCCGGCCGACACCCGGAGCCGCTGAACCGGCGATGGGGCCGCTCTTCGCCGCAGTCGAGGCTGCGCTGCCCGGAGCCCCGGGGGATGAGATCGCCTCGACGGTGGGCGCGGTGTGGGGCCAAGTCCATGGGATGGTGTCACTGGAACTTGCCGGGGCGCCGGCGGCTGGCTGGACGTGGGACGGGGCCTATGATGCCGCCCTCAGGCAAATTAGCCGCTCGCTGGGACGGTAGGGAAGGACCTTGGCCTCGCGCGAAGGGAGGCCGGACGTAGATTACATCATCGGTTGACAGAGTCTCAGCACCATTCGGGACGTCGAGGGTGGGTAGAAAGGCATGAGCGGGCGCGTATCAACGCGTTATTCCGGGATGGAACATAGCGGATTTCCGACTCGAAGCGTTGGCCTCGATTACCAGAACTCCTGAGATGGCCAAGAACGCAGTGATGGCCGGCAGCCGTGGGCTGCCGGCCATCACTGGGTCGGTTGCGGAGTGTGGTCAGAGACCCGCGACCCCGTTTGGCGTCCCGACGCCGGTGCCGTGATAGCCACCATCATCCTTGATGGCCGACGGCCGGCCCATTTCCTCCGAGTGGCCGCGAAGAACGGGAACTTGATTGTTCAGGCGACGATGTCGCTGACCGACCCCGACAATTACCGCGCCGAGGCGGACCGTCTCACGGGATACGTCAATCAGGTTGTGCACGGGGAGCAGCAACTCCTGGACGGTGCCCGTCCAAGCCCCGGACGTGGGCCCGACCCCGGGCCGGAGCAGGAACCGCCGAGCGTCATCAAGAGCGCCTGACCATCCTTCTCCCAACATTGTGGACCGCTACCCGCCCTGCGGGGTGGTGGGAAATCCCACGCGATACTAAGTCTGCTGTCGGTATCGTGGGGGATAATCCCGGTAGGAGCCACACCGTGGCTGCGTAGTCCGCGATGACAAGCGCGCCGTCGTCGTCGAACGTCTCCGGCTTATGGCAGCGGGGCGAACGGCGCAGACGCACGACGAAAGGAAACCCATGAATCCTGACCCCAGCAAGTCCGCCGACGTGAACGCCAAACTGCCGGCCGAGGACCCGACCGGTCAGGACCCGGCCGCGACCGACCCGGATGCCGAGGCGAAACTGCAGCTCCAGTTGGCAATCTTCGAGGTCAGCAAGGACTCCAAGGGCAGGAGCCTTGATGAGATCATCACGCGGCTGCGGGCGGCGTTCGCAGACCATGGCGTGGACGAGCCGCCCTTCACCTGGCTGGAGTCCGTGGCATCCTCGGCGTACTACGGCGAGCCGTACATCATCGACTTCCCGACGGCTCTGGCAGCGGACGACGCCGTCTCCGCGCCGAATGAACAGGTCCGGGAGCGTCTCGAGACGCGCCGCGAGCTCCGTGAGGAGAAGCTGCCCCCGGGAATCTTCCCCTCGGCTTCAGACTGGAACGTGCCCGAAGTCGCGAGGCGCGGCCTGAAAGCCCCGGCGAAGGCCTCCGCAACGGCGCCGAGGACTTCGATCCTTGTGGCGATCGTGGGGTGCGTCGTGGTGGCTGCCGCAGCGGCGGTCCTGACCGCCCGCGCATCCAGGCGCCGAAGGACGACGGCGGCGCCGATCGCAGGGCGTACGCGCTAGCGGGCCGGCGCCGCGCAGCGGGCGGCACCGGCCCGACGCCGGCGTTTCAGGCGGATGCAACCTCGGACACGAGGACCCCGGCGAGATCTGCGGGGCGGCTCCACATAGGCCAATGGCCGGTCGGGAGATCGACGTACGTGACCGTCTTGAGGTGGGCGACTTCGGCGAACATGGGGTGGCCGCCCGCGGCGAGTTCCTTGACCTGTGCGCTCGCCATAGAGCAGCAGACGAAGGTGGTGGGGACCTTGAAGCGCGCGTCGTTGGTGAGGTCTACGGGCCGGCGGACGATAGGCCCGGGCTCCGACACCGCCCGGCTGCGGAAGCGCTCCAACTGCTCCGCGTCCAGGCCTTCGAGGCTTGCTTGGTGGCCGAGGGATTCGAAGGCCGGCAACGGGAGCGCTTCGGCGTCTTTCGGGAAATCGGGGGCAAAAGCCACGCCAGGGGCCGCCGGTCCGCTGTCGATCCAGACCACCCGGCTGATGAGTCCGGGGCGCCGGTCGAGGACGAGGCTGACCGGGGCATTCGCTCCGCTGTGCGCCACGACGACCACCGGGCCGCCGGCATCTTGGGCGGCCTTTTCGATGGCCGCAGCCTGGTCATCGAGTGTCCGGGTGAGCCGGACGGGATCGGCGTCGTCGAGGCCGGGCAGGGTCAAGGGAAGCGCGTGGAGGCCAGCGGCCGTCAGGTGTTGCAGGACCTCCTCCCAGGCCCAGGCTCCCAGCCAGTAGCCGGGGACAAGCAGGATCGTGGGCGAGATTGCAGATGATGTCATGTCCTCATCTTCGTGCGCCCTCCGGACAACGGTATGGCACTATTTATGGCATGGTTTCGGGTGGGTTGAACAGATGAAACGGGTCGAGCGGCTGCACGCCCTCTCGGAAAGGCTGCGCCGCAGCGGCGTCCGGGGGTGCACTGCGGAGCGCCTGGCCGCCGAGTTCGGTGTTTCGGTCCGCACGATCAAACGGGATATCGACGCACTGGAGAACAGTGGAACCCCAATTTGGGCGCGGCCGGGCCCCGGCGGCGGTTACGGTGTGGTGCCGCAGGCCAACCTGCCTCCGGTGAGCCTGACTCCGGGTCAGGCGGTGGCGCTCCTTGCCGCGGTGTCGGCGGCTCCCGAGGCACCCTACGCCGACCTGGCCTCCGTGGCTGTCCGCAAGATCATGGACGTGCTCGATCCGCGGACCCGGGAAAGCGTTGACGCCCTGGCGCGCCGGATCTGGGTGGACACGAAGGGATCCGGGATCAGGGCCGTCAGGTCGACACTGGAGGAGGCGATGTCGGAACAGCGGGTGGTGCGCATCCGCTACTGCGCGCAGCAGGGCAGCGAAACCCTGCGCGATGTGGAGCCGGTCATTTTCGCCTCGACGAACGGTGTCTGGTATCTGATTGGCTGGTGCCGGCTCCGCGACGCCATGCGCTGGTTCCGGGTGAGCCGCATCAGCCACGCCTCCGTGACGCGTGAGCCCTGCGGAACCCACTCCGTTGAGGAAATCGGTGCACCGCCCGCAACCTCACGATCGGTGCACGTCGAAGGATGAGCCACGGTGGTTCGAAGGCGAGACCAGCCGGGAGCAAGTGCTGGGCAGCGCGTTGGCTCTGACCTAGGATCGAGCCATGACGACGCTTGAGGGTGCAGTTGTTCTGGTGCTGGGTGCCACGGGAGGGCTCGGGTCGCGCATCGCCGCCCGGCTGGAGGACGGCGGAGCCGCCGTGGTCCGGTCCTCGCGCTCCGGCGGACAGGATCTGCGCGCGCCCGCCGCGGTCAGGGAAGTACTTGAGGGCGTGATGGCCCAGCACGGCCGGCTGGACGGGATGGTGGTGGCGTCGGGTGTTGTCGCCTTCGGCGCAGCGGCCGACCTGGACCCGGCAACGGTGGACGAACTCTTCGCCGTGAACACCACCAGTGTCATCGAGTTGATAGCCGGGGCCCAGCCGCACCTGGCGGAGTCGGCGAGGGCGGGCCGGGACCCGTTCGTGGTCACCCTGAGCGGGATTGTCGCCGAGGCGCCCGTCGCCGGGCTGGCGGCCTATTCGGCGTCAAAGGCCGCGCTCGCAGCCTTCGCGGTGGCCGCCGGCCGCGAGTTCCGCCGCGCCGGGATCCGGATCCTGGACGCGAGGCCGGGCCATACCGGCACCGCGCTGTCCGAGCATCCGATCGCCGGGCAGGCACCCAAATTCGGCGCGGCGCTGGACCCGGACGCGGTGGCCGCCCGCATTGTCACCGCCATCGTTGACGGCGAGAAAGACCTCCCCAGCACGGCCTTCGTGGGCGGCGCGTCCTGACCCACTGAAGACCCGAGGGGCCGGAAGAACCTGGCCCTCCCAGGGGAAATCACATGCCGGGAAGGGTGCAGGTGTGACCGTCGGGGTCCATCGGGTAGCCGCAGAGCGGGCAGGTCGGACGCCCGGCTCCCACGATCTCCCGGGTGCGTTTGGCGAAGGCCCGCGCGGTTCCCACCGGCATGCGCACCAGGAGCATCTCGCGGTCGTCCGCGTCGTCGTCGAACGAATCATCGTCCTCATCGGCGTCGACGTCGGTGATCGGGTAGGCCTCGATGATGATTTGGGCCGTCGTCGGGTCCCAGCCCAGCGTCATGGCACCGGCGCGGAACTGCTCCTGGACGGGTGCCAGCGGATCGTTGTCGACCAGTTCGACCGGTGTGCTGGTCGGCACGCTGAAGGGATTGCCGTCGACGGTGAAGAGCTGGTCGAGGATCTCGTCGATCTTCTCCGCCAGCTGGGCCGACTGCTGCTTCTCGAGGGCGATGCTCACCGTCTGCGACCCGGCGTTCACCTGGAGGTAAAACGTCCGCGCCCCCGGAACGCCGATGGTGCCGACGACCACCCGGTCTGGCCAGTCAAACTCGTGAACACGTGTGGGCATGTCAGTATTCTAGGCGCAAGGGCCGGCCGCTGCCCTTCGGGCCCGCCTATACAGTGGGCCGCCATGGCAAGGAGCATCCAGTGAACCCCAGCTTTACCGGCCTGAGTGCCTTCCCTCTGACGCCGCTGACACGGGACGCGGTTGATGAGGGTGCGTTCGGTGGCCTCGTCCGGCGCTTGGCCGCGGCCGGGGTTGACTCGATCACGGCCCTCGGGTCCACCGGCTCCTACGCCTACCTCAGCCCGGAGGAGCGGGCCGGTGTGGCACGCCTGGCTGTCGCCAACGCCGGCGACGTGCCAGTGTTCGTCGGGGTGGGCGCGCTTCGCACCTCAGACGTCCTCCGCCATATCGACGCCGCCGAAGGCGCCGGCGCCGCAGGAGTCCTGCTCGCCCCGATGACTTACCAGCCACTCACCGCGGACGACGTCTTCGGGCTCTTCGAGACGGTCGCGGGGCACACGGGGCTGCCCGTCATTGTCTACGACAATCCCGGGACCACCCGCTTCACCTTCACCACCGAACTGTACTCGGACATCGCGGCGCTCCCGGGGATCGCTTCGATCAAGATCCCGGCCGTCCCCGCCGGACCGGCGGAGGACCGAGCGCGGGTCGCGGGGATCCGGGCCGTCATCCCCGCCCATGTCACCATCGGCATCTCCGGGGATGCTTCCGCCGCGGCCGGGCTGGCAGCTGGCTGCGACGCCTGGTACTCCGTGATCGCCGGGACGCTGCCCGGGCCTGCGCTCACCATCACGCGGGCCGTCCAGGAGGGAAGGGCCGCGGACGCGGCGGCGGAGTCCACGCGGCTGGGCCCGCTGTGGGAACTCTTCCAGGAGTTCGGCGGCAGCCTCCGCGTTGTTGCGGCGGTGGCCGAACAGCTGGGCCTCGTCCAGGGGCCGAGCCTTCCGCTGCCCATCCGGGGGCTGGACACGGAGCAGCGGGCCCGCGTCGCCCGCGTCCTCAAGGCCCTGGACCTGGTTTGACTCAGGGTTGACTCAGGGCACCGCCGTCAGGAGTCCTTTATCGTAGGGTCATGAGCCCCGGCCCGGAACTGCGCCTCGTCCTCCCGCACCAGCTGTTCGACCAGCACCTGGACGCGGCGGCCGGGACCTTATTCGTACTGATCGAGCACGATCTGATGTTCCGCCAGTACTCGTTCCACGCCCAGAAGCTGGTGTTGCACCGGGCCACGATGACCCGCTTCGCCCGCCGGCTGCGCGGCCGCGGCTTCGAGGTGGAGGTCCTGGCCAGCGACGCCGGGCGGACCTCCGGCGATCAGCTGAGCGAACTGGTCCGCGGCCGCCGCCCGTCCCGGGTGACGTGGTTCGACGTCGTCGACGACTGGCTGGAGCGGGACCTGGACGCCGCCCTGAACAAGGGCGGCTACCGGCCGCGCGAGGCCGACGTGCTGGAGACCCCGAACTTCCTCACCAGCCGCCGGGACATCGACAACTGGTTTGCCGGGAAAACCGCACGCATGCACGACTTCTACGTGTGGCAGCGCCGCAGGCTGGACCTCCTGATGGAGGGTGGCCGGCCCGTGGGCGGCAAGTGGTCCTTCGACGCGGAGAACCGCAAGAAGCTCCCGCGCGGCTATACCCCCGCCATGGTGGGCCGGCTCGCCGGTCATCCCGCCGTCGAGCCGCAGGGCAG
This sequence comes from Arthrobacter sp. BPSS-3, assembly GCF_044628475.1. Classification (NCBI taxonomy): domain Bacteria; kingdom Bacillati; phylum Actinomycetota; class Actinomycetes; order Micrococcales; family Micrococcaceae; genus Arthrobacter; species Arthrobacter sp. BPSS-3. The sequence continues at coordinate 557,746 of NZ_JBIMMV010000001.1, forward strand.
CTTCGACCTGACGGGACTGGACGGACCCGCGACGGAACAGCCCGACGGCGGCCCACAGGCCGGCCAGCACCGCGACGTCGCGGACGCGATCGACTGGGTGGCTAGGGAGTTCCCGGACGCCCCCGGGGACCCGAAGCTTTTCGCCTGGCCCACCAGCGCCGGGGAGGCCCGGGACCATCTGCGCGAATTCGTCCGGGACCGGCTGAACGACTTCGGACCCTACGAGGACGCCATCTCCGCCGGCCACCCGTTCATCGCCCACGGCCTGCTCACCCCGGCCCTGAACATCGGCCTGCTGGACCCACGGGAGGTGGTCGAGGCTGTCCTGGACGGAGCCACAGAGGCTACGCCCCTGGCCTCGGTGGAAGGCTTTATCCGGCAGGTCATCGGCTGGCGCGAATACATGCGCGCCACCTACCGCACCGGCGGCCGTGCCCTGCGCAGCGCAAACCGGCTGGGCCATCGGAATGAACTGGGTGAGGGCTGGTGGGACGCGGGCACCGGCCTGGCGCCGGTGGACCTGGTGATCTCCCGCGTCCTGGCCACCGGCTACGCCCACCACATCGAACGGCTGATGGTCCTGGGCAACGCCATGTCCCTGCTGCGCATCCACCCGGACGCCGTCTACGAGTGGTTCATGGAACTGTTCATCGACGCCTACGACTGGGTGATGGTCCCCAACGTCTACGCGATGAGCCAGTTCGCTGCCGGGGACGCCATCACCACCAAGCCCTACGTCTCCGGCAGCAATTACCTGAAGAAGATGTCGGATCTCCCGCCGGGAGAGTGGACGGCGGACTGGGACGGGTTGTACTGGACGTTCATCGCGGACCACCGGGCGGTGTTCGCCGCAAACCCGCGGTCGCGGATGGTCGTCTCGTTGCTGGACGGGATGGATCCGGAGACGCGCGCCCGCCACCGGGACCGCGCTGAAGTCCTCCTGGCGGCCGGCCGGCCGGGGAACCGGCTCACCGCAAAGGGAGCCCGGTAATTACGGCTTAACTGGGAAAGCTCGTCCGGGCGCCGGCAAGCGGATTTTTGCCGGGCCGTCAATAGCCCCCGGTAACGTATCCGTCAACGAATTTTCACAAAATTTACACAGCGGAATCATAGTTTGTTACAGCTCGATAACGAACGATAGTGCTGTCCGAATTTCCCACCATTCCGCCCCATCCCGGGTTTACAGTTCATGCCATGTGAGACGAACCACACTGCCGCTGGGGGAGTGTGGGCGTCTGGCCGGTGCCGTTGGCGCAGGTCTCATCCACACCACAGAAACAAGGAGGCGGAATGCGCTTCGGTCGTATTTCCAAAGCGGTGGGGGTGGCAGCGGCAGCTGCCCTCGCACTCAGCGCCTGCGCCGGCAACAGCGGCGGGTCAACCCCGTCGTCGTCAGCCGCGGCAGGCAAAACCGGCGGATCGGCAACGGTCGTCGAGGTTAACGCGTTCAACACGTTCAACCCGAACACCGCCGACGGCAACACTGACATCAACTCGAAGGTCAGCTACGCCACCCACTCGGGCTTCTACTACATCGATAACAAGCTGAACGTTGTCCGCAACGAAAAGTTCGGCAAGATGGAGAAGACCTCCGATAACCCGCTGACGGTGAAATACACTATCAACGACGGCGTGAAGTGGTCCGACGGCACCCCCGTCACCACCGCCGACCTCCTGCTGCAGTGGGCGGCCTTCTCCGGCTACTACAACGACGCAGACGCCGATGCCAAGACCGGTACCTCCTACTTCTCCTACGCCGGTGACCCCACCGGCCTGGCGCTCACCGACTTCCCGGAGCTGAGCGACGACGGCAAGTCGATGACCATCAAGTACTCCAAGCCGTTCGCCGACTGGGAAATCGCCCTCGGTGGCCCGGGCATCGACATCCCCGCGCACGTCCTGGCCAAGAAGGCCGGCCTGGCCGACGCCAAGGCGTTCGTGAGCCTGCTCAAGGGCATGCCCCGCGGCGACTCCAAGGCCCCGAAGCCCGCCAACGCGCAGCTCAAGGCCATGTCGGACCTCTGGAACACCGGCTTCGACACCAAGACCCTGCCGGCCGACCCGGAGCTCTTCCTCTCCAATGGCCCGTACGTCGTCAAGACCATCAACCAGGACCAGTCCTTGACCATGGTCAAGAATAAGGACTACAACTGGGGCCCGGACGCCAAGCTGGACGAAATCACCGTCCGCTACATCGGCGACTCCGCCGCCCAGGTCCAGGCGCTGAAGAACGGCGAAGCGGACATCATCGCCCCGCAGGCCTCCGCCGACACGGTGGACCAGCTCAAGGCGCTGCAGAGCCAAGGCGTGACCGTCGACCAGGGCAACCAGCTCTCCTACGACCACATCGACCTGAATTACAGCGGCCCGTTCGCGGACAAGAACGTCCGCGAGGCGTTCATGAAGACCGTCCCGCGCAAGGACATCGTCGACAAGATCGTCAAGAAGCTGGACGACAAGGCCAAGCCGCTCGACTCCCAGCTGTTCGTTCCGGACCAGGCCGCCTATGCCGACTCGGTCAAGAACAACGGCTCCTCCGCGTACCAGGATGTCGACATCGACGGCGCCAAGAAGCTGCTTAACGGTGCCACCCCCGAAGTCCGCATCATGTACAACAAGGACAACCCCAACCGCGTTGACGCCTTCTCCCTGATCCGCGAGTCCGCCGCCAAGGCCGGCTTCAAGATCGTCGACGGCGGTCTCGGCAAGTCCGACTGGGGCAAGGCCCTGGGCAAGGGTGGCTACGACGCCACCATCTTCGGCTGGATCAACCCGGGTGTCGGCGTTTCCGGCGTCCCGCAGATCTTCAAGACCGGCAACGACTCCAACTTCAACAAGTTCTCCGACAAGGATGCTGACAAGTTGATGGACGAGCTGATCGTCACCACCGACAAGAGCAAGCAGGACGGCCTCATCCAGCAGATCGACAAGAAGATCTGGGATTCCGCGTACGGTCTGCCGCTGTTCCAGGCAGTGGGCGTTGACGCCTACTCCGACCGCATCACCGGTGTGAAGTACATGCCGAACCAGACCGGCGTCTGGTGGAACTTCTGGGAGTGGGCTCAGAAGTAGCCGACGACCGCAAGTAACACGTGCTGGCGAAAGGCGTCGGGACCAAGGCTCCACGGTCCCGACGCCTTTCTAGCGGCACCCCACAGAGGTTTGGCCCGCCGTATCCCCGCGGCAGGCGCGAACCCAGCAACCGGTCCCGGCAATCCCAGGACCTGAATACCGAGGTTGTACTCCCATGGTGACTTACGTAGTCCGGCGGCTCATGACGGCCGCCCTCATCCTTCTCGGCGCTTCCTTCCTGGTCTACCTCCTGACGGCGGCGTCCGGAGACCCCCTGGAGGAATTCCGGGTCAATAACTCCCCGCAGAAACAGGCCCTGATGGACGCCCGGACGCAGCTGCTGCAGCTGGACGTCCCCGCCCCGGTGCGCTACTTCCGCTGGCTCGGCGGAGCGGCCCAGTGCCTGGTGCCGTTCGCCAACTCCTGCGACTTGGGCAAGAACATCGCCGGGCAGCCCGTCACGGACGCCCTCGGCCACGCCCTGATCCAGACCCTGACCCTGGTCACCGGTGCCACGATCCTGGCCATCCTGATCGGCATCACACTTGGCATCATCACCGCCCTGCGCCAGTACAGCGCCCTGGACTACGGCGTCACCTTCATGGCGTTCCTGTTCTTCTCGCTGCCGATCTTCTGGGTCGCCGTCCTGCTCAAGGAATTCGGCGCCATCGGCTTCAACAACTTCCTGAGGGACCCCGACGTCCCGCTGCCCATTGCCCTGGCCATCGGCCTGGTCCTCGGCGTGATCGTCGCCGTCGCCGCCGGCGGCGCACTGCGGCGGCGGCTCACCGTCGGCGCCGTCGTCTTTGCCTTCGTCAGCGCCGTCCTGATCTACTTCTCCGCGACCCTCTGGTTCAAGAACCCGGGCCTCGGACCAGTGGTGATCGCCATCGCGGGCGTCGGCATCGCCTTCGCCGTCACCCTGCTCTCGGCGGGCCTGAAAAACCGCAAGGCGCTGCAATCCTCGCTGATCGCCGTCGCCGTCGGCGTCGTCCTCTACTTCGTGGTCCAGCCGCTGCTGGACCAGGCGACCTTCCTGATGATCGTGTTGCTGGCCGTCGCCGCGGTCCTGGTGGGCCTCGGCATCGGCTACCTGATGGGCGGCTACGACCGCGGCCAGTCCATGCGCGCCGCCGCGATCACCTCGTTCCTGGTCGGCGGAATGATCCTGCTGGACCGGTTCATGCAGGCCTGGCCGAGCTACTTCGACAACAGCCGCGTCCGCGGCCGCCCGATCGCCACGATCGGCGCCGGCACCCCCAACATCGAGGGCGACTTCTGGATCCTGGGCCTGGACTCCTTCACCCACCTGATCCTGCCCACCATGGCACTGATCCTCATCTCGCTGGCCAGCTACACCCGCTTCACCCGGGCCTCGATGCTGGAAATCATGAACATGGACTACATCCGCACCGCCCGCGCCAAGGGCGTCTCGGAACGGACCGTGGTCATGCGGCACGCCTTCCGGAACGCCCTGATCCCCATCGCCACCATCGTGGCCTTCGACATCGGCGGCCTGATCGGCGGCGCCGTCATCACCGAATCCGTGTTCTCGGTGCGCGGCATGGGCTTCCTGTTCCTGGACGGCATCTCCCACACCGACCCCAACCCGGTCATGGGCGTCTTCGTCTGTGTGGCCATCACGGCCATGGGTTTCAACCTCATTGCGGACCTCGCCTACTCCGCACTTGATCCGCGCGTAAGGGTAAAAGCATGAGCCAGCCAAGCCAGCAAGACGAAATCATGGCCGAGGACGCGGCCCTCAAGGGTGCCCCCGCGGCCGGCATAGAACCCGTCCTCGAAGCCAAGGGCCTGAGCCAGGGCCAGATCGTACGCAAGCGCTTCCTCGGCCACACCGGCGCGATCATCGGCCTGGTGGTCTTCGCCATCATCTTCCTGATGGCCTTCACCTCCGTGGGCTACCTCGGCATCCCCGGCTGGTGGAAGTACAACCACGAACAGGTCTCCGCCCTGGTCAACGACGGCGCCCCCACCTCCTCGCTCTGGCCGCTGGCCTGGGGCGAGCACCCCTTCGGCCAGGACCGGATCGGCCGCGACCTGTTCGCCATGACCATGCGCGGAGCGCAGCAGTCCATCACCGTCATGGTGGTCATCGGCCTGATCGCCGGCCTGCTCGGCGTCCTGGTCGGGGCGATTTCCGGCTACTTCCGCGGCTGGGCCGAGGCCATCCTGATGCGCCTCACCGACGTCATCATCATCATCCCGGCGCTGCTGCTCGCGGCGGTCATGGCGCAGATGGCCGGCCGGCGCGACTCCGGCAGCTGGTTCGCCTCCTTCGCCAGCAGCAACGGCGTCCTGGCCCTGGGCATCTTCCTCGGCCTGATCAGCTGGGTCAGCCTCGCCCGCCTCATGCGCGGCGAGTTCCTGTCCCTGCGGGAACGCGAATTCGTCGACGCCGCCCGGATCTCCGGTGCCAGCAACGCCCGGATCATCTTCAAGCACATCCTGCCCAACGCCGTCGGCGTCCTGATCGTCAACGTCACCCTCACCATGTCCGCGGCCATCCTCACCGAGACCGCTCTGAGCTTCCTGGGCGTCGGCGTCAAGGCCCCAGACACGTCCCTGGGCCTGCTCATCTCGCAGAACCAGCAGGCCTTCGCCACCCGGCCCTGGCTGTTCTGGTTCCCCGGCCTGTTCATCGTGCTGATCTGCCTGAGCATCAACTTCATCGGCGACGGACTGCGGGATGCCTTCGACCCGCGGCAGAAGAAGTTCAACGCCAAGAAGGCCCGCGAAGCCGACGCCGCCGCGGGCACCCCCGCCGGTTCTCCCGCTGCAGCGGGTGCCTCGCCGGCAGCGGAAAAGTCCGCGGTCACCGCCTTCGATGGCACCAAGGACGACTAAGGTGACAGCCCCGAACCCGGGCCGCAGGCTAGACGGCGGCGACGGTCCAGACGCTGGCCGCCAGCAGCACCACGGCGACGGCGATCGCCGCCCACCGCGGGGTCACGGACACCGCGGTGGTGGCGGCCTCGCCGGCGGCCAGGGCGCCGCTCTCCACCAGAGCCTGCCAGCGGCCGCGCACCAGCCGGGCGGCCTGGCCCGAGTCGGTGGTCTTCAGGTCTCCCGGGCGCACCGAGTTGCCCGGGCCGTAGCTGGTGTCCGGCAGCCCGCGCAGGTCCTCGGGGCGGGCGTTGCGGCCGCCCCAGATGCCCGGCGCGGGGGCTGCCCACGCGGCGTAGCTCTTTTGTGCCGTCACGAGCGTCAGGGCGTAGCCGGTGTCCACATGCACCAGCGCCGCCCACGGCACCTCGACGGACCGGAACGGGTTCTCCAGGGTGACCCCGCCGTCGTGCACCACGACGGCGGGAAGCCAAAAGAACTGCCAGCCCAGGAAGGCCACCAGCAGCAGGGGAGCGGTGCCCAGCAGCCCCGCGGGACCGGCCGAGGCCACCGTCACGACCAGGCCCAGCAGCCCCACACCCCAGGCCAGGCCGGCGAACCATTTATTGGTCCGGGCCTTGAAGATTTCGACGTTACCGGCATCGGGCGCTGTGCTCATGCCCCCCATATTTCAGCATTCCGGCCGAACGCACTAAATTCCCGGTGCGGCGGCCCGGCGGAAGGAACACCCCATCATGACTGACTTCATCACCGTGGACCCGGCGCAGCCCTCCGCCCCCGGCAAGGGCGACGTCGTCCTGGAGGTCCGCGACCTCAGCGTCGACTTCGGCGTGGACAAGAAATGGGTCCCGGCCGCCATCCGGCTGAACTACGAGGTCCGGGCCGGCGAGGTCCTCGCGATCGTCGGCGAGTCCGGCTCCGGCAAGAGCGCCAGCTCCATGGCGCTGCTGGGCCTGCTGCCGAGCAACAGCCGCGTCAACGGCAGCGTCAAGCTGGCCGGCAAGGAACTCCTCGGCGGCAGCGAAGCCAACATCAGGGCCGTCCGCGGCAAGGACGTCGCCGTCATCTTCCAGGAGCCGATGACCGCACTGAACCCGGTCTACACCGTCGGGGCGCAGATCGTGGAAACCATCCGGCTGCACAACGAGGTCTCCCCGGACCAGGCCAGGGAACGGGCCGTGCGGATGCTCGAGCTGGTGGAGCTGCCGGACCCGGAGAAGGCCTTCCGCTCCTACCCGCACCAGCTCTCCGGCGGCCAGCGGCAACGCGCCATGATCGCCCAATCGCTCTCCTGCGACCCCAAGCTGCTGATCGCCGACGAGCCCACCACGGCCCTCGACGTCACCGTCCAGGCCGAAATCCTGGACCTGATGCGGAACCTCCGTAACAAGCTCGACAGCGCGATCGTCCTGATCACCCACGACATGGGCGTCGTCGCCGACCTCGCGGACCGGATCGCGGTCATGCGCCGCGGCGTGATTGTGGAGACCGGCACGGCGGCGGAGATCTTCCACAACCCGCAGCACGAGTACACCAAGGCGCTCCTGGACGCCGTGCCGCACCTGGGCCAGGGCGGGGAGGCCGACGGTGACGTCGACGTCACCGCGGCCCTCGCCGCCGCCACCCAGGCCGACCTCGAGGCCATCCCGCACGAGGAACTCCTCCGCCGGGAACGGGCCAATGCCGCGGCCCTCGCCGCCGCCGCGGAGACCGCCAAGCCGCAGGGCGACCCGGTCCTGGAACTGACCGACGTCGCGATCGAATACCCCAAGCAGGGCCGGGTGCCGGCCTTCCGCGCGGTGGAGGGCGCCAACCTGGCGATCTACCCGGGCCAGGTCGTCGGCCTGGTGGGGGAGTCGGGCTCCGGCAAGACCACCATCGGACGCGCCGCCGTCGGCCTGCTGCCCGTCGCGGCCGGCACCATGAAGGTGGTGGGGCAGGACATCTCCGCCGCCAAGCGCAACGGCCGGCAGCTGCACGAGATGCGCCGCCACGTGGGCATGGTCTTCCAGGACCCGTCCTCCTCGCTGAACCCCCGCCTGCCCATCGGCGAGAGCATCGGCGAGCCGATGTTCCTGGCCGGCGTCGCGAAGGGTGCCGAGCTGCAAACCCGGATCGAGGCGCTGCTGGACCAGGTGGAGCTGCCGCGCAACTACCGCAACCGCTACCCGCACGAACTCTCGGGCGGCCAGAAGCAGCGCGTCGGCATCGCCCGGGCCCTCTCCCTGAAGCCAAAGCTGATGGTGGCCGACGAACCCACCTCCGCCCTCGACGTCTCGGTCCAGGCCAAGGTGCTGGAGCTGTTCCAGAACCTGCAGAAGGAACTCGGCTTCGCCTGCCTCTTCGTCACCCACGACCTCGCCGTCGTCGATGTCCTCGCCGACCGCATCTGCGTGATGCAGCGGGGCCGGATCGTCGAACAGGGCAGCCGCGACCAGATCCTGAGGAACCCCCAGGAGCCGTACACCCAGCGCCTGCTGGCCGCCGTGCCGCTGCCGGACCCGGAGAAGCAGCGGGAGCGGCGCGAGCTGCGGGCCCAGCTGCTCTCGGGCGCCAGCTAGGAGAGGGGCTCGGAGAGAGGCAACAGGGAGGGAATCCACGAGGAAGGGGAGAAGCGGGCACGTATCCTACCAGCCAGTAATCTGTGACTTGAAATACGTTGCGCTTGACGCTAGCCGTCACAGTGCTGTCGAGTCACGGTTTGGCAACGGAGTTCCATGATCTGGACATCTTGCGGTTAGGCTACTTCCATATGTAGGCCACGTCACAGGGATATCCCTGTGCCCGCGCCTGCCGGGAAGCACAAGTCTCTCCCGCAGAACTCCCACAACTCTTAGGAGGAGGAATGCGTTTTTCGCGCACTTCCAAAGCACTGGGCCTGGTGGCTATCGCTGCCATGACCCTGACCGGTTGCGGCGGCGGCGGTTCCAACACCGCCGGCGGCAGCACCGGTGGCGACACCAGCAAGGTCATCATTGCTGACGGTTCCGAGCCCCAGCGTCCGCTGATGCCTGCCGACACCAATGAAGTTGGCGGCGGCAAGGTCATCGACATGATGTTCTCCGGTCTGGTCAGCTACGACCCCAACGGCAAGCCCGTGAACGAACTGGCCGAGTCCATCGAGGGCAAGGACGGCCAGCACTTCACGATCAAGATCAAGAAGGACCAGAAGTTCACGAACGGCGAGGCCATCACGGCCAAGACCTTCGTTGACTCCTGGAACTTCGGTGCCGCCGCGAAGAACGCACAGCTCAGCGGTGGCTTCTTCGAGTCCATCAAGGGCTACGACGAGGCCAGCAAGGAAGGCTCCACGGTCGAGACCATGTCCGGCCTGAAGGTCGTTGACGACCAGACCTTCACCGTTGAACTCTCCCAGCCGGAATCCGACTGGCCGCTGCGCCTGGGCTACACCGCCTTCGTGCCGGTCCCGTCCGGTGCCCTGAAGGACCCGAAGGGCTTCGGCGAGAAGCCGGTCGGCAACGGCCCGTACAAGATGGCCGACGGCGGCTGGCAGCACAACGTGCAGATCCAGCTGGTCCCGAACCCGGACTACAACGGCCCGCGCAAGGCCAAGAACGCCGGCGTGACGTTCAAGATCTACCAGAACGACGACGCCGCGTACCAGGACCTGCTGTCCAACAACCTGGACATCCTGCAGACCATCCCGACGAGCGCCCTGAAGAACTACAAGTCCGACCTGGGTGACCGCACCATCAACAAGCCGTACGCCGGCAACCAGACCATCGCCATCCCGGAATACCTGCCGGAGTGGAGCGGCGAGGCCGGCAAGCTGCGCCGCCAGGCCATCTCCATGGCCATCAACCGCGATGAGATCACCAAGGTCATCTTCAACGGTGCACGCCAGCCCGCCAAGGACTTCACCGCCCCCGTGCTGGACGGCTACAGCGACTCGATCCCGGGTTCTGACAACCTGAAGTTCGACGCCACCAAGGCCAAGGACGCCTGGGCCAAGGCCGACGCGATCCAGAAGTGGGACGCTGACAAGACCTTCACCATCGCCTACAACGCCGACAAGGGCGGCCACAAGGCATGGGTTGAGGCTGTTGTGAACCAGCTGAAGAACACCCTCGGCATCAAGGTTGAGGGCAAGCCCTACGCCACGTTCAAGGAAGCCCGCAACGACGCCACCGCCAAGACCCTGACCGGTGCCATCCGCGCCGGCTGGCAGGCCGACTACCCGTCGCTGTACAACTTCCTCGGCCCGATCTACAAGACCGGTGCCGGCTCCAACGACGCGAAGTACGCGAACCCGACGTTCGACAAGGCCATCTCCGACGGCCTGAACGCCTCCACCGTCGCCGACGGCAACAAGGCCATGAACAAGGCCCAGGAAATCCTCCTGACCGACCTTCCGGCCATCCCCCTGTGGTACCAGGTTGCCCAGGGCGGCTGGAGCGACAAGGTCACCAACGTTGACTACGGCTGGGACGGCGTCCCGCTGTACTACAACATCAGCGGCAAGTAAATAACTGAACGACGGCGGGGGCTGCCTGGATTGGGGCCTCCGCCGTTGTTCTGCTTCCACTCTGTTTTCCGGACAGATCCCCGCAAGTTCTCCCTGACAGTCCGCCCTGACGGCCACCGCCTCGGGTGAACTCTGCAGCCCGTCCTCCGTGACCGACCCGGCGCCGGGCTGCAGTCCAAAGTGAAAAGGTTCTTCGATGAACAACTCCGCCGCATCCCTGGACCGGATGCCTGCTGACAAGGGTGTGCTTCGCTGATGGCGACTTACATCCTCAAGCGTTTTCTCCAACTGATCCCCGTCTTCCTGGGCGCAACGCTGCTGGTCTACTTCCTGGTCTTCAGCCTCCCCGGTGACCCGATCGTCGCCCTCTTCGGCGACAAGCCGGTCAACGAGGCCGTCGCCGCGAAGCTCCGCGCGCAGTACCACCTGGACCAGCCGTTCTGGATCCAATACCTGCTCTACCTCAAGAGCATCTTCACCTTCGACCTCGGCCAGGACTTCTCCGGCCGTCCCATCGCCGCCGTGCTGGGCGAGGTGTTCCCGGTTACCGCCCGCCTGGCCATCATGGCGCTGATCTTCGAGGCCGTCTTCGGCATCATCTTCGGCCTGATCGCCGGCCTGCGGAAGGGCAAGCTCTTTGACGCGACCGTCCTCGTGGCGTCCCTGATCGTCATCGGCATCCCGATCTTCGTCCTTGGCTTCCTGCTGCAGTTCACCATCGGCGTCCAGCTCGGCTGGGCCAAGCCCACGGTCAGTTCCGCGGCCACGGTGCAGGACCTGATCCTGCCCGCGATCGTGCTGGGCCTGGGCTCCTTCGCGTACGTGCTGCGCCTGACCCGCGCCTCGGTGATCGAGAACATGAACGCCGACTACGTGCGCACCGCCACCGCCAAGGGCCTGTCCCGGTTCCGCGTGGTCCGCGTGCACATCCTGCGCAACTCCCTGATCCCCGTCATCACCTTCCTGGGCGCGGACCTGGGCAGCCTGATGGGCGGCGCGATCGTCACCGAAGGCATCTTCAACGTGCCCGGCGTCGGCAACCGGCTCTACCGGGCCGTGCTCTCCGGCGAGGGACCCACGGTGGTCTCGATCGTCACCGTCCTGGTGCTGATCTACTGCCTCTCCAACCTGCTCGTTGACCTGCTCTACGCCTGGCTTGACCCGAGGATCCGCTATGACTCCTGAAACCAATCCCGCACGGCAGGACGCTTCGATGCCCGCCCCGCGCCACATCGAGCACTTCGTCGCCGACTTCTCCGAGACCCCGCTGCAGGCCACGGACAAGGTCAAGGAGGACCAGGCACCCCTGAGCCTCTGGGCCGAGGCCTGGCGCAACCTGCGCAAGCAGCCGCTGTTCCTGATCTCCGCGTTCCTGATCCTGGTGGTCGTGGCCGTGTCCCTCTTCCCGGGACTGTTCTCCGGCATCGACCCCACCTCCGAGGCCTGCCAGCTGGCCAACTCCGACGGCGGCCCCACCGGCGGCCACCCGCTGGGCTTCACCCAGCAGGGCTGCGACGTCTACGCCCGCGTCATCTACGGCACGCGCTCCTCCGTGACCGTCGGCCTGTTCACCACCATCGGTGTCCTGGTCATCGGCGGCATCATGGGCGCTCTGGCCGGCTACTACGGCGGCTGGGTTGACGCGGTCCTGGCCCGCATCAACGACATCTTCTTCGCGCTGCCGCTGATCCTCGGCGCGATCGTCGTCATGCAGCTGCCGATGTTCCGCTCCAACCGCACCGCGTGGACCCTGGTGCTGATCCTAATGGCGTTCGGCTGGCCGCAGATCGCCCGCATCACCCGCGGCGCCGTGATCGAGGTCCGCAACGCCGACTTCGTCACCGCCGCGCGTTCCCTGGGTGTCTCCAAGTTCGGCGCCCTGATGCGTCACGTCATGCCGAACTCGCTGGCCCCGATCATCGTCGTGGCCACCATCTCCCTGGGTACCTTCATCGTGGCCGAATCCACGCTGTCCTTCCTGGGCATCGGCCTCCCGCCCAGCGTGATGTCCTGGGGTAACGACATCCAGGCAGCGCAGGCCTCCCTGCGCTCGAACCCGATGCCGCTGCTCTACCCGGCCATCGCCCTCTCCATCACCGTTCTGAGCTTCATCATGCTGGGCGACGCCCTCCGTGATGCTCTCGATCCCAAAGCGCGCAAGCGATGAAAGGGGAAGCCATGAACACCCCTGTTGAAATCCGTGAAGAGGGAACGGCCGCCGTGCGTCCGCTCCTGGAAATCCGGGACCTGGCGATCACCTTCAAGACCGGCGGCGGCGACGTCAACGCCGTCCGCAACGCCCACCTCACCGTGATGCCGGGCGAAACGGTCGCGATCGTGGGCGAGTCCGGCTCGGGCAAGTCCACGACCGCGCTGGCCGCGATCGGCCTGCTGCCCACCAACGGCCGGGTCTCCGGCGGCCAGATCCTGTTCGACGGCGAGGACATCTCCAACGCCGGCGAGAAGCGCATGATCGAACTGCGCGGCAACAGCATCGGCATGGTCCCGCAGGACCCGATGTCCAACCTCAACCCGGTCTGGAAGATCGGCCAGCAGGTCCGTGAGACGCTCAAGGCCAATGGTCTGCCCGACGGTCCCGACGACGTCGCCAAGGTCCTCTCGCAGGCCGGCCTGCCGGACGCCGCACGGCGCGCCAAGCAGTACCCGCACGAGTTCTCCGGCGGCATGCGCCAGCGCGCGCTGATCGCCATCGGCCTGTCCTGCCAGCCGCGCCTGCTCATCGCCGATGAGCCGACGTCGGCCCTGGACGTGACCGTGCAGCGCCAGATCCTTGACCACCTGGACAAGATGACCACCGAGCTCGGCACCGCCGTGCTGCTGATCACCCACGACCTCGGCCTCGCCGCCGAACGCGCCGACAAGGTGGTCGTGATGTACCGCGGCCAGGTGGTGGAATCGGGTCCGTCGCTGGAACTGCTGCGCAACCCGCAGCACCCGTACACGCAGCGCCTGGTCGCCTCCGCGCCGTCGCTGGCGTCCCGCCGGATCCAGGTCGCCAAGGAGCAGGGCGTCGAGTCCGAGGACCTGCTCGCCCCCGCCGAGGAAGGCGTGGTCGAGGCCGCGAAGCCGGACGAGGTGCTCAAGATCGAGAACCTCCGCAAGGTCTTCAAGCTCCGCTCCGGCCTGGGCCGGTCCACCGACTTCACCGCGGTGGACGACGTGTCCTTCAGCGTCAAGCGCGGCACGACGACGGCGATCGTGGGGGAGTCGGGCTCCGGCAAGTCCACGGTGGCGCAGATGGTGCTGAACCTGCTCCAGCCCACCTCCGGCAAGATCGTGTTCGACGGCGTGGACACCTCGACGCTGAACGCCAAGGAAATCTTCGCGTTCCGCCGCCGTGTCCAGCCGATCTTCCAGGACCCGTACGGTTCCCTCGATCCGATGTACAACATCTTCCGGACCATCGAGGAACCGCTGCGCACCCACAAGATCGGGACCAAGGCCAGCCGGGAAAAGAAGGTGCGCGAACTGCTGGACCAGGTGGCCCTGCCGCAGTCCACCATGCAGCGCTACCCGAACGAGCTCTCCGGCGGCCAGCGCCAGCGCGTCGCGATCGCCCGTGCCCTGGCCCTCGATCCCGAGGTCATCATCTGTGACGAGGCCGTCTCCGCCCTCGACGTGCTGGTCCAGGCGCAGGTGCTGAACCTGCTCGCGGACCTGCAGTCGCGGCTGGGCCTGACTTACCTCTTCATCACCCACGACCTGGCCGTGGTCCGGCAGATCGCGGACCACGTCTGCGTGATGGAAAAGGGCAAGCTGGTGGAGACCGGTTCGACCGACGACGTCTTCGACGCGCCGCAGATGGAGTACACGAAGGCCCTGCTGAACGCCATCCCCGGCGCCAAGCTGATGCTCCCGCCGGACGTCGCCTAACCTCCAGGCAGGACGCCCCTGCGGGTCCGCACGAAGAAAGGGAGCCGGTGACCACCCCGCGGGGTGGTCACCGGCTCCCTTTTGTTTAGCTCTTCCCGGTCCTTACGTACCGCTGCTTAGTTGCCGGGCTCGGTGGTCACGGGCCCGGGCGGGGGAAGTTCGAGGCCCAGATCCTTGAGTTTGCCGGCCAGGATCGTACCCAGCGCGGCGTGGCCGGTGCTGTTCATGTGCACGCCGTCGGCCATCTGCGAGGTCAGGTTGTACTTGGTCAGCCAGTCGCCGGTGCTGATGAACGGGATGGAATGCCGGGCCGCAAGGCCGCCCAGCAGCGAATCCACCTGGGTCCGGCGACCGCCGCCGTAGTTCGCCCCGCGGGCCAGGGTGCCGATCATCGCCAGCCGGGCGGAGGGGTAGCGCTGCTTGAGGGAAGCGATCAGCCGCTCGGCGTTGGCCACGATCTGGGCGTCGGTGGCCCCGCGGGTGGCATCGTTGCCGCCGCCTTCCATCACAACCAGGGCGGGCGCGCCGTAGGGCAGTTTCCAGTCCCCGCGCTGCAGGGCGTCGACGTAGTTGCCGGTCTTCCCGTTCGCCGCGACATAGCCGGTTCCGCCCAGGCCGCAGAAGAAAACGTCGTACCCGGCCGCGGAGAGGCCCTGCCGGGGCCACCCGTTGGTCGGTTCGGACTGGGAGTCGCCGATCAGGAGCGCGGTCCGGGAGATGTTGGCCACGATGACCTCTTCCCGGCCGTTGGCCGGGTTGCGGTATACCGTGCCCGGGGCCATGGTGGCCGGGTTGGGCAGGGGTGCCAGCAGGGACTTCTGCCCGCCGGCGGCGACCGGTTCGCCGGACGCACCTGCACCCGCACGGGCCGCCGACTTTCCGGGTACGCCGGAGGCGGGGGCGCTGGCGCTGGCGCTGGCCGGTGAGTCCGGGCCGGACGAGGAAGTGGTGGGTGCCTGCCCGCAGCCGGCCAGGAGAACGCCGGTGGCGATCACAGGTGCGGCGTAGCGGGTCAGAGCCGAGGCGATTCGCATCTGGGGTCTCCGGGCTTTGCTTTTCTTTACCACGGCAATAATGCGGTACTTCGCTCCCAAAAGCCAGTGACATTCCTCACGTGGACACGACCCCGCCGGGCCGCCGCCGCCGTCGCCGGGCGCCGGGCCCGGTGCCCGGGGATCCCCGCGCCGGCGGGCGATTTAGGCCAATAAATGCCCGAGCCGCTAGAATGGATGCAGGTGCCCTGTGCGAACGGGCCATTCCTGTCGTGCGTTCCGGTCGGAAATGTCGCGATACAACAGCTGACTTCACCACTGAATCGAGCAATAACGCATGTCTGAAACCACCACCAACACTGCGGTAGCCACTGCATTGCGCAGTGACCTGCGCAACGTCGCGATTGTGGCCCACGTTGACCACGGCAAGACCACCCTGGTCGATGCCATGCTCAAGCAGACCAACTCCTTTGCCGAGCACAACCACCTCGAAGACCGCGTCATGGACTCCGGTGACCTGGAACGCGAAAAGGGCATCACCATCCTGGCCAAGAACACCACGGTGGCCTACAACGGTCCGTCCTCCAACGGCGAGACCATCACCATCAACGTCATCGACACCCCCGGCCACGCCGACTTCGGCGGTGAGGTCGAGCGCGGCCTGTCCATGGTCGACGGCGTCGTCCTCCTCGTGGACGCCTCCGAAGGCCCGCTGCCGCAGACCCGCTTCGTGCTGCGCAAGGCCCTCGCCGCGCACCTGCCCGTGATCCTGCTGGTCAACAAGACCGACCGTCCCGATGCCCGCATCGAGGAAGTCGTGCACGAGTCCATGGACCTGCTCCTGGGCCTGGCCTCGGACCTCGCGGACGAGGTTCCGGACCTGGACCTGGACAAGATCCTCGAAGTTCCCGTCGTCTACGCCGCCGCCAAGGTCGGCCGCGCCTCCCTCGAGCAGCCCGCCGACGGCACCGCCCCGGAGAACGAGGACCTGGAACCGCTCTTCAAGACCATCATTGAGCACATCCCGGCCCCGACCTACAACCCGGACGGTGTGCTGCAGGCACACGTCACCAACCTGGACGCCTCCCCGTTCCTCGGCCGCCTCGCCCTGCTCCGCATCTACAACGGCACCCTGCGCAAGGGCCAGACCGTGGCATGGGCCCGCGCCAACGGTGAGCTCAAGAACGTCAAGATCACCGAACTGCTGGCCACCAAGGCCCTGGACCGCGTCCCGGCCGAGTCCGCCGGACCGGGCGAGATCGTCGCCGTCGCCGGCATCGAGGAGATCACCATCGGTGAGACCCTGACCGACGCCGAGAACCCGCAGCCGCTGCCGCTGATCACCGTTGACGACCCGGCCATCTCGATGACCATCGGTATCAACACCTCCCCGCTGGCCGGCAAGGTCAAGGGCGCCAAGGTCACCGCACGCCAGGTCAAGGACCGCCTCGACAAGGAACTGATCGGTAACGTCTCCATCAAGGTCCTCCCGACCGAGCGTCCCGACGCCTGGGAAGTCCAGGGCCGTGGCGAGCTCGCCCTCGCCATCCTGGTCGAGCAGATGCGCCGCGAAGGCTTCGAGCTGACCGTCGGCAAGCCGCAGGTTGTCACCAAGACCATCGACGGCAAGATCCACGAGCCGATGGAACACATGACCATCGACGTGCCCGAGGAATACCTCGGCGCCGTGACGCAGCTGATGGCCGCCCGTAAGGGCCGCATGACCAACATGGCCAACCACGGCACCGGCTGGTGCCGCATGGAATTCATCGTTCCCGCCCGTGGCCTGATCGGCTTCCGCACCCGGTTCCTCACGGACACCCGCGGTGCCGGCATCGCCGCCTCGATCTCCGAGGGCTACGAGCCGTGGGCCGGCCCGATCGAATACCGCACCAACGGTTCGATGGTTGCCGACCGTGCCGGTGTCGTGACGCCGTTCGCCATGATCAACCTGCAGGAACGTGGCTCCTTCTTCGTGAAGCCCACCTCCGAGGTCTACGAGGGCATGATCGTCGGCGAGAACTCCCGCGCCGATGACATGGACGTCAACATCACCAAGGAAAAGAAGCTCACCAACATGCGTGCCGCTTCCTCGGACTCCTTCGAGAACCTGACCCCGCCGCGCGAGCTGACCCTCGAGGAATCCCTCGAATTCGCCCGCGAGGACGAATGCGTCGAGGTCACCCCGGAAGACATCCGTATCCGCAAGGTGATCCTGGACTCCAACGAGCGGGCCAAGGCCAACCGCGCCCGCGCCAAGGCCTAGGGTCCAGCCCGCCAGGGCATCGGCGCGTCCAGCGCCACCACGAGCTGCCGTCGGGCAGGCGGTCCAACCGCCGCCCGGCGGCAGAGCCGTTTAAGCGGCCCTCCCGGTTCTGCCGGTGCCGTGCGGCGCAGCGCCGTCCCGGCGCGCCGCGAAGTGATTGACAGCTGTCACCTCTACTGCAAAGCTGACCCGGTGACAGCCCAGAAACCCGCCGACTTCGCCGCGGATTCCGACGTCGGCGGGGACGCTGAGGCACCGGGGGACACTGCCCGGGAGGCCTCGCTCTGGCGTGACGCCAACTTCGGCGTCTTCTGGACCGCCCAGTCCCTTTCGCAGCTCGGCGCCCAGCTCGGACAGCTCGCGTTCCCCGTCCTGGCCGTGACCCTGCTGCGCGCCACCGAGTTCGAGGTGGGCATCCTCAACGCCGCCGGACTCGCCGCCTTCCTGCTGGTTGGGCTGCCTGCCGGCGCCTGGGTGGACCGCTGGCTCAAGCGCCGCACCATGATCCTCGCGGACCTGGTCCGGATGGTCGCGATCAGCGCCGTGCCCCTGCTCTGGTGGGCCGGTGCGCTGCAGGTCTGGCACCTCTACGTCATCTCCGCCGTCGTCGGCGTCGCCACCGTGTTCTTCGACGTTTCCTATCAGAGCTTCGTCCCCCTGCTGGTGCCCGCCCGCCACGTGGGCGAGGCAAACTCCAAACTCGAGGCCACGGCCCAGATCGCCCGGATCGGCGGGCCAGCCGCCGGCGGAGCGCTCCTGGCCGTGGTGACGGCGCCGGTGCTCTTTGTCGGCCAGTCCGTGGGATACCTGCTCTCCGCCGTGTTCCTGACCCGCACCCGCGACCGTGAGGAGCCCCGCCCGGCCCGGGAACACGGTTCGCTGGGCACCGAGATCCGCGAGGGCCTCTCCTTTGTGGTGCGGCACGAACTGATCCGCCGCGTGGTGCTCTGCACCGCCGGCATGAACTTCGCCAGCATGCTGGTGTTCACGCTGCTGCCGGTGCTGGTGCTCCGGCAGCTGGGGCTGGGTCCCCAGGGTATGGGCATCATCATGTCCGTCGGCGCCGCGGGCGGCCTGCTGGGCGCGGTGTCCGGCCCGTGGCTTGCCCGCCGGATCGGCGAGGGCCGGGTCATCCCGGCGGGGGCACTGCTTGGGTCGCTGGCGCTGGTGCTGGTGCCGGTGGCGGCCCTGCAGACCGAACCCGGCAACGCCCTGGTGCTGCTGACCATCTCCGAGTTCGGCACCACCTTCGGCGCGCTGGTCTACAACATTATGCAGCTGACCATGCGGCAGCGGGTCTGCCCGCCGCGGCTGCTGGGCCGGATGAACGCCTCCGTCCGCTGCGTCGTCTGGGGCGTCATGCCGGTGGCGGCCCTGATCGGCGGCTTCCTCGGCGAGTCAATCGGGATGGTGCCCGCCATGTGGCTGGGCGCCGCGCTGAGCCTGCTCTCCGTGGCGCCGGTGCTGTTCTCGCCGCTGATGTCCATGCGGAAGCTCCCGGACAGCGTCGAGGGACCCGCCTCCTAGGCTTCCTCCGGCCCGGCAGCGTCCTGGGATTTCTCCGGCTCAGTAGAGCCCGGCCTCACCCGCGGCGCCCGGCGGGGCGGAGGCGGCGGCACGGCCTTCGCCGCCACCACGGACGCCAGCGTGATGACCGTGTCCTCCCGGCGCGTGCGGACCGTGCACTCGGTACCGTCGCAACCCAGCAGCTCGCCCAGCGCGTCGGTCAGGCCGCCCTCGATGCGGTACCGGACCACCACCCGGGTGCCCGGCGCGGCGGAGGCCAGAAAGTCACGGGGCCGGGAAGGGGAATCGCTCACCGGACCATCCTAGGTCCGCGGGCAGACCGCCTGCCGCGGGCGTCTTGTGACGGCCGGGTAGGTTGGCGGGAGCGGGCTGGGGGATAATAGGCTCGGAAGTCAGCAGCCCGGCGCTCAGGCCGGGGCAGAACGCCCGGCGGAAGCCGGAGCCAACGTGGAGAGGCCAGGGTCGTGACGTACGTAATCGCGCAGCCGTGTGTAGATGTTAAGGACAAGGCATGCATTGAGGAGTGCCCCGTCGACTGCATCTACGAGGGCGAGCGTTCCCTGTACATCCACCCGGACGAGTGCGTGGACTGCGGTGCCTGCGAGCCGGTCTGCCCCGTCGAGGCGATCTACTACGAGGACGACACACCCGAAGAGTGGGCGGACTACTACAAGGCCAATGTGGAGTTCTTCGACGTGCTGGGTTCCCCGGGCGGCGCCGCCAAGATCGGCAACACCCACACCGACCACCCGATGATCGCCGCCCTGCCGCCGCAGAACCAAGACCACTAGGACGGATCCACGGTGACTTCTGCGGTGCGCAGCTTCGGCCTCAGCCTGCCCGACTACCCGTGGGAGGCGATGGCGCCCTACAGCGCCCGCGCCGCCGGGCACCCCGGGGGAGTGGCCAACCTGTCCATCGGCACCCCGGTGGATGACACGCCCGCCCTGGTCCAGGACGCCCTCCGGGCCGCGGCCAACGCTCCCGGCTACCCGACCGTGCACGGCACCCCGGCCCTCCGCGAGGCCATCGCCGCCTGGTTCGAGCGCCGCCGCGGCGTCCCCGGCCTCGACCCGCAGAACGTCATGCCCACAGTCGGGTCCAAGGAACTGGTGGCCTGGCTGCCGTTCCTGCTCGGCCTGAAGCCCGGCGACGTCGTCGTCCGGCCCACCGTCGCGTACCCCACCTACGACATCGGGGCCACGTTCGCCGGCGCGGAGCACGTCGCCGCCGACGACCTCGATGAACTCGACGCCGGCACCCGCTCGCGCGTCCGGCTCGTCTGGGTCAACTCCCCGGCCAACCCCACCGGCAGCGTCCGCGACGCCGAGTCCCTGCGCCGGATCGTGGCGCAGGCCCGTGAGCTGGGCGCCGTCGTCGCCTCCGACGAGTGCTACGCCGAACTCGGCTGGGGCGAATGGGACGTCCAGCGAGGCGGGGAACCCGTACCCAGCATCCTCGACCCGCGGGTGGCGGGCGGCTCCCACGAGGGGCTGCTGGCGGTCTACTCGCTGAGCAAGCAGTCCAACCTGGCCGGCTACCGGGCCGCCTTCGTCGCCGGCGACGGGGCCCTGATGGCCAACCTGGTCAACAGCCGCAAGCACGCCGGGATGATCGTGCCCTACCCGGT
Source organism: Arthrobacter sp. BPSS-3 (assembly GCF_044628475.1). Lineage (NCBI taxonomy): Bacteria > Bacillati > Actinomycetota > Actinomycetes > Micrococcales > Micrococcaceae > Arthrobacter > Arthrobacter sp. BPSS-3. Next base: position 578,478 of record NZ_JBIMMV010000001.1, read on the forward strand.
CCAGGAGGCCATGCGCGTGGCGCTCGGCGACGACGCCCACGTCACCGCGCAGAAGGACCTGTACCGCGGCCGCCGCGAGCGGATCGTTCCCGCACTGGAGTCCTTCGGGCTGACCATTCACGAGTCCCGCGCCGGACTCTACCTGTGGGCCACCGCGGGCGAGCCGACCTGGGACACGGTGGGGCGGCTGGCGGACCGCGGAATCGTCGTCGGCCCCGGGGTGTTCTACGGCGACGCCGGCAACGGCTTCGTGCGGGTGGCCCTCACGGCCAGCGACGAGCGGATCGCCACCGCCGCGGAGCGTCTGGCTACGGGACCGTAACGATGCTGTGACGCGGGGCACACAAAGCGCGGATTCGCCGCCTTGAAGGCCCTGCGGATTAGTACCACCCGCGAAGTCCCGGTACTTTTTAACTGACGATCAATGGTGGCTTTCCACAAGAAGGCAGCGCGGCCGTTGGAACCGGCATGTAGATGCGGATTCCGTGGGCGGCTTCACCAGATGTTGGATCAAGCTTTCAACAGGGGCCCAGGGCCTCATGAGGAGAATCCATGACTGAGACCACCAGCGCAACCCTGCGTCATGCAGGCGGCGAGCTTGAGCTCCCGCGCATCAAGGTTGTTGAAGGAAACGAAGGCTACGACGTTTCCAAGCTGCTGAAGCAGACCGGCGCCGTTGCCTTTGACCCCGGTTTCATGAACACGGCGGCCACCACCTCGGCCATCACATACATCGATGGCGACGCCGGCATCCTGCGCTACCGGGGTTACCCGATCGAGCAGCTCGCCGAGCACTCGAGCTTCCTCGAGGTGTCCTACCTGCTGATCTACGGCAACCTGCCGACGCCGGCCGAGCTGGAGGCCTTCGATCAGCGGATCCGCCACCACACCCTGCTGCATGAGGAGCTCAAGGGCTTCTTCAGCGGCTTCCCGCGCGACGCGCACCCGATGCCGGTGCTTTCCTCCGCCGTCTCCGCGCTGTCCACCTTCTACCAGGACTCGCTGGACCCGTTCAACGCCGAGCACGTCGAGGTTTCCACCTACCGCCTGCTGGCCAAGATGCCGGTCATCGCCGCATACGCGCTGAAGAAGTCCATCGGCCAGCCGATGCTCTACCCGGACAACTCCATGAACCTGGTGGAGAACTTCCTGCGCCTGAGCTTCGGCCTCCCCGCCGAGCAGTACGAGGTCGACCCGGTCGTTGCCAAGGCCCTGGACCTGCTGCTCATCCTGCACGCGGACCACGAGCAGAACTGCTCCACCTCCACGGTCCGCCTGGTCGGCTCCTCCAACGCCAACCTCTTCGCGTCCGTCTCCGCCGGCATCAACGCCCTCTTCGGCCCCGCCCACGGTGGCGCCAACGAGGCCGTCCTCAAGATGCTCCGCCAGATCCAGGCCGACGGCATCAAGCCCGAGGACTACATGGAGAAGGTCAAGAACAAGGAAGACGGCGTCCGCCTGATGGGCTTCGGCCACCGGGTCTACAAGAACTACGACCCGCGCGCCAAGATCGTCAAGGCCACGGCCCACGAGATCCTCAGCAAGCTCGGCGGCAACGACGAACTGCTCGAGATCGCCCTCCGCCTCGAAGAGAAGGCGTTGCAGGATGACTACTTCATCCAGCGCAAGCTCTACCCGAACGTTGACTTCTATACCGGCCTGATCTACAAGGCCATGGGCTTCCCGGAGAAGATGTTCACCGTGCTCTTCGCGATCGGCCGCCTCCCCGGCTGGATCGCGCAGTGGCGCGAGATGATCAGCGACCCGAACACCAAGATCGGCCGCCCGCGCCAGCTGTACACGGGAGAGCCGGAACGGAACTACCCGGCCGTCTAGGTCCCATCCAACGGCACTGCACTGCTGAGCACAGCCCGACGGCCGCGGGGGCGCACCCTTTTCCGGGGGCCCCCCCGCCGCCGTTTTCCGTGCCGGAAGTGCCCGTGGCTGGTACAGGAGTGACGGGTGGGACGGCGTGGTTCGCCGTTGACGGGGCACGTGCGTGCTAAAAAGGAGCAATGCCCAAATTTGTCGACGCTGTTTTGCGGCGCCAGGAAATTGTCGACGCGGTCTTCCGCATTATCGCCACCGACGGCCTGGAACGGGCGTCCCTGCGTGAGGTGGCCGACGAGGCCGGCTTGGCCGTCGGCTCCGTGCGGCACTACTTCGCCAGCAGCGACGAGCTGCTCATCCACTCCTTCAGCGTCGCCGTTGACAGCATCACCGGCCGGTTGCTCGGCGCCGAGGAGCAGCTCGTCGCGGCAGCCCCCGGCACCCCCGGCCACCGGACCGCCGTGCTGGCGCTGCTGGAGGAACTGCTGCCGCTCGATGAGGAGCGGGCCGTGGACGCCTGCGTCTGGATGGCCTTCAAGGCCGCAGCCCGTACCCGCCCTTTCCTGGTACCGGAGGCGGACCGCAGCCACCGGGCGGTGGCCGCCGTCGTCGGCCGTCTGGTCCTCACCCTCGCCGGAGACGGCGCGGAGCCGGACCAGCAACAGCTGGTCACCGAGGCCGAGCGGCTCCTGGCAACCCTCGACGGGCTGGTCCTGCATGCCTTGCTGCAGCCGGAATGGATGACGGCACAGGTGTGCCGCGACGTCCTGGAGGCGCACCTTTCGACACTGGATCGGCGGCACCCGGTCCCTGCCTGACCGCCGGGGACCATCACCTGCACCGCCACTAACCTGTGCCCGCCATTAACCTGTGCGGCCAACGGGAATACACTGAAAAAGTACGTCTTGCCAAGGGAGGCACATCGGATGCACCACACAGGCGGGCCCGGCTGGCGGATCACCATGGACACCTCGGGTCCCATGCTGATCGCGCTGTATGTACGGGACGCGGCCGGCCTGGAGACCGTGGGTCATCCGGTCCTCTGCCCGGTCGTTCCCAAGATCCATCCGTCGAACCATTCCCACCTGATCAACGAGGTGGGCGGGATGCCGGCACTGAAGACGGAGTGGGAGGCCTGGTGGTCACAGCTGCTCAAGGCGCACCCGGAGATGGAGCCCGAGCTGGGGCCGCCCGGTTTCCGTGCCTTCGGCAATTCCCCGGCCCTGCGGCGCGTGCTCCAGGCACACTTCGGCGCCGCGCTCAGCTGGGCCCGGGAGCGCCAGGGGGAGTACCGCGCGCTCGAGGCTGAACGGGACGCCAACGGCGCCTCGTCGATCCTGGCCGACATGGTCGAGGACCGCCTGCTGGAGGCCGGCAGGGATGCCCGCGACTTCGAGCTGACCATCATCGAACTGCCGCTGGCCGAGCCGCGGGCCTGGTACCTGGAGCCGGACAAGATCATCATGAGCTCGGCGCTGGCCTCGGACCCGGAGCTGCTCCGCAGCTACGTCCAGCCGGTCATCGAACTGCTGGCCTGATCGGGCGAACGTCGTCCGCGGCCGCCGGTCTTTGCGGCGTACCGGTCCCGGCTACTTGGCCGGTTCCGCCGCGACCGTGATGCTGACCTGGCCGGCCGGGGCGTCCCCGGGCTGCCAGCCGTTGTGGCCGGACCGGGTCCAGGTCTGGCCGTCGACGGCCACCGCGGTGATGGACAGCGACTTCGCGTTCGCCACCGCCCACTGGGCCACGGCCCACGCCCGGGTGTCCTGCGCCTGCACGGTGAGCGTGCGCCCCTCCGTGCCGGCGTCGAGCGCTCCGAATGCGGACGTCAGCCGCTGCTGCACGGCGGCCGGGTCACCGGCGGCGTCGGGGGCACGCAGCGTGCAGTCCAGGGACTGCGGCGACTGCCCGGTCAGTGCGGAGGCGAAGGCCCGGGCCGTGGGTTCGTGCTGGGCGTAGGCGCCCGGGTAGGCCGAACGCTGGACCTCCTGCGCGGCGGCGGTGATGGGCAGCGACTCATAGCCGGGAATCTTGACCAGCGCATCGTAGAAGGCGTTCGTGGCATGGTACGGGTCCATCACCTCGGCCTCGGTGCCCCAGCCTTGGGAGGGCCGCTGCTGGAAGAGCCCGCGCGAGTCCGGTCCGGCCTCGTCCCCGTGGCCGATGTTGCGGAGCTTGGATTCCTGCAGCGAGGTGGCCAGCGCAATGCTGGCGGCGCGGGCGGGCAGCCCGCGCCGCACCGCGATCGCGCTGATCAGGGCCGCGTACCCGGCCTGGTCGGTGGCGAGGTCCTCGTCCGCGCCGGGGACCTTGCAGCCCTCCGTCACCAGGGTCTCGGAGCGCTGCAGGAAGGCGACGGCGGTGTACACGGCGCCGCCCACCATCGCCAGGACCAGCAACAGCACGATCCTGCGGCGCCAGCCACGTCTGCGTGCCACGTCTATACTCCCTCGGGCCCCGCGGGGCCGGTCGAATCCTGAGCCGTCAGGCTCTCGGCCGGTGCCTAGTTGGCGTGCAGAGCCTCGTTGAGCTCCACGGTCTGTCCCTTGCGGGGCAGTACTTCCACCTGGCCGCTGGTGGAGTTGCGGCGGAACAGCAGGTTCGGGACGCCGGAGAGCTCCACTGCTTTGACGATCCGGGTGGTGTCCTCGCCGTCGGCGTCCTTCGGGCCCACCACGCGGACGCGGGTTCCGGCGGTGACGTACAGGCCGGCCTCCACCACGGAGTCATCGCCGATGCTGATCCCTACGCCGGAGTTCGCGCCCAGAAGGACCCGCTCGCCGAGGGAGATCTGTTCCTTGCCGCCGCCGGAGAGGGTGCCCATGATCGAGGCGCCGCCGCCGACGTCGGTGCCGTTTCCCGCGACGACACCGGCGGAGATCCGGCCCTCCACCATGGAGGTGCCGAGCGTGCCGGCGTTGAAGTTCACGAACCCCTCGTGCATGACCGTGGTGCCCTCGGCCAGGTGCGCGCCGAGGCGGACCCTGTCGGCGTCGGCGATCCGGACGCCCGAGGGAAGGACGTAGTCCACCATGCGCGGGAACTTGTCCACGCCGTAGACGGTGACGGCGCCGCGGCGGCGGAGCCGGGCACGGGTCATTTCGAAGCCCTCCACCGGGGCGGGGCCGAAGTTGGTCCAGACGACGTTGGGCAGTTTGCCGAAGATGCCGTCCAAGTTGATGCTGTTGGGCCTGACCAGGCGGTGCGAGAGCAGGTGCAGGCGCAGGTACGCGTCGGCGGTGTCCGCGGGGGCCTCATCCAGGTTGATCTGGGCGAAGATGACCTTCTGCTCGGTGCCGCGGTCGGCGTCGTCGCCTGCCGCCGCGATTTCCTGCAGCGACTGGTCCGCGTTGGCGACGTCCCGCAGGCTCTCCGCGGCGGTTCCGAGCGCCGGGGCCGGGAACCAGGCGTCCAGCACGGTGGCCGCGCCGTCGCGGGTGGCGATGGTGGCCACCCCGTAACCGTAGGCGGAGCGGGAGTCGGCGGGCGCGGCGGAGGAAGCGTTGTCAGTCATGCGCCCAAGTCTATCGACGGCCCCCGCCGTCTTCTAAAACGGTGACGGTGCGCGGACGCTACAGTGGGACGGTGACTGAGCAAAGCGCCCCCGCCCGCCTGGACCTGCACCAGGACGTGGCCCTCCTGACCGCAGACATCATCGACATCTTCAGCGTTTCGGGGGAGGAGCGCCGGCTGGCGGACGCCGTCGAGCACGCGCTCCGTGCCATCCCGCAGCTGGAGCTGACCCGCGACGGCGACGCGATCGTTGCCCGCACCTCGCTGGGCCGGCCCGAGCGGGTCATCCTGGCCGGGCACCTGGACACGGTGCCGCTGCCCACCACCGAGGGCTCACTCGGCACCGTCCCCTCCTACTGGGCCTCCGGCGCGCCGGGGGAGGGCATCCTCTACGGCCGCGGCGCCACCGACATGAAGAGCGGCGTCGCCGTGCAGCTGGCCCTGGCGGCCGGGATGTTCGACGGCGGCGCGGCACCGGACAAGGACGTCACCTTCGTCTTCTACGACCACGAGGAGGTCGAGGGCGTCAAGAGCGGCCTGGGCCGGCTGGTGCGCAACCACGGGGACCTTCTCGAGGGCGACTTCGCGATCCTGCTCGAACCCACTGACGGGACCGTCGAGGGCGGCTGCAACGGCACCATCCGCTTCGAGGCCACCACCGTCGGCGAGGCGGCCCACTCCGCGCGGGCATGGATGGGCAGCAACGCCATCCACGCCGCGGCGCCCATCCTGGAACGCCTGGCGGCGTACGAGCCGAAGACGGTCTCCGTCGACGGCCTGGACTACCGGGAGAGCCTGAACGCCGTGCGCGTCCACGGCGGCACGGCCGGCAACGTCATCCCCGACCGTTGCGTAGTGGAGATCAACTACCGCTTCGCTCCCGACAAGACCATGGCGCAGGCCGAGGCGCACGTGCGCGAGCTGCTGGACGGCTTCGACCTGGTCCGCACCGACGGTGCCGCCGGTGCCCGGCCCGGGCTGAACCATCCGGCCGCCGCGTCCTTCGTCGCCGCCGTCGGGGCCGAGCCGAAGCCCAAGTACGGCTGGACGGACGTCGCCCGCTTCAGCGAACTGGGCGTCCCCGCCGTGAACTTCGGCCCCGGGGACGCACTGCTGGCGCACAAGGACAACGAACACGTCGACGCCGCGGCCATCCGCGAATGCCTGCGCGCACTGCGCTCCTGGCTGGGACTGCCCGCCGCCGAGTAGGAACGCGTCGGCACTGAAACGCCCGAAACGCAGAACGGCCCGGAACCTGAGGTTCCGGGCCGTTCTGCGTCGAGGCTGTGTTGCTGGTGTGGCTGCGTTGCTGGTGGGGCTACGTTGCTGGTGGGGCTAGGCGTCGGCGGGGACGCTGGCCGCCGGGACCACCGCCACGCCCGGCTTGCGGGAGAGCCGGCGTTCCAGCCACTTCGCGATCGCGGCCAGGATCAGGCACATGCCCACGTACAGCACGGCAGCCACCATGGCGGCCGGGATGATCGGGGAGCCGTACTGGATCTGGCTGCCGAAGTACTTCGCCTGGAACAGGATCTCGTTGTAGGTCACGATGAACCCGAGGGCGGTGTCCTTCAGGATGACCACCAGCTGGGAGATGATGACCGGCAGCATGGACCTGACCGCCTGCGGGAGCAGGATGCTGGTCATGACCTTGCTCTTGGGCAGGCCGATCGCGTAGCCGGCCTCGCTCTGGCCGCGCGGCAGCGATTCGATGCCGGCGCGGAACACCTCGGCCAGGACCGAACCGTTGTACAGCACCAGGCCGGCCACGACGGCGGTGAAGGGCGTGATGCCCTGGATGCCGACGGTGGGCAGGCCGTAGTAGAAGATCATCATCAGGATCAGAAGCGGCACGGCACGGAACAGCTCCGTGAAGCCGTAGCACGGGGCGCTGATCCAGCGGCGGTCCGAGAGCCGGCCGAAGGCCAGCAGGATGCCGAGGATCAGGCTCAGTACGGCCGCGGTGCCGAAGGCCGACAGCGTGGCGCCGACGGACTGGAGGATGGTCTGCTGCACCAGCGGGAAGGTGAACAGCTGCCACTTCTTCGCCTCGAACTGGCCGCTTTCGGCGAACCGGAGCAGGACGAAGCCGATGATCAGCAAGATCACCAGGGCGGTGACGACGCCGAGGATCCGGTAGCGGGCACGGGACTTGGGGCCGGGGGCGTCAAAGAGGACGGAACTCATCGGGCAACCTTCCACTTCTGTTCAAGCTTTCGCTGCAGGGCGGAAAGGATGAAGACAAGGATGATGAACACCAGGGCCACCCAAAGCAGGCCGGTCAGGGCCGGCTCGCCGCGCTCGGAGAGGTTGGCGCGGATGGCGCCGGCCTCGAAGACCGAGAAGCCCGCAGCCACCGTGGTGTTCTTGAGCAGGGCGATGAAGACGCTGAACATCGGCGGGATCACGGCGCGGAACGCCTGCGGCAGGATCACCAGGGTAAGGGTCTGGGTGAACGGCAGGCCGATGGCGCGGGCGGCTTCGGCCTGGCCCACCGGCACGGTGTTGATACCGGAGCGGACAGCCTCGGCCACGTAGGTGGCGGTGTAGAGGCTCAGGCCGATGATCGCGGCGGTGGTGAAGTCGATCGGCACCAGGCCCAGCTTCGGGTAACCCAAAGCGAAGAAGAACAGCACCAGGGTCAGCGGGGTATTGCGCACCACGTTGACGTAGAGCGTCGCGGTCGCACGCATGGCGGGGACGGGGGACACCCGCAGGGCGGCGACGACGGTGCCGAGGATCAGGGCGAAGATCGCCGAGAAGAAAAAGAGGATGAGCGTGTTTCGGAACCCCGTAATGAAGAGGTCCGAGTTATTCAGCAGCGTATTCACAGAATCGTCGCTTTCGACAGTGGAAGAGGGGGCGGCCCGGAGGCCGCCCCCTCAACGCAGGTTTTAGTAGTTCTCTACTGCGGGCTGCTGGACCTTCGTGCCGGACTGGCCGAGCGTCTGGTCGTAGATCTTCTGCCAGACGGAACCGCCGTCGGTGAAGGTCTTGTTGATGAACTGGCGCAGGGCGGTGTCACCCTTCTTCAGGCCGACACCGTACTTCTCGGTGGTGAACGGCTGGCCGACAACCTTCAGGCTGTCCGGCTCCTGGGCGGCGTAGCCGAGCAGGATGGCCTGGTCGGTGGTGACAGCGTCAACCTGGCCGCTCTTGAGGGCCTCAACACACTGCGAGTAGGTGTCGAACTCGGTGGTCTTGGTGCCCGGGAAGTTGGCCTTGATGTTCTGGATCGGGGTGGAACCGGTGGCCGAGCAAACGTTCTTGCCGGAGAGGTCCTTCTCGCTGTTGATGCTGGAGTTGTCCTTCTTGACCAGGATGCCCTGGCCGGTGACGAAGTACGGTCCGGCGAAGTCGATCAGCTGCTTGCGCTTGTCCGTGATGGAGTAGGTGCCGACGTAGTAGTCGATGTCGCCGTTGGTGATGGCGGACTCACGGTTGGCGGACGGGATCGGCTTGAACTCGATCTTGTCCTTGCTCATGCCCAGGGACGCGGCAACCCACTTGGCGATCTCGATGTCGAAGCCGGAGTACTCGCCGGTGGCTGCATCCTTGAAGCCGAGGCCGGGCTGGTCCTGCTTGACGCCGATGCGGATCTTGCCGCTGGACTTGATCGCGTCGTAGGTCGGGCTGCCGGTCAGCGAGACGTTGTCGGCAACCTTGTACGGTGCCTGGTCCCCGCCGCCGGCCGGAGCAGCGCCGCCGGTGCTGCCGGAGCCGCCGCAGGCGCTGAGGGAGAGAGCCAGAGCCGCGGTGGCCGCGACGAACAGGGGCTTCTTCCCGTTAAAGAATTTCTTCATCGGATACCTTTCATTGGACGGCCGCCTGGCGGCGGCCGGAGAGAGATGCGGTGTGCTTAGTGGGTCAGGAGCTTGGACAGGAAGTCCTTGGCGCGGCTGCTCTTCGGGTTGGTGAAGAACTCCTCCGGCGTCTCGTCTTCGACGATCTGGCCGTCGGCCATGAAGACCACCCGGTCCGCGGCCTTGCGGGCGAAGCCCATTTCGTGGGTGACCACGATCATGGTCATGCCTTCCTTGGCGAGCTGGACCATGACGTCGAGGACCTCGTTGATCATCTCGGGGTCCAGCGCGGAAGTGGGCTCGTCGAACAGCATGACCTTGGGCTTCATCGCCAGGGCCCGCGCGATCGCCACGCGCTGCTGCTGGCCGCCGGAGAGCTGTGCGGGCAGCTTCGGCGCCTGCTGGCCGACGCCGACGCGCTCCAGCAGCGCCATGGCGTCCTTTTCGGCCTCGGCCTTGGAGGCACCCTTGACCTTGATCGGACCCAGCGTGACGTTCTCCAGGATCGTCTTGTGGGCGAACAGGTTGAAGGACTGGAATACCATGCCGACGTCGGCCCGCAGCTTGGCCAGGCCCTTGCCCTCGGCGGGAAGTTCCTTGCCGTCGATGGTGATGACGCCGTCGTCGATCGTTTCCAGTCGGTTGATGGTGCGGCACAGCGTTGACTTGCCCGAGCCCGAGGGGCCGATGACAACAACGACCTCTCCCTTGCGGACGTTCAGATTGATGTCCTTGAGGACATGCAACTGGCCGTAGTGCTTATTCACGGCCTTCAGGGAGACGAGGGCATCGCCGGGTACTTGAGTAGTCATAGGAAGAATCTAGCGAAGATTAGCCCCTTATGACGCCAATCACTCCCAGTTCGTCCACATCGTGACACAAGAGATACCCGTCACCCGGCGCCCCGGGACGCGCCCGGCGGGCCTCGGACATCCGGTGCCGCCGCGGGGCTTAGCCTTGGGGGCATGAAAAGCGAACCGCAGCCCGTGCCCGAGCAGCCCGCGTCCTCAGGCGGCAGTACCGCCGGCGGCAACGGGGGAGCCGGACGGCGGGAGAATCCGCCGGCCAACGGCATCCGGCACAAGGGCCCACTGGAACTTCGGCGCCGGGCGGCAAAGGTCACGATGTCCGACCAGACGCTCCTGGACACCAAGGGCCCCGGGCAGTTCGTGCACACGGATCCCTGGCGGGTGCTGCGGATTCAGAGCGAATTCGTCGAAGGCTTCGGTGCCCTGGCGGACCTGGGCCCGGCGGTCAGCGTCTTCGGCTCGGCCCGCACCCAGCCCGGCAGCCTGAACTACGAACTCGGCGTCGAGGTGGGCCGGAAGCTGGCCGAGGCCGGACTTGCTGTGATCACCGGCGGCGGTCCCGGTTCCATGGAGGCCGCGAACAAGGGCGCCGTCCAGGGCAACGGGGTCTCCGTGGGCCTGGGCATCGAGCTGCCATTCGAGCAGGGCCTGAACCAGTGGGTGGACCTGGGCATCAACTTCCGTTACTTCTTCGCCCGCAAGACCATGTTCGTCAAGTACGCGCAGGGCTTCATCGTGCTGCCGGGCGGGCTGGGGACCCTGGACGAGTTGTTCGAGGCGATGGTCCTGGTGCAGACCCGCAAGGTGACGTCCTTCCCAATCGTGCTGATCGGCACCGCGTTCTGGAGCCCGATGCTCGAGTGGATCCAGACGACGCTGGTTACCGAGGGCATGATGGCCGAGCAGGACCTGGACCTCGTCCAGGTGGTCGACGATCCGGCGCTCGCCGTCGAACTCATCGTCGAGGGGGCTGCCCGGCACCGCAACCCCAGCGGCAACAACCCCGGTGCGGCGCCCGGCGCGGAGGCCGCCCCGCACGCCTGACCGGCCGCGCCCCGGCTTCTCTGGCACCATGGAGCTGTGAGTTTTTTCCTCGTCTTCCTGGCGGTCGTGCTGGCAGCCGCCGCCATTTTCCTCGGAACGGACCTGGTGCCGCGGCTGTTCCGCCGCGGCCGCGGGGTGGGCCGGGCGTTCGACGACGGCTTCGATGAGCCGGTCGCGTCGCTGCCGGCCGTCCTGCTGCCCGAGGACGCGACGACGGCCGATATCGACCGGATCCGGTTCGCCGTGGGAGTCCGCGGCTACCGCATGGACCAGGTGGACCAGGTCCTGGACGAGCTGAAGGCGCAGATGACCCGCAAGGACCGGGAACTGGAGGACCTGAGGTCCCGGACCGGCGCGGAGACCGGGACGGCGCCCGCCGCTGAGCCGGGCCCCTCCACGCATTCCGCCCCGGCCACGCACCCGGCGCCGTGAACGAGCCCCGCCCCGTCCGCGAGGCGGGCCCCGCCGTCGAGTTCCGTCCCTCCGGCCCGGCCGCGCCGGAGGGCGTGAACGGCGCCCTGTGGCGGGTGATCGCAGGCGCGGGCGCCCGCGCCGCCCGGTGGCCCTGGTGGGTCCAGATCTCGGCGCTGTACCTTGCCGCCCGCCTGGTCAGTGCGTGCATCTTCGCCGGCGCAGCACTGCAGCAGGGCGTTAACCCGTGGTTCCCGCCGGAGCCGGACTACTGGAACTTCATCAACATCTGGGATGCCCGCTGGTACGGCGAGGCGCTGCGGAACGGCTATCCGTCCGAACTCCCGGTGGACGCGGCCGGCAACTTCAAGGAGAACGCCTGGGCGTTCTACCCGCTGTTCCCGCTGCTCGGCCGGGTGCTCAGCGGCCTGACGGGACTGGCCCCGGCAACCTCTCTCACCCTGATCGCCTCGGTAGCGGGGCTGGGCGCCGCCCTGGTGATCTACCGCCTGTTTCGGTTTAAGGCCGGTCACCGCACCGCGCTGTGGGGTTCCGTTTTCGTGGCGACCTTCCCCGTGGCTCCCATCCTCCAGGTGCCCTATGCCGAGTCGCTGAACCTGCTCCTGCTGGCGGCGGCGCTGCTGCTGGTGCTGGAGCGGCGGTACCTGTGGGCCATTCCGGTGGTGCTGCTGATGGACCTGTCCCGGCCCACGGGCGTCCCGTTCGCTGCGATGCTCGGGCTGTTGTTCTTGTACCGCCTGTATGGCCGCGTCCGCGCCGGGCGCCGCCACGGCCTACCCGGCCAGGCGGCCGTCGGCGGTCCCGCCGACCATACGCCCGCCGGGCTCTGGACGCTGGCCGCCCTGACCGCCGTCGCGGGCGTCGGTGCCCTGCTCTGGCCCGCGATCGCGTGGGCCGTCACCGGGGACATCCAGGCCTACACGCGGACCGAGACGGTGTGGCGGGGCCACGACTTGGTGCCCTTCAAGCCGTGGTTCGATACCGGTGTCCAGCTGTTCGGCCCGGTCCTGGGGCTGCTGGCACCCTTTGTGTTCGTGGCCCTGTTTGCGCTGCTGATGATGTCCAAGCCGGCGGTCCGGCTGGGGACCGAATTGCGCCTCTGGTGCGTTTGTTACGTGGGGTACCTGCTGGTGTTCCTGCACCCTCAAACCAGCACCTTCCGGATGCTCCTGCCGCTCTTCCCCCTGGCACTCAGCGCGGCCTGGATATCCCGATCCCGGGCCTACCGCGGCGCCGTGGTAGTCATGTTTTTGCTGCTCCAGCTGGTGTGGGTTGTGTGGCTCTGGGCCTGGGCCCAACTGCCCGGCGGCGGGGACTATCCGCCCTGATCTGCCGCTCCCAAGAATCTCCATCGATTAGCTACGCTCAGGTAATTGCGGGATAATGGTGCCCAAGCTAAGGAAAACTGAGTGTCAAACCCCGGCGTCCGCTCGCGGCCGGCGGGCAGCTTAATGGACCAAGCGGACACAGCCCGGCCGGGCTGGAAAGTCACGGGACAATTTGGAGGGGATATTCCGCATGGCTGCTATGAAACCGCGCACCGGCGACGGACCGATGGAAGTGACCAAAGAGGGTCGCAGCCTGATCATGCGGGTCCCGCTGGAGGGCGGGGGCCGGCTGGTGGTCGAACTTAATGCCGCTGAGGCCTCGAACCTCAGGGAATGCCTGGTCGGCGTCACCGAATAGGGCGCGGCCGGCACGGCTGGCAGGACAAGAACAAAGGGACCGGTTGCCGCGAGGCAGCCGGTCCCTTCTGCGTTTGCCGGGATTACTTCTTGACGGCCACCAGGAGTCCGTCGCCGGTGGGCAGCATGGCCGAGGCCAGCCGTTCGTCGTCGCGGATGGCCTTGCCGATCTGGCGCAGCACCACGGTGGTGGCCTCCCGGGCCGCGGGGTTGGCCACCCGGTCCTGGTCCAGGGCGTCGTTGACGATCAGCAGGCCGCCACGCTTGAGCAGCCGGATGGCCTGCTCCACGTAGCGCGGGTAGTTCGGCTTGTCCGCGTCGATGAAAACCAGGTCGTATGCGCTGTCGGTCAGCCGGGGGAGCACGTCGCCGGCGCGGCCGGAGATGGTGCGGGTGCGGTTGGCGGGGTTCCCTGCCTCCTGGAAGGATTCCCGCGCCGCGCGAAGGTGTTCGACGTCGACGTCGATGGTGGTCAGGACCGCCTGCGGGCCCAGGCCGCGGAGGATGCAGACGCCGGAGACGCCGGCCCCGGTGCCGATCTCGACGGCGGTCTGGGCCTTGGACGCGGCGGCCAGCACGGTAAGCACGGCGCCCACCCCCGGACCCACCGGCGTCACACCCAGTTGGAACGACCGCTCACGCGCGTGCAGCAAGACCTCGTCCTCGGCAGGCAGATCTTCTGCGTAGGACCAGCTTGTGGACTTATCGGCGCTCATGGGTATCGCTTTCCGGGCAGGAGGGGAGTGTTCCCTCCAGCGTACTGGGTCCGGCCCCGCGAACCGGCGCGGCATTCCGCCGATGGCGGAAGTCCCCGGGCGGGTCAGGAATTTCCCAGAATTTTTTGAAATGATGGCTATCCGCTCATCCCCACGGTGATCGGCGTCGAACCAGTGGTGCAGGAGCCTGCGGGAGCAGGCGCCACGGAGACGTAAACACCATCTGCGAGGGGAGTGGACAATGTCGGTTCTGGCAAATGTCCCAGTCAGTGATCACGCCCAGCCCGCGGCCGATGCCGAATGGGTCCGGCCGACGTGGGAGGAAGTGGTCACGAACCACTCTGCCAAGGTCTACCGCCTCGCCTACCGGCTGACGGGCAACAAGTACGACGCCGAGGACCTCACCCAGGAGGTCTTCGTCCGTGTCTTCCGGTCGCTCGAGAACTTCAAGCCCGGCACCCTCGACGGCTGGCTGCACCGCATCACCACCAACCTCTTCCTGGACCAGGCCCGCCGCAAGAGCCGGATCCGGTTCGATGCGCTGGCCGAAGACGCCGAATCCCGGATCCCCGGCCGGGAACCGGGCCCGGAGCAGAGCTTCGAGCTGAACAATCTGGACCTGGACGTGCAGGCCGCCCTCGAGGAGCTGCCGCCGGACTTCCGGGCCGCCGTCGTCCTCTGCGACCTGGAGGGCCTCTCCTACGACGAGGTCGCCGCCGCCCTGGACGTCAAGCTCGGCACCGTCCGCTCCCGCATCCACCGCGGCCGGACCTTGCTGCGCGAGAAGCTCGCCCACCGTGACCCCCGTCCGCAGCCCAAGGCCGCCCTGAAGCCCCGCCTGAAGATGCCGCGCATCGCCGGTTTGCTCTGACGGGACGATGGCACAGCTGAGAGTTCTCCTGGGGGGCCTGGCGTGTAAGTTCCTCGCCCGGCAGGCCCGGCGTGACCGGTCGGCCAGGGTGCTGCCCAGTGCGGCGGCCGAGCGCCGCCTCCAACGCCATCTGCAGCGTTGCGCCGGCTGCAGGCGGCGCCAGGCCCACGAGCGGCAGTACCTGCAGCGGCTCCGCAACGCCGCCGTCCCGGAGGCCAGCGGCGACCTGACCGCCCGGTTGCTGGCAAGGACCAGCGAGATGGCGCAGCAACCCGAAATCACGCGCCCGGGTACCGCACAGCCCCATGCCGCATCCCCCGGGGCCGGGACGCCTGCCGCCCGGCCCGTCGCCCCTGCACCGGCCCGCAACGCGCGGGTCCGGCTGGCCGCCGCCGTGACCGGGGGCGTGGCCGCAGCCACCTGCCTGACCGCGGGTACCGCCTACGTCCTCGGTGAAGAAAGCGGGGCTGCCGCCGGCGCGCCTGCCTTCACCGATGCGCTCACCCCGCCCGGAACCGGCCGCTTCGTCTCCGCCCAGATGGCCTCCGTCTCCGGCTGGCGGTTGAGCGGTGAACCGGACATCGCGCCGGCCGAATCGCTCAGCGCCGAGCAACTCTCCGCGCTTCGCGCCCGCGGCTGGGCCTGCCCCGAGTTTCGCGACCTCGGCTACCACCTCGCTTGGGCGCGTGCGGGCGCGGCGGACGGAAAAGACGTCCTGGAGCTGCGCCTGACCGACGGACAGTCCTTCGCCACGGTGCTGGAACAACACCCGGATCCCGCCGGTACTGCCGCTGGCTCTGAGGGCGCTGTGCCCGTCAACGTCCTCACCGGCCACCCGGCCCCGGCCGACGGCTTCGTGCCCGTCACGCTGAACGCTACGGCCGCCGACGCCGCAGGGCACGGGGCACCCGGTGTCCTCTGGGTCAACCGCCAGCCGCCCTACCGGGCCATCTACCGGACCGAACGCGCCACTTTCACCGTGGTCGCCGAGGCTCCGCCGGCCGAGACGGACGACGGCGTCGCCGCGGCGCTGCTGCCCGCCCAGCCCTCCACCGCGGGCCCCGGGGCCGGTGCTGGCGCTGCCCCGGCCGCGGAGTCCCTGCAGACCCGGCTGGGCCGGGGCCTGCAGCGCGTTGTTGAGCTCCTGGCCCGATGAGCGCCCGCATTTTCACCGGCACGCGGGGTGCCGGGGGACGTTCCGACGCCGAATCGTCGGCTCCCGGGACGAGAGGGTAATCTTCCTAGAGTGTTTGGAATCAACGGCCCGGAGTTCATTCTGCTGCTGATCATCGGCCTCCTGGTGATCGGTCCCAGCCGCCTCCCCGAATACACCCAGAAACTGGCGAATATCGTCAAGGAAGTCCGGCGGATGGCGTCCGGCGCGCGGGAACAGATCAAGGAAGAAGTCGGCATCGACATCGACGATGTGGACTGGAAGAAGTACGATCCGCGCCAGTACGATCCCCGCCGGATCATCCGCGAGGCCCTGCTGGAGGATGACACCAAGCCGGTCAGCGCCGGTGCTCCCGCGGCCGTAGCCGCCGCGGAGGAGCGGAAGCCCGCCCGGGTGGTGGAACGGCTGCCCGAGGGCGTGCCGGCCCCCTTCGACACCGAAGCCACCTAGGGGCAGCGAACCCCGTCCTAGGCGCCAGGCGCCGGATGCCGTACGCTCAGCGGGGCTGGAGTCCCAGCGGGCGGCCGGCGAGGTTCCGGGGGACGGAGGCGAGCCGGCCCGCGATGGCGTCCAATGCCGCCGCGGCCGGGGTTTCCGGGTGCGCCAGCACCAGCGGGGTGCCGGCGTCGCCGCCCTCGCGCAGCAGGATCTCCAGCGGAATCTGGCCCAGGAGCGGCACGTCGGCGCCGACCGTGGCGGAGAGCCGCTCGGTGAGGACCTTGCCACCGCCGCTGCCGAACAGCTCCATCCGGCCGCCGTCGGGCAGCTGCAGGTAGGACATGTTCTCGACGACGCCCGCCACCGTCTGCCCGGTCTGCGCGGCGATGGTGCCGGCACGTTCGGCGACGTCCGCCGCGGCAGCCTGCGGGGTGGTGACCACCAGGAGCTCGGCACCGGGCAGCAGTTGCGCCACGGAGATGGCGATGTCCCCTGTACCCGGCGGCAGGTCCAGGAACAACACGTCGAGGTCCCCGAAGTAGACGTCCGTCAGGAACTGCTCCAGCGCCCGGTGCAGCATGGGCCCGCGCCAGGCCACCGGCTGGTTCCCGGCGACGAACATGCCGATGGAGATGACCTTCACGCCGTGGGCCACCGGCGGCAGGATCATGTCGTCCACCCGGGTGGGGGCGGCGGTGATGCCCATCAGCGCCGGAACGGAGAAGCCGTGGACGTCGGCGTCGACGATCCCCACCCGCAGACCCTTCGCCGCCAGCGCGGAGGCGAGGTTGACCGTGACGGAGGACTTGCCCACGCCGCCCTTGCCGCTGGCCACGGCGTAGACCTTGGTGAGGGAGCCGGGCTGGTTGAAGGGGATGCCGCGGACACCGCCCGGGCCGCGCAGCATCTCCTTGAGCGCGTCCCGCTGTTCCTGCGTCATCACCTTGAGCTCGACGTCGACGGCGGTGACGCCCGGGACGGCGGCCAGCGCCGCCTCGCAGTCGGCGGTGATGGTGCCGCGCAGCGGGCAGCCGGCGATGGTCAGCAACACGCTGATCCGCACCCGGCCGTCGTCGGAGACCTCCACCGCGTCGACCATCCCGAGCTCGGTGATGGGGCGGCGCAGCTCCGGGTCAATGACGGTGGCCAGCGCGGCGCGGACCGCCGTTTCCAGTCCGGGCGCGCCGGAGTGATCCTGCAGGGTGTTCACCAATGTCAGCTTTCGGGGACCGAGCGGCGGCCCTGGGTCTCGGCGCCGCCGTCGACGCGGACGCGGGGGATCTGCTGGGTGCGGGGACCGCGCTGCTTGTCCCGGCGTTCCCTGAGGTGCTCTTTGACCTTGTCCCGCGGGTTGTCCGGACCGGCGCCGGGTTCGTCCTGGTTGCGGAGCTCCTCCTGCGCCTCCAGCATGTCCTCCAGCAGGCTGCGCAGTTCCGCGCGGACGTAGTCGCGGGTGGCGACTTCGCGCAGCGCGATGCGTAGGGACGCCAGTTCCCGGGTCAGGTATTCGGTGTCCGAGAGGTTCCGTTCGGCGCGCTGCCGGTCCTGCTGCAGCGAGACGCGGTCCCGGTCATCCTGGCGGTTTTGGGCCAGCAGCAGCAGGGGAGCGGCGTAGGAGGCCTGGAGCGAGAGCATCAGGGTCAGCAGCGTGAAGCCGAGGTCCTTGGAGTCGAACTGCCAGTCACTGGGCGCCCAGGTGTTCCAGGCCAGCCAGAAGACACAGAACACGGTCATGTACACCAGGAACTGTGGCGTTCCCATGAAGCGGGCGAAGCCCTCGGTGGCGTGGCCGAACGCGTCCGGGTTGGGTGAGAGCTTGGGCAGGATGCGTTGCCGGCCGCTCAGCGGGGTGTCGAGGGTGCCGGCGGAGCGGGTGCCGGGACGGACGTTGGAGTTCCGGGGGGTGCTGAGTTCAGCCAATGCGGCCTCCAAGCTTCCTTATCGGGGCGTCATCCTCGTGGGCGCGCCAGTCGTCGGGCAACAGATGATCAAGCACGTCGTCAACAGTCACCGCCCCGACAAGCCGGCCGTCGTCGTTGACCACGGGAAGCGAGTTGAGGTTGTAGGTGGCCAGGGTGCGGGCCACCTCGCTGATGTGCGCCTGGTCGGAGACGGGCTCCAGATTTTTGTCCACCAGATTGCCCAAGGGTTCAGGCGGCGGGTAACGCAGCAGCTGCTGGATGTGGACGACGCCGAGGAACCGCCCGGTGGGGGTCTCCAGCGGCGGCCGGGCAATGAAGATCGAGGACGCCAGGGCGGGGGAGAGCTCCTCTCGGCGGACGTGCGCCAGGGCCTCGGCCACGGTCGCCTCGGGCGGGAGGATCACCGGGACCGGGGTCATCAGGCCGCCGGCGGTGTCCTCGTCGTACTCGAGCAGGCGCCGGACGTCCTCGGCGCCCTCGGGCTCCATCAGCTGCAGGAGTTCCTCGGCCTGGGCGGAGGGGAGCTCGGCGAGGAGGTCGGCGGCGTCGTCCGGGTCCATCTCCTCCAGCACGTCGGCGGCGCGTTCGACGTCGAGGGCGGACAGGATCTCCACCTGGTCACCCTCGGGCATCTCCTGGAGCACGTCGGCGAGTCGTTCGTCCTGAAGTTCGCTGGCCACCTCGAAACGGCGCTTGTCGCTCATCTCCTGCAGGGCCTCGGCGAAGTCGGCCGGCTTGAGGTCCTCGTGGGTGGCGACGAACTGGGTGGCGGCTTGCGGCTCGGTGCGGGCGCCCTGCTGCGCGTCGGCCCAGTCGATGATGAGGGTTTCGTTGCGGCGCAGCCGGCTCAGCGGCGAGAGCGAGTGGCCGCGGCGGACGAAGAGCTTGCTGACAAACCAGTCACCCGAGCGGTGCCGGTCCATCGCGATGTCCTCGATGGTGGCGTCGCCGCTGCCGTCGGCCAGGGTCACGCGCCGGTCGAACATCTCGGCGACCACCAGGGTCTCGGCGCCGCGCTGTTCGAAGCGGCGCAGGTTCACCAGCCCGGTGCAGATCACCTGGGTCTGGTCGATCGAGGTGATGCGGGTCATCGGCACGAAGACGCGCTTCTTGCCCGGGACCTCGACGACGATGCCCACCACGTGGGGTGCGCCGCGGTTGCCGCGGGAGAGCACGACGACATCGCGCAACCGGCCGAGACGGTCGCCCAGGGGGTCGAAGACGTCCAGTCCGAGGAGGCGCGCGACAAATACCCGCGAAAGAGTGGTGCTCACTCCTACAGGCTACCGAGTCTGCTCTCTTTTAGCTGAATTTGCAGTCACCCACCAGCTCGATGGGTGAGAATGGGCCTATGTCAAACATTTTTGGTGGTCCGAAGGCCAACGTTCCGGGCGGGGCGGACGATGCCCGCGCCGTCCCCAAGGGTGACACGGTCGGTTCCTACAGCTCCTACCTGGACGCCCAGAAGGCCGTGGACTACCTCGCGGACCAGCAGTTCCCCGTGCAGCTGGTCTCGATCGTGGGCAACGAGCTGAAGATGGTGGAGCGGGTCACCGGGCGGCTGACGTATCCCCGGGTGGCGCTCTCCGGCGCGCTCAGCGGCATGTGGTTCGGCCTGTTCGTCGGCGTCATGCTCTCCTTCTTCTCCACCTCGGACGGCTACTTCTCCATCATGACCTCCGTGCTGATGGGCGCCGCGTTCTTCATGCTGTTCGGCATCGTCACCTACGCCATGCAGCGCGGCAAGCGTGACTTCACCTCCACCAGCCAGGTGGTGGCCACCAACTACGACGTGGTGGTGGCCTTCGAGGCGTCCCACGAGGCGCGCCGCCTGCTCCAGCAGCTGCCGATGAACCGCTCCGACGCGGCCGGCTACCAGCAGCACACCCCGCAGCAGGGCCAGCAGCCCTGGGGCGGCCACCAGCAGAACGGTCCCCGGCAGAATGGTCCGCAGCAGACCGGACCCCAGTACGGCGGCCCGCAGCAGGGCCAGCCGCAGGGCCCGCAGCGTCCGGCCGGCTGGACCGACCCCTACGGCCAGCGCTCCCCGGAAGCCGGCCAGCAGCCGGGCCAGCAGCAGCCCGGACCCCAGCAGGGCCCGTACGGTGCCCCGGCCGGCGAGCAGAACCAGCAGCCCGCCCGCCCCTCCGCCGTCCGCTACCCGGACCTGCCGGACGGACGCCCTCAGTACGGCATCCGGGTCGGCGATGCGCCGAAGCAGGAGGGCCAGCAGCCCGAGGGCGGCCAGCAGCAGCAGTAGCTGAACCCAAGAGACAAAGAGAGGACCCCCGGCGCTGCGCCGGGGGTCCTCTCTCGTAGGTGGGGTCGGGTGCCTACTGGGCGTCGACTTCCTGGTAGATGCCCGCCATCCAGGACTCGACGTCGTCGGCCTTGCGCGGCAGGGCGGCGCTGAGGTTGACCGGGCCGTCCTCAGTCATCAGGATGTCGTCCTCGATCCGGACGCCGATGCCGCGGTACTCGGCAGGGATGGCCAGGTCCTCGTCCTTGAAGTACAGGCCCGGTTCGATCGTGAAGACCATGCCGGGCGTGAGCACACCGTCCAGGTACAGCTCACGCTTGGCCTGGGCGCAGTCGTGCACATCCAGGCCCAGGTGGTGGCTGGTGCCGTGCGGCATCCAGCGCCGGTGCTGCTGGCCCTCGACGCTGATGGCCTCCTCCACGGAAACCGGCAACAGGCCCCACTCGGACAGGCGCTCGGCCAGGACCGTGGTGGCGGCGGTGTGGATGTCGCGGAACT
The DNA here is from genome assembly GCF_044628475.1 of Arthrobacter sp. BPSS-3. Lineage (NCBI taxonomy): Bacteria > Bacillati > Actinomycetota > Actinomycetes > Micrococcales > Micrococcaceae > Arthrobacter > Arthrobacter sp. BPSS-3. The sequence goes on from NZ_JBIMMV010000001.1 coordinate 599,473, forward strand.
TGGTGCCGGGCTGGGCGGCGGCGAAACCGGCGTCGGCGGCGTCCAGGACGGCCTCGTACACCTTGCGCTGGATCTCGGAGAAGGTGCCGTTGGCCGGCAGGGTGCGGGTGACGTCGGCGGTGTAGAGCGAGTCCGCCTCGACGCCGGCGTCCAGCAGGAGCAGTTCGCCCGCGTTGACCTTGCCGGTGTTCCGGGTCCAGTGCAGCACCGTGGCGTTGTTGCCGGACGCGGCGATGGTGTCGTAGCCGAGTTCGTTGCCTTCTTCACGGGCGCGGGCGAAGAACGCGCCCTCGACCACGCGCTCGCCGCGGTGGTGGGTGAGCGCGCGCGGAAGGGCCTTAACCACCTCGGTGAAACCTTCCACCGTGGCGGCGACGGCGATTTTCATTTGCTCGATTTCCCACTCGTCCTTGATCAGGCGGAGTTCGGAGAGGGCCTCGCTGAGCTTCTCGTCGAGGGCGTCCAGCACGCCGAGGTCCAGGTTTTCCGGGTCCTTGGCGGTGTTGTAGCGGGCGGTGTCCACGAGGGCGTCGATGTTCTCGTCGACCTTGCGGACGAGGCGGATGGAGATCCCGCCGATCTCGGGCGCCCCGACGTCCTTGGTGATGGCCAGTTCGAGTTCGGCCAGGTCGGCGGTCGCCAGGCCCAGGCGGGCCTTGAACTCGGCGAGGGTCGGGCGGGCGCCGATCCAGAATTCACCGGAGCGGGCGTCGGCGTAGAACTGTTCGGTGTCGCGGCCGGCCAGCGGACGGAAGTACAGCGTCGCGTGGTGGTGGCCGCCGTCGTCGCCCTTGCCCTCATCCGTGGGCTCCAGGATCAGGACGGCGTCGGGCTCGTGGTCCAGGCCGAGGCCGGTCAGGTGCGCGAACCCCGAGTGCGGGCGGAAGCGGTAGTCGCAGTCGTTGGAGCGGACCTTCAACGGGCCGGCCGGGATCACCAGGCGTTCACCCTTGAACTGCTCGGAGATGGCCTTGCGGCGGGAGGCGGCGTGGCCGGCGACGGCGTCCCGTTCCGGCAGCTCTGCCGGGGCGGCCGCCCAGTTGCTGGCCATGAAGGCCTTGAAGGCCTCGGAAGCGGGGCGCTGGGAGCGGTTGTTGACGCGCTCTTCGAGGGGCTGGGAAGCGGAGATCTGGGTGTTATCTGCATCGTTCACGTCCCCATCGTCTCACCAGCGGCGCGGCTTAGGCCAACAGGCCGCCCGGGGCCCGGAGGCACCCCGATCTACTAGGCTGGGCAGGTGAGGATAGACCTGCATGCCCACTCGAATGTTTCCGATGGAACCCAGCCGCCGGCGGAGCTGATCGCCGCCGCCGCGGGGGCCGGACTCGACGTGGTGGCCCTGACCGATCACGACACCACGGACGGCTGGGCCGAGGCCTCCGCCGCGGCCTTGAAGCTGGGGGTGGCCCTGGTCCCGGGCATGGAGGTCTCGTGCCGGACCCGCGAGGGCATCAGCGTGCACCTGCTCAGCTACCTGCACGACCCCGCCCACCCGGGGCTGCTGGAGGAGATCACCAAGTCCAAGGACGCCCGCTTCACCCGGGCCGAGCGGATGGTCAGCCTGCTGGCCGAGGACTACCCGCTCAGCTGGGACGACGTGATCCACCACGTGGCCCCCGGCGCTACCCTGGGCCGCCCGCACATCGCCGACGCGCTCGTGGCCGCCGGCGTCGTCGAGGACCGGAGCGAGGCCTTCGAGACGATCCTGACCTCCCGGTCCCGCTACTGGGTGCAGCACTACGCCCCGGATCCGGCGGCCGCCGTCGAACTCGTCCGGGCCGCCGGCGGGGTCCCGGTCTTCGCCCACCCGGTGGCGTCCTCCCGCGGCCGGATCGTCGGCGAGCACACCTACCGGGAGATGATCGACGCCGGCCTGGCCGGCCTCGAGATCAACCACCGGGACAACCCCGAACAGGGCCGGGCCTTCCTGCGCCGCCTGGCCACCGAGCACGACCTGCTGGTGACCGGCTCCTCCGATTACCACGGCGCCGGGAAGCCGAACCTGCTGGGTGAGAACACCACCGCCCCGGAGGTGCTGGCACGCATCGAGGAACTCGCCAGCGGCACCGCGGTGGTGCGCTGATGGACTGGATCGACCTGCAGCTGCTGGCCTCGGTGATCGTGACGCTCTTCGTGATCATGGACCCGCCGGGCACGGTGCCCATCTTCATGTCCCTGACGGCGCAGATGAACGCGAAGGAACGCAACCTTTCGGCCCTGCAGGCGCTCGTGGTGGCCACCGGCGTGATTGTCACCTTCGCGATTTTCGGCCAGTCCATCCTGAACTACATGCACATCTCCCTGGCGGCGCTGCAGGGCGCCGGCGGCCTGCTGCTGGTCCTTATCGCGCTGCAGTTGCTGACCGGGTCCACCGGCGGGGAGGAGAGCGCGGCGAAGTACACGAACGTGGCGTTCGTCCCGCTGGGCACGCCGTTGATGGCCGGACCTGGCGCGATTGTCGCGGTGATGGTGTTCGTCCAGCGGTCCTCGACGGTGCCGCAGTACCTTGCGGTGGGCGTGGGCATCGCCGTGACGCTGGCGTCCCTGTACCTGGCGATGCGGTTCGCCGGGCTGGTGCAGCGGGCGCTGGGGGAGAACGGCGTCGAGCTGGTCACCCGGATTGCCGGCCTGTTGCTTTCGGCGATCGCCGTGCAGATGATCGCCGACGCCGTACACTCCTTCGTGAAGAGCTGGATGTAGCGCTCAGGCCCAGTTCTCAGGCCGGGCTCTCAGGCAGGCGGCGTGGCCGGGTGGGCGGTGAACTCGGCGGCGCCGGACAGGCGCTTGGCCATGACGTCGATGGCCGCCTGGTTCTGGTCCACGCAGACGAATTTGCGGCCCAGCTTTGAGGCCACGGCGCCTAGCGTCCCGGAGCCGGCGAAGAAGTCCAGGCACCAGTCCCCGGGCCGGCTGGAGGCTGCCACCACGCGGCGGATCAGCCCCTCGGGCTTCTGCGTCGGGTACCCGGTCTTCTCCCGGCCGGTGGGGGAGACGATGGTGTGCCACCAGACGTCGGTGGGCAGCTTGCCGAGCTCCCGCTTGGCCGGCGTGACCAGACCCGGCGCCATGTACGGCTCCCGGTCCACCTCGGCGCTGTCGAAGTGGTACTTCGCCGGGTTCTTGACGTACACGAGGATGTTGTCGTGCTTGGTGGGCCAGCGGAACTTCGCGCGGGCGCCGTAGTCGTAGGCCCAGATGATCTCGTTGAGGAAGCACTCGCGGCCGAAGATCGCGTCCAGCATCACCTTGGCGTAGTGCACCTCGCGGTAATCCAGGTGCAGATAGAGCGTGCCGTCATCCGCCAGCAGCCGCCACGCCTCCACCAGCCGTGGCTCCAGGAAAGACCAGTAGTCGCTGAAGGCGTCGTCGTAGCTGTGCAGGGCGCCCTTGATCGTGTCGTAGGAGCGGCCCTTGAAACCCACCCGGTCGCCCACGCCGTCGGCGTTGAGCACCATCTTCGTTTCCTGGCGCTTCTGGACCCGGCCGGTGTTGAAGGGCGGGTCCACGTAGATGAGGGTGAAGGCGCCGTCCGGCAGCGTCTGGAGGTACTCCGCGTTGTCCGCGTGTACCACCAGGTTGCTGCCGTCCGGCGCCCAGACGGAGTCAGGCATGGTGGGGATTAGGCCTCGGCGCTGCGCGTCGCGGTACCGCCCTGGGCCTCCCCGGAAACCACTTCGCCGTTGTGGCGGCGGGTCCGGGTGCGGCGGCGGGCACGGGTGGCCCGGTCAACCTCGGTGGCGGACGTCGCGGCGGCGGCGCGGCCGGTGGCCTCCGCGGGCGCTGCGGCCGTCTCCTGCTCGGGGGCGGTCCGACGACGGCGCGAACCTTCGCGGGTGCCTTCGCGGGAGCCTTCGCGCGAACCGGAGCGGGAGCCGGAACGTCCGCCCTCGCGGCCGCCTTCGGACGAACCGGCCCGCGAACCCTCGCGGCCGCCGGAGCGTCCGCCCTCACGGGAGCCCGAGCGGCCGCCGTCGCGGGAGCCGGTGCGGGCGCCGTCACGTCCGCTGCTGCGCGGGTTCTTCTTGCCGGTCTCGCCTAGGTCCTCGAGTTCCTCGGCGTCCACGCCGGCCAGGACGCGCTTGTCGCGCGGCAGGCGGCCCTTGGTTCCCTCGGGGATATCCAGGTCCTCAAACAGGTGCGGGGAGGAGGAGTAGGTCTCGATGGGTTCCGGAACGCTCAGGCCGAGGGCCTTGTTGATCAGGCCCCAGCGCGGCATGTCGTCCCAGTCCACGAAGGTCACGGCGGTGCCCTTGTTGCCGGCGCGGCCGGTGCGGCCCACGCGGTGCAGGTAAATCTTCTCGTCCTCGACGCACTGGTAGTTGATCACGTGCGTGACGTCGTCGACGTCGATGCCGCGGGCGGCGACGTCGGTGGCGACAAGGACATCCACCTTGTTGTTGCGGAAGGCGCGCAGCGCCTGTTCGCGGGCGCCCTGGCCGAGGTCACCGTGGATGGCGGCGGCCGCGAACCCGCGGTCCACGAGTTCCTCGGCGACCTTTGCGGCGGTGCGCTTGGTCTTGGTGAAGATGATGGTCCGGCCGCGGCCGCGGGCCTGCAGGATCCGGGCCACCACCTCGACCTTGTCCATGCTGTGGGCGCGGTAGATCAGCTGGCGGATGTCCCGCTTTGTCAGGCCCTCGTCCTCGGGGTCCGCGGCGCGGATGTGGGTGGGCTGGCTCATGTAGCGGCGGGCCATGGCGATGACCGGGCCGGGCATGGTGGCGGAGAACAGCAGGGTCTGGCGCACGGCCGGGGTGGCGGCGATCAGCGTCTCGACGTCGGGCAGGAAGCCCAGGTCCAGCATCTCGTCGGCCTCGTCGAGGATGACCATCTTCACGTTCTTGAGCACCAGGTGCTTCTGCTTGAACAGGTCGATCAGGCGGCCGGGGGTGCCGACGACAACCTCCACGCCCTTCTGCAACGCATCGACCTGCGGCTCGTACGCGCGGCCGCCGTAGATGGTGGCGATCCGGGCGTTGCGCTTGCGGGCCGCGTTCTGCAGGTCGTTGGCGACCTGGACGGCGAGCTCGCGGGTCGGGACGATCACGAGGGCCTGCGGGGCACCCGGTGTCGGGAGGGCGTCGTAGCCGGCGTCGTCGCGGCCGACGACCCGCTGCAGCGCGGGGATGCCGAAGCCGAGGGTCTTGCCGGTACCGGTCTTGGCCTGGCCGATGATGTCGTGGCCGCCCAGGGCCACCGGCAGGGTCATGGCCTGGATGGGGAACGGGTGTGTGATCCCGGCGTCGGCCAGGGACTCGACGATGTCGGCGCGGACGTTGAAGTCGGCGAACGTCTTTTCCGGAAGGGCGTGGGGCGCCTCGTCGGAGCTGATGGTTTCTTCCGGTTCGATCGATTCCGTGCCGGATTCGTCGGTCAGAAGCTGATGCGTGTGCAATTCACTCACGGGGAGTTTCCTTATTCATTTGGGTTGCGCTGCCTGCTCGACGGGGCGGCGGAGGGCCGTTCCGGAGCACGCTCGGTAGGCGCAAGCAAGTCCAGTGGAGCCGATCGCGGGCTATCTAGATGCTGGCACTGGGACCAGCGGGTGTGTCTCAAGATCGCGTAGGGGCGGGCTTGTTGATTCGAAATTACGAGGAAATCAACGACCGGGCATCCATTACTACCCTTCCAGTCTAGCCGTTCGGCCCCTGCGTCCCCGACGGCGCGGCCGTTGCGGCGCGGTGCGGCCTCAGCCGGCGAGCTCCAGCCGCACCTCGCGGGCGGCGATGTCAGCCGAGACGACGCGTACCCGGACCAGGCTGCCCGACTCCATCTCACCCGGGCATCGGGCGGTCACGGCCGGCTCTGCGATCTGCACGATTCCGGACGGACCGTTGCCGTTGGGTTTTGTCCCGTTCCCGTTGCCGTTGCCGGCCCCCGCGCCGTTACCGTTGGCGGGCTTCGACCCGGAAATGACGACGGCGTCGAACTCCTGGCCGACGTGGTTGACTAGCAGCGCCGCCTCGACCGTGTCCAGGGACATCCGCTCCAGCTTCCCGGCGAGCTGGTCCGAGGCCGCCATGATCGCGGGCAGGGACGGCAGCGCCTCCCGGGCCCAGGCGGGAACTTCAGCGCCGTTCGAGAGCGCCTCGCAGATGACCAGGACGAACCGGTCGATCAGCCGCCGCAGCGGGGCGGTGGAGTGCGCGTACGACGCGCCGATGGCGGATTGGATGGCGTCGTCCGGGACGCTGCCATCGAACGGGGTGTAGCCGGCGCCGCGGAACAGCATCCCGGCCGAGTGCAGGATGGCCAGCTGCTTGGGGTCTGTGGGGTCCAGGGTGCGCAGGTATTCCCCGTAGCTGGTCTCCCCGTCCCACGGCTTGCCGAGCGCTCCGGTCTGCCGGCGGAAGTGGCGCAGGGAGCGTTCGTCCGGCGCGGGCATGGTCCGCAGGATGCCCACCTTGCCCTTGAGCATCAGGCCCGCGGCGGCCATTCCGGTCATCAGCGAGATCTGCGCGTTCCAGTCCTCCACCGGCAGCGGGGGAGCCGCGACGATCCGGTAGCCGCCGTCGGGGAGCTGTTCGATTTCCTGGTCCGGCATGTTCAGGCTCGCTCCGCCGCGCTGCCGCTCGAGCTCCACCCGCTTGCCGCCGACCTCTTTCAGCAGTTCCAGGACGGGGGCGGCCGTGCCGGCGTCGAGGTCCGCCTGCACCCCGGCGTAACTGAGCTTGGCGCGGCTGATGACCCGGGCGCGGCGCACCAGGACCGAGGACACCTCGGCGGCGGCGTCGAGCTCGAACTCCCAGACGAAGGCCGCGCAGAGCTGGCCGGCCAGGAGGCTGCCGGCGGCCTCGCTGATGACCTCGGGGTGGAGCGGGATGCGGCCCTCGGGCGTGTAGAAGGTCTGCCCGCGGCGGCGCGTCTCGGCGTCGAGCGGGCCGCCGGGGGCCACGAAGGACGGGACATCGGCGATCGCGTAGAAGACCTTGTATCCGTCGCCGGAGCGGTCAATGAACAGGGCCTGGTCCAGGTCCGTGGACGACGCCGGGTCGATCGTCACGAACTCCACGTGGGTCAGGTCCAGGCCGGGAAGTTCGTGCCCGGCCACCGCCGCCTCGGCGTCGCGCAGCGCCTCCTTGGGGAACGGCCCGGGCAGTTCCAGGACGGTGCGCAGGGCCTTCAGCGCCTCGGCGAGCTGGTTTTGCTGCTGGCGGACGCTCGGCGTCAGGCGATGGTGAGACACGAAAGTCAGGGTAGCCCGAAATCCGCCGCTAGTCTTGAACGATGAGCACTCCGACGCCGGATTCCGCCCGCGATCACCGCTTTCTCACGGACCTGCTCGGCGTGATGGCCTACAGCGAACTCTCCGCCTTTGAACGGCTCTCCTCCGACGCCCGCTACGCGCCCGCCCTCCGGGACAGGGCCGTGCTGGGCCGGCTGGCGGTGCGGGAGTTCGAGCACTACGAACTCGTGTGCGCCCGGCTGCGGGACATGGGCGAGGACGTGGAGGGCGCCATGGTGCCGTTCCAGCGCTCGGTTGACCACTTCCATGAGCGGACGCGGCCGGCCGACTGGTTCGAGTCGCTGATGAAGGCGTATGTCATCGACACCGTCTCCGCCGACTTCTACCGTTCCCTGATTCCGCGGCTGGATCCCGCCACCGCGGCCCTCGTGGAGCAGGTCCAGGCCTCCGAAGAGGCCACCGGGGTGCTGCGTGAACGGCTCAAGCAGGCCCTGGCCGACGATCCCCGGCTGGCCTCCCGGCTGGCGCTGTGGGCACGGCGGCTTCTCGGCGAGGCGCTGACCCAGGCGCAGCGGGTCGCGGCCGACCACGCTTTCCTGGCCGTCCAGGGTTCGGAAGCAGCGGGCAACGGGGCAACGGGCAACGGCGTCCCTGCGGGCACGGATCCGGTCCGGGCGCTGCTGACTTCGCTGGCCACGGCGCACTCCCGCCGGATGACCCTGCTGGGCCTGGCCGGGTAGAGGGCCTGCGGCCGGTGAGGCCGAGGCGACCGGCCGCGCTTACGCACGGCCGCGACTAAGCCCGGGCGTCGAGGGCGGCGAGCAGGGCCTGCGCCGCAGCGGCGGGGTCGTCCGCCTTGGTGATCGCCCGGACCACCACGATCCGCCGGGCCCCGGCGTCGAGGACCTGCTCCACATTTGTCAGGTCGATGCCGCCGATCGCGAACCACGGCACGACGCCGGCCACCTTGCCGCCGTCGCCAGCGGCCTCGGCGCGCTCGATCGCGTCGGCGGCGTAGCGGACCAGGTCCAGGCCGACGGCGGCCCGGCCGGGCTTGGTGGGTGTCGCCCAGACCGGGCCCACGCAGAAGTAGTCCAGCCCGCTCCGGCCCGGCGCGGCGGCGATGGCGGCGTCGACCTGCTCCGGGGTGTGGGTGGACAGGCCGATCACGGTGTCCTTGCCGAGGAAGTCCCGGGCCGCTCCGAACGGAATGTCCTTCTGCCCGATGTGGAACACCGGGGCACCGGCCAGCGAGGCCAGGTCGGCGCGGTCGTTGACGGCCCAGAGCCGGCCGTGGCGCGCCGCGACCGTGTGCAGGACCTCCAGCAGCTCCAGTTCCTCCGCGGCTTCGATGGTCTTGTCGCGGAGCTGGATGATGTCCACGCCCCCGGTAAACGCGGCATCGACAAAGGCTTCAAAGTCTCCGCGGTCCTTGCGGGCATCGGTGCAGAGGTACAAACGGGCGGTGCTGTGGACATCCTGGCTCATGCCCCAAGCGTAGTTCCTCTAAACTGGGCGCATACCGCGGGAGCCCCGCACGCCGTCGACGGCGCAGGGCTGAGAGGGCGTCAGAGCCGACCACTTGACCTGATCCGGCTAGTACCGGCGTAGGGAAGGAACCCATGAACACCACCCCCAGCCCTAAGGCCCGGCCGCACGGCCCCGGTGCCCGGCCTGACGGCCCCCTCGACGCCGTCGTGATTGGCGGGGGCGTGATCGGCCACGGCATCGCCTGGGAACTCCGGCGCTCCGGACGCACCGTGGCGCTGATCGACGACGCCCCCGGGGACGGCGCCAGCTGGGCCGCCGCCGGGATGCTGGCACCCGTCAGCGAACTCCACTACCAGGAGGAGGGACTGCTGCCCCTGATGCTGGAGTCCTCCAGGCTCTGGCCCGCCTTCGCCGGCAGCCTCGCCGACGGCGGCGACGGGGGAGCCGGCACCGGCTACCTCACGACGCCGACCCTCGCCGTGGGCGCCGACGCCGCGGACCGGCAGGCGCTCGCGGACCTGCGCGCCCTCCAGGTGGCCTCCGGACTGTCCGTCGAACCCCTCACCGTGCGGGAGGCCCGCCGCCGCGAACCGTTGCTCAGCCCGGCGATCTCCTGCGCCTTCGAGATCCCCGCCGACCACCAGGTGGACCCGCGCCGCCTGATCACCCGGATCAGAGCCCTGCTGGCAGCCGACACCGCATTCCGGGCCGTCCCGCACCGCGCCGCGGGCCTAATCGAGGCGGACGGCCGGATCGCCGGCGTGCGGCTCAGCGGGGGAGAGGAGATCCGGTCGGCCGAGACCATCGTGGCCAACGGCCTGGGCGCCGCCGCCCTGCAGGACCTCCCGGCCGGGCTCACCCTGCCGCTGCGGCCGGTCCACGGCGACATCCTCCGGCTCCGGGTGCCCGAACGCCTGCGTCCATTGCTGAGTTCCACCGTGCGCGGGCTGGTCCGGGGTGTCCCGGTCTACATCGTTCCGCGCGGAGACGGAACCGTGGTGGTTGGCGCCACCCAGCGCGAGGACCAGGCCGGGGACCTGGGCGTCTCCGCCGGAGGGGTCTACCAGCTGCTGCGCGATGCCCAGCAGCTGGTCCCGGCCGTCGCCGAGCTGGAACTCGTCGAGGCCACGGCCAGGGCACGCCCCGGCACCCCGGACAACGCCCCGCTGCTGGGACGGGTCCGTGCCGCCGGCGGCGGCCACGTTCCGGGCCTGGTGATCGCCACCGGCTTCTTCCGGCACGGTGTGCTGCTGACCCCGGCGGCCGCGGCCATCTGCCGGGAGCTGCTGGACGGCACCCCGGACCCGCGCTGGGACGGGTTCCTCCCGGACCGCTTCGACCGCCCACGCACCGACGCTGAGCACAACCAGTCGACCAGCTTAACCAACGCTCTCCACCCCGCGACCCACAGGACAACCGCATGAACATCACCCTCAACGGGAAGCCGCACGCGCTCCCGGACAACGCCACGGTCGGCGCCCTCGTCAGCGGCGTCACCGGCCGGCCCCTGGCGGACAACGGCCAGGCCACGGACGGACGCAAACTCGGCGTCGCCGTCGCGCGCAACGCCGAGGTCGTGCCCCGCAGCCGGTGGCACGCAACAGAACTCATCGAGGGCGACGACGTCGAACTCGTCACCGCGGTACAGGGAGGATGAACGGCATGAACGAAGCAGACACCGCGCAGGAGCCCGCCGTGAAGGCCACGGCGCACCGCGACCCGGTGACCTTCGACGGCGTGGAGCTGGGCTCCCGGCTCATCATGGGCACCGGCGGCGCACCCAGCCTCGACGGCCTCGGCGCCGCACTGGAAGCGTCCGGAACGGAACTGACCACCGTGGCGATGCGCCGCTACTCCCCGGCAGAGAGCGGATCGCTGTTCCAACTGCTGGCCGACCGCAACATCCGGGTGCTGCCCAACACCGCAGGATGCTTCACCGCCCGCGACGCGGTGCTCACCGCCGAACTGGCCCGCGAGGCGCTGGAGACGGACTGGGTGAAGCTCGAAGTGATCGCCGACGAACAGACGCTGCTTCCGGACGCCCTGGAACTGGCCGACGCCACCGAACAGCTGGTGGCGCGCGGGTTCAAGGTCTTCGCCTACACGAACGACGATCCGGTCCTGGCGTTGCGCCTGGAGCACCTCGGTGCCACGGCCGTCATGCCGCTGGGCGCGCCGATCGGCACCGGCCTAGGCATCCTGAACCCGCACAACATCGAACTGATCGTCTCCCGGGCCTCGGTACCCGTGGTCCTCGACGCCGGCATCGGCACGGCCTCGGATGCGGCGTTGGCCATGGAGCTGGGCTGCGATGCCGTGCTGCTGGCCACAGCGGTGACCCGGGCGCAAAACCCGGTGCTGATGGGGGAGGCGTTCAAACACGCCGTCGCCGCGGGCCGCCTGGCCCGGCTGGCTGGCCGCATCCCGCGCCGCGAGCACGCGCTGGCATCCTCCGGCATGGAAGGCCGCGCCGAGTTCCTCTAGCCGCGGCGCCCGTATGGGTAAAGGACGATATTGGTGGGGTGGGGACCAATCCGTGGGGCGGGTGTTACCGAAGTACTTCTGACAGACCAAGCCGGTCCCTTCGGTTTGATCAGGCCGCGTTCGCGGGCCTGGGCCGGGCTTTTCCCCATTCGT